>NZ_JBFBBR010000014.1:0-265678 GCF_040682795.1 Streptomyces sp. NPDC051105 | reverse complement strand
GCGTTGACTTTTGGCACGCTGTTGAGTTCTCAAGGAACGGTCGCTTCCTTTGTACTCACCCTCTCGGGCTTTCCTCCGGGCTTCCCTTCGGTGTTTCCAACCTTACCAGATCCGTTTTCCGTTCCGTTTCCGGTCGGAATTCATTTCCGGTGGCCGTTGGAAGGCCTTTGCCTATTCGGTCGCCTTCCGGCTCTCTTTCGGCGTTTCCAACTTTATCAGAAGTTCTTGGCCGGTCTGACCGGCCACTCATTTTCTGACTAAATCGGAAGTGGCTTCGATGTTCGGAGTGAAGTCTCCGTTATGAAGCAGATCGATTCTAACGATCAGCCCTGAACCTGTCTAGTTTTAGGCAACTGTTTGAATCTACCTCCCCACCGGACCTGTGTCAACAGGTCTTCCGGGGCGAAGAGGAGACTAGCAGCTCACGAGGGGTCTCCGCACATCAGGCGGCCGTCGGAACGAAGGCGCTGCGTTCGGTCTCCTCAAGGTCGCCCGTCTCGCCGGCGCGGGCGGCACGGCCGCCGAGGACGAAGACGTAGGCGAGGAAGGCCAGCTCAGCGATGACTCCGATGCCGATGCGAGCCCAGGTGGGCAGGCCCGACGGGGTGACGAAGCCTTCGATGGCGCCGGAGACGAACAGGACCAGGGCCAGTCCGATCGCCATCCCCACGGCGGCGCGGCCCTCTTCCGCCAGGGCGGTACGGCGACTGCGCGGGCCTGGGTCTATGAGGGTCCACCCAAGACGGAGCCCGGTTCCCGCGGCGACGAAGACCGCGGTGAGTTCGAGCAGCCCGTGCGGGAGGACCAGTCCCAGGAAAGCGTCGAGGCGGCCGGCCGAGGACATCAGGCCGAAGCCGACGCCCAGGTTGAGCATGTTCTCGAAGAGGATGTAGAGGACCGGGAGACCGAGAAAGACCCCCAGGACCAGACACATCGCGGCGGCTTCGGCGTTGTTCGTCCACACCTGGGCCGCGAACGAGGCCGCGGGATGGCTCGAGTAGTAGGTCTCGTACTCACCACCAGGACGGGTCAGCTCGCGGAGCTGGCTGGGGGCGGCGATCGTCGACTGCACGTCCGGGTGGGTGCCGATCCACCAGCCCAGAAGGATCGCGAGCGCGGTGGATATGAGCGCGGTGGGGACCCACCAGTGACGGCAGCGGTAGACGGCGGCGGGAAATCCCTGCCCCAGGAAGCGGGCGACATCGCGCCAGGAGGCACGGCGGGTCCCCGTCACAGCACTACGCGCGCGTGCCACGAGTTGGCTGAGGCGTCCGACGAGCTGTGGGTCGGGTGCGCTGGACTGGATCAGGGAGAGGTGTGTGGCGGTGCGCTGGTAGAGAGCGACGAGTTCGTCGGCTTCGGCTCCGTTGAGTCGCCGCTGGCGGCGCAGGAGCGCGTCGAGGCGGTCCCACTCGGCCCGGTGTGCGGAGACGAAGACGTCGAGGTCCATCGGGTCTGCCTGCTCCTCGGCTGGTCGTCGACTGCCTGTCGTAGCTGTCAGCTTGTCGTACTGCGGCGCGATGCGCTCTCAGCTTGGCAGACTTGCTCTGTACGGGGCAGACCAGGGGAAGGCGGCAAGCGTGAGTGAGCTGGTGACAGGTGAGGCGGTGGCGCTCGAACTGCGTCCCGCGAGGCTGCCCAGCAGGGCGCTGGCCATACTGCTGGATCTGGTCGTGGCCATGGTCGTGTACATCGGCGTGTCCATAGGCCTGGTGGCGGCGACGGCCTCCCTGGACGAGGCCGCGCAGGTCGCACTGTCGCTCGCGGCCTTTATGTTGCTTCTGGTGGGCGGGCCGATCGCGGTGGAGACGCTGAGCCACGGGCGCTCGCTGGGGAAGATGGCGTGCGGACTGCGTGTGGTGCGCGATGACGGCGGGCCCATCCGGTTCCGGCATGCGTTGGTGCGTGGTGCGCTCGGCGTGATCGAGATTCTGATGACGTTCGGGGTCGTCGCCTGTATCGCCTCGCTGGTCTCGGCGCGCGGCCGGCGGCTGGGGGATGTGTTCGCAGGGACCCTGGTCGTACGTGAGCGGGTGCCCGTCGGGCAGACCCGGTTCATTCCGCCGCCTCCGCCCTGGCTGGCGGGACGTTTCGCCGAGCTGGATCTGTCGGCCGTTCCGGACGGGCTGTGGCTTGCCGTCCGGCAGTACCTGACGCGGATGCAGCAGCTCGATCCGCAGGTCTCCTGGGCGATGGCCGAGCAGCTCGCGGCCGACCTCTCGGCCCGGACGGGGACTCCGGCGCCGCAGGGCATTCCACCGGCGGCGTATCTGGCGGCGGTGGCGCAGGAGCGGCAGGCGCGGGAGGCCCGGCGGACCTTCGTCGGCCGTGCTCCCTCGGAGTCCGGTGCGCCGGACGCGTACGGCCCGCGGACGCCGGGTGCTCCCTATGGATACGGCATCCCTCCGGCGCCGGGCACGCCCCTCGGCTACGCCCCTCCGGTGCCGAGTGTGCCGAACAGCTACGCCCCTCCGGCGCCGGGCACGCCCCTCGGCTACGCCCCTCCGGAGCCGAGTGCGCCGAACAGCTACGCCCCTCCGGCGCCTCAGGGGCCCGCGCCTCTGTCGGCTCCGTACCCGCCCGGGCCGACGGCGCCGGGCGGTACGTATCCCCCGCCCCCGCCGGTGGAACAGCCCCCGGCTCCCGCACCCGCCGCTTCCCCGGTGGCCGAACGGCCCTCCACCGGGTTCGTACCGCCGGCCTAGGCCCGAACCCGGAGCCCGCTCAGTCGGGGAAGACGGACGGCGGCGACCGCAGGTCCTCCAGCTCGATTCCGGGTGCGGCCAGGACCACGTCGCCGGCGATGTGCACGGCGTGCTGCTCTCCCGTGTCCAGGGCTGTGACCTGGTATTCGTCCACGGTCAGAGGGCCATTGTCAGTGGCGTGTGCTTCGCTTTTCACCAAGGCCCAGGACTGGTCCACGGTGCGCGGGGCGAGGACCGGGTCCGTGAAGGCCACGAGGCGTACGCGGGTCGCGGCGGCGGAAGGGGTGAGGCGCAGGAGACGAGCGGTGGCGACCAGAAAGGCGGGGGACGTGCCGGCGAAGGCGTGGGCTCGCACATGGCCTTCGGTGGCATGAGTGCCGGTGGGGTCCGTGCGGACCCAGGTGACGCCGTCGAGGGCGGCGCCTCGTACCCGCCAGCTCCCGGCATGCAGTTCGAGGCGGATGGGGCGGCCGAGGTCGTCGAGGGCGAGATCGACCGAGCCACCGTGGTCACCGGAGGGGGTGGTCACCTGGGAGACGTAACGCCAGCCGGAGGGGCCGGGGGCGCACTGGAAGTGTTCTTCACCGAGGGTGGTGTGATCGTGCGGATCGTGGAGCGAATAACGGCCGCGGGGCATGGGGGTCCTGGGTCTTAGCGGGCTGCCGGTCCGGTGCTCGGTCCTGCGGTACGGCCGCGGGGGCGGGGGCCGACGTACCAAAGAGGCAAGCCCCCGACACGGGGGTGCGGGGGCCTGCCTCGATGGACCGGAGCGTCTGCCTCCGGGGAGCGCGTCCGTGCACTGGCGCGTTCCCCGGAGGGCGGGCCGCGGAGTCAGCCGAGACACCTCAGTGGCGGTACCTCAACAGCGGTACCTCAGTAGCGGTAGTGGTCCGACTTGTACGGGCCCTCGACCTTCACGCCGATGTACGAGGCCTGCTCGGGGCGCAGCGTCGTGAGCTTCACGCCGAGCGCGTCCAGGTGCAGGCGGGCGACCTTCTCGTCGAGGTGCTTGGGCAGCGTGTAGACGCCGACCGGGTATTCGTCGGGCTTGGTGAACAGCTCGATCTGGGCCAGGGTCTGGTCCGCGAAGGAGTTGGACATCACGAACGACGGGTGACCGGTGGCATTGCCCAGGTTCAGCAGGCGGCCTTCGGAGAGGACGATGATCACCTTGCCGTCGGGGAACTTCCAGGTGTGGACCTGCGGCTTGACCTCGTCCTTCACGATGCCGGGGATCTTGGCGAGGCCGGCCATGTCGATCTCGTTGTCGAAGTGGCCGATGTTGCCGACGATGGCCTGGTGCTTCATCTTGGCCATGTCCGAGGCCATGATGATGTCCTTGTTGCCGGTCGTGGTGACGAAGATGTCGGCCTTGTCGATGACCTCGTCGAGGGTCGTGACCTGGTAGCCGTCCATCGCCGCCTGGAGGGCGCAGATCGGGTCGATCTCGGTGACGATCACCCGGGCGCCCTGCCCGCGCAGGGACTCCGCGCAGCCCTTGCCCACGTCGCCGTAGCCGCAGACGACCGCGGTCTTGCCGCCGATCAGGACGTCAGTGGCGCGGTTGATGCCGTCGATGAGGGAGTGGCGGCAGCCGTACTTGTTGTCGAACTTCGACTTGGTGACGGCGTCGTTGACGTTGATCGCCGGGAACAGGAGCTCGCCGTCGCGCTGCATCTCGTACAGGCGGTGGACGCCGGTCGTGGTCTCCTCGGTCACGCCGCGGATCTCGGACGCCAGCTGGGTCCACTTCTGCGAGCCGTCCGTGATGGTGCGGTGCAGGAGTTCGAGGATGACGCGGTGTTCGTCGGACTCGGCGGTGTCGACGGACGGCACCTTGCCGTCCTTCTCGTACTCGACGCCCTTGTGGACGAGGAGGGTGGCGTCACCACCGTCGTCCAGGATCATGTTCGGGCCGCCGGTGGGGGTGTTCGGCCAGGTCAGCGCCTGCTCCGTGCACCACCAGTACTCCTCCAGCGTCTCGCCCTTCCAGGCGAAGACGGGGACGCCCTGCGGGTTGTCCGGCGTGCCGTTCGGGCCGACGGCGATGGCGGCGGCCGCGTGGTCCTGGGTGGAGAAGATGTTGCAGGACGCCCAGCGGACCTCGGCGCCGAGGGCGACCAGGGTCTCGATCAGGACGGCGGTCTGCACGGTCATGTGCAGGGAGCCGGTGACGCGGGCGCCGGCCAGCGGCTGCGCGTCGGCGTACTCCTTGCGGATCGCCATCAGGCCGGGCATCTCGTGCTCGGCGAGGGTGATCTCCTTGCGGCCGAACTCGGCCAGGGAGAGGTCGGCGACCTTGAAGTCCTGTCGGTTGTCGACAGTCGTCATACGAGCTGCTCCTCGGTATCGGGGTCGAGGGTGGGTACGGCTGGTCTGCGCGGCGGCGGACACAGGGGTGCCCGAGAAGGGACACAGGCATGCCCGCGTACGCGCAGCGCAGTCCGTCGGAGGCCCTCTCTCCCTCGGCCGGCCCGCAGGGGCCGCCCGACCGCCATCAGCAGCGACGTCTGGCTCCGTCCCAAGCTACACCGGCGGGGCGGGGCGTCCCCAGTCCACCTCCGATCAGTTCACGCCGTTCGAGGGGGCGAGCACGGTCGGCGGGGTGGGATGTGAAGAGGTGATGAGGGTCTCCGCGAGGGGGTGCCCAGGAGCGACCAGAAGGGGATCAACCAGGACTTTCGCTCCTTTGAGTCGGGGTGGGGGGGGTTGCAGGATGCAGGGTGATCGGGAGTTCCGATCGAGCGCGCGGAGCGTCCGGGACGGCGTTTCGTGTGACGAAGGCGTGAGGAGATCGACGTGACCAGTCCGGCCGGCCCTCCCCCCACCGGCAGCCACGGTGACGAGCCGAAGACGTTGAAGCTGCTGGCGGTGACCGCGTGCCCGACGGGCGTCGCGCACGCCTACATGGCCGCTGAGAAGCTGGGCGTGCTCAGCGAGGCCGGCTGACCGGATGACAGCGGGCCCGCTTCCCCGGCGGGCGCGGGAGGCGGGCCCATGTTCGGCGTGCGCCGGCCGGAGTCAGGACCGGGGCCGGGGCCATTGACGAGCCGGGCCTGACTCGGGCTCGGCGGCGAAGGGCCCCGACGGCTATGGGCCCGCTCCCCTGTCTCAGGAGGCGGGCCCGTCACTGTGTCGGTCCGGGGAGGTCAGTGGCCGGCGGGGTGGGGCGTCGGGCCGCCCGGGGTGGCTTCGGGGTCGGGACCCTTGGCGGCCTCGGCCTCGCTGTAGATGTCGGGTTCGAGGTAGATCACGCGGGCGATGGGGACCGCGGTGCGGATGCGGGCCTCGGCGGCGTTGATGGCCTTGGCGACCTCGGCGGCCGTGTCGTCGTGCTGGACGGCGATCTTGGCCGCGACCAGCAGCTCCTCGGGGCCGAGGTGGAGCGTGCGCATGTGGATGATGCCGGTGACCGTGTCGCCGTCGACGATCGCGGCCTCGATCTTCTTGACCTCTTCGACGCCCGCGGCCTCACCGAGGAGGAGGGACTTGGTCTCGGCGGCGAGGACGAGGGCGATGAGGACGAGCAGGACACCGATGCAGACCGTGCCGATGCCGTCCCAGACGCCGTCGCCGGTGAGCAGGGCGAGGCCGACGCCGCCGAGGGCGAGGACCAGGCCGATGAGGGCGCCGAAGTCCTCAAGCAGGACTACCGGCAGCTCGGGTGCCTTGGCGCGGCGGATGAACTGCGACCAGGACAGCTTGCCCCGCAGCTCGTTGGACTCCTTGATGGCCGTACGGAAGGAGAAGCCCTCGGCGATGACCGCGAAGACCAGGACGCCCACCGGCCAGTACCAGTGTTCGACCTCGTGGGGGTGGCTGATCTTCTCGTAGCCCTCGTAGATGGCGAACATGCCGCCGACCGAGAAGAGGACGATGGAGACGAGGAAGGCGTAGATGTACCGCTCGCGGCCGTAGCCGAAGGGGTGTTGCGGGGTCGCCTCGCGCTGGGCCTTCTTGCCGCCGATGAGCAGCAGGAACTGGTTGCCGGAGTCGGCGACCGAGTGCACGCCCTCGGCGAGCATCGACGAGGAGCCGCTGAACGCGAACGCCACGAACTTCGCTGCCGCGATCGCGAGGTTGGCGCCGAGTGCCGCCACGATCGCCCTGGTGCCGCCTGACGCGCTCATGTGTCCGCGATGTCCCTTCTCGCCGTCGTCCGTCTACGCCGTCCAGGCGTGCGCTCGTCTTTGCCCGTACTTTGCCGGATGGGTCATTCTTGCAGCCCCGCCCGGGAGTGACTCGTCAGGTATCCACAATCCCGGTACGACAATCAGACCCATCCGGATCCACGGGTCCCTCAGACGATCACCGTGGCACGGAAGACCGTGCCCGCGCCCGAGACCTCCGCCTTTTCGCCCGCGGGGACGAACACCGACTGGCCCGGGGTCAGGTCGTCCTCGCCCGCCCGGACCGTGCCGGACGTGCAGAGCAGGATCTGCGGGGTGGGCAGAGTCAGGTCGTGGGCCGTGGTGCCCTCGGGCAGGACGTACCGGGAGAGCCGGAACTCGTCGATCGGCGTCTCGTAGACCTCCTCGCCGTCCGGGGCGGCCTCGGGGCGCAGTACGCCCGCGTCGCCTGCCTCGAAACGGACGACGCGCAGGAGTTCGGGGACGTCGACGTGCTTGGGGGTCAGGCCGCAGCGCAGCACGTTGTCGGAGTTGGCCATGATCTCGACGCCGAGGCCGCTGAGGTAGGCGTGCGGGATGCCGGCGCCGAGGAAGAGGGCCTCGCCGGGCTGGAGACGGACGTGGTTGAGGAGCATCGCGGCGATCACGCCGGGGTCGCCCGGGTAGTGGTGGGCGAGGGCGGCGTAGGGCGCGTGGTCGCCGCCGAGGCGGGTGCAGGCGGCGGCGGTCCCGGCGACCGTGTGGGCCATCTCCGCGCGGTCGGCGGTGAGGATGGCGGTGAGGACCTCGCGCAGGGCCGCTTCCTCGGGGTGGGCGCGCAGCAGGTCGACGTACGGCTTGAGGGAGTCGACGCCGAGCGCTTCGAGGAGTTCGGCGGCCTGGTCGGGGGCGCGGAAGCCGCACAGGCCGTCGAACTCGGTGAGCGCGCAGATCAGTTCGGGCTTGTGGTTGGCGTCCTTGTAGTTGCGGTCCGGGGCGTCCACCGGGATCCCGCGCCGCTCCTCGTCCTGGTAACCCTCCCTGGCCTGCTCCAGGTTGGGGTGCACCTGGAGGGAGAGCGGGGCGCCGGCGGCGAGGATCTTGAGCAGGAAGGGCAGCCGCGGGCCGAACTTGGCCACGGCCGCCTCGCCCAGCTCGGCCTTCGGGTTCGCGTCGATGACCTCGACCAGCGTGCCGCGCGCGGTGCGCGAGGGGGCACCCGGGTGCGCGCCCATCCACATCTCCGCCTGAGGCTCGCCGCTCGGCTCGACCCCGAGCAGCTTCGGGAGGGCGGTCGGGGAACCCCAGGCGTAGGGGCGGATGGTGTTGTCGAGGCGGTCCATGACTTCTCTCTGCCGGTTCTCTCTGCGTACGGGGCGATCGGCGAACAGGGTCACGGGGAACGCGGGCCCGTCGTACACCGGTGCACGACGGCCGTGTTCACCGTGTGTTCCCCCACCGGTTCGCCTCCGGTACGGCCCTCAGGTCGTCCTTCGTACGGCGGGCCCGGTGTCGGTGTCCACCTCAGGCCCCGGAAGCGAGCGCCAGGTAAACGGCGGCGAAATCCGTGACGGCGATCAGTTCCGCGAGGGTCTCCAGGTCGTCGCCCTCCTCGGGCTCCAGCTCGCTGACCGGGGTGTCGTGGCCGAGGGCGAGCTCGCGGGCGGCGGGCGCGGCGGTGAGGCCGCCGAGGGGGCGGTCGCGCAGCAGCACCACGTGCGCGTGCAGCGCGGGCGCCTCCTCCACGCGGTCGCGGAAGAAGTCGTCGGGGTCGGCGCTGGCGGCGAGCGGGCCGGCGAGCAGGGCGTGGTGGGCCGCCAGGGCCTCGGGGAGTTCGGCGACCAGGGCGGGACGGCCGGCCAGTTCGGCGAGGGCGGCGGCGAAGCGGCGGCCGGCGGGCCCGGCCGAGACGCCCTCCGTCCAGACCACCGGGAGCGCGTCGGCGAGATCCGAGGCGAGGGTCTTGGCGGGGTTGCTGTAGGTCACGATGGCCGGGCCGCAGCGCTCGGCGATGCGGTCGAGGCGGTCGGCTACCTTCTCCAGGTCCTCCGGCGGGGCGGTGACCAGGCCGATGCGGTCGAGGAGCACCAGCAGCGGGGTGAGCAGCGCCCACAGGACGCCCGGGGAGGAACCGGCGAGCGGCTCGCCCTGGTCGTACGGAGCCGTCGCCATCGGTACGAACAGGCCGTGGGCGCCGGCCACCGCCTCGGCGAGCGGGGTCTGGGCGGGTGCCACGGCGGCGACGGAGCAGCCGCGCCGGTAGGCCTGGTCGGCGAGGAGGGAGAGGCTGGGTTCGGTGCCGTCCGGGGTGGCGATCAGCAGCAGGTCGACGGAGCCGGCCCAGCCGGGCAGCTCCCAGCGCAGGGCGCCGGCGGCCGGGGCGACCCCGGAGGGGGCCAGCCGGATGACGGGGCTGCCGGGGCCGGCCAGCGAGCCGAGGAGGTCGGCGGCGTGGGTGGCGGCCACGCCGGGGCCCGCGATCAGGACGGCGCGCGGGCGGCCGTCCGGCTTCAGCTCCTGGACACCTGCCTCGATGGCGTGCCGGGCCGCGGTACGGACGCGGGCGCCGGCCTCGGCCGCGCCGCGCAGCAGACCTCGGCGGTCGGCCTCGGCGAGGCCCTCCGGGGTGTCGAGCAGCGATTCGTCGAGCATGGGAGCGGCCTCCGGTTGCCGGGGTCCTGGTGCGGTGCTGTGCGGTTTGTGGTCGCGGTGGTGCTGCTTACGCGGGGCGGCGGGCCTCGTCGACGAGGAGGACCGGGATGCCGTCGCGGACGGGGTACGCCAGGCCGCAGTCCTGGCCGGTGCAGATCAGCTCGGCGTCCTGCTCCTTGAGAGGGGCGTGGCAGGCCGGGCAGGCGAGGATCTCCAGAAGGCCGGCTTCGAGCGGCATGGGGTTTCCCTTCGGGGACGCGGGGCTTCGGTGAGTGGATGTGCGCGTGCGGTCAGATTACCGCCGCCGGACTGGGCGGGGCCGACCTCAGCCCCGGATGATCGCCAGGACCTCGTCCCGTACCTTCGTCATCGTCGCCTCGTCCCTGGCCTCCGCGTTCAGGCGCAGCAGCGGTTCCGTGTTGGACGGGCGGACGTTGAACCACCAGGCGGCGGAGGTGACGGTGAGCCCGTCCAGGTCGTCCAGGGTGGTGTCGTCGCGGTCCCCGTACGCCGCGCGGATGTCCGCGAGGCGGGCCTGCTGGTCGGCGACCGTGGAGTTGATCTCGCCGGAGCCGACATAGCGGTCGTACTGGGCGACGAGGGAGGACAGCGGGCCGGTCTGGCCGCCGAGGGCGGCGAGGACGTGCAGGGCGGCCAGCATGCCCGTGTCCGCGTTCCAGAAGTCCTTGAAGTAGTAGTGGGCCGAGTGCTCGCCGCCGAAGATCGCGCCGGCCCTCGCCATCTCGGCCTTGATGAAGGAGTGGCCGACGCGGGTGCGGACCGGGGTGCCGCCGTTCTCCCGGACCACCTCCGGGACGGTCCAGGACGTGATCAGGTTGTGGATGATCGTGCCCTTGCCGCCGTTCCGGGCCAGTTCGCGGGCTGCGACCAGGGCGGTGATCGCCGACGGGGAGACCGGCTCGCCGCGCTCGTCCACGACGAAGCAGCGGTCGGCGTCGCCGTCGAAGGCCAGGCCGAGGTCGGCCGACTCCTCGCGGACGCGCTGCTGGAGGTCCACGATGTTGGCGGGGTCGAGCGGGTTGGCCTCGTGGTTCGGGAAGGTGCCGTCCAGCTCGAAGTACATCGGGACCAGGGTCAGGGGCAGGCCCTCGAAGACGGTCGGGACCGTGTGGCCGCCCATGCCGTTGCCCGCGTCGACCACGACCTTCAGGGGGCGGATGGAGGTCAGGTCGACGAGCGAGCGCAGATGGGCCGCGTAGTCCGACAACGTCTCGCGCGAGGTGATGGTTCCGGGCGTGGCGGCCGGCTCCGGGGCGCCCTCCTCCGACCAGCGCTCCGCCAGCTCCCGGATCTCCGTCAGACCCGTGTCCTGGCCCACCGGAGCGGCTCCAGCGCGGCACATCTTGATGCCGTTGTACTGCGCCGGGTTGTGCGAGGCCGTGAACATCGCGCCGGGCAGGCCGAGTGCGCCCGAGGCGTAGTACAGCTGGTCGGTCGAGCAGAGGCCGATCTCGGTCACGTCGACGCCGCGGGCCGCCGCGCCGCGCGCGAAGGCGCGGGACAGGCCGGGCGAGGAGGGCCGCATGTCGTGGCCGACGACGATCGCGGCGGCGCCGGTCACCTGTAC
Source organism: Streptomyces sp. NPDC051105 (assembly GCF_040682795.1). Taxonomy (NCBI): domain Bacteria; kingdom Bacillati; phylum Actinomycetota; class Actinomycetes; order Kitasatosporales; family Streptomycetaceae; genus Streptomyces; species Streptomyces sp. NPDC051105. The sequence goes on along the minus strand of NZ_JBFBBR010000014.1, from coordinate 254,624 downwards.
GAACGCGGCGCCGAACAGCTCGGCGAGCGCCTCGTCCCACTGGTCCGGCACCACCCCGCGCACGTCGTACGCCTTGACGAGCTGCGACAGATCAGCAACCACGGGCCAACCCTCCTGAAGTCCTATCGGTCGCCCCAAACTACCTGCCCCGGGTGACGCACGGACGCGGGATCCGCCGGCGGATCCCGCGGCGGACTCCCGGCGAACACCCGGCGGACTCCCGACCGTGATCTGCGGCGATCTACGCGGGACGGCCACCGTGGCGATGCCGGCGATCAGCACGAACGTGCCGCCGGGAGCGGCTCAGTTGTCCGGTGACCGCAGTACCCGCAGATGGCCGCGCCGGGCGACCTCCATCGGGTCCGCGCCGCGTCCGCCGCCCGCCTCGGCCGCCCGCTCCTGGGGACGGGCCGCCTCGCGCACCGCGTTGGCGAGCGCTTCCAGGTCGTCCCCGCTGGGACGGGCCGGGGCGGAGCCGTCGATGAGCCGGACGACCTCCCAGCCGCGCGGGGCGGTGAGGCGCTCGGAGTGCTCGGCGCACAGGTCGTAGCAGTGGGGTTCGGCGTAGGTGGCGAGCGGGCCGAGGACCGCGGTCGAGTCGGCGTAGACGTACGTCAGCGTCGCGACGGCGGGTCGGCCGCAGGCGGTTCGCGAACAGCGACGTACAGGGCTCACGACGTTGGACGGTACCGCACTCTTGAGCGGGCCGCGACGACTCTCCCCCAGGTCACTCCACCGTGTCGTGTTGTGAAACGCCCCACACACCCCTCCGGACACGCCCCGCTGACCTGCGTGGACGACGTCGTCCAGGATCCCGGACACTATCGCATCCGGTCGCGAGTCGGTACAAACACCGTCAATCGCCTTGAGCTCGCAGGTCTTGTGGAGATACGGAAACGAGCCCAACCTTGGCTGGAATGGTCATCCGCCGACATGTCGTCCCGGGCGGTCTCGAGGCGTGGGGCGGCGCGCCCGGAGCCCGCGAGGACTACGCTTCACCAGTGATGGACAACCGTGTACCGCCCCGTGCCGCCGGCCCCGGGCCCCGCCGACGCGACCGCCACGGTCGGGGCATGCGCGGGCCGATCGCGCCACCTCAGGTGCCGCTGGCCGCAAGCCGCGCCGACGTGTTCGCGGACCTCGTGCAGGACTCCGTGGAGCGCTTGGAGCGGCGCTGGCCCCAGCTGGCCGACATCGATTTCCTGGTCCTCGAAGTGCCCCGGCTCCAGGACCGGCACGACGAGAGCTGGAGCGACGAGGCGGTGCCGCTGGGCGGGATCATTCCCGCGCGCGAGGGACGCCGGGCACGCGTGGTCGTGTACCGGCGGCCGGTCGAGATCCGCACCAAGGGACGCGACGAACGGGCCGCGCTGGTGCACGAGGTCGTCGTGGAACAGGTCGCCGAACTGCTCGGCCTCACCCCGGAGACGGTGGACCCCCGCTACGGCGAGGAGTGAACGGGGGTCCTTAGCTACCGGCTACCGGCTACCGGCGCGGCCGCCTACTTCTGCAGCACCGACACGTCCTGGTCCGCCTCCGGTACGGCCACCGTGCCGCGGTCGTCGGGGAGGGTCTGGATCGTGAAGCCCGGGACGCCCTCCTCGGTCGCCGCCAGGGTGCGGGCGCCGTAGACCGGCCCACCGGAAACCGGCTCCACGGTCAGCGCGTAGGTGCCCTTCAGGCCGGACGGGACCGGGGCGTCGACGTCCTGGGTGGTGCCGGACTTGATCGTGAACGTCTTGGACACCGCCGTACCGCCGCCGCTGCCCGCCGACGCCGTGACCTTGACCTGGGCGGTGCCGGTGGGCGCGGTCAGGGAGAGGGTGGTGCCCTTGCCGCTGTTGTCGGCGGACGTCGCGCGGGTGCCGACCGGCGCGGTCGCCGGGATGTACGCGGTCTCCTGCTTGCCGCTCTTGCCGCGGGTGACGCGCAGCGCGGCCACCACCGGGACGGACTGGTCGGTGGGCGTGAGGACCAGCGAACCCGCCTCGCCGCGGGTGACGTCGCCGAGGTCGGCCGCGGTGGTCATGCCCGCCTTCACGTGCAGCGTCTCGTTGCCGGCCGGGGTGATCAGGCCGTCCGGGGAGGCGAGGCGCACCTTGAGGTCGGCGTCGGAGTCGCCGTCGGTGAAGGCGATCAGCCGGACGTCCGTGGCGTCCTTGGGGATGCCCGGCAGCACCAGGCTGCCCGAGGGGTCGGCGGAGGCGGCCAGCCAGTCGCCGCCGGTCTTGTCGTCCAGGGCCTGCACACTCGCGCCGACCCGCCCGCTGCGCACGTTCACATGAACAGTCAGGTCGGTCTGCTTCTCGTCGCTGAGCGTGGACAGCAGGACCGGCTCACTGGCGTGCGGCGCGACGGTGAGGCCCTCCCCCACCGAGGACTTGAGCTGACCGTCCTTGCCGTACAGCTCGATGTCGACCACGGCGGCGCTGTCGTCGGGGTTGGTGAGGTGCACGTAGTCGGTGCGGCCGGAGGCGGTGCTGGCCCCGGGGAACCAGAAGTCGGTGTCGGCGGAGGTGCAGTTGACCCCCTGGAGGCCGCGTCCGGTGCCCGCGGCGACCTCGGTGGTCTCCTGGACGGTCCAGCCGGGGGCGTACCTGCCCTCGGCGGTGCCGACGTAGGCGGGCCCGTCGGAGCCGGAGACGTCCCCGGTGGCCGGGGTGCCGGGCGCCTTCGGGGTGAGGACGGGCTTGGACGCCTTCTTCTTCTTGCCGCTCGTCCCGTCCCCGGACTGCTCGGTGGCCGCCTGGAGTTCGGCCTTGCCGTCGCTCGCGGTCCCCTTGGTGACGGGCGTGAACGAGGTGTACGAGGTGTCGGCGATGTCGGACAGGCTCGGTGCCGGGCACAGCAGGGTGGTGCGCTCCACGGGCAGCTGGGCGGCCACCTCGGCGGTGTGCGCGGGTGCGGCGGCCGGCGGGTTGAGCGCGGCGAACCCGGTGACCGCCGCGAGGGCGGCCGTACCGGCGAGCAGGGACAGGGTGGTGCGGTTCACTGCTGGCTCCCGTCATGGTGCTCGCCGCCGGGGCCGTGCTGGTGCTGGGCGGCCGGGTCATAGGCGGGGTCGTAGCCCTGCTGGTACGTCGGGTCGTACGCCGGCTGCCCCTGCTGTTCGCCGTAGGGGTACGGGTCGTACTGGCCGGTCTGGTACGGGTCGTACGTCTGCTGGTCGTAGCCGCCCGTCTGGTACTGGCCGGTGTCCTGGTACTGGTCGGCGTAGCCGGTGTGGTAGCCGTCGGCCGCCGGGTAGGACGCCGGGTCCCATTCGTCGTAGGACGGCTGCTGCGGTACCGCGACCTGGGGTTGCTCCTCCCCGGCGGCCGGGAACTCGGCGCCGTTCTCCGCGGTCGCCGCCTCCTCGGACTCCGCCTGGGCGCGCAGCCGGCGGGCACGGCGGCCCTCGCCCTCGACGGGCTGGGCGGGGATCGGCTGCTCCTCGGGGAGGTCGTCGTCGACGTCTCGGCGGCGGCCGGGCAGGGCGAGGACGACCAGGACGACGGCGAGCGCGCCCTGGACCCACAGCCAGACGGTGTGGGTGAAGGGGGTGTCGTAGGTGACGTCCAGCTTTCCGCCGGCGGCGGGGAGTTCGAAGCCCTGGGCCCAGCCGTCGACCGTGGTGCGGGTCAGCGGCTTGCCGTCCAGGGTGGCCGTCCAGCCCGGTGCGACCGAGTCGGCCAGGCGCAGGACGCGGCCGTCGGCGCCGGCCGGGATGGTGGTGTGGATGTCGACGGGTCCGGCGGCGACGGAGTCGGGGGTGCCCGAGCCGTTCGCGGCGACGATGGTGGCGCGGGAGACCTGCTGGTCGACACGCCACAGGGCGCTGCCGTTCTGCTGGCTGAGCCGGGACAGGCCAGGCGTGGCGTCCAGCACGCGTGTGATGTCACGCGGGGTGCCCTTGTGGACGAGGACGTAGCGCACCGCGAACCCGCCGAGCTGGTCGGCCTGGTCGGCGCCGGAGCCTGCGACCAGGTTGGCGACGACCTTGTCGAGCTTGGCGTTCTCGCCGTCGGCGGCGGTCACTTCGGCGTCGCCCATACGGGCGCCGGAGCCGCGCACCAGCATGTAGTCCACGCGCGCGGTGCTGTCGCTGTCGAGGACGAGGGTGCGGACCTGGTCGGTGGTGGAGCTGTCCTCGGCGACGAACGCGGGCACCTGGGTGGCGTCGCGCCGCTCGACCGGGCCGTCGGCGCCCGCGATCATCCAGCCGGCGGCCAGGAGCAGCGGGCCCGCGGCCGAGGCGAAGGCGATCAGCGCGGCCACCGGCTGGCGCCAGCCGAAGCTCTGCTCGGCGACACGGGAGCGTGCCCCGTCGGCGCCGAGCGCGGCGGCTGACACGATCGCGATGCCGTAGACGAGGGTCGCCGGGCCCGCCCAGGCCGACTTGTTGGACAGGACCGCGAAGACCAGGCCGACCAGGGCGACCGCCCAGGCGGCGCGGACCGCCGACTGGCGCTCGGAGCGCAGCAGGGCGGCCAGCGCGGCCAGGACGATGCCGATGAGCATCAGCCCGTCGACCGTGCCCGGGCCGCCCGGGCTGGCGCCGAGCAGGTCGAGGGCGGAGGCGGCCGAGGAGCCGTACTCCAGTCCGGCCTCCTTGAAGAAGCCGAACGGCAGCAGGGTCAGCGACCAGGGGGCGAGGACCAGCAGCGGGGTGCCGAGTTGGGTCAGCAGCCGCAGGCCGGAGGCGACCAGGTCGGAGCGGCGGACGGCGAGCACGACGACGCCGAGGACCAGGGCGATCGGCCAGACGATCGGCGTGAACGCGGTGGTGACGGTCAGCAGCAGCGCGTACGCCCAGGTGGCACGCCAGCTGCCGCGCCCGCCCGAGGCGTTGGTGAGACCGCTGGCGGCGATGCCCGCGCGGGCGATCAGCGGCAGCAGGACGGCGAGCACGGCGGTGCCGATGCGGCCGCCCGCGAGCGCGCCGGTGGCGGCGGGCAGGAAGGCGTAGGCGATGGCCGCCCAGGCGCGCAGCAGGCGCGAGGTGACCAGCGGCCGGGAGGCGAAGTAGGCGGTGAACCCGGCCAGCGGCACCGAGGCGACCAGCAGCACGGTCACCGCGAGCCCGGTCGAGCCGAACAGCAGGGAGGCCAGCGAGGCGACGATCGCGAGATACGGCGGGGCGGCCGGGGTGCCGCCGGCGCCGACCGCGTGCCAGGCGTCCAGGTAGCGGGACCACAGCTCGCCCGCGGTGCCCGGGGCGGGCAGCAGGGCGCCGCCCGCGAGCGCGCCGCTGCCGAGCAGTGCGCGGCAGGCGACCAGCGAGAACAGCAGCAGCACCAGGAAGAGCACCGGGCCCGGTTTGCGGGCGATGCGCTTGAGGCGGGCGAACTGCTCGATCTCCAGGAAGTCGGCGTCGTCGCCGCCGGGCCCGGACTCGACCGCGCCGCCGTGCCGGCCGGCCGCGGAGAGGTCCTCGTCGGCGCCGAAGAAGTTGCCCGCGGCCTGCTCGACGGTGGCCCGCACGGTCGCGCCGGGCGGCGGGAAGAGCGGGCGCAGCTCGCCCTTGTCGAGCTGGGAGCGGCCGCGCCTGCGCCGTCCGGCGATGATCCGTTCGGGCCGCAGCAGGGTGCCCAGCAGGCCTCGGATCTCGTCGAGGGCCTGTCCGGGGACCTTGCCGACGAGATTGGCGACCGTGCGCAGCACGGTGCCGAGGACCAGCCGCAGCAGGATCCAGGGCAGTGCGGCCGTACGGGTGTTGACGAGCAGGGTGTAGACGGCGCCGGCCTTGTCGACCTTGTGCGGGGAGGCGGCGGTACGGCCCGCGCAGTCGACGGCGCGGCGCTCGCGGGAGGCGGCCTCGGCGTGCCGTACGACGGCCTCGGGAGCGATCAGGACGCGGTGGCCGGCGTTGTGCGCGCGCCAGCACAGGTCGACGTCGTCGCGCATCAGGGGGAGCCGGCGGTCGAAGCCGCCGAGTTCCTCGAAGACGTCGCGGCGGATCAGCATGCCGGCGGTGGAGACGGAGAGCACGGGCCGGATGTGGTCGTGCTGTCCCTGGTCCTGCTCACGGCGGTCCAGGCCGGTCCAGCGGCGGCCGGAGTTGGCGATGGTGACGCCGACTTCCAGCAGTTGCCGGCGGTCGTACCAGCCGCGCAGCTTGGGGCCGACGACCGCGACGTCGTCGCGGCCCAGCTCCATCTCGTTGTCGACGACCCGGAGCAGCTGGGCCAGGGCGCCGGGTTCCGGGGCGCAGTCGTCGTGCAGCAGCCACAGCCACTGGACGGGTTCGCCGTAGGGCAGCTCGGGCATGTCGTAGGCGTCGTCGCGCCACTGGCGGGTGACCGGGTCCCAGCCGCTGGGCCGCTTCAGGTACGGCAGGTCGTCGGGGGTGAGGACGGGCGCGGTGCGGGTCGCCTCCTCGACGGCCTGGCCGAAGCCGGTGCGGCGGGCCAGGTGCAGGACGTTGGCGTCGCCGAGGGACTCGGTGAGCAGCCGGGCGGAGTCGTCAGCGCTGCCGGTGTCGGCCGCCACCGCGTACTGGGCGGGGCGCTCCTGGCCGAGCAGCCCGGCGAGCGCGTCGGGCAGCCAGCGGGCGCCGTCGTGGGAGACGAGGACCGCGGTCACCACGTGACGCGGGAACTCGGGTGGGCGGGTCGGGTCGGACACCGCTGGGCGGGTCGCTGGGGCACCCGTTGGCTGGGCTGCCTGGTGGCTGTGGACGGACATCGAGGTACGGGCCCCGGTTCGATGGACTGCGGTGGACTCCTGCGCCCGCTGGCGGCGGCGAGGCGTCTCGGACGAGCGCCCACACTATCGGCTGGGCATGTCGACGGCCCGCCCCCTGTGGACAACCCACGGGTGACGGGCCGTTCGCGCAGCTCAGTCGTGTGCGTCGGGTGCACGCCCGGTCCGGACCGCGGCCCTCTTCCCAGACGGCGGCTCCTCAGACGGCGGCCTTCTTCAACCGGCGGCGTTCCCGCTCGGACAGTCCACCCCAGATACCGAACCGCTCGTCGTTGGCGAGGGCGTACTCGAGGCACTCGGAGCGCACCTCGCAGGCGAGGCAGACCTTCTTCGCCTCTCTGGTGGAGCCGCCCTTCTCGGGGAAGAAGGACTCGGGGTCGGTCTGGGCGCACAGCGCGCGCTCCTGCCAGCCGAGTTCCTCGTCTGCGTCGTCGACCAGCAGTTGCTGCACCAGCTCGGTCATGTGCGCCCCTCGTCTGTCTTTCACGTCCCCGTGCGTGGCCGTTACCGATTTCGGCTGAACGACACGAGTGAAATTACAAGTGTGCTGCTCCGGGCGAGTCAAGCCGAGATCTGCTATTGAGCCCGTTATTCACTCTGCGGAACCAAGGCCATGCGGAAAGTGTTCAAATCGCCATAAACCTTGACATGCAGACGAGGCTCACGAGGACCCCCGACCCCATACAGAGCTTGTACGGAGGAGGACGCCCAGTTGTTCGATCGCGTTCCGCGGTGGCGCGCGCGCCCGGTTGTGCGCCATGTGTCCCGGGTGCTCGCTGAACAAACCTTTCGGCAGAGAGATGAACCGGATGAGGTGAAACACGTCCCACGCACCGGGCGCCGAGTTGACACTGCGGGTGTGAACCGATGTCCTAGTGGGCATGCTCGCGAACTTGGCATTCACCTCGACCCGCACCGCCGGGTCCCACGGTGCTGCCCGCGCTCGCTGTAGCTGTTGCTGTTCCAGCTGTTGAGCCGTAGCCGTATCCCACGCTCCAGCTGCGGACCGAGTCCCCAGGACTTGGTTTTCGCCTTTCGTTCCCCGCTGACCTTCTTCACTGAGGAACCACCGCACCCCATGAACAGCGACAACGACCTGCAGATCGCCGGCGACATCCTCGAGGTCCCCCACCTGCTGCAGCCCCCGCGCGAGCACCCCGTCACCGTGGCCGAGTTCGCGGGCCTGGCCCGCTCGATCGCCGCCGACCGCGCGCAGTGGGAGCACCTCGTGCGGTACGACGCCACCACGCGCTGGTACCACCGGCTGCGGACCGGCCCCGGCTACGAGGTGTGGCTGCTGTCCTGGGTGCCCGGTCAGGGCAGCGGGTCGCACGACCACGGTCGCTCCTCCGGTGTGCTGACCGTGCTGGAGGGCACGCTCACCGAACACACCGGGCGCGGCTCGCGCGCGCTGTCCGCCGGCGCACAACGGGTCTTCGCGCCGGGGTACGTGCACGAGGTGGTGAACGACGCGCTGGAGCCGGCGGTGAGCCTGCACGTCTACTACCCGGGCCTCACCGAGATGCCGATGCACACCGCGCAGAGCTGCGAGGCGCGACCCGTAACTGCGTGACGCGTTGTCGGACCCGCCTGCGAGACTTGGCGCATGCGCATTGTGGTTCTGGCAGGCGGTATCGGCGGTGCCCGGTTCCTGCGCGGTCTGAAGCAGGCCGTGCCGGATGCCGACGTGACCGTCATCGGCAACACCGGGGACGACATCCACCTCTTCGGGCTGAAGGTCTGCCCGGACCTCGACACGGTGATGTACACCCTCGGCGGCGGCATCAACGAGGAACAGGGCTGGGGGCGGGCCGACGAGACCTTCCACCTCAAGGAGGAGCTCGCGGCCTACGGCATAGGGCCCGACTGGTTCGGGCTGGGCGACCGGGACTTCGCGACGCACATCGTGCGCACCCAGATGCTGGGCGCCGGCTATCCGCTGAGCGCGGTGACCGAGGCGCTGTGCGACCGCTGGAAGCCGGGCGTGCGGCTCATCCCGATGACCGACGACCGGGTCGAGACCCATGTGGCCGTCGAGGTCGACGGCGAGCGCAAGGCGGTGCACTTCCAGGAGTACTGGGTGCGGCTGCGGGCGGGCGTGCCCGCCGAGGCGATCGTCCCTGTCGGCGCCGAGCAGTCGAAGCCCGCACCCGGCGTCCTGGAGGCCCTCGCCGAAGCGGACGTGATCCTCTTCCCGCCGTCCAACCCGGTGGTCTCCGTCGGCACGATCCTCGCGGTGCCCGGCATCCGGGAGGCGATCGCCGACGCCGGGGTGCCGGTGGTGGGCCTCTCCCCCATCGTCGGGGGCGCGCCCGTGCGCGGGATGGCCGACAAGGTGCTCGCGGCGGTGGGCGTGGAGTCGACGGCGGCGGCGGTCGCCGAGCACTACGGCTCGGGGCTGCTGGACGGCTGGCTCGTCGACACCGTGGACGCGGGCAGCGTGGCGCGTGTCGAGGAGGCCGGCATCCGCTGCCGCGCCATACCGCTGATGATGACCGACCTGGAGGCGGCCGCGCAGATGGCGCGGGAAGCGCTGGCACTCGCCGAGGAGGTGCGCGGGGCATGACCGGCGCGACCCACGACACGACCGCCCTGACCGGCGCGACAGACGCGACAGACGCGACAGACGCGACCGGGGAAGCGGTGCCCGAGTACCGGGTGTGGGCCCTGGCCGGGCTCCCCGAGGTCCAGCAGGGCGACGACCTGGCCAAGCTGATCGCCGCGGCCGGGCCGGGACTGGCCGACGGGGACGTGGTGATCGTCACGTCGAAGATCGTCTCCAAGGCGGAGGGGCGGCTCGTCGAGGCGGCCGACCGGGAGGCGGCGATCGACGCCGAGACCGTGCGGGTGGTGGCCCGGCGCGGGACCCTGCGGATCGTGGAGAACCGGCAGGGGCTGGTCATGGCGGCGGCGGGGGTGGACGCCTCCAACACCCCGTCCGGAACCGTGCTGTTGCTGCCCGAGGACCCCGACGCGTCCGCCCGCGCGATCCGTGCCGGGCTGCGCGACGCCCTCGGCGTCAACGTCGGGGTCGTCGTCACCGACACCTTCGGGCGCCCCTGGCGCGCGGGCCTCACGGACGTGACCATCGGCGCCGCCGGGGTGCGGGTCCTGGACGATCTGCGCGGTGGCGTGGACGCGTACGGCAATCCGCTGGTCGCGACGGTCGTCGCCACCGCCGACGAACTGGCCGCCGCCGGCGATCTGGTGAAGGGCAAGGCGGCGGGCCTGCCGGTGGCCGTGGTGCGCGGGCTCGCGCACGTCGTGGCCGAGGCGGGGGACGAGGGCGAGAGCGCGCGGGTGCTGATCCGGGACGCGGCCACCGACATGTTCCGGCTCGGCACGTCCGAGGCGGTCCGGGAAGCCGTGGCGCTACGGCGGACGGTGCGGGCGTTCGCCGACGATCCCGTCGACCCCGGTGCGGTACGGCGGGCGGTCGCCGCGGCCGTGACGGCACCGGCGCCGCACCACACGACGCCGTGGCGGTTCGTGCTGCTGGAGTCGGAGGAGTCGCGCGCCCGGTTGCTCGACGCGATGCGGGACGCGTGGATCGCCGACCTGAGGAAGGACGGCAAGTCCGAGGAGTCCATCGCCAAGCGGATACGGCGCGGCGACGTGCTCCGGAACGCTCCGTATCTGGTGGTGCCCTGTCTGGTGATGGACGGTTCGCACACGTACGGAGACCCGCGGCGGGACGCGGCCGAGCGGGAGATGTTCGTGGTCGCGGCGGGCGCGGGCGTACAGAACTTCCTGGTCGCGCTGGCCGGGGAGCAGCTGGGGTCGGCGTGGGTGTCGTCGACGATGTTCTGCCGGGACGTGGTGCGGGAGGCGCTGGCGCTTCCGGCGGGGTGGGATCCGATGGGGGCGGTGGCCGTGGGGAAGGCGGCGGAGGAGCCGAAGGAGAGGGCGCCGAGGGAGGCCGGGGACTTTATCGAGGTGCGGTGAGCCGCTTTGCGCCTTCGGTTCGGAGGGATTCCGTCCGAGGGCGGGTGCGGGTCCGTCGGGACTGGTCGCGCCCACGCGGCGGTAGCCGCGTATCGAACACAGCTCCGCGCCCCTGAACCGGGCGCTTGAGGCCTAGGATTCTTCGAGTGGCTGGTCGGTTCGCTCCGAAGCCCACGCGTACGGGTGTGCGGGGTGGGCGGGTCGTTGTGCCCGGTGCCGGTGTTCCTCGGCAGGCCTCCGCGCCCGGGCGCGTCCGGGTCTGGAAGCCCGACGGGGCCCTCGATCTCGGGCTCGTGCTGGGACCGCTCCGGCGGGGGCCCGGGGATCCGACGTTTCGGGCCACCTCGGACGGGTCCGTGTGGCGGGCCAGTCTCACGCCCGCCGGGCCGGGGACACTGCGGGTCGCCGCGTACGGCGGTGAGGTGCGCGGGGAGGCCTGGGGTGCCGGTGCCGAGTGGCTGCTGGGGCAGTTGCCGCAGCTGCTCGGGTCCGCCGACGATCCGTCCGTTTTCGTACCCCGGCACCGGGTTCTCGCCGTTGCCCGGCATCGGCGGCCGGGGTTGCGCCTGACGCGGACCGGGCTGGTGCTGGAGTCGCTGATTCCGTCGGTGCTGGAGCAGAAGGTCACGACCGACGAGGCGTACCGGGCCTGGCGGTTGCTGGTGCGGAGGTTCGGGGAGCGGGCGCCCGGCCCCGCCGGGGTGGGCGAGCGGCCGATGTGGGTGATGCCGGCCCCTCGGACCTGGGCGCTGATTCCCTCCTGGGAGTGGCACAAGGCCGGCGTCGACAACAAGCGGGCGTCGACGATTCTGCGGGCGGTACGGGTCGCCGCGCGGCTGGAGCAGACCGTGGGGATGGCGGCGGAGGCCGCGCAGGCGCGGTTGGAGGTGGTGCCGGGGGTGGGGCCCTGGACGTCCGCGGAGACCGTGCAGCGCAGTCATGGGGCGGCGGACGCGGTGACGGTCGGGGACCTGCATCTGCCGGGGATCGTGGGGTTCGCGCTGGCCGGGGATCGGCATGCCGACGACGAGGCGATGCTGCGGTTGCTCGAGCCGTATGCGGGGCAGCGGCATCGGGCGGCTCGGTTGATCCTGCTGAGCGGGCAGGTGCCGAAGCGGCGGGCGCCGCGGATGCCGCAGTGGGATATCGGCCGGTTGTGACGTGCGGGTTGGTGGCGGCGGGGTTTCGCTCACCGGCGTAGGGTGCCGCCGCGCCCACCCGTGCCGCCCTGCGGCACGATGGCCCGCAGCTGTGCGGCAGAGGCGCGGGGAGCTGCGCGATCAGTCCCCGCGCGGCCGCGGTCGGCGTACCTGCTCGGCCACCCCCTACTGGTCGGAGGAGAACCGCACCGCCCCCGCCGGGATCATCGCGTCGCACCACACCCGCGCACCCTCCCGCAGCTCGTTGTCGGCGCCCACGGTCGCGCCGTCGCCGATCACCGTGCCCGTGAGGACCGCGCGTTCACCGACCCGGGCGCGGCTTCCGATCAGGGAGTCGGTGATGACCGCGCCGGGTTCGATCACGGCGCCCGGCAGGATCGTGGAGCCGAAGACCCGCGCGCCCTCCGCCACGAACGCGCCCTCGCCCACCACCGTGCCGCCCGTCAGCTTCGCGTCCGGCGCGACCCGTGCCGTGGGCAGGATCAGGCGGTCACCGCAGCGGCCGGGAACGGCCGGGGACGGGGCGCGGCCCAGGACCAGGTCCGCCGAACCCCGGACGAAGGCCGCCGGGGTGCCTAGGTCCAGCCAGTACGTGGAGTCCACCATGCCCTGGAGGTGGGCACCGGCCGACAGCAGCTCCGGGAAGGTCTCCCGCTCCACCGACACCGGGCGGCCCTGCGGGATCGTGTCGATGACCGAGCGGCGGAAGACGTACGCCCCCGCGTTGATCTGGTCGGTGACGATCTCCTCGGGGGTCGTCGGCTTCTCCAGGAACGCGAGGACCCGGCCCGTCTCGTCGGTGGGGACCAGGCCGTACGCGCGCGGGTCCGTCACCTTGGTGAGGTGGAGCGACACGTCGGCGTTCGTCGTCTCGTGCATCTCGACGAGCGCCCTGATGTCCAGGCCCGTCAGGATGTCGCCGTTGAAGATCAGGACCGGGTCGTCGGGGCCCGAGTGCAGACGGGCGGCGACGTTGCGGATGGCGCCGCCCGTGCCGAGCGGCTCCTCCTCGGTGACGTACTCGATGTGCAGGCCGAGTGCCGCGCCGTCGCCGAAGTACGGTTCGAAGACCTCCGCCAGATAGCTCGTCGCGAGGACGATGTGGTCCACGCCCGCCGCTCTGGCTCTGGCGAGCTGGTGCGTCAGGAACGGCACGCCCGCCGCCGGGACCATCGGCTTGGGCGTGTGGACCGTGAGCGGGCGCAGCCGGGTGCCTTTGCCGCCGACCAGGAGGATCGCTTCTGTCACCTGTCGTCTCTGCTTCCTGCCGGGACCGGCCGAACTCTCTGTCGGCCGGCCAGTGTATGCAGACCGTGCGACGGCGCCTTCGACGGCCGCGCGGTGCCACGCGGCATGGGTGTGCGGTTTCCCCCGACTGCCCCCGACGGCGGTGAACGCGGCCCCCGTGCTCAGCGTCCTTGGAGGTGCGCGGAGCTGGTCCGGGCCGAGCCGAGTTTGGCGTAGAGCTTCGCGCCGGGACACTCGGTGGCGTACCCGTCCCTATGACCGGAGATCACGTTCAGTCGTACGTTCTTCCCCTTTGGGTAGAGATTGCCACCTCCGGACTTCAGATATGTCTTTCCCTTGGGATTGGCTCCGAAGAGCCCGAGTTTCCACGCGGTGAGCTTGGCGATGGCCGTCACGGCCGCGGCGGGCGGCTTGTGCGAGCCGAACGTTCCGATCACCGCGATGCCCATGCTGTTGTTGTTGAAGCCCAGGGTGTGGGCGCCCTTGACGGCCTTCGCCACGCCCCCGGCGCGGCCCTCGTAGATGCCTCCGCACTTGTCGACGAGGAAGTTGTAGCCGATGTCCCGCCAGCCCATGCTCACCACGTGGTAGCGGTAGATACTGCGGATGACGGACGGGGCCTGGGAGCACTTGTAGCCGTTGCCGGAGGCGGTGTGGTGGACGAAGGCCGCCTTGACCTTTCCGGTGTAGACGAACCCCTTCTCGCGCAGTGACTCGTCGGCGCCCCAGCCACGGCGGGTGACGATCCTCGGGCGCGGTCCGATGTACGGCTTCGCGCGCGGGACGCCGGTCAGCTCCGCCAGTTCGTCCTCGGTGTCCTGCCGGTCCAGGGCCGGGATGTCGGCGGCGCCGAAGGGCGCGAGGTCGGTGTTGACGGCCGCCGCCGCGTCGGCCTCGGTGCCGGTGCGGGGGACGTCGGCCGGCGGGCCCTGGGGCGGGGCCTCCTCGCCGGGGTCGACGAGTTCGAGGCGCAGGCCGGCCGGGAGCAGGTCGTGCCCGCCGGTGGGGGTGCTGCCGCGCGGACCGGGATCGTCGTCGAGTTCGGCACGCACGCGTACGTCGACGCCGTCCGAGTCGCCCACCCACAGGGGCGCGGTGCCGCCGTGCACATGGCCCGAGTCGGCCTCCGCCGTGTCCGGGTCGGCGCCGTGGTCGGCGTTGTGCGTCTCGACGTCCTGCCAGCCCGACCAGTGGCCGGTGGCGGCGGACCGGGCGCGGACCTGGACCAGGCCGTGCAGTTCGATGCCGGGGTTGTCCCAGCTGACGCCGACGAGCGAGAAGTGCTCCAGGTCGTCGCGGTACAGGCCCTGTTCGGGGGGCTGACCGAGGACACGCTCCCGGGTGCGGGGGACGAGGGGCAGTGACCGGGTGCTGCCGGCGGGGGCGGCGGTCCCGGCGGGCCGGCCGGTGGTCGTGGTGGCCCGCTCCGCCGGTGCGGCGGCCGCGGACGGCACGTTCAGCGCGGCCGCGGGGAGGGAGAGGGCCGCCGCGCAGGTGACGCCGATCGAGGAAGTCAGGAATCCACGCATGCCCCTGATCTTGAACATAGTCAGACATATATGTCCATTGCGGAACTGACGGTCCGTCGGGAGCGATTGCGCCGAACCGGTGGCCCCGCCGGTCGGTGCGGGCGCCGGTCGCGGCGTACGCTTTCCCGGGTGAACGCCACCGATCGCACCCCTGCCGACCTGCTGCGTTCCGCGCTCGCCGCGGATCCCGGACGCCCCCTGGTGACCTTCTACGACGACGCCACGGGCGAACGCGTCGAATTGTCCGTGGCCACCTTCGCCAATTGGGTGGCCAAGACGGCGAACCTGCTCCAGGGCGACCTCGCGGCACAGCCGGGCGACCGGGTGGCCCTGCTGCTGCCCGCGCACTGGCAGACGGCGGTGTGGCTGCTCGCCTGTTCGTCGGTGGGCGTGATCGCCGACGTGGCCGGGGACCCGGCGGCGGCCGACGTGGTGGTGAGCGGCCCGGACTCGCTGGAGGCGGCCCGGGCCTGCCGCGGGGAGCGGGTCGCTCTCGCGCTACGGCCGCTGGGCGGGCGTTTCCCGGCGGTCCCGGACGGGTTCGCCGACTACGCGGTGGAGGTGCCGAGCCAGGGAGACCGGTTCGCTCCGTTCTCGCCCGTCGATCCGGACGAGCCCGCGCTGATCGTGGCCGGCGCGGAGATGAGCGGGGCCGAGGTCGTGGAGCGGGCGCTCGGGGACGCACCGGGGCTGGATCTGACCGGGCCCGGGTCGCGGCTGCTGTCGGGCCTGGGGTTCGACACATGGGAGGGGCTGAACGCGGGTCTGTACGCGCCGCTCGCGGTCGGGGGTTCCGTGGTGCTGTGCCGGCACCTGAAGGAACTGGGCGAGGAAGGCATCGCCAAGCGGATCGAGAGCGAGCGGGTGACCGCGACGGTTCGATGAGACCACTCGCCGGGGGCGGACCGGCGAGACCGCCGGCCGAGCGCGGACCGGTTAGGCCGGACCGGCGAGGCCGGTCACCGAGCACGGACCGGTGAGGCCGGACCGGCGAGACCACCCGCCGACCACAGACCGGCCAGACCGCCCGCCGAGCGCGGGCCGGTGAGGCCGGACCGGCGAGACCGGTCGCCGACCACAGACCGGCGAGACCACCCGCCGAGCGCGGACCGGTGAGGCCGGACCGGCGAGACCACCCGCCGACCACGGACCGGCGAGACCACCCGCCGACCACAGACCGGCCAGACCACCCGCCGAGCGCGGACCGGTGAGGCCGGACCGGCGAGACCGCCCGCCGACCACAGACCGGCGAGACCGCCCGCCGACCACAGACCGGCGAGACCACCCGCCGGCCACGGACCGGCCAGACCGCCCGCCGGGGCGGAGCAGCGAGACCACCCGCCGAGCGCGGGCCGGTGGGGGCCGTTCGCGGCTGCGCGGTGGAGCCGCGCGGCGCCGCGGCTCGTGCCCCCAGGTAGGTCCGTTCACCCTTGTGGAGTAGTTGCCGCCGCCCCCGCCCCCACCCCCAGGCACTCTGGAGGAGTGACCGATGCCGGAGGGGCTACCGCGACCGGGGACGGCATTGCCCGGCGTCGGCGGCGTCGTTGGATACGGGGTACGGCGCTCGTCGCCGGGCTGCTCGCCGTCGGCACCCTCGCCTGCGGCTGGGTGGTCTACGACCGGCTCAGCGACAACATCACCCCCGACGAGGCGGCCGCCGCCGAGCTGGCCCGCTACGAGCGAGAACGGCCCACCGCCCTGGTGCGGGACGCGCAGAACATCCTCCTCATCGGGTCGGACACCCGGGCGGGGGACGGGAACCGCCGCTACGGCAAGGACCTGGGCACCGAGCGGTCCGACACCACGATCCTGCTGCACCTCGCCGCCGACCGGCGCAGCGCCACCGCGGTGTCCATCCCCCGGGACCTCATGGTGCACGTGCCGAGCTGCCTGCGGAACGACGGCCGCCGCAGCGAGCCCTCGTTCACGCTGTTCAACTCGGCCTTCGAGGTCGGGGGTTCGGCCTGCACCATCCGTACCGTCGAGAAGCTCACGGACATCCGGATCGACCATCACGTCGTCGTCGACTTCAGCGGGTTCAAGGACATGGTCGACTCGATCGACGGGGTGCAGGTCTGCCTGAAGGAACCGATCAACGACAAGGCCGCCAAACTGCGGCTGCCCGCCGGACGGGTCACCCTCGACGGGGAGCAGGCGCTGGGGTACGTGCGGGCGCGCAAGTCGCTCGGCAACGGCAGCGACACCGAGCGGATGGAGCGGCAGCAGCTGTTCCTGGGGGCGCTTGTCGGCAAGGTGCGGGGCAGTGACGTACTGCTGAACCCGGCGAAGCTCTATCCGCTGCTGGACGCGGCCACCTCCGCGCTCACCACCGACCCGGAGCTGGCCAGTCTGCGGGGTTTGTACCAGCTCGTCCGCGGGCTGCGTGACATCCCCACCGAACAGGTGCAGTTCCTCACCGTCCCGAGGGAGCCGTATGTGTACGACTCCAATCGTGACCAGCTCGTGGAGGGCAGGGCGGACACGCTTTTCGCACTGCTGCGGGCCGACAGACCGGTGCCGGTGACCAAGAAGAACGCCCCCTCTTCCGACAGCTCCGAGGCGCCCGGGTTCCGCGGGAACACCGCCGCCGAGGACAGTTGCGGGTAAAGCACCAGCCAAGGCGGCGAACTTCCGCGTTGTTCGTTGTCAGTTAAATGAGATGGATTGCCCGGTTGTAGGGATGACTAATTTGTCACTGGCGTCACTTGACGCTGAACTGGACGGATAGTGTGAGCCCTCCGGTGCAGCCGGCCGCGAGGTCCGTCCTGGGGTCGTGCACTGTTAACCGTGACCGAGCGCCTTGATGGGGGGAAAGGCGCCGCGTGGCCCCGACGGAGGATCGGACAACCGTGGACGCGCAAGGCCGTGGGCGGGCGGACAACATCGATCCCGCAGACCAGTGGGTACTCAATCCGAGCACCGGCGAATACGAACTGCGACTGACACCTTCCGCACCGCAGTCGTCGGTACCCGGACCGCGCCGGCCGACTTCGTCGCGCGCCGGCACGGACGCGCCACGGGAGACGGCGGGCCGGGAGGTTCCGGCGCAGCTTCCGGGGCAGCGCAGGCGGCGCGGTGAGCCCGAGCCGCCGGCCGGGCGGCGTTCACGGCGGCCGGTGAAGAAGAAGTCGACTGCCAAGAAGGCACTGTTGTGGACCGGCGGGTCGATGGCCTTCATCCTCGTCGCCGTCTCGGCCGCCGGCTATCTGTATGTGAAGCACCTCAACGACAACATCACGTCCGTCTCCGACGACGGCGCGAGCACCGGTGGCTTCAGCAAGGACAAGGCGATCAACCTGCTGGTGATCGGCACCGACAAGCGCACCGGCAGCGGCAACGAGGGGTACGGCGACGCGGGCAGCGTCGGGCACGCCGACACCACGATTCTGCTGCACATCTCCAAGGACCGCTCGAACGCCACCGCGCTGAGCATTCCGCGTGACCTCATCGTCGACGTACCTGACTGTCAGACGACGCAGGAGGACGGGACGCAGAAGGTCATCCCGGGCTCCGAGAGCGTCCGGTTCAACACCAGCCTCGGCCAGGACGGCCGTACCCCCAGCTGCACGGTGCGCACGGTGACCGAGCTGACCGGAATCCAGGCCGACAACTTCATGGTGGCCGACTTCAACGCGGTCAAGACGCTGACCGACGCGGTCGGCGGGGTCGAGGTCTGTCTGGCCAAGGACATCGACGACTCGGACTCGCATCTGAAGCTGTCCAAGGGCACCCACAACATCTCCGGCGAGACCGCGCTGGCCTTCGTGCGCACCCGGCACTCGGTCGGCTTCGGCGGTGACCTGAGCCGGATCCAGCTCCAACAGCAGTTCCTGAGCGCGCTGATGCGCAAGCTCAGCTCCAACTCGACGCTCACCAGCCCGACCAAGCTGCTGAAGCTGGCCGAGGTCGGCACCAAGGCGCTGACCGTCGACTCCAAGCTGGACAGCATCGGCAAGCTGAAGGACCTGGGTCTGGAGCTCGGCAAGCTCAACCCGAAGAACCTGACCTTCACCACCATCCCGGTCATCGACAACCCGGCCGAGAAGGTCAAGGCGACCGTCGTGCTCAACGACACGAAGGCCCCGCCGGTGTTCCAGGCCATCAAGGACGACGTCTCCTTCACCGACGTCAAGAAGAAGCAGGCGAAGGCCAGCAAGGACGCGGCGGCCGCCCGCCTGGAGGGCAGCAAGTCCGCGGCCTCCGAGGTGCGGGTGCGGATCCTCAACGGCGGGGCCGCGGACGGCAGCGCCCAGAAGGCCCTCAACTGGCTGCAGAACGACGAGGGCGTCCTCAAGTCGGAGAACGCCGGCAACGCGGACGCCAAGCTCAGCAAGACCACCCTGGAGTACGCCCCCGACCAGGCCGCCCAGGCGCGTGAACTGGCCAGCATCATGGGGCTGTCCGGTTCGGCGCTGAAGCCCGGCAAGAGCGTGACCAACTCCCAGGGACTGCCCGCGATGACCCTCACGCTGGGCAAGGACTTCCAGGGGGCGGGGGTGCCCCTCACCACTCCGACAAAGGCGCCGGACGTGGACAGCAAGACCACCGCGGACAAGGTGACCTGCGCCAAGTAGCGACAAGCGGCGTGCGGTAGCGGGGAGTTGCTCCCCCATGACACCAAGTCACAGCGAATAAGCAGGTAACCCTATGGGTCCGTCATGCGTCTAACCGGGCGCGGGGCGGACCCGTGTGGTCCGTGA
This sequence comes from Streptomyces sp. NPDC051105, assembly GCF_040682795.1. Lineage (NCBI taxonomy): Bacteria > Bacillati > Actinomycetota > Actinomycetes > Kitasatosporales > Streptomycetaceae > Streptomyces > Streptomyces sp. NPDC051105. Next base: position 235,358 of record NZ_JBFBBR010000014.1, on the reverse strand, counting down.
AGCGTCCGATGGGGGGCGTCGGCGGCGGGCCGGTGCGCGCAGAGCGCAGGGCGGGGAGGGCGGGGCGTTGACGCAGAGCGATGTACGGGGGGAGAAGCCCGCGGTCGAGGACACGATGTCCCTCGCACCGAAGGTAGCCGGGGCGCCCGGCGGTGCGGGCGGCGGCCGTCGCAAGGGCAGCCCGAACGGCCCGACCGGGTCGCGCGGCTCGAACGGCCCGAACGGGTCGCACGGCTCGAACGGCGGCCGGGGCAGCCGCCGACGGCGCGCGTTGCGCTGGTCGGCGACCGCGCTGTCGGTGGTGATCCTCGGTACGGCCGGTGCCGGTTACCTCTACTACCAGCACCTGAACGGCAACATCCACAAGGGCGAGCGCGACATCGGCGACGCCAAGGCGCGGAAGACCGCGGCCAACGCGGCCGGTCAGACGCCGCTGAACATCCTGCTGATCGGCTCCGACAGCCGTAACTCCGACGAGAACGTGAAGCTCGGCGGCGCCAAGTACGACCGGGGCAGCCCGCCGCTCGGCGACGTACAGATGCTGATCCACCTGTCGGCGGACCGGAAGAGCGCGGCGATGGTGAGCATCCCCCGGGACACCCGCGTCGACATCCCCAAGTGCACGGACCCGGACACCGGCAAGGTGTACCCGGCGACCAACACCATCATCAACGAGTCGCTGGCCCGGGGCGGCGCCGGCTGCACGCTGGCCACCTGGGAGAACCTCACCGGGGTCTACATCGACCACTGGATCACGATCGACTTCGCGGGCGTGGTGAACATGGCGGACGCCATCGGCGGCGTCGACGTCTGTGTGAAGCAGAACGTGTGGGACCGGCCGACGGCCGCGGTGTCCGGCGGCTCCGGGCTGAAGATGACGGCCGGCACGCACAAGGTGCAGGGCGAGCAGGCCCTGCAGTGGCTGCGCACCCGGCACGCCTGGGGCAGTGACCCGCTGCGGGCCAAGGCCCAGCACATGTACCTCAACTCGATGATCCGCACGCTGAAGGGGCAGAACGTCTTCACCGACACCGGCAGGCTGATGGACCTGGCCGAGGCTGCCACCAAGTCGCTGACGGTCTCCGAGGAGATCGGCACCCCGAAGAAGCTCTACGACCTGGGCATGCAGCTCAAGTCGGTGCCGACGGACCGCATCACCTCGCTCACGATGCCGAACGTCCAGGACCCGCAGAACAAAGACCACCTCGTGCCGGACACCGCCAACGCCGACAAGATGTGGCAGATGCTCCGCGACGACGTGGCGTTCGACAAGAACGGCGCCGCCAAGGAGAGCAAGAGGCCCACGGCGACCGCCGCGGCGACCAAGGCGCCCTCCGTCTCCGCCGGCCAACTCGGGGTGCTGGTGCGGAACGCCACCGGGAGCGCCACCGAGGCCGCGGTCTCCGGCCGGGCCCGGGCGATGGCCACGGAACTCGGCACCAAGGGCTACGCCAGGGCGGCGGCGGACACCTCGTCGGCCACCGAGTCCGTGGAGAAGACGGTCGTGGAGTATCCGAGCGCGGACCTGCAGGGCGACGCCCAGGCGGTCGCCAAGGCGCTGGGGATCCCGGTCGGTCAGGTGAAGCAGACCACCGATGTGTCGGGCGTCACGCTCGTCGTCGGCGCCGACTGGCGGGACGGGACGGCGTACCCCAAGCAGTCCGTGCCGAAGGCCGGTGACCTGCCGGACAACGCCGACGCGATCAACGGCTCGGACACCAAGCAGTGCATGGACGTGTACGCGCCCTATCGGTGGTAGCCCGCGCGCCCGGTCCCATACAAGGTCATTACAGGCGGCACGATCCCCTCACACACAGAACCGCACAGGTAAGCACAGGCAACTCCTAAACGACTGCATGACACTGCCGCCGTGCCCAGGTGCCCAGGTGCCCGGGAGTCGGGTGCGGCGGCAGTGGCGAGCGGGAGGGCGGGCGGTTGGTGCGCGGCAATGTGCGAGGGGAGGTGTCCGACGTGGCCGTGGTCGACGACACGATGACCCTGACGCCCCAGGACGGTGGCGGTCGGCACGGTGGCAGACGGCGCGGCGGCGGGACGGACGGTGACCGCGGGCGGCGCAGACGCCGGGTGCTGCGCTGGTCGGCCTCGGTCGTGGCCCTGGCGATAGCCGGCACCGCCACCGCCGGATACCTGTACTACGAGCACCTCAACGGCAACCTCAAGAAGGAGTCCCTGAACATCGGGGACTCCAAGGACCGCGCGGCCGCGTCGAAGGCGAACGCGGCCGGGCAGACGCCCCTGAACATCCTGCTCATCGGCTCCGACGCCCGGGACACCGCGGAGAACCAGAAGCTGGGCGGCGCCAAGGACATCGGCACCGCCGCCCGTGCCGACGTACAGATGCTGCTGCACGTCTCGGCCGACCGCACCAACATGTCGGTGGTCTCGATGCCCCGCGACACCCTGGTCTCCATCCCCAGGTGCACGGACACCGACACCGGCAAGGTCTACGCGGCGACCTCCGGCACCATGACCAACGCCTCCCTGGAGCACGGCGGCCCCGGCTGCACGGTGGCCACCTGGGAGAAGCTCACCGACATCCACATCGACCACTTCATGATGGTCGACTTCTCGGGCGTGGTGTCCATGGCGGACGCGATCGGCGGGGTGCCGGTCTGCGTGGACGCCAACATCTACTCGCACACCTCGACGGGACACGGCTCGGGCCTGAAGCTGACGAAGGGCACCACCTCCGTCAAGGGCGAGCAGGCCCTGCAGTGGCTGCGCACCCGGTACGGCTTCGAGGACGGCAGCGACATCGCCCGCACCAAGGCGCAGCACATGTACATGAACTCGATGGTCCGCCAGCTGCGCTCCAACGCGACCCTCAGCAACCCCGACAAGCTCCTCAAGCTCGCCGAGACGGCCACCAAGGCACTGACGGTGGACGACGGCCTCGGCACCGTCACCAAGCTCTACGACCTGAGCAAGGAGCTGAAGAAGGTCCCCACCGAGCGCATCACCATGACGACCATGCCGTGGGTGTACTCCTCGGACGGCAACCGCGTCCTGCCCAAGCCCACCGACGCGGCCAAGCTGTGGCGGCTGGTCCGCGAGGACATCGCCCTCGACGGCAAGGACAAGAAGAAGACGACGACCACGACCGAGGTCACCGACAAGGCGGCGGCCGACGACCGGATCGCCGTACAGGTGCAGAACGGCACCAGCGGCAGCACGGAGTCCGCCGTCACCGGCCGGGCCGCCGCGGTCGCCGAGCTGCTGGTCGCCAAGGGCTTCACCAGGGCCGCGGCCGACTCCTCGGCACTGCTGAGCGAGGACCGGACGCTGGTGCGCTATCCGAGCGCCGACCTGGCGGGCGACGCCCAGCGGGTCGCGAAGGCGCTGGACGTCCCGGCCGACCAGGTGAAGAAGTCCGCGGACGTCGACGGGGTCACGCTGGTGGTGGGCGCGGACTGGCGCTCGGGCACGAAGTACACCGCCGGCGACGATGACACCACCCCGGCCTCGGCGAGCGCCCTCAACGCCGCGGACACCAAGGCGTGCATGCACGTCGACCCGGACTACACCTGGTAGTCCGGGCCGCGCCGACGGCAGGTGCTCAGCTGGAGGAAGAGCTGAGCACCGCGGGACGGCGGGACGCGATGACCCGCTTCGCCAGGGACCTGGGGCTGGTCAGGAAGCCATACCCCCACGACATGTGCATGGTGGCGAGGGCGAGCGGGATCTGCAGCCGCGCCTTGAGCGGCAGCCCCTTGCCGGCCGGGACGGACCCGGCGGCGATCGCCGCGAGATAACCGCCCGGGACCACGAAAGCGAACGGGGTCACCAGGGCCCCGACGACCATCCCGGCGGCTATCGCGCACACCGCCACCGGCGGGGCGAGGTAGCGCAGGTTGATGGAGCCCTCGTGGTAGCGGGCGACGACGTGCCGCCAACGACCGTAGTCCTTGTACTGCTTGGCGAGGGCCTTCACCGACGGCCGCGGCCGGTACGACACCTTCAGCTCCGGCGAGAACCAGATCAGGCCGCCGGCCTCGCGGATCCGGAAGTTCAGCTCCCAGTCCTGGGCGCGGATGAACTCCTCGTTGTAGCCGCCCTGTTGCTCCAGGGCCTCGCGGCGGAAGACACCGAGATAGACGGTCTCGGCGGGGCCGGCCTCGCCACCCGTGTGGAAGGCGGCGTTGCCGACGCCGATCTTCGAGGTCATGGCCGCCGCGACCGCGTGCTCCCAGGCGTTCTCGCCCTCGGCGTGCATGATGCCGCCGACGTTCTGGGCGCCGGTCTCCTCGAGCAGCCGTACGGCGGTCGCGATGTAGTTCGGGGAGAGCATGCCGTGGCCGTCCACGCGCACCACGATCGGATGCCGGGAGGCCTTGATCGCGGCGTTCAGCGCGGCCGGGGTGCGCCCGGTCGGGTTCGGGACGGTGTGCACGCGGGGGTCGTCTGCCACGAGCTGCGCCGCGATCTCGTCCGTGCGGTCCGTGGACGGACCGAGGGCGATGACGACCTCCAGCTCGCCGGCGTACTCCTGCGCGAGGATCGCTTGGACGGCCCCACGCAGATGCCGCTCCTCGTCGAGGACGGGCATGATCACAGAAACCGCGGGGTGCCGCACGTCGGGCTTGGCGTTCATAGGGGGATCACGTTACCGCGAACGGGGGACACCGGTGCGCGCCGCCGGGGCCAAGCCGCGGGCTGAAGGTCGTATCGGCCTACGGTGCTCACGGATCCCACGTACGGCCTCGTCCGGAGGTGTCCTTTGGCCGCCAGCCCGCCCCGGTCCCCCGCCCGGCCCGCCCCGCCGCAGCGTCGACCGCAGCCCACCCGTCAGGCCCCGCGGCCGCCGGTACGACCCACGAGGCCCCGGCGGCCGCGCTGGGCCATGCGGGCCGTGACCACACTCTCGGTGGTGGTGCTGGCGTCGGCCGGGATCGGACACTCGGTGATGGCCAGTCTGGACGCGGACATCGCCCGGGTCGACCCGTTCAAGGACATGAAGAACCGTCCCGCCCCGGGGCACGGCATGAACGTCCTGCTGGTCGGTACCGACGGCCGCGACAAGATCACGGAGAAGGAGCGGCGCCGGTACCGGCTGGGCGGTGCGCCCTGCCACTGCACGGACACGATCATGATCGTGCACATCTCGCCGGACCGGGAGCGGGCGACGGTCGTCAGCCTGCCGCGCGACTCGTACGCCGAGGTCCCGCAGCACGTCGACGAGACGACGGGCCGGACGCACAGCGCCCATCCCATCAAGCTGAACGCGGCCTACGCGGAGGGCGGCCCGCAGCTGACCGTCCGCACGGTCGAGGACCTGACCCATCTGAAGATCGACCACTATCTGGAGGTCGACTTCATCACGTTCATGCGGACCGTCGACGTGCTCGGCGGGGTCCGGATCTGCACGCCCGCGCCGCTGAAGGACTCCTACACCGGCCTCGACCTCTCCTCCGGCACACACAGGCTGAACGGCGGCCAGGCCCTGCAGTACGTCCGCGCCCGGCACGTCGACGGGGCGAGCGACCTCGGCCGGATGAAACGGCAGCAGCGGTTCCTGGCCGCGCTGATCGAGCGGGTGTCGTCGTCGGGGGTGCTGCTGAACCCGATCAGGTTCCGGGACGTGACACGGGCGGTCCTGGGCTCCGTACGGGCCGACATGGGCTTCGGCACGGACGAGTTGCTGGACCTCGGCCGGGCGATGCGGAACTTCTCCCCGTCCTCGTCCGAGTTCACGACCGTCCCCATCGGGCAGATCGCGTACCCCGTGAAGGGCATCGGCTCGACGCTGAAGTGGGACCAGGCCAAGTCGGACCAGCTGTTCCAGTCCCTGCGCGACGACAGGCCGCTGGCACCGCCGGCACCCAAGCGGCCCGCCGGGCCGGTGCCGGTGACCGTGGAGGTGGCGCCGGCACAGATCCGTGTGCAGGTGGAGAACGGCACGGGGACGGCGGGGCTCGGCCGGCGGATGGACGCGGCACTGGCGGCGGCGGGGTTCGCGACGAACCATCAGCCGGTCACCGGCGCCCGGCACGACGTGCGGCGGACGGTGATCTCCTACGACCCCCGGTGGGACCGCTCGGCCCGGTCGCTCGCGGCGGCGCTGCCCGGGAGCGAGCTGCGGGCGGTCAAGGGGATGGGCCCGGTGCTGCGGGTGACGACCGGGGCGGACTTCAAGGGGCCGGCGAATGTCCGGAAGGTACGGGCCGAGGCCCCCGCCCAGGGGGAAGCCTCTGTGATCCGGGGAGACGAGACGGTGTGCTGAGGCTCGTGTCTCGGCTGCGGGCCCCCGCGCCCCTGCTTTCAGGGGCGCGGGGAACTGCGCGACAAGCCCCCACGGGCCCGCGGCCGACCGGCGGGCCCGCGCGGCCCCGCGCTAGTCGTCGAAACCCTCCGCTACCCTGCGCTCGCGCAGCTCGCGGATCTCCCGCCTGCGCGCCAGCCGGTGCGTGCGCCTGATCTGGGCCTCCTGATTGCGCCGCCGGTCCCGGTCGGTCTCCGGTATCACCGGCGGTACCCGGCGCGGCTTGCCGTCGGCGTCGACCGCCGCGAAGACCAGGTAGGCCGAGCCGACCTGGGTGGCCGGGTTCGATTCGTTCCAGCGCTCGGCCAGGACCCGCACGCCCACCTCCATGGACGTCCGGCCGGTCCAGTTGACCTGCGCCTTGACATGGACCAGGTCGCCGACCCGGACCGGCTCCAGGAACACCATCTCGTCCATGGACGCCGTGACGGCGGGACCGCCCGAGTGGCGGCCGGCGACCGCGCCCGCCGCGTCGTCGACGAGCTTCATGATCACGCCGCCGTGCACCGTCCCGAGGAGGTTGGTGTCGTTGTGGGTCATGATGTGGCTCAGCGTGGTCCGGGACGCGGACGTCGGCTTGCCGGGTATATCGGATTCCGCCTCGGGGGCCTGGTCTGTCATGGCCCCCACCTTATGCGGAAGGGACAATCGCGGAATTTGTGTCGGGTTCGCAACAGCGGTGCCCTGATTTTCCTACGACCCTTGTAAGAGGCACTGCCGCTGCCTGCACACTGGGGCCCATGAACGAATGGCCCGAGGGACGGTCGAACGACAACCGCGGCAACCGGTACGGACGCGGTAGCGCCAGCGCGCAGCCTGAGGGCGCCCGCGTGATGCGCCAGGTACGACGCGGGGAACCGTCGGCGCCGCCGTACGGTGCGCCGCAGCAAGGGGGCGGCGGCTACGCCGGCGTCCCGCAGCAGCCGGCCTACGGCAACGGGTACGACGACGGCTCCGGGTACGACAGCGGTTACGACAACGGCTACAACACCGGCCAGGTCTACGGCGGCGGCCCCGGGGGCGGGGGACCCGGCGGCACCCGTGAGCGCGGCCCGCGTCCGGCTCCGAACTGGCGCAAGCGGATCAAGTGGACGGCGATCGTCGTCGTGAGCGTGCTGATCGTCACATCCGTCGCGACCTACTTCTGGGCCGACTCCAAGCTGCACCGGGACGTCGACCTGTCGAAGGTCATCGACCGTCCCGACGCCGGCAAGGGCACCAACTACCTGATCGTCGGTTCCGACAGCCGCAAGGGCATGTCGGCCGAGGAGAAGAAGAAGCTGCACACGGGGTCGGCCGAGGGCCAGCGCACGGACTCGATGATGATCCTGCACGTCGGCGACAACGGCGACACCCTGATCTCCCTCCCCCGCGACTCGGACGTGGAGATCCCCTCGTACAAGGGGTCGACGTCCGGCAAGGTCTACCAGGGCACCGGCCGGCACACGAAGCTGAACGCGGCCTACGCCGAGGACGGCCCGACCCTCCTCGTCCGCACGGTCGAGTTCAACACCGGTCTGCACATCGACCACTACGTGGAGATCGGCTTCGCCGGCTTCGCGGACATCGTGGACGCGGTCGGCGGTGTCACGATCGACATCGACAAGGGCTTCAAGGACAGCTACTCGGGCGCGAACTTCAAGGCGGGCAAGCAGACCCTGAACGGCGAGGAGGCCCTCGCATTCGTCCGCACCCGGCACGCCTTCGCCGCGTCCGACCTGCAGCGCACCAAGAACCAGCAGAAGTTCCTGGCGGCACTGGCCCACCAGGTGGCCACCCCGTCGACGATCCTGAACCCCTTCAAGCTCTACCCCACCCTCGGCGCGGGCCTGGACTCCCTCACCGTCGACAAGGACATGAGCCTGTGGGACCTGGCCTCGATGTTCTTCGCGATGAAGGGCGTCAGCGGCGGCGACGGCACCTCGATGAACATGCCGGTCTCCGGTTCCACGGGCGGCAACCTCGTCTGGGACAAGGCGAAGGTCAAGACGCTGGTCGACGAGCTGAAGAACGACCAGAAGGTCACCGTCACCGGCAGCTGAGAGCGGTCGTACGCGGTTCAGGGGCACCCCGCCGGGGTGCCCCTGGCGCCGTCTCAGCGGGGTGTCACATGGCCGCGCCGGCCATCGAGCGGCACATCTCGGCGCAGCGGCGACACGCGTCGGCGCAGCGCTTCATCTGCGGGTCGTCCGGCATGGACATACACGCCTCGGCGCACATGTCACAGGCCCTGGCGCACATCGCGCACATCTCGGCCGACAGGGGCGAGCGCCGCATCATCATGTCGGCGCACATCCGGGTCATCTCGGAGCAGTCCATCAGCGCCCGCATGATCCTCATGTGGGTCGGGCCGCCCTCCATGGACATGCAGGAGCTGAGGGTCTCCTCGCACATCGTGTGGGTGGCCATGCACGCGTTGACGCACTCCTGCATCTGCTTGCTCATGGCGGTCATGGGTCCGGTCTGGGTCATGGCTCCTCCAGGGGAGAGGGGGGTAGGGCCCGGGGCAGGCCCCGTTCGTCTTCGTTCCTAAGCCCGACCCTCCGGTAGCGCCATTCGGCGACAGCCGGACGCTTGTCGGCCATATGGCTCCGGCCTGTACGAACACCTCTCGGCAGCGGCCGCGAAAAAGGCGCCCCGCAGGGCGCCCTTTCCATGTCCTGGAGTGCTGAACTCCCCTGTCGTTACGGCAGGTTCCTTGCCATCACGATCCGCTGGACCTGGTTCGTGCCCTCATAAATCTGCGTGCTTTACAGGCCATACGGCTCTGGCCTGCACGAACACCCCTCCCAGAGGGGGCCTCCCCAGCATTTCCCCATGATCGTCAACAGTCTCCGCAGGCAGGAGGCGCGCTGGAGGCACCACCACCAATCGCGCCGCATACGAGCAGGCCGGGCGCAGGTTACGCGGTTTCCCGTTCCGTCAACCGTGATCGCTTGACCGGTGCGCCACCCCTCGGGAGCATCAACCCAGATGCGGGGCAACTGGCAGCGGTACGGGAGAGGGGAACCCAGACCATGAAGGTCACCAAGCTGGTCAGCACGTGCGACATCAAGGACTGCCCGACGATCTACGCCACGGATCGCGGCACCCTGCTGGTACAGGGCGAGACGCCGACCGATCACGGGCTTCAGATTCCCGCGCACGAAACCCTGGTCGAGATCCCGATGGAACTGATCCAGAAGGCCATCCGTGACAACCTCATCTAGGACCCTCGGCGACCTCTTCGACACGTTCGAGCGCGAGGCATTCCGGCTGGAGACCCTGGACGACTACAGCAGGTCCGGGAGCGTCGACGCCTACCAGGCATTCCTGGCCGGGGAGCCACAGCCGGACGACTACAACGCGGGATGGGTCAAAGAACTACGCTCGCACACCGAGAAGGGGAAGCGGGTATACCGGGTCCATATCCTGTCCCGCCCGCTCACGGACTATCTTAGGTTCGAACTCGGGTGGGGCTACCACAAGAACGTGAGCGGGGGCGAAGAGTTCTTCATCCTCGACATCACCGACAAACCCAACCCCTTGCAGAACGTTCCGGATTTCTGGTTCTTCGACTCCGAATCCGTGGCCGTGATGAACTACGACGGAAGCGGAAAGTACCTGGGTTCGGAAGTGCTACCGCCGGAACGAACAGCGGAATTCACACGGTACCGTGATGCGGCTCTCGCGCACGCGGAACCGTTCACCGAATGGTGGGCCAAGTACGGGACGTGAACAGAGCACAGCTTGGAGCCGCGCTGCGGGCGCTGCGAGTGGCATCCGGCAAGGAAGCCAAAGCGGTGGCCCGCAGCGCCCTCATGTCTCCGTCCAAGCTGTCCAAGATCGAGAATGCGAAGCTGGCACCCAGCGCGACGGACGTAGAGCGCATCCTGACCGCCATCGGTGTCTCGGACGAGGTCAAGGCGGAGTACGCGGAAGCCGCACGCGCGTCAGCGACGGAGGCGACGGCGTGGCGCCTGCTCAAGCGGATCGGGGTCCACAAGGGCCAGCAGGCCGCGAAGGCTCTGGAAGCCCAGATGTCTGTACTGCGGCTGTTTCAACCCGCGCTCGTTCCGGGCCTGCTCCAGACTCCCGAGTACATCCGGGCCATTCTGCAACGCCACAACCTGAGTGAAGACGCACTCACGCGAACGATCAATGGGCGACTCGAACGGCAAGCGGTTCTCTACGACAACGCAAAGTCGCTTCGGTTCATCATCACCGAACCTGTTCTGCGCTGGCGCATCGTGCGACCGCAGATGATGGCTGCTCAGCTTGATCGCATCGTCTCAATTTCACGACTCTCCCACGTGGACATCCGGATAGTCCCTCTGTGGGTTCAGCAACACGACATCGCAAATCATGCCTTCGTCATCCGTGACGACCGCATGGTGACAGTTGAAACCGTCCATGCCGAAGTCGTCGTTACGGACCCGCGAGATGTGAGTCTCTACGTCGATAAGTTCGAAGGATTCGAGCGAGCCGCGCTGGCCGGCGACGAAATGCGGGATCTGATCGAAGGTATCCGCAACGACTTTTTGCGGGAACAGGAAACAGGCTAGAGGCGCGATCGTGGCCCGCCGAAGATGGGGGCCATGGTGAGCGACAGCAGGGCACATAGGACCGAAGCGGCTGATCATCTGGGCAGCAGTGAGGCCCGACGGTTTCTCTCCCGTCTTACCGGAGCGTTCGGCGTCGGCGGCGTGCTCATGGTGCAGAAGAGCGACCCTGGCCCCGAGGGGGCGGACTTGGCGCCCAACTCGGCCTTGCGCTGGCCCCGGTGGGAGTGCGGCAGCCCGAAGTGTCCCGACTACGAAGCGCCGCCACGTCAGCCGCCCGATGGACTGAGCAGCAGAGTTGCTGAGGCCAACGCGCGGAGCCGTAGGGGCGGGCTGTGAGCATCAGAACGGCGATGCGATACGTGATGCACAGGATCACCGAGCACCCGGATACGGACGTGACCTTCGAGGCTGAGTGCCTGCACTGCAAGTGGAAGGCGACACCTTCCACCGAGTCGGCGTCCGTTGATGTGGAGTGCATGAGCCACACGGGCCGCTCCGGTCACGCCGGTTTCCGACGCATCAGGACCTCGTTCGCCATGGTCGTTCGCGCCGAGTAGAGCCCTGCCGCAGTTGTGGGGACCTGGAACTTCCGCCCGGTACGGGCGGCGGCGGTCAGTCATGGGCCCGGATCGGTCAGGACGCTTGTGCCCTGGGCGACAGCAAGCGGCCGAACTCCCAGCCTGCTTCTACCGGGTCATACGAGAGCCAGTCCCGAGCCAGTGGCTTGATCGGTCGGCGCGTCTTGATCGCTTCCGATCCGGCTAGCTAGGTTGGCTGGCATGGCTGACCCCAGACCCCTCGCGTGGCCACCTGCCCCGATCAAGACCGAGCGGCTTGTACTCCGCGAGTCGGAGGCCCGGGACCGCGCGACGGTCATCGAGCTGAACGCCTCGCCAGAGGTGAACGCCTACCTTGGTGGCCCTCAACCACGCGCCGAGCTTGAACACACGGTGCCCGAGGTGCCCGGGCAGCGCCGTGGCTGGTTCGTGGTCGAGCTCGACGGAGCAATGATCGGCACGGTCCAGCTCAAACCGCACGCCCCCGAGAGTCCGAGTAACTGCCGTCTGGAGGCCGGAGAGACAGAACTCGGCTACTTGTTCCTACCGGAGGCGTGGGGCCGCGGGTACGCCACCGAGGCATGCACAGCGGCACTCGACTGGTTTGCTGCCGCCCTGCCCGGTGAGCCGGTGGTGCTCTATACCCAGACTGCCAACACCAGCTCGATGCGCCTCGCGGCGAAGCTGGGGTTCACTGAGGTGGAGCGGTTCGAGGCGTGGGGCGCCGAGCAGTGGTTCGGCGTGTGGTCTTCGCTCACGCCGTCCGATTGATCGGGAGTCTGCTGCACGCTCGGGTGACATATGAACTGGCTTGCCCACTCGCGTAGTCGAAACACCGAAGGCCCCGTCCATCCGGACGGGGCCCATTTGCTATGGCTAGAGCAGCGCTAGGAAGGGATTCGTGTCGCCCGACGGTTCCGACCGCTTCGGTTCCTGCACGGGCTCGGCAACCTGCTTGGGTGCCGGGCGGTAGGCGTCCAGGCGGACGACGCATGCACGGTTCTGCTCACGCTCTGCGCTGGCCGGCTGCGCCTCTGCGTGACGGGAAGTGTCCTCGTTCCTGTCGCTGCCTGTGCTGGCCGGCTGCGGCACAGAGGCACCGGAAGTGTCACCGCGGAGTGTGAAAACGGTGGCCGGTCGGCCACTCTTACCCGCCCGTTCCACAGTAACGACGATTCCCGACAGTGCTTTAACCGCTTCAGCCGTGGCGCCCACATACGGGAGCACCTGGGAGGAAGTGGCCCGACCGCCGTGCATCTCGATCCGGGCCCGGACCTTGTCTTCAAGGCTGAGCGGCTGACGCTTCACCTTGGGAGAGGTCGCCCCCTTGGTGATCCGGACGGCATCCTGGACCGACCGGCGCACCAGGCTGAAGGCGGCCGACAGCATCTCTTCAGTGACCGTCTCCGAGCACTCGGACGCTGCCAGGCAGGCCGCAACCCTGAGCGTCTGTTCTGCCGTGCGCTCGATGAACACGGCCTGTCCCTCGGGCAGGGTCTCACCCAGGATGCGGGCGTATCGGCGCACGATCCGCCACAGCGGCCGGGCATCCTCCGCAAGCGTGATCACACGCGGCCGGGCAGTGGCCCACCCGTAAGCGTCGGCCAGCTCTCGCCCGTCCACCTCGGGCAGGCTCACCCGGTCGTCATCCAAGAGCGGCACCGATCCGAGCAGGAAGGGAAGGATGCGGTTGTACGAGCCACCCGCCGCTTCCGACTCCCCGACGTACTTGGCCCAGTCAGAGGGCGTGACGTGACAGTGCAGAACCATGGCGGGGTCACGTACTTCCTGCGCCTCATCCTTGGTGGTGTTCCGGAGCGTCGCACCGTCCCACGCGGTCCGCAGCTTGGTCGTGAACGATGCATCCCGCTTCACCCTGCGGAGCACTTCCGACCACTCTTCTTCGACCACCAGAGTCCGCACGTCCCGCCCATGCTCGGTCTCGGCCGTCGCTTCCTGCTGCTCCCACAGGTGGTTCACCATGCTCGCCCCGGAAGTGATCCCGGACGTGGTGTGTGTGGCCAGGAAGCGGCCCAGGGCCTTGTCCAAGACATGATGAGCGGCCCGGAGCGCGGTTCCCTTGCCGCGCCCCGTACCGGCCACCAGAGCGGACCACAGCAGCACGGGCCGGGGGCCACGGGAAGACACCTTGACCGAGCCACCGATAGCGGCCGACCACATCGAGAGGGCGGCCACATACACCCCCAAGGAGTCCGCTTCCAGGAACGGGGAGATCCTGCGGACCGCGCGACCGATGGGACCGTACAGAACGGGGGCGCTCATGCTGCCTCAATCTCGAACAGGGTTGCTTGTGTGGCTTCTGGCCGGGGAGGCCGGGCGCACTCGGCGCCCGGCACGGTGGGAGCGGCGGTCAGGCCGCGACCGCTTTTCCCTCCGATGCGTCCCGGTGCTCCCACGCATGGCGCACATGCATCGGGATTCGGCCCTTGGTAGGCACGGTGAAGCCGTTCTCGCGTGCCCACGCTCGTACGGCACGGTTGCGCTCTCGCTCACTCATCCCGGAGAGGGCGACCTTGGCAGGCTCCGGAAGCGGGTCGCCACCGACCAACTCACCCGAGCGAACAGCCGACTTGAAACGTCCCGGTTTCCGGACGTCCATCACAGGGATGCCACGCTCGGAAGCGTCGCGCAGCTTGGTGGCATTCCGGTCGCCACCCTCACCCAGGATCAGCAGGACCGTGCTGTCATCGGCACGGCCGACCACCTCATAGCCCATGCGCCGAACGGCCTCTCTGGCGTCTTCCCACGAGTAACCGGGCACCTCTCCGGCCAGCATCACGGATGGGACCGGCTCGGGGTCAGGCTCCCCCACGGGTGCCGCTTCCGGCTCCGGCTCCGGCTCCGACTCCGGGACAGCCTCAACAATCGGCAGGGGCTCAACCGGCGCACTCTTGGCAGTCTCAGGCACGCCAAGAGCGTCCATCAGGTACCTGCCGAACAGGATGTCGTGCTCAAGGCAGAGGTCCCACGTGTGCGCACCCAAGGTAAGAGTCGTTCCCGCTTCTTCCTCACTGCCATCACGCGCTATGTGGGCGTCGCACAGAACCCTTTCCACGGGCATGAGAACGGTCTTACGCATAGCGCTGCATTCCTTTGATAGGGCGGAAGTCTCAGCGAGTGTCCGGAGCGTTGCTCTGACGGCCTCCTCGCTTGACTTCTACTCTTCCGCACCCCTATCACGGAACGGTAACTAACAAATAACTGACACATTACTCAATATGGGGGTAATGGTAATTCGATAAAGAAAAGGACCCACCGGGGGTGCCTCCCTTCGATCGCGTTCGCCAATCAAATCCCCAAATCCTCGGAACGGCACACATGACACTTCTTCGGCTGGTGCTTCAATTCGCCACCCCACGGTTTGGAGCTGGCGGTCAGTTGCCACCCGATGTGAATAGCAAACTCCTGGACACATTCCGAGCACTGGGGCTCACCCCGTGGGCACTCGTAGCCCGCCCGGTGCGTGCCGTCGTGGGTTCCTACCGCCCCGGCCTTGGCCGCTCGCCTGCTCAATGGTCCCCCTCGAAGGCCCAGCCCAGCCGCTTCATGCCGTCAGCCGTCAGGCCAAGGGCCGTGGCCAACTGGCGGAACTCGGTGAGGTGATCGCGGGTAGCGGTGCCGTCAAGGATCTTGCCGTAATAGGTCAGCATGACTGCCACAGTCGGGACGTAGGACTCATCCCAGCGCGCGGACTGAGGACTGCTCCACCATTGGCGCCATTGCTCGGATTCGGCATCCGACCAATCCCTCACGGAAGGCAGATCAGGAACGGGCAGGCCGTGATCGTTCGGCAGCACATCCAGTCCTTTGTATCGAGAGTGCGGCGAATTTGGGTTACGCATCTTTGGCATGGATCCTCCGGTTTCCGTTACGTGCCGTCGACGGCCGGCGCAGGATTCTGATCGACGGACAGTGAGAAGAACGGGCCCCCACTGGTCGACAGGGGCCCGAACTAATCAAGGGGTTAGGCAGTAGGCCACGTGACAGCGGCCTTGACGATTCCCTTGGTCGGCTTGGACTCATCAAAGGTGCTGTCGGACTTCTTCATGTCCAGCTCCGGGTATCGCACGATCTTCCCGCCGTACAGATGCAGGGTGTCGATGTAGTCAGCCCGGTACTTCTCCGACTGCCCCTCGCGGAAGCCGGTGAACTGGCTTGCGTAGGTGGCGAACTCCGAGTGACCCGCCACGATGTCCACGCCCACAGGCATGGCCGTAGTCGTCAGGATGGTGAACCCCGCAAGGCGAGCGACGACGCCGTTGGCAGTCACGCCACCTTCGCCGTACGCGGCAGCGTTGGCCACGGCTGGATGCTCGATGAGGTACCGCTTCACGCGCGGCGAGACGACCACGTAACGGCCCGCCGGGATGTCGTTGTCATCCAGGGCCAGCATCATGTCCAGGACTGCGCTGTAAAGGCTCTGAGGGATGTTGTCGGCGGTCGGCACGATGGCCGGGAGCGCCGTCGCCCCGGTGGCGATGATGTTGCCCATGAAGGTGTCGGCCTCGCGGGCCAGGGCGCGAATCATCTGCTGATTGATGGGCGAGTCCAAGCCTCCAGCGAGCTGAACTCGTTCCGCATCCTCCACGAGGACCTGAAGGTACTTCGCCTCGGTAATCGTCAGCGCCTGGTCCACGGTCTCCGGCCGCTGGGCAGTCATTCCATCAGCGATCGTGTAATCGCCCACAGTCGGCCGGAGAAGGCTGTTGATGTGGACGACATCACCCTTCTGCCGGATCTCCCCTTCATACTTGTTGTTGCTGCAAATAGGGGAGGCCCAGACCAGCAGAGGGTCAAACTGCGTGAGCAGGTCAGCATCCCAAATTTCGGGGATAAAAGTGGTGGAGCCAGGGTTCTGGTAGGCAAGAGTCATATGGGGTGCTCCTAGTTATCGCTTACGAACATCGAGAGAAATGCGACGGGGCTCCGGGATTCGGCCCCCTTCGCGGTTGGGGAGAGCCCCCACCAGATGGGGGAACGCCGGTTCCTTGAGCTTGAAAGGGGCCAGGGCCTTGTCCATAGCCTCGGCCGAAGGCTTACCGTCTTCACCTAGCAGCTTGGACCCGTCCAGATATTCGGTGAATCCATCGGGGAGAGTGATCCCGGCCTGGGCTGCGTAGCCCTTGAGTTCAGCCCGAGCCAGCTTCCCGGAATACTCCCGCTCAACCTCGGCTCGGACCGAATGGGAAGGGTCGGCCGGCATGGCCTCGGAAATCGGTTCTGCGTCGCTCATGGCGACCTCCTACAGAGCTAGTCAAGGAAAGAAGTAGATAGTAGGGCCGCCAAAGAGCGGCCCTACACCTCAGAGGACAACGTAAGAGAAGACACTGCCCCCCTTACCCCCCACTGTGAACGACGCAAGTAGGAAGCAAGGGGAGAAGTGTTTCTCTACGTTGTCACTCTCACAGGGAGGTGTCCGCAGAGCCTCATAACGACTTAGGAACTGCCCGGCCTGTTGGCCGTGCCAGAGGCACACCGCCGAGTGTGCATGGCCCCAGAGGATCGCTCCTCCACTGTTCTGAATTAATGCGACACAGGAGGAGGCCGCCCCGGAGCGGCCTCCTCACAAGTCAGGACCCGGTGGTATTGATCCGGCCCCAAACCTCTCGGTAGCCCGACAGGTCCTGTTCCTTCAATCCGTCAAACTGGTACACAAGGTTTCGGTTCCGGCCCACCTGGGTTCCCGCATACCGCAGACGCCGTGTACGGGCTTTGGCGGGTTTTTGGTGATCCTGACAGTACCTGCGAGGCCGCCCGCGTTTCCGTGACGTCTGAGAGGCATACAGCGGCTCATGACATCCGGACCATCGGCAGGTTTCCGGAGGATAATTCCGGCGCTCAACCACAAACCCGGAACCGTTCCGCTCACCCGCTTCCTCTGCTGCGGAGAGAAGAGATAGAAGTTCGCCATAGTGGTCCGGCTCATCCGCACCCGGACGCTGTTGCATAAAGGATTGCATGTCTCGGTGGCTCAACTCAGGATCGAATGTGGGAAGACTCGCCACGATGGAAACCCAGTGCAGGGGGACCATCCCGGTATGTGCTGCGGCTATCCGCTCAAACTCCGTTTCTACCTGCTCTGACCAGGAGTCCGGCCACTCCGCAAATTCCTCATCACCTGCCGCCTTCAGCAGTGCATCTGCATGCCGCTCCAACTCGGCCTGTCCGGTCTCGTCCAGGGGCGGAATTGTCTTAGTCACGGAGTCCTCTCAGCAAACAAAAAGCCCCCGAATTGCCTCGGGGGCGGTCACTTCTCACAGTTCTTCAGTTCTGTTCGTCCAGCCACTTCTCCAAGTCGGCCGGTCGGCAACGGAGAGACTGACCCACCTTGCGGAACGGGATCTGTTCGGCTTTCCAGTTTCCATACACCCAGGAGCGGGGCTTACTCAGGTAGTTGGCCACGTCGTCAACGGTCATCAGTCTGGCGTACGCCATTCATCCTCCAAGAAACAAGAAAGCCCCCGAATACCCTCGGGGGCTCAATGCGCATGAAGTGTTATGTAGTTCAGCCGCCTTGGCTAGCTGCTTCAGTCATTTCCTCAAGTACTGCTTTGGCCTTGTCCGTCAACTCTCCACCCGCCTTACCGGCAACTGTGGTCAGGAAGCCGTCCCTTCTGGCCCGCTTCAGGTGATCCTTCACCGTCTCAGGTCGGCGGCCGATGAGCCGCGCCAGCCACGGAATGGGTGCAGGAGCCCCAAAATCCGCCATGGCGGTGTACGTGGCAACAAGCAAGGCCAAGTACCGCTCCGAGACACCTTCGCCCTCCAGGGCGAGCCCCGCCGCCTCTCCCATCTCATTCAGCTTCCCTGCCACCTCCTCCAACGTCCGCTGGGCGTCGGGAGCCTGCTTGGCCAGCTTCAGGGCTGCGGCTACGTCGAGCCTGCGCAGGACAGTGGTCGAGATGCCCCGCACCACCTCGCGAGCAAAGGCATCTTCGGCCGGCTCGATGGTGATCCGCTGTGGCCCCCCGTTGACCGGCCCCACGGGCCACCACATGCGGACCACCCAGGCGCCCTGCTGCTGAGTGATCTCGAACCCGCTGTCATCCGCTTCCATATCACTCAAGTTAACACACCCAGGGGGTTCCACCCTATGTTGACAACACAGGGTGGTCAGTGCGCAAACTTGAAAACGCCGGGGAGTGACCGGCGCGACGGCGGGGCGGGCCCGTACGTCGGAAGCAGCAGGAGGGGGCCGCTTCAGTGGCAAGGGCATGGGTCGCGCGGTCAACGGACGACCCGAAGAAGTGGACGACGTTTTGGTACGACCCGGACGGCAAGCAACGGCAGAAGACGTTCGAGACCAAGAAGCGGGCTGACGACCAGCGCAAGCGCAAGGAGCAGGAACTCGACGCCGGGACCTACCTGGACGACCGCTTGGGCAAGCAGCCCGTGACGGCCGTGTGGGAGCAGTGGACGAATCAAAGGAAGCTGGAGAACAGCACCAAGAAGCAGTACCGGTCGATCCTCAACACGACCATTGAGCCGTTCTTCAAGGCCCGTTCCATCGTGTCCCTGAAGGTCGCTGATGTTGAGCAGTGGCTCTTGTGGATGGAGCAGGACCGGAAGCTGTCCGCCCGCACACGGCGTCAGCGGTTCTCGTTCTTCTCCGGGATGATGGACTGGGCTGTCGTCAACGAGATCGTCGGCCGGAACCCGTGCAAGAAGGTCAAGGGCGCGGGCAGCCGCGCCAAGGAGATCCGGGAGCAGAAGAGCACCGCAAGGCGGCTCACGACGCGGGAAGTTCTGGCGATGCTGGATGCCGCTCCTCCGCGATACCGCGCGATGCTGTGGCTCATGGCTGGGTGCGGCCTGCGGCTGGGTGAGGCCATGGCGGTGTCCCGAGATCAGATCGACTTCAAGGCCGAGACGCTTCGCGTCGACTTCCAGATTGCGGAGGACGGAGAAACCGCGTCGGGGAAGAACAGCGCCATCCAGCGTCGACACATCAAGGCTCGTGATGAAGGCGAGCCAGGGCGTACCGTCCCCCTCCCGCCGAACGTCGCCTTCGAGCTACGGCGGCACATCAAGAACCACGGCGTGTGGGGGCCGGAGCGGCTTCTCTTCCCCAACGTGACGCGGACCGGCTACCTCTACGCGTCGTACTTCTACCCGAAGATCTGGATGGAGGCTCTGGGCAAGGGACAGGTGAAGTACTGCAAGGCGCACTCACTCCGGCACTACTACGGGTCGCGGCTGCTGTACGCCGGAGTCCCCGAGAACGATGTGGCCGACTGGATGGGCCACAGCAGTACGGACGTACTGAGGGAGCACTACCACTACATCTTCGAAGGAGCCGAGCAGCGCGGCCGGGCCGCCATCGCAACGATGTTGACGCCCGGCGCCGACGACCCCACGGAGGCGTCAGAGGTCGCCTGATCCGCGTACGACAACAGCCCCCGGCGTCACGCCGGGGGCTGCGTTGTTTGTGCAGGTCAGTGGCTGTTTTCAGCCCGGCATCTGCCCAGGATTCCCCCAGTATGACGCCCAGGAACGGCCCTGATCGGGCCGCAACGGTCAGAAAGCCAAGGGTGCCCCTCCGGACCTTCGAAACAGCTTCTGACCTGCAAAAACCCTGCTAGGGAAGGTTCCTTGCCATCACGATCCGCTGGACCTGGTTCGTGCCCTCATAAATCTGGGTGATCTTGGCGTCGCGCATCATGCGCTCGACCGGGTAGTCGCGGGTGTAGCCGTAGCCGCCGAGGAGCTGGACGGCGTCCGTGGTGACCTCCATGGCGGTGTCGGAGGCGAAGCACTTCGCCGCCGCGCCCTGGAAGGTGAGGTCGGCGTCGCCGCGCTCGGAGGCGGCCGCGGCCTGGTAGGTGAGGGCACGGGCCGCGGCGATCTTCATGGCCATGTCGGCGAGCATGAACTGGATGCCCTGGAAGTCGCCGATCGGCTTGCCGAACTGCTTGCGCTCCTGGACGTAGCCCTTGGCGTAGTCCAACGCGCCCTGGGCGACACCGAGGGCCTGGGCGGCGATGGTGATGCGGGTGTGGTCCAGGGTCTTCATCGCGGTGGCGAAGCCGGTGCCCTCCGCGCCGATCATGCGGTCGGCGGGGATACGGACGTTGTCGAAGTAGACCTCACGGGTCGGCGAGCCCTTGATGCCGAGCTTCTTCTCCGGGGCGCCGAAGGAGACGCCCTCGTCGGACTTCTCGACGACGAACGCGGAGATGCCCTTGGAGCGCTTGGACGGGTCGGTCACCGCCATGACGGTGTAGTAGTCGGACACGCCCGCGTTGGTGATCCAGCGCTTCACGCCGTTGAGGACGTAGTGGTCGCCGTCGCGGACCGCCTTCGTCTTCATGCCGGCCGCGTCGGAGCCCGCCTCCGGCTCGGAGAGGCAGTACGAGAACATCGCGTCGCCCTTGGCCAGCGGCGCCAGGTACTTCTTCTTCAGGTCCTCGGAACCGGAGAGGATCACCGGGAGCGAGCCCAGCTTGTTCACGGCGGGGATGAGGGAGGAGGAGACGCAGGCGCGGGCCACCTCCTCGATCACGATGACCGTGGCGAGCGCGTCGGCGCCGGCCCCGCCGTACTCCTCGGGGACGTGCACGGCGTGCAGGTCGCCCGCGACCAGCGCGTCGAGGGCCTCCTGCGGGAAGCGGGCCTCCTCGTCCACCGCGGCCGCGTACGGGGCGATCTTCGCCTCGACCAGCGCGCGGACGACGTCGCGGAGCATGTCGTGCTCCTCCGACGGGCGGTACAGGTCGAAGTCAGCCGATCCGGCCAAGGTCCCTCACTCCAGACGCAGTGGTGCTGACGCTAATTACTGTTAAGTAACACAAAGTTTAGAGCGCGGCCCGCGGAACGGTGACGTGAGGTACGCGACAGCTGGAAAGTTGCCCGCAGGAGGGCCCGGTTATGCTCGGCCCCGCAGCAGGCACAAACGTCCCCGAGCTGGAGCATCATGAGCCTCAAGATCACTGTGATCGGCACCGGTTATCTCGGCGCCACGCATGCCGCGGCCATGGCGGAGCTCGGCTTCGAGGTACTCGGCCTCGACGTCGTACCCGAGAAGATCGCCATGCTGGAGCGCGGCGAGACGCCGATGTACGAGCCGGGGCTCGACGAGTTGCTGCGCCGGCACGTGGCGGGCTTCGAGGGCTCCACCGGCCGGCTGCGCTTCACCACCGACTGGGCCGAGGTGGGCGCCTTCGGCGATGTCCACTTCGTCTGTGTGAACACCCCGCAGAAGCACGGCGAGTACGCGTGCGACATGTCGTACGTCGACTCCGCGATCGCGTCGCTGGCCCCGCATCTCACCGGGCCCGCGCTCGTCGTCGGCAAGTCGACCGTGCCGGTCGGTTCGGCCGAGCGGCTGGCCGCCTACCTCGCCGAGCACGCGCCCGCGGGCGCCGAGGCCGAACTGGCCTGGAACCCGGAGTTCCTGCGGGAGGGCTTCGCCGTCCAGGACACCCTGCACCCCGACCGGATCGTGGTCGGCGTGCGCAGCGAGCGGGCCGAGAAGCTGCTGCGCGAGGTGTACGCGACGCCGGTGGGCGAGGACACGCCGTTCGTGGTGACCGACTTCCCGACGGCCGAGCTGGTGAAGACGGCCGCGAACTCCTTCCTGGCGACCAAGATCTCCTTCATCAACGCCATGGCGGAGGTGTGCGAGGCCGCGGACGGCGATGTGGCCAAGCTGGCCGAGGCGATCGGGCACGACGACCGGATCGGGAAGAAGTTCCTGCGCGCCGGGATCGGGTTCGGCGGCGGCTGCCTGCCTAAGGACATCCGGGCGTTCATGGCCCGTGCCGGCGAGCTGGGCGCCGACCAGGCGCTGACCTTCCTGCGCGAGATCGACTCCATCAACATGCGGCGCCGGGGCCAGATGGTCGAGATGGCCCGGGAGGCCCTGGGGGGCGGGTCGTTCCTCGGGAAGCGGGTCGCGGTGCTCGGCGCGACGTTCAAGCCGGACTCGGACGACGTACGGGACTCGCCGGCGCTGAACGTCGCCGGGCAGATCCATCTGCAGGGCGGGCAGGTGACGGTGTACGACCCGAAGGGGATGGAGAACGCCCGGCGGTTGTTCCCGACGCTCGGCTACGCGGACGCCGCGCTGGAGGCCGTGCGGGGGGCACATGTCGTGCTGCATCTGACGGAGTGGCGGGAGTTCCGGGAGCTGGATCCGGCGGCGCTGGGTGCGGTGACCTCGGAGAGGGTGATCCTCGACGGGCGTAACGCACTGGAGCCCGAGGTCTGGCGGCGGGCGGGGTGGACGTACCGGGCGATGGGGCGTCCGACCGCTTAGTTCCACGGGTGCGCGCCCCGGGGCTCCTCGGGTGCGATCGCGGGTTGCGGGTGCGCGGGGGCTGGTCGCGCCCACTCGGCGGTAGCCGCACGTCGACGCGGCCCCGCCCCCCTGAAGGCGCTTCAGCGCAGGGCGTTGGGTCGCGCGTATCCGTCCACGACCAAAAGACGACACCGGTTCGGCCGAGGCTCAGTCGGCCGAACCGGTGTCTTGTTGCATTCTGCACCACGTGACCCAGGCGTGACCGGTGAACCGGCTGTGCCTTACCGGTCCTTGGCACGGTAGCGGCGCATCTTCGCGCGCGCCCCGCACACCCGCATGGAGCACCAGCGGCCGCGGCCCGCCGGGCCGCGGTCGTAGTACGCCCAGTGGCAGGTGCCGGCCTCGCAGGCCTTGAGGCGGGTCCAGGTGCCCTCTCCCAGGGCCGTGGCAACGGCGGCGGCGATCCGGGAGTGCAGCGGGGCCGAGTCGCCGGGGGTGAGGGCCGCCGAGCCGTCGGCAGGGTCGACGGCGACATACAGGGGGGCGTGCGCGAGCAGCTCTCCCAGCGGGGTCACCTCGCGGTGCGGGGGTGGCCTACGAGAGCATGCGGTAACGGTGACTGGTTACCCGGCTCTACAGGCAACAGGTCTCTACAGGTAACAGGTAACAGGTAACAGGTAACTCGGACTTCGAGGAGGAAGTCATGGCTATCGCCAAGCTCGGTGTCGTCGTCCTGGACTGTCCCGACCCGTCCGCGCTCGCCGGTTTCTACGCGGCGGTGCTGGGCGGCAGCGTCGAGGGGGACGAGGAGTGGGTGGACCTGGTGGTGCCCGGCGGGCAGGCGCTGGCCTTCCAGAAGGCGCCCGGTTTCGTGCCGCCGAAGTGGCCCGCGCCCGACGATTCCCAGCAGTTCCACCTGGACCTGACGGTGGACGATCTGGACGCGGCCGAGAAGGCGGTGCTGGAGCTGGGCGCGAAGCCGCTGGACGCGGCGGACAGGGCGCGCAGCTTCCGGGTGTACGCCGACCCGGCTGGGCACCCGTTCTGTCTCTGCGCCTGCTGACCCAGGAGGACTCATGGCGATCGTCGCCCGTCTGCGCAACGTAGTGATCGACTGTCCCGACCCGCTCGCGCTGGCCCGCTTCTACGCCGCCGTCGCCGGAGGTACCCCGGTGGCGGAGGACGACGAGTGGGTCGTCCTGCAGGTTCCGCACGGACCACGGCTGGGTTTCCAGCGGGTGGCGGGGTACACGCCGCCCGAGTGGCCGCGGGCCGACCGCAACGCCCAGCAGCTCCATCTCGACTTCGACGCGGGGGCGACCTGGGAGGAGGTCGACGCGGCGCATGAGAAGGTGCTGGCGCTGGGGGCGCGCCCGCTGGATCTGGAGGACCGGGAGAAGAAGGACTTCCAGGTGTACGCCGACCCGGCGGGTCATCCCTTCTGTCTGTGCCGGATCCCCTGATCACGTCTGTCTGTGCCGGATCCCCTGATCGCGCGGTCCGGACCGGCCGGGCGGGCTCATGCCTCCGGGTCGGTCGGACTGGCGGGGGCCGGCTCGCGGCGGCGTTGGGCCGCGCGGGCGGTGAAGTCGGCGCTGCGTAGTACTCGCTGGACGTTTTCCCAGGTCAACAGGGACAGCTCGGTCTCGGACCAGCCTCGTCGGAGCAGTTCGGCGATCAGGTGCGGATAGCGGGAGGTGTCGGCGAGGTCGCGGGGGTGGGCGGCGCCGGTGTCGTAGCTGCCGGACAGGGCGACGCACTCGGGGCCGGCCACGATCCGGACGTGGTCGAGGTGGTCGGCGACGTCCGGGACGGCCGGCCCGGACTGCTCGGCGGTCAGCGGCACCATGCACAGGCCCTGCTGCTCGCCCAGCCGCACGAGCAGCGCGTCGGAGAGGTTGGCGGGGTGCGGGCGTACGGCCGCGGCGGCGGAGCGGGTGCACAGGACCGGTGTCTTGGACAGGGCGAGGACCCGGTCGAGGACGGGCTCCGGGGCGCCGGACAGGTCGGCGAGCACGCCGAGCCGGTTCATCTCGCGGATCACCTCCTCGCCGAACCGGGTCAGCCCCTCGCGGTCCGCCCAGTCGGCCCCGGTCAGGGAGAGCACACGCAGGCCGAGGGAGTTCAGGACGCGCAGGATGCCGAGGGAGTCGTCGACGGCGGCGGCGGAGGCGGGGCCGAGCACCACGGCGACCCGGCCGCAGTTGCGGGCGTCGATGATCTGCCCGGCGGTGCGCACCAGCCGGAGCCCCTCCGGGTGTCTCCCCACCACCCGGCGGGCCAGGTCCAGCTGTTCCAGGGTGGCCCCCACGGCCCGGTCGCCGCGCTCCTCCTCCGGCAGGTCCAGCGACCAGAACAGCGCGCCCACGTGCCCTTCGCGCAGCCGGGGCACGTCCGTGTCCACGGCCGCCTCGCCCAGTTCCAGGTCGTACCAGGGCAGCGGCCCGAGCGCCCGCGGCAGTCCGCTGTAGCCGTCCGCGACCGGGTGCGCGGTCAGCAGGAGCCGGGCGCGTTCCAGGAACTCGGCTGACACCGCTGGGAACGGGTCGTCCGGGAGGCTGTCGTCCTCGCCGACCTCGGTCGTGGTGGGAATGTCGTGGAGGTCGGCCATTGCGGGCTCCGTACGTCGTCGTGAGCTACGTCGTGATGGGGCTGTAGCCCACCGTCGCACGGCCGCCCGGGAGGGTTCCTGGTGGACGGGGCGTTCGGGGGTACGGCCGCCCGCACGGCGCGGGTGACGGAGCCGGTGGCCGCCGGGACCGGGGCGGGCCGGGCGGAGCCGACGGCCGCACCGGTCGCCCCGCCCGGTCTCGCAGGTCAGCCGTCCAGCTGGGAGATGGTCGCGTTCGACGGCCCCCGGGTGCCCTGGAGGTCCCGGGCCACGTCCTCCGCCGCGCCCAGGACGCGGACCGCGTTCTGCCAGGTGAGCTTGGCCAGGTCGGGGCGGGACCAGCCGCGGTCGAGGAGTTCGGCGATCAGGTTCGGGTAGCCGGAGACGTCGTTCAGGCCGTCTGGGGTGAAGGCCGTGCCGTCGTAGTCGCCGCCGATGCCGATGTGGTCGATGCCGGCGGTCTCCCGCATGTGGTCGAGGTGGTCGGCGACCGTGGCCGCCGTCGCGATCGGGCGGGGGTGGCTCTCCTCGAAGGCCCGGTGGACCTTCATCGCGTCCTCGGTGGAATCGAGGTGGTGGAAGCCGTGCGCCCGCATGTTGTCGTCGGCCGCCGCCGTCCAGTCGACCGCCGCCTGGAGCACGAACTTCGGTACGAACGTCACCATCGCGATGCCGCCGTTGGCGGGGAGGCGTTCGAGGACGTCGTCCGGGATGTTGCGGGGGTGGTCGCAGACGGAGCGGGCGGAGGAGTGCGAGAAGACCACCGGGGCGGTGGTGGTGTCGAGCGCGGCCCGCATGGTCGTCGGGGCCACGTGGGAGAGGTCCACCAGCATGCCCAGGCGGTTCATCTCCCGGACCACCTCGCGGCCGAAGGCGGACAGACCGCCGACGTTGGGCTCGTCCGTCGCCGAGTCCGCCCAGTCGTTGTTGTCGTTGTGGGTGAGCGTCATGTAGCGCACGCCGAGGGCGTACAGGCCACGCAACGTGCCCAGCGAGTTGTCGATGGAGTGGCCGCCCTCCGCGCCCATGAGGGAGGCGATCCGGCCCTCGGCGCGCGCCGCCTCCATGTCGGCCGCGGTCAGCGCGGACCGCAGGTCGGCCGGGTAACGGGCGATCAACTGCCGTACGCAGTCGATCTGTTCGAGGGTCGCCGGGACCGCGCCCGGCAGGTCCGAGCGGACGTACACCGACCAGAACTGCGCGCCCACCCCGCCCTCGCGCAGGCGCGGGATGTCGGTGTGCAGGTGCGCGTTCTGGTGGCCGGCGATGTCACGGGCGTCGAGGTCGTAGCGGACCTGCTCGCGCAGCGCGTAGGGCAGGTCGTTGTGGCCGTCGACGACCGGGAACTCGCGCAGCAGGGACCGGGCTTCGTCGAGAGAGGTCATTGCGTATTGCTTCCCGGTGTCCTACTTGCCGAAGCCGAAGCCGTTCGAGGCGCCCTCGACCTTTGACCGCAGGCGCTTGCCCTTCTCGGTCGCCTGGTCGTTGAGGTCCTGCTGGAAGTCCCGCATCCGGGCCAGGAGGTCCTCGTCGTGCGTGGCCAGGATACGGGCGGCCAGCAGGCCCGCGTTGCGGGCGCCGGCGACCGAGACCGTGGCGACCGGGACGCCGGCCGGCATCTGCACGATCGACAGCAGGCTGTCCATGCCGTCGAGGTACTTCAGCGGGACCGGGACGCCGATGACCGGGAGGGGGGTGACGGAGGCGAGCATGCCCGGGAGGTGGGCGGCTCCCCCGGCACCCGCGATGATCACCTTCAGACCGCGCTCCGCCGCCTGCTCGCCGTACGTCACCATCTCGCGCGGCATGCGGTGCGCGGAGACGACGTCGACCTCGTACCCGATCTCGAACTCGTCCAGGGCCTTCGCGGCGGCCTCCATGACGGGCCAGTCGGAGTCCGAACCCATCACGATGCCAACAACAGGGCTCATTCGGTGATCGTGCCTCTCAGGTAGCCGGCAGCGTGACGTGCGCGTTCGAGAACGTCGTCCAGGTCGTCGCCGTAGGTGTTGACGTGGCCGACCTTGCGGCCGGGCTTCACGTCCTTGCCGTACATGTGGATCTTCAGTTTGGGGTCACGGGCCATGCAGTGCAGGTACGCGGAGTACATGTCGGGGTAGTCGCCGCCGAGGACGTTGACCATGACCGTCCACTTCGCGCGCGGGCGCGGGTCGCCCAGGGGCAGGTCGAGAACCGCCCGCACATGGTTGGCGAACTGGCTGGTGATCGCGCCGTCCTGGCTCCAGTGGCCGGAGTTGTGCGGGCGCATCGCCAGTTCGTTGACGAGGATGCGGCCGTCGCGGGTCTGGAACAGCTCGACGGCGAGATGGCCGACCACGCCCAGTTCCTTCGCGATGCGCAGCGCCATCTCCTCGGCCTGCAGAGCGAGGGACTCGTCCAGGTCGGGGGCGGGCGCGATCACCGTGTCGCAGACGCCGTTGACCTGCTGGGACTCGACCACCGGGTAGGCGACGGCCTGGCCGTGCGGGGAGCGTACGACGTTGGCGGCCAGCTCGCGGACGTAGTCGACCTTCTCCTCGGCGAGGACGGGCACGCCGGCCCGGAACGGGTCGTTGGCCTCCTCGGCGGTCTCCACGACCCAGACGCCCTTGCCGTCGTAGCCGCCGCGGACCGTCTTGAGAACGACGGGGAAGCCGTCGCCCTCCGCCGCGAACCGGACCACGTCCTCCGGGTCGGCCACGATCCGATAGCGCGGGCAGGGGACGCCGATCGCGTCGAGCCTGGCCCGCATCACGCCCTTGTCCTGGGCGTGCACCAGAGCGTCGGGGCCGGGGCGCACGGGGATGCCGTCCGCCTCCAGGGCCCGCAGATGCTCGGTGGGCACATGCTCGTGATCGAAGGTGATCACATCGCAGCCGCGCGCGAACGCGCGCAGTGTCTCCAGGTCGCGGTAGTCGCCGATGACGACATCGCTCACCACCTGGGCCGCGGAATCCTGAGGGGTGTCACTGAGGAGCTTGAACCTGATGCCCAACGGGATGCCCGCTTCGTGCGTCATACGCGCGAGCTGGCCCCCGCCGACCATGCCGACTGTCGGGAACGTCACGCCCCCAGGGTATCGGCCGCGCCACGGTGGCCGGTTTCCGCGCCCGCGACCAGGGCTCTTACCCGGCGCTTCGCCTGCTCTTGCCCCGCTTTTCCGGTGCTCTTTCCAAGCTGTTCCCGACCTGTGTCGCCATCCACAGGCGTGGGACATGCTGGGTCGTTAGCATGGCTGGGTCGCCAATGCCTATGGACGGGAGCCCGCACAACCATGGAACGTGGTTCCTCGGGGCTGCAACGGCTCGTACGCGAGGTCGCCAAATTCGGCGCCGTCGGCGGGGCCGGCATTCTCGTCAATCTCGGCGTCTTCAACCTGGTCCGGCACCTCACCGAGCTTCCGGTGGTGCGGGCGAGCGTGATAGCCACCGTCGTCGCCATTGTCTTCAACTACCTCGGCTTCCGCTACTGGACGTACCGGGACCGTGACAAGGGCGGCCGCACCAAGGAACTCACCCTGTTCCTGCTGTTCAGCGCGGTCGGCCTGGTGATCGAGAACGGTCTGCTGTATCTGGCGACCTACGGCTTCGGCTGGGACAGCCCGCTGCAGAGCAACGTCTTCAAGTTCGTCGGCATCGGCGTGGCGACCCTGTTCCGTTTCTGGTCGTACCGCAGCTGGGTGTTCAAGGCGCTGCCGGCCCGTGAGACGGTCGCCGACGCGGAGGCGATCCTGGAGCATGCCGCCGACTCCCGGGACCCCAAGCCGAAGCAGCGGGTCTTCTGAGTCTTCCTAGCGGACCGTCGGCCGGTCGTCGTCCGGCGGCTTGTGGGCCGGCGGGGTGCGGGACAGGAACAGGCCGAACACCGGCGGCTGGGCCTGGAGCAGTTCCAGGCGGCCACCGTCGGCCTCCGCGAGGTCGCGGGCGACGGCCAGCCCGATCCCGGTGGAGTTACGGCCGCTGATCGTCCGCTCGAAGATCCGGTTGCCGAGGTCGGCGGGCACCCCGGCGCCCTCGTCGGTCACCTCGACGACCGCCTGGTTGCCGGTGACCCGGGTGCGCAGGGCGACCGTGCCGCCGCCGTGCATCAGCGAGTTCTCGATCAGCGCGGCCAGCACCTGGGCGACCGCGCCCGGCGTGCCCACCGCCCGCAGATGCCGCTTGCCGGAGCTGACGATCGCCCGGCCCGAGCTGCGGTAGGCGGGCCGCCACTCGGCGAGCTGCTGCTGGATGACCTCGTCGAGGTCGAAGGTGACGGCGGAGCCGGTGCGCGGGTCGCGGGAATTCGTCAGCAGCCGCTCCACGACATCGGTCAACCGCTCCACCTGCGTCAACGCCACGTTCGCCTCCTCCTTCACGGTGTCCGGGTCGTCGGTGAGGGTGATCTCCTCGAGCCGCATGGACAGCGCGGTCAGCGGGGTGCGCAGCTGGTGGGAGGCGTCGGCGGCCAGCCGTCGCTCGGCGGTGAGCATCCGCCCAATCCGCTCGGCGGAGGAGTCCAGCACGTCGGCGACCCGGTCCAGCTCCGGGACGCCGTACCGCTTGTGCCGGGGGCGCGGGTCGCCGGAGCCCAGCCGCTCGGCGGTCTCGGCGAGGTCGGTGAGCGGGGAGGCGAGCCGGTTGGCCTGCCGGATGGCCAGCAGCACGGCGGCGATCACGGCGAGCAGCGCGACGGCCCCGATGATCAGCAGGGTACGGCCGACCTCCCGGGTCACCGTGGAGCGCGGCTCCTGGACGGTGACCGTCTCGCCTTCCTCGCCGTCGGCGGTGTAGTGGATGACATCGCCCTCGGGCTTGACCCCGAGCTCGATCGGCGCCTTGCCCGGGATCCGGATGACGGCGTACTGGTCCTTGCCGACCTGGCTGTGCAGTATCGCGGAGGTGACGTCCTCGTCCCCGAGGATGCGGCTGTCGACGATGCTGGCGAGCCGGAGCGCCTCGGAGTCCACCCGCTCCTGGGCACTGTTGCTGATGGTCCGACTCTCGACGATCACCAAGGAGACGCCGAACACGGCGATGACGACGAGCACGACGGCGAGGGTGGACTGGATCAGACGACGACGCACGGCACTCTCCGAGAAACGGCGACTTCAGCGCCCCTTCAGGGGCGCGGGGCGCTGACATGTGCGGCTCCGCCGCGTGGGCGCGGCCAGCCACACACGACGGCAGGTCGCGCACCTACCCGAGCCACCCACGGCGCGACGCGCGTAGCCGACCTAGCTCTTTTCGAAACGGAACCCGACACCACGCACCGTAGCGATGTACCGCGGGTTCGCCGCATCGTCGCCGAGCTTCTTCCGCAGCCACGAGATGTGCATGTCGAGCGTCTTGGTCGACGACCACCACGTCGTGTCCCAGACCTCCCGCATCAACTGGTCACGAGTAACCACCCGCCCGGCGTCCCGCACCAGCACCCGCAGCAGGTCGAACTCCTTCGCGGTGAGCTGGAGTTCCTCGTCGCCCATCCACGCCCGGTGCGACTCGACGTCGATCCGCACCCCGTGCGTGGCCGGCGGCTGCGCGGGCTCCGCGGCGCCGCGGCGGAGCAGCGCCCGTACCCGGGCGAGCAGTTCGGCGAGCCGGAACGGCTTGGTGACGTAGTCGTCGGCACCCGCGTCCAGGCCGACGACGGTGTCCACCTCGTCGGCCCGCGCGGTGAGGATGAGGATCGGTACGGCGTGGCCCTCGGCACGCAGCCGACGCGCCACCTCCAGGCCGTCCATGCCGGGCAGCCCGAGGTCCAGCACGACCAGGTCGATGCCGCCCTGCATTCCGGCGTCGAGCGCGGTGGGTCCGTCCTCGCGCACCTCGACCTCGTAACCTTCCCGGCGCAGTGCGCGGGCCAGCGGCTCCGAAATGGACGCGTCGTCCTCGGCGAGCAGTACACGGGTCATGAGGTGATGGTAGTCCGATTACGCGCTGTGCCGGGGTGTGATCGGCTCCAGGGATTCTTACCTTGGGGCACAGTGGTACGAACCTGTGAGCGAGAGGTGAGACCGTAGAGGGGCCTTCGAATGCGGGCGCCCGGTTCCCCCGACACCTGTGATCCGTGTCTCAAGTCCTTCCATATACGGCAGTGTCCTGACGTACAGTGACGTGAACGCCTGTAGTACACCCGGTGACCTTTGGTGGGCTTTGACGCTGAAGGTCTCTTTTGTGTGCGGGTCGGCCCAGGCCGGCCTCGAAAGGAATGACCTCTGGCCGGGCTCCGGACGCGACACAGCGTCACGGCGCGTGGATCCCGGTGGTCGCCGTCCGCCGCTCCGTGATCCGGGGTGGACTCCCCTGGGCGTGGGGTGGACGGTCCGACCCGCCGGTGCCGGCCGCTCCCCCCACGGGCGCGCACAGCCCCACCGCGCGTCCCGACCAGCAAGGAACGACCCATGGCGTCCAGCCTGACGAAGGACTCGGTCCGACCGGGCACCCCCGGTTCCGAGAGGACCTTCTTCGGCCACCCCCGCGGACTGGCCACTCTCTTCATGACCGAGATGTGGGAGCGTTTCTCCTACTACGGCATGAAGGCCCTGCTCCCGCTGTACCTGGTCGCGCCCGGCGGCCTGCACATGAGCGCTGCCACGGCGACGGCGATCTACTCGGTGTACCTGTCGCTCGTGTACCTGCTCGCCCTGCCGGGCGGCTGGTTCGCCGACCGTGTCCTCGGCCCCCGTAAGACGGTCGCCGTCGCGGGCGTGATCATCATGCTCGGCCACCTGACGCTGGCGCTGCCCAGCGCCGGAACGTTCTTCGCGGGCCTCGGCCTGGTCGCCATAGGCTCAGGTCTGCTGAAGGCCAACATCTCCACGATGGTCGGTCACCTGTACGACGGTCCGGACGACCCGCGCCGCGACGGTGGCTTCACGCTCTTCTACATCGGCATCAACGTGGGCGCGTTCGCCGCGCCGCTGGCCATCGGCACGGTCGGCGAGAACTACAACTGGCACCTCGGCTTCGCGCTGGCCGCGCTCGGCATGGCGCTGGGCCTGGCCCAGTTCCTGCTCGGCACGCGCCACCTGAGCTCGCGTTCGGACATCGTCCCGACGCCGCTGTCCGCCGCGGAGAAGAAGGCGACGCTCACCAAGGCCGGTCTGTGGGCCGCCGTCGCCGTGGTCTTCTACGCCGTCGTGGGTGTCTCCGGCGTCTACACGCTGAACTGGCTGCTGGTCCCGATCACGATCGCCGGTCTGCTGATCCCGGTCGTCGTCATCGCCCGCATCAAGCGCGACAAGGACCTGGACCGCGCCGACCAGTCCAAGATGAGCGCGTACATCTGGTTCTTCGTGGCCGCCGCGGTCTTCTGGATGATCTACGACCAGGGTGGCTCGACGGTCTCCCTGTTCGCCGAGGCCTCCGCGCGGAACACCATCTTCGGCTGGGAGTTCCCGGTCTCCTGGTACCAGTCCGTCAACCCGGTCATGATCATGGCGTTCGCGCCGGTCTTCGCCTGGGCGTGGCTGGCGATGGCACGGCGCGGCAAGGAGCCGAGCACGGCCGTGAAGTTCGCCGGTGGTCTGGTGCTGATCGGTGCGTCGTTCTTCCTGTTCCTCGCGCCGCTGTCGATCGCGGACGGCGGTCACAAGGCCGCGGCGATGTGGCTGGTCGGCATCTACTTCGTGCAGACCGTGGGTGAGCTGCTGCTCTCTCCGGTGGGTCTGTCCGTGACGACCAAGATGGCTCCGGCGAAGTACGCGTCCCAGATGATGGGTGTGTGGTTCCTGGCGGTCACCGCGGGCGACGCGACGACCGGTCTGCTGTCCATCGCCGGCGTCGACCTCAACAAGACGGGGATCGTGGCGTTCCAGGCGGTGCTGGCGGTGCTCGCCGGTGCGGCGGTGTGGATGTACCGGAAGAAGGTCCGGGAGCTCATGGGCGACGTTCACTGATCGTCTTCCGCGTCTTCTGACAGAGGGCCACCGCGTTCTTTTGAACGGGGTGGCCCTCGTCGTGTCTCGGCTATCCGCCGGATGTGGCTGGTCGCGCAGTTCCCCGCGCCCCTGACTAAGTCACCTCATCCTTTTTCGTGGCATGAAGGTGAACACAGCGCCGCCCAGCAAGATGGCCGTTCCTGCCACCAGTCCAAGTGCCTTCACCGCCCCGTTGCTGCTGTCGCCCGTCTCCGCCAGGCCGCCGCTGCCGCTCGAACTGCCCGCCGAACCGCCCGACGTCGACGAACCGCCCGACGCGCCGCTCGCCTGCTCCGTCGTGTCCAGCGTCAACGACACCTCCGACTTGGTCGGCGTGCAGGTCGTCGTCGTGCCCAGCGCGTTGACCGTCAGCACACCCGGTGACAGCGTCGACTCGCCGCTCGCGCCCGGCTTGTACGTGCCGGTCAGGTCCGGGATGTCGATCGGGTCGCCGGACTTGATCGCGGAGGAGTTGGTGGGGCCCTCCACATGGACCGTGCCCTTGTCCGCGCCGCCCAGGACCACCTCCATCGACGGCTTCACCGAGTCCGCCGGGATGTCCGCCGGGCTGTCCATCACCGACCCGTTGAACTGCACGGTGAGGTCGAAACTCCCGCCGTTCTTCTTGGCGTTGATCTGCACCGGGGAGGTCGCGTTCTTGTCGCCGATGGGCGTCTTGCAGGCGTAGGGGACCTCGACCTCCTTGCCCGTGAAGTCGGTCTGGCCGGTACCCGTGCCGTCGGAGGCGGATGCGGAGGCCGAGGCCGAGGCCGAGTCGGACGGGGAGGCGGAGGCGGACTCCGACGCCGAGTCCGAGGGGGACGGGGAGGCCGAGCCGGTGTCGGTCGGTGTCGCCGAGTCGCTGGAACCGCCGCCGGTCACCTCGATCGTCGCCGCCTTCTGCACGGTCGCCGAGGGGGTGCACACGGTGTCCGTCCCGAACGCGTTGACCTTGTACGCGTCCGGGGTGAGCGTCACCTCGCCGGGTGACGTCAGTTTCAGCGTGCCCGTCATGTCGGACAGCACCATGTCGCCGCCCTTGGGGATCGCCGGGTTCTCGCGCGGCCCCTGCAGGGCGATGTCGGCGGTCTGGGCGCCGGCCGCCTTGAGCGTGCCGGACGGCTGGACGGAGTTGGCGGGCAGGTCGATGATGTCCGGGTTCTTGGACGCGGCCTGCACGAACTTCCAGGTGATGTCGACCGTGTCGCCGACCTTCGCGGTGGCGGGCGCGGTGATCTCCACCGTCGTGGTCCCGTCGACGGGGTCGGCGACCCCGGCGGGCGGTACGCAGTGGGTCGCGAACGACACCTCGGCCGCCTGTGCGGTCCCGGCGGCCGCGCCCAGCAGCAGGCCCGCCCCGCCGAGGACCAGCGCGGCCGCCGCCGCGCCCGCTCTGACCGGTGTCACTCTCCTTCGCATGGTCACGTGGTTCCCTTCCTGGTGGGAGTCGTGGGACTCGTGGAACTGTCGTCGTGCGGTGCGGAGAGCGGACCGGCCGCCGTGCCCGGATCGTTGTCCGGGGTGAACCACGGCAGGGTCGAGGTCGTGTCGGGCGCGGGCTCCGGCGCGCGCAGACGCGGCAGGCGCAGGGTCGGGCGGTGCACGCCCCGGTGGCGGATGCCGCCCGCGCGGGGCGGTCGCACCCGGTCCACCACCGCCATGCCGATGCGGAAGACGGCGGCCGGTACGACCACGCAGAGCAGGATCCAGAACAGGGTCACCCCCCAGGGACGGCCGACGCCCCAGGGCTGCTCGGCGAGGACCTTGCCGTCGTACCGGAGGGAGACGGTGTAGTCGCCGTGCGCCCCCGCGGAGAGTTCGACGGGCAGTTTGATCTGCGCCTTCTTGCCGGGCGCCAGGGTGCCGCGCCACTGCTGCTCGTCCCACTGGGGGGCGAACACGCCGTGCGCGGTGCCGACTTGGAAGACAGGGTCCTTGAGGGTGGTGGAGCCCGCGTTGCCGATGGTGAAGACGAGGGTGCGGGAGGGGGGTGCGCCGAACCAGGTCAGCAGGCCGGAGGAGCCGTCGAGGCGGGTGTCGGTGAGCATCGAGAGGCGTCCGCCGGTGGGCTCGGCGGGCAGCGCCTTCACGGGGTGCCCGGCGACCTGGAAGCCGGCGTCCGCGTCGGCCTTCGCACCGGTCACGGTGGCCACGTGCACCACGCAGGGGCAGGGCACCGGCGGCTCGGCGACCGGGAGCTGCTTGCCGAAGCCGCCCTTCGCGTCGGTGGTGACGGCCCGCCCGTCGGCGTTGGCGCAGGAGTTGGTGCCGCCGATCACGCCCCGGGCGGGGGTGGCCTGGCCGCAGATCAGCATCATCAGCAGGGTGTGCGGCCGCCAGCCGGTGCCGCTCACGGTGATCGACCCGCCGGTGCCGGCCTGAGCCTCGGAGACCTTGACGGCCGGTCCGTCGGCGGCCGCGGCCAGGGGCGTCAGAAGCAGCGCGAACACCGCCGCCAGCGCCGTCGATATCGCGATCGCACGTGCTCTCACCTCGCCGCTCCCGTCAACTCGGCCTCCATGGACAGGGGTCCGGCCGTCGCCTGGTCGGCACGGCGCCTGCGCAGTCGTACGACCGTCACAGCGGCCCCGGCCGCCAGCGCACCCGCGGTCCCCGCGACCGCACCCCACGGCACGAACCGCGCCCGCGCGACCCCCGTGTCGCGCGCGCCGCCCGCCGTCGCCGTCAGCCGGACGTCGACCGCGTCCAGGGCGGGGTGGCCGGGCCAGGGCTCGCTGAGTTCGGTGCGGCTGCCGGGGGCGAGGCGGACCGGGAGGGTGCGCGGGGCCCGGTCCAGGAGGTCCCGGCCGAAGACCCCGTCCGCGCGTACCGCGAGCTTCGGTACGAGGACGGTCGTCCCCCGGTTGACCAGCTCGTAGGTGATGCGGTCGCCATGGACGGCGACGTGTTCGACGGTCAGCGCGGTCAGGGTGGGGCCGCCGACGCGCAGCCGGACGCGGACGGTGGCGGTGCGGCCGTCGGCGTCCTTCGCGACGAGTGTGCCGGGACGGTCGCCGGGGGCGGCACCGCTGGGGACGGTCACCGTGAAGGGGACGTCGGCCCGGGTGCGCGCGGGGACACGGACGGTCGGCTCGGCGAAGGCGACGGGGACGCCGGTGCCGGACAGCCGTACCGTGACCGGGTGGCCGCCGCGGTTGGTCACCGACACGGTGTCCTGGAGGACCGCCCCGGGGGCGCCCTCGGCGTAGAAGGACGGGCGGCCGCCGCCCGCGGGCGCGAGTGACCAGCCCCCGGCCGCCGCGGCGCGCGGGGCGGTGGCGAGCAGGGTCAGCACGGCGAGGCCGAGCACACGGGTGGCGGACTGGGCGGACGGCATGGGCGGCTCCAGCGGTCGGACCCTCGGGGTCAGCGGCGTACGGCCTGGTTCCGCCGGGTCAGCCAGAGGGCGCCGGCCGCGCCCGCGAGCAGCACAGTGCCGCCGAGGGTGCCGAGCGCGACGAACGAGTCCTCGGGGCCGGTCTTCGGGAGGGTGCCCGCGGAGTCGCCGCCGGTGCCGCCGGACGACGAGCCGGATCCGGTGGAGCCGGTGGAGCCGGAGGAGCCGGTGGAGCCGCCTCCGCTCGCGGCGCTCACGTCCAGGGTCAGGGACGGGCCCGGGTTGTTGGTGGGGCTGCAGGTGGTCGTCGTACCGAGCGCCTTGATGGTGAGGATGCCCGCCGTGAACGTCACCTTGCCGGTCTTCTCCGGCGTGTAGGTGCCGCTCAGGTCGTTGATCTTGATGGGAGTGTTGGCGGGGATCGCGGCCTGGTTGGGCGAGCCGGTCACGTTCAGGGTCCCGCTGTCGGCGCCGCCGAGCTTGATGGTGGCGCTCGGGTTCATCGCGCCCTTGCCGAGTTCGACGGGGCTGGAGGAGACCCCCTTCTGCCAGGACATCGTGATCTTGTAGCCGCTGCCGCTCCGGACGCCCTTGATGTCGATCGGGGAGACGGCGCTCTTGTCGCCGATCGGCGTCTTGCAGGCGTAGTTGACGTCGACGACGGTGGCGTGCGCCGCCGGGGCGGTGAGCAGCATCGCCGAGCCGGCCAGGGCGGCGGCGGACGCGAGCACGGCGGTGCGTTTCGGGTACGACGACACGGTCGGTCCACCCCATTCGCTACTGACGAGGTATCAGATTCGGCCGTCAAGGTACGCCGGGGCACATGAGGAAGGAAGAGAAAGGGCATGGCGGAAGTGTGAGCGCCCCGTGAGTGAAGTGCCCCGCAAGTGAAGCGCCCCGCAAGGGGCGTGGGGCTCTGTCGATGTGCGGCTCCGCCGCGTGGGCGCGTGCAACCACAGACAACCCGCGGCCGCCGTCCGGCACAACGCGGCACCCCCTCAGGCGCACGCCGTACCCCTCAGGCGCACGCCGCTCCCCCTACGCCGGCGCGCCCAGCTCCGCCCAGACCGTCTTCCCGGTCTCGCCGGACGCCCGGACAACCCCCCAGTCCAGGCACAGCCGCTGCACGATGAACATCCCGTGCCCCCCCGGCCGCCCCGACCGATGCGGAGTCCGCGGCGCCGGCTGCCCGGCCCCCCGGTCGGACACCTCCACCCGGATCACCTTGTTGTCGCAGGCCAGGAACAACTCGTCCGGCCCCTCCGCATGCAGGCACGCGTTGGTGACGAGTTCGGAGACGACGAGCAGCACATCCTCCGCAGCCGCCCTGCGGTCGGCGGACGCGGCGGGCAGCCAGCCCCACGCGTACAGCGCCTGCCGGGCGAAGTCGCGAGCGAGCGGGACGACCCCGCTCTCACCGACCAGGCGCAGCCTGCGGACCTGACGACCCCCCGAC
Source organism: Streptomyces sp. NPDC051105 (assembly GCF_040682795.1). NCBI lineage: Bacteria > Bacillati > Actinomycetota > Actinomycetes > Kitasatosporales > Streptomycetaceae > Streptomyces > Streptomyces sp. NPDC051105. The sequence goes on along the minus strand of NZ_JBFBBR010000014.1, from coordinate 197,413 downwards.
GAGTCGGACGGCACGTCGGACGCCGCCCCCTCGGACACCCCGGAGACGCCGCCGGTCTCCGGGCCGCGGTCGCCCGGCGGGTAAGGCCGGGTGGTGCTCATCAGCGCTTCACCTCACCGTTTCACCGGTTCACGATTCACAAATTCGCATTGCTGCAGTTCGTACGGGCCTGTCGGCATGACCTACTCAACCGGGCCGGGTCGGTCGCCGACAGATCCAGAATGTCTCCTGCCCGGGCGATCCGCCGGGACACCCCCTGGTTCCGAATACCGGGCCAGGCCTCAGCTCTCACTGTCTGTTTCGCCGGTTTCGCCGGGCTCATCGGCCAGGGCCGCCTCGACCGAGTCGTGGACGGTGAAGACCGCCTCGGCCCCCGTGATCTCGAACACCCGGGCGACGACGGGCAGCATCCCGGCGAGATGCACCCCGCCTCCGGCGGCCTCTGCCCGCAGCCGGGTGCCGAGCAGCACGTTCAGCCCCGTGGAGTCGCAGAACTCAAGGCGTGAACAGTCGACGACAAGGCGCGAGAAGCCCTTGTCGAGAAGATCGTCGAGCGGCTCGCGCAGCAGATCGGCGGTGTGGTGATCGAGCTCACCCGCCGGAATCACGACGGCGCTGGGGCCCTCTTCCCGCACTTCCACCAGCAGCCGGCCCGACTGTGCGCTGCCGACCGTCCCGTGGTCCATTGCCGTCTCTCTCCCGAGGTCGTGACCGCTTTTACCACCGTCTGACCGATGTCTGACGATGCCCACCGATATCCGCCGACGTCATGTCGGCGCCCTCGAACATTACGCCTTCTCCACGTACTCCGACACCCGAACAACCTCTCACAATCGGACAAATGCCAATAGAACGGACTTGCGAGTGGCTCACCGAAGCGGGTAGGGCTAGTAGGGACACGAAAACCGACACGGCCGGCTTTGGAGGCGCCGCACACCGCAGTGCACGCACGGCTTCGGCAGCCTTATGCCGAGAACGATGGAGGACACCATGTCACCCCGGCTCGACGCATCGCATACCCGGACGGCGACGTCGACACCCCCACCGGAACAACTGGATGCCATCGAGGGACTCGCCACGGAGCTCGACCTCCCCGAGATCCCCCCGTACGACGAGGTCGGCGCGGTCGACGCGCGAGCCCTGTCCAAGACCCTCTTCGAGCGGCTGGAGTCGCTGGAGGAAGGCACGTACGAGTACTCGTACGTACGCAACACTCTCGTCGAACTGAACCTCGCCCTCGTCAAGTTCGCCGCCTCCCGGTTCCGCTCCCGCAGCGAGCCGATGGAGGACATCATCCAGGTCGGCACGATCGGCCTGATCAAGGCGATCGACCGCTTCGAACTCTCCCGCGGCGTCGAGTTCCCCACCTTCGCGATGCCAACCATCATCGGCGAGATCAAGCGCTTCTTCCGCGACACGTCGTGGTCGGTACGGGTCCCCCGCCGCCTCCAGGAGCTGCGTATCGACCTCGCCAAGGCGGGCGACGAGCTGGCCCAGAAGCTGGACCGCGCCCCGACGGTCGCGGAACTCGCGGAACGCCTCGGCCTCTCGAACGACGAGGTCGTCGAGGGCATGGCCGCCTCCAACGCGTACACGGCCTCCTCCCTGGACGCACAGCCGGACGAGGACGACTCCGAGGGCGCCCTGGCGGACCGCATCGGCTACGAGGACCACAGCCTCGAAGGCATCGAGTACATCGAGTCCCTGAAGCCGCTGATCGCCGAACTCCCCTCCAGGGACCGCAGGATCCTCTCGCTGCGCTTCGTCGCCGGCATGACCCAGTCGGAGATCGGCGAGGAACTCGGCATCTCGCAGATGCACGTGTCCCGGCTGCTGTCCCGGACGCTGGTGCAGCTGCGCAAGGCGCTGACGCTGGAGGAGTGACACAAGCGGCCGGCCGGGGTCGTACGGCTGTGGGCGCGCGGGAGCCGGTGCTCCCGCGCGCCCACAGCCGTATGCCGGACACACCCCCGTCGGCCACCCCGCCCGCCCCGCCCGCCTCTCCTCCCCTTCTCCGCCCTTCCCTCCCCCCGTGTCTCCCCCGACTCTCCCCCGTCCCTCCCGCCCGTCTCTTTTCGTCAAAGGGCTCCCTCGCGCCCCACCCACACCCCAAACTGGCCGGTACGTCAGCAAGGACGGGCACACGGCCGGCCGGCACGAAGGGGCGCACGATGGTCCAGGACAACCCACTCCCGGACGCACGCCTGACCGAACTCCTGCGCACGCCCGCCGCCACCGCCTACCCGGCCCTCCAGGAGCTGCGCGCCCGCCACCAGCCCGCGGTCCTCGGCTACGCCCGGCTCTGCACGGCCGGTGACGCGGCGGCCCGCAGGCTCACCGCGGGGACCTTCACCACCGCCGCCCGGGACATCGCGCGCGGCGCCGAGCCGGTCGTCCCCCTGCGCCACCACCTGCTCCTGCTGACCGCGCGGCTGGCCGCCGAGTGGGCGCACGACGAACGCTCCGCCGCGCTGGACCCCACCGTGCTCCTGGTCCTGAACTCGACGGGCACCTCCGAGCCGCCCGCCCCGCCCCTGCTCGCGGCCTTCCAGTCCCTGCCGTCCCGCACCCAGGGCCTGCTCTGGTACGGCGTACTGGACCAGGAACCCCCCGCCGGGACCGCCACCCATCTGGGGCTGACCCCCGAGGACGTCCGGTACGACACCCCGCCCGCGCTCCAGTCCCTGGCGCAGGCCTGCCTCCGCCGCCGTCTGGCCGCCTCCGACGACCCGCGCTGCGCGGACTTCCGCCGGCTGATCGAGGAGTCGGTACGCCCGGAGAACCCGAGGCACAGCACCGACCTGCACGCGCACATGGCCCACTGCCCGTACTGCACGGCCGCGTTCGAGGATCTGAGCGCGCTCCGGGACAGCCCGCGCACCACGCTGGCGGAGTGGCTGCTGCCCTGGGGCGGAACGGCGTACGTACGGCAGGAGACCCCGTCACAGGCGCCCGCCGCGCCCGGCCCGGTGCGCGGACGCCGGTCCCCGTCCCGCCGCGTCCTGCTGACCTCCACGGCGCTGGGCGTGGCCCTCGTACCGCTGCTGCTGGTGCTCCTGACCCGCCCGGCCTCGCACCCCCGGAACCCGGCGGCCGCGGCACCGGCACCGCCCACCACCCCGCAGGTGACCGTGACGGCGACGGCGACCCTCTCCCCGTCGCCCTCCCGCACGAAGCCGTCGCACAGCCCGACCCCGACTCCGGCCCCCACCCCGCCTCCGACGCGCTCCGCCTCGCCGACCCCCTCGCCCGCCCCGAAGCCCCCGGGTGCCGGCTACGCCCAGGTCGTGAACGCCGCCACCGGCCAGTGTCTGGACGTCCGGGACGGCGACTTCGACAACGGCACCGACGTCGTCACGGCCGCCTGCTCCGCCTCCGCCACCCAGCGCTGGCGGGTCGACACCGGCCGGGGCGTCCTGCAGTCCGCCGCGGACCCCGACTTCTGCCTGGACAGCCGGGGTTCGGTCGACAAGGGCGTGGGCATCTGGGAGTGCTCGTCGGTGGACGGCGACCACGGCGACAACCTGCGCTTCACGGTCACCTTCGACGGCGAGATCCGCCCGGAGATCGCCCTCGCGACGGCCCTCACCCCGAACGGCGACGACCAGCTCTCCCTGGACCCGGCGAACGACGGCACGGCCCAGCGCTGGCGGGCCGGGGCGAGCTGAGTCAGCCGACGGCCCGAACGCCCCTGCGCCACACCCCGGCGACCAGCGGAACCCCGGGCCGGTAGGCGAGGTGGACGTGGCTGGGGGCGTCCAGCAGGGTCAGGTCGGCGCGGGCGCCGGGGCTGAGGCGGCCGACGTCGTCCCTGCGCAGGGCCTGCGCGCCGCCCGCCGTCGCCGACCACACCGCCTCGTCCGGGGTCATGCGCATGTCCCGTACGGCCAGGGCGATGCAGAAGGGGACGGAGGAGGTGAAGGAGGAGCCCGGGTTGCAGTCCGTGGACAGGGCCACGGTCACGCCCGCGTCGAGCAGGCGGCGGGCGTCCGGCCACTCGGCGCGGGTGGAGAACTCGGCGCCGGGGAGGAGGGTGGCCACCGTCGCGCTGTTCGCGAGGGCGTCCACGTCCGCGTCCGTGAGGTGGGTGCAGTGGTCGGCGCTCGCCGCGTCCAGTTCGACGGCCAGCTGGACGCCGGGGCCGTAGGAGAGCTGGTTGGCGTGGACGCGCGGGGTCAGGCCCTTCGCCTTGCCCGCCGTGAGGATCGCACGGGCCTGGTCGCCGTCGAACGCGCCCTTCTCGCAGAAGACGTCGACCCAACGGGCGTACGGGGCACAGGCGTCGAGCATCTCGCCGGTGACCAGGGAGACGTAGCCGGCCGGGTCGTCGGCGTAGTCCGGGGGGACGATGTGGGCGCCGAGGTAGGTCACCTCCTCGGTGTGGGCGGCGGCGATGCGCAGGGCCCGGGCCTCGTCCTCGACCGTCAGTCCGTAGCCCGACTTCGTCTCGAAGGTGGTGGTGCCCTGGCGGAGGGCCTCGGCGAGGTAGTGGGTGAGGTTCGCCTCCAGCTCCGCGTCGGTCGCGGCGCGGGTGGCGGCGACGGTGGTGCGGATGCCGCCCGCGGTGTACGACCGGCCGGACATCCGGGCGTTGAACTCCTGGGTGCGGTCGCCCGCGAAGACCAGGTGGGAGTGGGAGTCCACGAAGCCCGGCAGCACCGCCCGGCCGCCCGCGTCGACCCGGTTGTCAGTGGCGGGTGCTTTGCTGGATTCACCGGTCCACACGACCCGGTCGCCGTCGATGACGACGGCCGCGTCCTGGATCAGACCGAGAGGGGAGTTGTCACCGAGGGAGGGGTCGTTGGTGACCAGCGTGGCGATGTTGGTGATGACGGTGCTGCTGCTCATGGTGTCCTCGTGGGTGGTCGTCAGGCGCGGGATGCTTCGACGGCCCGTCAGGCGCGAAGGGCTTCCACGGCCCGCGCGAGGGCCTGTGGCACATCGGGGACGAGGGTGTGCGCACCGTCCCGTACGACGTGCCGCCCGCCCACGACCGTGTGCCGTACGTCCGCTGCCGTCGCCGCGAATACGGCCGTCTCGGCGCCCAGCCGGGGCAGCGGCCCTGCCGTCCTGACCGAGTCGAGCGCGATCGTCGTCAGGTCGGCGAGCATGCCGGTCTCGATGGTGCCGGCGGCCTCCCAGCCGAGGGCGGCGTGGCCGTCGGCGGAGGCGGCGCGCAGCAAGGCCGCGGCCGTCCAGTGGCCCCGGGTGCGGGTGCGCAGCCGCTCGTTCAGCTCCATCGCGCGCGCCTCTTCGAGCAGGTCGATGACGGCGTGGCTGTCGGAGCCGAGGGAGAGCGGCGAGCCCGCCCGCTGGAGGGCGACGGCCGGTCCGATGCCGTCGGCCAGGTCCCGTTCGGTCGTCGGGCACATACACGTGCCGGTGCCGGAGCCGCCGAGCAGGGCGACGTCCTCGTCGGTGAGGTGGGTGTTGTGGACGCCCGTGGTGCGCGGGCCGAGGACGCCGTGGTCGGCGAGCAGGCGGGTGGGGGTGCGGCCGTGGGCGGCCAGGCAGGCGTCGTTCTCGGCGGTCTGCTCCGACAGGTGCACATGGAGGGGGGCCCGCCGCTCCTCGGCCCAGCGGGCCACGGTCGCCAGCTGACCGGCGGGCACGGCCCGTACGGAGTGGATGGCCGCACCGATCCGCGCGTGATCCCGTTCCTTGAGAACTGAACAGCGTTCGGCCCAGGCCTCCGCGCTGCCGTCGGAGAACCGGAGCTGGTGGGCGTTGGGAGCCTCTCCGCGGTGCTCGTTCAGGATGGCCGAGGAGAGGTAGGCGGTGTCGAGGAGGGTGATGCGGATACCGGCGTCGGCGGCGGCCGCGATCAGCGCCTCGCCCATGGCGTTGGGGTCGGCGTACGGGGTGCCGCCGGGGGCGTGGTGGACGTAGTGGAACTCGCCGACGCAGGCGATGCCCGCCAGCGCCATCTCGGCGTACACCGCGCGGGCGAGCGCGTGGTAGGTCTCCGGGGTCAGCCGGTCGGCGAAGGAGTACATCACCTCGCGCCAGGTCCAGAAGGTCCCGGAGCCGACCTGGACGGTGCCGCGCAGGGCGCGGTGGAAGGCGTGCGAGTGGGCGTTGGCCAGGCCGGGGAGGGTGAGACCGCGGAGGGTCTCGGCCCCCGGCGGCGGGGTGGGGGTGTCCGTGCGGACGGCGGTGATCCGGCCGTCCGCCACCTCCACGGTGACACCGGGCTCGACATGCGTGTCCAGCCAGGCGTACTCCAACCAGTACGTCGTCCGTGTCGTCACCCGCAGGCCAGCCCTTCCAGTACGTCGGCGAGCGCGCTCACCCCGGCCACGCAGTCGTCCTCGGCCGCGAACTCGGCCGGGGAGTGCGAGACACCGGTGGGGTTGCGCACGAACAGCATGGCGGTCGGGATGCTCCCGGAGAGGATCCCGGCGTCGTGTCCCGCACCGGTGCCCAGGACGGGCACGGTGAGACCGGTGTCCCGGCCGAGGATGCGGCCCAGTTCGTCCCGCAGGGCGTGATCGAACTCGACGACCGGGGTGAAGGACTCCCGGACCACGTCGAGATCGATGCCGTGCGCCTGCGCGTACTCCCGGGCCGCCTTCTCGATGCCGCCGACGACGGTGTCGAGGGTGGCCTGGTCGGCGGCGCGCGAGTCGAGCCAGCCGCGCACCAGGGAGGGGATGGCGTTGACGCCGTTCGGCTCGACGGCGATCTTCCCGAAGGTGGCGACGGCACCGGCGAGTTGGGCCTCGCGGCGGGCGGCGAGCACGGTCTCGGCGTACGACAGCATGGGGTCGCGCCGGTCGGCCAGCCGGGTGGTGCCGGCGTGGTTGGCCTCGCCGCGGAAGTCGAACCGCCAGCGCCCGTGCGGCCAGATGGCGCTGGCGACGCCGACCCGGTCACCGGACAGGTCCAGCGCCCGGCCCTGTTCGACGTGCAGTTCGACGAAGGCGCCGATGCGGGCGAGCCGCTCGGGGTCGGCGCCGATGGCGTCGGGGTCGTAGCCGGCGGCCTCCATGGCCCGGGGCAGGGTGACCCCGTCCCCGTCGGTCAGCCGGTGCGCCTGCTCGACGGTGAGCTGCCCGGCGGTGAGCCGTGACCCGACACAGGCGAGCCCGAACCGGGCGCCCTCCTCGTCACCGAAGTTGACGATGGCGAGGGGCCTCGTGAACTCCGCCCCCCTGCGTCGGAGTTCGTCGAGCGCGGCGAACGAGGACACGACACCGAGGGGGCCGTCGAAGGCGCCGCCGTCCGGCACGGAGTCCAGATGCGACCCGGTGACGACGGCGTTCCCGGCGGTGGGGTCGCCGAGCCAGGCCCACTGGTTGCCGTTCCGGTCGACCTCGTACGTCAGCCCACGCGCCTCGGCCTGCTCCTGGAACCAGGCGCGGCACTCGGCGTCGGCCCCGGTCCAGGCGAAGCGCCGGTAACCGCGGGACTCGGGATGGCGGCCGACGGGAAGCAGTTCCCGCCACATCTCGTGGAAGGAGCCGCCACCGCCGACCGGCTGCACGGGCTGCGCCGGTACGGCCTGGGCCGCTCCGGGCCGTACCGCTCCAGGCTGTGGGCAGTCGTTCCGCAGGGCGACGGGGGTCCCCCCGCTCGAACGAAGTTGAGAGTGGGGGAGGGTGGGCGCAGCCGCACCCGCACCCGGCGCCGAGACCTCGGCCCCCACCGGAGCGCCGCCGCCACGTCCACTCTCACGGGGATTCACGCGTCGTCACCCTCGCGCATCGGCACTCGCACGCCTCGCTCGGCGGCGACCGACTCCGCGATGTCGTACCCGGCGTCCACGTGCCGGATGACACCCATGCCGGGGTCGTTGGTCAGTACCCGGCGGATCTTCTCGCCGGCGAGCTTCGTACCGTCGGCCACCGTCACCTGCCCCGCGTGGATGGACCGCCCCATCCCCACCCCACCGCCGTGGTGGATGGAGACCCAGGACGCACCCGACGCCACGTTCACCATGGCGTTCAGCAGCGGCCAGTCGGCGATCGCGTCGGACCCGTCCAGCATGGCCTCCGTCTCGCGGTAGGGCGAGGCCACGGAGCCGCAGTCGAGGTGGTCACGGCCGATCGCCAGCGGCGCCGCCAGCTCGCCGCTCGCCACCATGTCGTTGAACCGCTCGCCGGCCTTGTCCCGCTCGCCGTAGCCGAGCCAGCAGATACGCGCCGGCAGGCCCTGGAAGTGGACCCGCTCACCGGCCAGCTTGATCCAGCGGTGCAGGGACTCGTTCTCCGGGAAGAGGTCGAGGATCGCCTTGTCGGTCTTGTGGATGTCGGAGGCCTCGCCGGACAGGGCGGCCCAGCGGAAGGGACCCTTGCCCTCGGAGAAGAGGGGGCGGATGTAGGCGGGGACGAAGCCGGGGAAGGCGAACGCCCGCTCGTATCCGGCCAGTTGCGCCTCGCCGCGGATGGAGTTGCCGTAGTCGAAGACCTCGGCGCCGGCGTCCATGAAGCCGACCATGGCCTCGACGTGCCTGGCCATCGACTCCCGGGCGCGGGCCGTGAAGCCGGCCGGGTCCTTGGCCGCCGCGTCCGCCATGTCCTCGAAGGCCACGCCCACCGGCAGGTAGGCCAGGGGGTCGTGTGCCGAGGTCTGGTCGGTGACGATGTCGATGGGCGCGTTCATCGCGAGCAGCTGCGGGACCAGCTCGGCCGCGTTGCCGAGGACGCCGATGGAGAGCGGGCGGCGGGCGTCACGGGCCTCGGTGGCCAGCTGGAGCGCGTGGTCGAGCGAGTCGGCCTTGACGTCGAGGTACCGGTGCTCGATGCGGCGCTCGATGGCGCGCGGGTCGACGTCGATACAGATCGCGACGCCGTCGTTCATGGTGACGGCGAGGGGCTGGGCGCCGCCCATGCCGCCGAGGCCGGCGGTGAGGGTGATGGTCCCGGCGAGGGTGCCGTTGAACTTCTTCGCGGCGACGGCGGCGAAGGTCTCGTAGGTGCCCTGGAGGATGCCCTGGGTGCCGATGTAGATCCAGGAGCCGGCGGTCATCTGGCCGTACATGGTCAGGCCGAGGCCCTCCAGACGGCGGAACTCCTCCCAGTTGGCCCAGTCGCCGACCAGGTTGGAGTTGGCGATGAGGACGCGCGGCGCCCACTCGTGGGTCTGCATCACGCCGACCGGGCGTCCGGACTGGACCAGCATGGTCTCGTCCTGCTTGAGGGTGCGCAGCGTGCGGACCATGGCGTCGAAGGAGCGCCAGTCGCGGGCGGCCTTGCCGGTGCCGCCGTAGACGACGAGCTTGTCGGGGTGCTCGGCGACCTCGGGGTCCAGGTTGTTCTGCAGCATCCGCAGGGCGGCTTCCTGCTGCCATCCCAGGGCGCTCAGTTCCGTACCGCGCGGCGCTCGTACGGGGCGGGGTCCTGACATGGTCTGCCTCCTAGCGAATGACGGCCAGTGAAGTGTTCCTGCGGTTATTCGGTTATTCACATCCTGGCCCGCTGAATAGAACTAGTCAATACATTGGTCCGCCAGCGCGGCCGCGTTCCGGATGTTTGGCTGGACTTATGGGCCTTAAGGGTGCGGACGACGACATGTCGGGGGACGTCGTGGCGGACGACGAAGCGGACAACGGAGTGAGCGACGGAGTGAGCGACGGAGCGGACAGGGACGGCCGCGGGGACGACGGTGAGCGGGTGGTGCGGCGGGACGACGCCGTGCGGGCGGCGGTGGAGCAGGGACTGCTGGGGCCGGACGCGCCGATCGTAGGCCTGCTGGACGTGACCGGCATCCGTGCCTCGGCGGCGGCGCTGCGCCAGGCGTTCGAGGCGGTCGCGGCGCCCGGTACCGCGATCCTGCACGCCTTCGCGGTGAAGGCGAACCCGCTGGTGCCGGTGGTGCGGCTGCTGGCCGGGGAGGGCATCGGCGCCGAGGTGGCCAGCGCGGGTGAGCTGGCGCTGGCGCGGGCGGCCGGGGTACCGGTGGAGCGGACGGTGTTCGACGCGCCCGCGAAGACCGAGGCGGAGCTGCGCGAGGCGCTGGCGCTGGGCATCGCCGTGAACGCGGACAATCCGCAGGAGCTGGCCAGGATCGACGCCCTGGTGAGCGACGAGGTACCCGCCGGCGGCCTCCCCCGCTCGCCGCTCGGCATCCGGGTGAACCCGCAGATCGGGGCCGGGAGCATCGGCGCCACCTCCACCGCGACGGCGACCTCGAAGTTCGGGGTGGGGCTGCGGGACGAGGGGGCACGGGAGTGGGTCGTACGGGCGTTCGCGGAGCGGCCGTGGCTGACGCGGCTGCATGCGCACATCGGTTCGCAGGGGATCTCGCTGTCGCTGCTGGCGCGGGGCGTGGCGGAGACGTACGCGCTGGCCGAGGAGATCAACGCGCGGACCGGGCGGCGGCAGATCGACACCCTCGACATCGGCGGCGGGCTCTCGGTCAACTTCGCGTCCGAGGCGACGGAGCCGACGTACGCGCAGTACGCGCGGCTGCTCGCGGAGGCGGTGCCGGGGCTGTTCGACGGGCGGTACGGGCTGGTGACGGAGTTCGGGCGGTCGCTGCTGGCCCGGTATGGGACGGTGGTGGCCCGGGTGGAGTACGCCAAGAGCTCCGGCGGGCGGCGGATCGCGGTGACGCACGCGGGCGTACAGGTGGCGGCGCGGACGGTGTACGTGCCGGGGACCTGGCCGCTCAGGATCGCCGCGTACGACGCCAAGGGGCGGCCCAAGGAGGGCCCGGCGGTGGTGCAGGACGTGGCGGGGCCGGCCTGTTTCACGGGCGACCTGCTCGCCGAGGGGCGCGCGCTGCCGCCGCTGGAGCAGGGCGACTACGCGGCCGCACTCGACACCGGGGCGTACTACTTCGGCACCCACTACTCCTACAACTCCCTTGTCCGGCCCGGGGTTTACGGCTTCGGACCGGACGGCGACGGAGGCGTGGCGTTCGCCGTCGTACGGGATCCGCAGACGGTCGCGGAGATCGTGGCCGATTCCGGAGGGGCGCACGCCGACGCGCTCACCACCCCGCGCACCACCGCGAGCCGTTGAGGCACCCGGGACAGAGAGATCAACTGGTATGAAAAGCAGCCCAGTTGACCAACACTAGTCTGCCGCAAGCATGTTCCACTGGAAAATGCCAAACGCATCCCTCCCGTCGCACACGTTGCGTAGTGTCTGCGTCACTCAACCGGAGAGCCAGGCGGTGGGAGGGGAGCCACGGTGCCCGGAATCGACGAGTGCTTACTGGAAGCGATGCGACTGCCCGGTGCCCGGGGGGCCGCATTGGTCGACTGGACGAGCGGGCTGGCCCTGGGCACGGTCGGGGAGGCGCCCGGCGGTGACCACGAGACCACCGCCGCGGAGGCCGCCGAACTGGCCCGGCTCGCCGCCGAGCACGGGGCGTTCAGCACGGCTGACGACATCGACATAAGCCCTCCGGTGGAGGACCTGATCGTCAGCAACCGGGACAGCTACCACCTGCTGCGGTTCGTGGTCACGTCCTTCGACGCCACGGTGTTCCTGCATCTGTGGCTGGCCCGCGAGGACGGCAATCTCGCCCTCGCCCGGATCCGGCTCGGCGAGATGGCCGAGCGGCTGGTGCTGGGATGACCGTGGTCGACATACCTCCGCCGCTGCCGGTCCGGGACCGGACGGCCCCGCACGACGGGGCGGCCGGCTCACTCTCGCCGATGCTGATACGCCTCGCCGAGGAGCGGGCCACCGGCGTCCTGGTCCGCGAACACGGCACCCTGCACCTGGCCGAGGGCCGCGTGGTGCACGCCGAGAGCCCCCTCGCACCCGGCCTCGACGTGCTCCTCACGGCCCACGGCACGCTCGACGCGGCGGTCTGGCCGTGGACCGAGGACATACCCGCCGCGGTGCACCGGCTGCTGGACGCCGGCCTGCTGCCGAAAGGTGCCCTGGAACTGTGCCGGCTCGGCGCGCTGTACGACGCCGGGTACTTCGCGCTCGCGCCCAGCAGCACCCCGGGCCGGTTCCGCTACGGCACCCCGGCCACCGCCGGCCCGTTCCCGGCGGTCCCCGTCACCGCCCTGGAGCGCGAGACCCTGCGCCGCCGCGAGCTGCTGTACCGGATCTGGCCCGACCCGTCGACGGACGGCACCCCGCTGACCCGCGCCGACCCGGTCGCGGCACCGCCGGTCACCCAGCGCCAGCGGGCGGTCCTGGACCGGGTGGACGGCGTCCGCACGGCCCCGGAGATCGCCCGGGAGCTGGGCCGGCCGGCCTTCCACACGCTGGTGGACATACGGCGGCTGGCCGCGGCCGGACTCCTCGCCCCGAGGAGCACCACGGCCGCCCCACCCCGGCTCCCCCCGGTCACCGACCCCGACATCGCGCTGCTGAAGAGGCTCAGGGATGCGCTGGAGGCCCTTTGAACGGCACCGCCCCGCCGAGAGGAGACAGCTGATGGCGGCAGAACCCGGCAGCTCCGGCAGAGAGGCCGTCCTCGACGAACTGCGCCGGTTACGCACCCGGATGCCCCAGCTCACCGGCGCCCTCGCGGCCGGCGTGGACGGCCTGGTCGTCGCGCACGACTGCCCGGGGGTCGACCCGGAGGGCCTCGCCGCCCTCACCGCGGCCGAGCTCGGCGTCGCCGTGCGGGTCTCCGACGCCACCGGCAAGGGCGAGCTCAGGGAGCTGCTGGTACGCGGCGAGGACGGCTATGTCGCCACCTACGCGGCCGGCCGCAGCGCCGTCCTCACCCTGCTCGCCGAGGACCGGGTGAACGTCGGCCGGCTGCACCTGGAGGGCCGCCGGGCCGCCGCCCGCATCGGAGAGCTGGTCGACGCCGCCGAGGCCGCCGCCAAGGCCCTGCGCCCGGCCCGCACCACACCAGCCACACGGACCCGAACCACGCGCACGCCGCGGACCAGCACCACCACCGACGCGCGCACCGCAACCGACAGTTGAAAGGAACCAGAGAGTCATGGCCAACACCGAAACCGCGCTGAAAGAGGCCCTCACCTCCATCGAGGGTGCCACCGGCGTCGCGCTCGTCGACTACACCACCGGGATGGCGCTCGGCACGATGGGCGGCAGCAAGACCTTCGACCTCAACGTGGCCGCCGCAGGCAACACGGACGTGATCCGCGCCAAGATGCGCACCATGGAGCACCTGGGGCTCAAGGGCGAGATCGAGGACATCCTGATCACGCTCTCCAACCAGTACCACCTGATCCGGCTGCTCAAGGGCCGGGGCGGCAACGGCCTCTTCCTCTACCTGGTGCTGGACATCTCCCGGTCCAACCTGGCGATGGCCCGGCACCAGCTGAGGAAGATCGAGGAGGACCTGGAGGTCTGACCGCCGGGTGCCGGGTTCACACCAGCGCCGCGGTGCGGCGGCGGGCCCCGCCCGGGGCCGCGTCGCCCGCCGCGATGCCGGTACCGCGGTACGCCTTGACGGCCTTGCCGGCCGGGCGGCCGCCGCGCCCGTCGAGCCAGTCGACGCGCAGCCACACCAGCTGCTCCTCGGCCCGCTCCCGGCGGCCCAGCCAGGCGGCCTTCAGCCGCAGCCCGGTGCCGGTCCCGGCGAGCAGCATGCCGCCGGCGGCCGGTACCGCGAAGGCGCTGCCGAGCGCCACGGCGCAGGCCAGCAGCAGCCACCAGCGGTGCCCCCGGCGCCAGTTGCGCACGGTCACCGCCCGGTCCTGGAGCACATCGTGCTTGCCGGCCCGGGCGGCCCCGCGCAGCAGCGCGGTGTACCGCTTGCGGCGGGTGAGCGCCACGACGGCGGCGCTGACGATGAACAGCGCGGCCCCGGCCATGACGCCGATCCGCCGCCCGGTGATCCCCTCGGGCAGCACGCCGACCCCGGCCGCGAACACCCCGAACCACCACAGCGGGGCGGCCCCGGCCCGTACGACCACGGCCACCCGGGCCAAGCCCTGTCCGCCCCGTGTCCCTCGTACCGCACGCGCCATGTCCGCAGCCTCCTCGCCCGTCTCGGCCCAGTCAGTCCGTCGGGCGAGACGCTAACCAGAGAACGTGAGACAAGTCTTAAAGCCGGTCGTTCGACAAGCCGCTTGTCCGACCGGACGGGCTATTCGACGAACAGTCCCCGGGCCGCCGCCCGCGCGTCGAACTCCTCCAGGCGGGCCTGCGCGTCCGGCAGGTCGTCGGCCATCGCCTCCAGGAGCACCCGGCCCAGCAGCATCGGCGCGCACGCCGTGTCGAAGGCGAGCCCGGTGCCGACGGCGGCCGGCAGCAGCAGGTCGGAGACCTTGGCCACGGGCGCGAAGGCGGAGTCGGCGACGGTCACGACGGTCAGCCCGGCCGTCCTCGCATAGCCCAGGGTGTCCACGACCTCGCGCGGATGCCGGGGCAGCGCGAAGCACAGCAGCGACGTCGCACCCGCCTGTACGGCCGCGTCGATACGGTCGTGGATCATCGTGCCGCCCTCGTTGAGCAGCCGGACGTCCGGATGCACCTTGGCGGCGAAGTAGGCGAAGCCGAACGCCTGCGAGGCGGCGGCGCGCAGCCCGAGCACCGGCAGCGGCCGGGACGCGGCCAGCAGCCGGCCTGCCTGCCGCACCGGACGCGGGTCGGCGAGCACCTCGGCGAGGTGCCGCAGGTTCTCGATCTCGGCCTCGACGGCCTGCTGGTACTCGTTGTACGACCCGTTGCCGGCCGCCTGTTCGGCGGGCACCACCTCGCGCAGGTGCTTGCGCAGCGCCGGGTAGCCGTCGAAACCGAGGGCGACCGCGAAGCGGGTGACGGAGGGCTGGCTGACCCCGGCCAGTTCGGCCAGCTCCACGCTGGACAGGAAGGGCACGTCGGCGGCGCGCCGCACCATGCTGTGCGCGATGCGCCGCTGGGTCGGCGTCAGCCGATGCCCCTCGAAGAGCGCCTGCAACCGTGTCGCAGGGCTGTCGGTCACGTTCATGACGTGCTCCCCCTCCAGATGTCCGTGAACCGGTCGAGCAGCCCGGCCGCCGTCGTGACGTCGTCCGTGAGCGGCCGGTCGGCCGGGTCCGCCTCGAGCACCGCCTCGGCGAGCTCCAGCGCCCTGCCCGCCCCGAGCCCGGGTTCGGGCCTCAGGTCGCGCTGGCGCAGCGCCCGTACGGCGGCGACGAGTTCGCAGCCGACCACCAGACGGTACGCACGGCAGGCGCGCAGCGTTTGACGGGCGGCGAGCGAGGCGAAACTGGCCTGCTCCTCGACGCCTCGGGAGAGTACAGCGTGCCCGAGGGAGGCGGGCGCCGAGAAGGCGCGCAGATCGCCGAGGGCGGCGCCGGCGGCGTACTCCAGGATCATCACGCCGGAGGAGGCGGGCTCCGGGTCGGCGAGGAAGGGGCGCAGGCGGGTGAAGGCGGGCTCGTTGAGGGAGGAGAGGCGGGAGGTGGACAGGCGCGCGACCTGGGTGACGGCGAGCCGGAAGTGGTCCAGGGCGAGGGCGAGTTGGGCCTGGTAGAACCCGCCGTGGTGGTAGGCGGCGAGGTCCTCCGCCGAGATGAGGGGGTTCTCGGCGGCCGCGTTGATCTCGATCGCCAGCACCTGTTCCAGGGCGTCGGCGGCGTCGAGCGCGGGGCCGTGGATCTGGGGCAGGCAGCGGAAGCCGTAGGGGTCCTGGATACGGCCGAGCGGCGGGGTGGGCCGGTCGGCGGCGCCGATCAGCTCCCGCATCCGGCGGGCGACTTCGACACTGCCCCGGTGCGGGCGGGCGGCGTGCACGGGGGCCGCGTAGGCCTCGTGGGAGCCGTCGACGGCGAGCAGCGACAGGGCCGCCACCACCTGGGTGGCCTCGATCAGCCCGCGCAGCTCGTGCAGGGCGAGCGCCGACTGGCCGAGGGTGAGGGCGTTGCTGCTGATCAGGGCGAGGGCGTCGTTGTTGTCCAGCGGCTGGGGATCCGGGACCTGCTCGCCCCGCCAGGGGTGTTCCCCGGCCAGCGCCAGCCCCACCTGGGCCAGCGCCGCGATGTCCCCGGTGCCGACCGAGCCGAACTCGTTGACGACCGGGTGCGCCCCCGACTCCAGCGCCTCGCACAGGGCGGTGACGACGCTCGGCCGCAGTCCCGCGCCGCCCGCCAGCAACTGGTTGGCCCGCACCGCGAGCATCGCGCGCACCTGCCGGGCGGGCAGTTCCTCGCCGATCGCGCCGGCATGGCTGCGCAGCAGTCGCAGTCCGTGCCCGGCGGCCGCCTCGGTGGGCACGTCCTCGTTCCGGTTGGCGCCGACGCCGGTCGAACGGCCGTAGACGCGGCCGGTCGCGGCGATCTGCCGGGCGGCGTTCCAGGACGCGTCCGCGCGCCGCATCCCGTCCGTGCCGGGGACCGGCCGGGCGGCGCCGTCGGCGAGTCGTACGACATCCTCGACGCCCATTCCGATGCCGTCGAGGATCACCAGGCCGGAATGCTCTATTCCGGGTGCGTCCACGATGCGAGACGACAACACGCCCAAACTCCCCTCAATCCGGACATCCGATCTTGCGTTGCGGTCATCCGTTACCTCGGATTAACGCCAGACCGTTGACAAGCTATTCACCTACGAAGAACTCTGCATGACGTTATACAGCCGGGCAAGGGACATCTCATGATCCAGTTCGACGCGGTCCACAAGCGCTTCCCCAACGGCACGACAGCAGTCCACGATCTCTCCCTGGAGATGCCGGAGGGCGGGGTCACCGTCCTGGTCGGCTCCTCCGGCTGCGGCAAGACCACCACCCTGCGGATGATCAACCGGATGGTCGATCCGACCTCCGGCACCATCCGGGTCGGCGGCAAGGACGTCCTCGAGCAGGACGCGGCCGAACTGCGCCGCTCCATCGGGTACGTCATCCAGCAGGCCGGGCTCTTCCCGCACCGCACGGTGCTCGACAACATCGCCACCGTCCCGCTGCTGCTCGGCTGGAACCGGAAGAAGGCCCGCGCCCGCGCCGCCGAACTCCTGGAGACCGTGGGCCTCGCCGCCGACGCCGGCAAGCGGTACCCGCACCAGCTCTCCGGCGGCCAGCAGCAGCGCGTCGGCGTGGCCCGCGCGCTCGCCGCCGACCCGCCGGTCCTCCTGATGGACGAGCCGTTCGGCGCGGTCGACCCGGTGGTGCGAACCCAGCTCCAAGACGAACTCCTGCGCCTGCAGAAGGAGTTGAACAAGACCATCGTCTTCGTCACACACGACGTCGATGAGGCCGTACGGCTCGGCGACCGTATCGCGATCTTCCGCACCGGCGGCCACCTCGTCCAGTGCGCGCCGCCGGCCGAACTGCTGGCCCGGCCCGCGGACGACTTCGTGGCCGACTTCCTCGGCACGGAAAGGGGACTGAAGCTGCTGTCCCTGAAGACCCTGGCCGACGTCCCGCAG
Organism: Streptomyces sp. NPDC051105; assembly: GCF_040682795.1. Classification (NCBI taxonomy): domain Bacteria; kingdom Bacillati; phylum Actinomycetota; class Actinomycetes; order Kitasatosporales; family Streptomycetaceae; genus Streptomyces; species Streptomyces sp. NPDC051105. The sequence continues at coordinate 180,176 of NZ_JBFBBR010000014.1, read as the reverse complement.
GGCCCGGCACCCCAGGGGGACTGGACCCTCGTACTCGACGCGGCGGGCAAGCCCCTGCACTGGGCGTCGAAGGACGCCGAACTCCCCGTACGGCCGCTCGGGGACGACGACTCCCTGCTGGCGGCCATCGGCGAGTCGATCGCCTCCCCCACCGGGCTCGTCGCCCGGGTCGACGCGCAGGGCGTCCTCACCGGCGTCTCGTCGCGCGACGACATCCACGCCCACGCCGGTCAGGCCCACTCCGAGGCCCGGGTGGTGGCCGCATGACCATCGACTGGTCGTGGATAGCCGACCACACCGACGACCTCACCAGCCTCACGTTCTCCCACCTCCAGGCCGCGATGACCGCCGTCCTCCTCGGCCTGCTGATCTCGCTGCCGCTCGCGGTGCTCGCCCACCGGGTCCGCCCCCTGCGCGGTTTCCTGCTCGGCCTGTCGAACGTGCTCTTCACGATCCCGTCGATCGCGATCTTCGTCCTGCTGCTGCCGATCAGCGGCCTGACCCGCACCACCACGGTCATCGGCCTCACCGTCTACACGCTGGTCGTGCTGCTGCGGAACACCGTCGAGGGGCTGGACTCGGTCCCGGCGAAGACCAAGGAGGCAGCCAAGGCGATGGGCACCCGCCCGCTGCGCACCCTCCTCACGGTCGAGTTCCCGCTGGCCCTCCCCGTGATCATGGCGGGGGTCCGGATCGCCACGGTCATGTCCATCTCGCTGGTGAGCGTCGCCACCTACATCGGCGACGGCGGCCTCGGCCAGCTCTTCACCGACGGCTTCCAGCGCGACTTCCCGACCCCGGTGATCGCGGGCGTGGTGCTCACGATCCTGCTCGCGGTGGTCGCCGACGCCCTGCTGGTGGCCCTCCAGTACGTCCTCACCCCGTGGCGCAGGAGGCGAGCCTGAGATGTACGAGCTGTTCAAGAACCTCGGCACCTGGCTGACCAGCGGCTCCCAGTGGGCCGGCCCGGACGGCATCGCCCACCGGCTCGCCGAGCACCTCCAGTACTCGCTGCTCGCGACCCTGATCGCCGCCGCGATCGGCCTCCCGATCGGCCTGCTGATCGGCCACACCGGCAAGGGCGCGTTCGTCGCCATCAACCTGGCGTCCTTCGGCCGCGCGCTGCCCACCGTCGGCCTGGTCGTCCTGGTCTTCCTGGCCGGCGGTCTGTCGATGCTGCCGGTATACGTGGCGCTGGTCGCCCTCGCCGTGCCGGCGATCGTCACCAACACCTACGCCGGGATGACGGCCGTCGACCCGGACGTCCGCGACGCCGCCCGCGGCCAGGGCATGCGCGGCCACCAGGTCCTCTTCCAGGTCGAACTGCCGCTGGCGCTGCCCCTGATCATGACGGGCCTGCGCCTCGCGCTCATCCAGGTCGTGGCCACGGCCACCGTCGCCGCGTACGTCTCCTTCGGCGGCCTCGGCCGCTACGTCTTCGACGGTCTCGCCCAGCGCGACCTCGTCCAGGTGCTCGGCGGCGCGGTGCTGGTCGCGGTCGTCGCCATCGTCCTGGACCTGCTGCTGAGCAGCCTCCAGCGCTTCCTCTTCCGCCACCGCACTGCCTAGGGACCCTCGATGAACCGACGCACTCTCCTCGGCGGCCTGTTCGCAGCGGCCTCCGTCCCCGCCCTCGCCGCCTGCTCCAGCGGCATCACCTCCCTGAACGAGCAGAGCGGTTCGACCGCCGGCGGCGGCTCCAGCAAGGGCGGCATCACCATCGGCACCGCCAACTTCACCGAGAACCAGGTGCTCGGCTACCTCTACGCGGCCGTACTGGAGAAGGCCGGCGTGAAGGTGAAGGTCCGCCCCAACCTCGGCACCCGCGAGATCGTGATCCCCGCGCTCAAGGCCGGCGACATCGACCTGCTGCCCGAGTACCAGGGCGCCCTGCTCAACTACCTCGCCCCGAAGGACGCCTCCGCCGAGCCGGGCACCATGCAGAACGCGCTCACCCTCGCGCTGCCCGCCGGCCTCCAGGTGCTGACGTACGGACAGGCCGCCGACTCCGACTGCTTCGTCGTCACCCGGGCCACCGCCCAGAAGTACGGCCTGACCTCCCTCGCCGACCTGGCCAAGCAGAACGGCAAGCTGGTCATCGGGGCCGCGCCCGAGGTGAAGAAGCGCCGGGTGGGCGCGGTCGGGCTGCAGGAGGTGTACGGCGTCGAGTTCAAGGAGTTCAAGTCGCTGGACTCCGACGGGCCGCTGGTCAAGGGCGCGTTGAAGAAGGGCGACGTGGACGTGGCGAACCTGTTCACCACCGACACCGACATCGCGGCCAACGACTGGGTGGTGCTGACCGATCCCAAGAACCTGATCCCCAGCCAGCACATCGTCCCGCTGATCGCCGACCGCAAGGCCGACGACACGGTCCGCAAGGCCCTCGCCCGGCTCGGCAACGTCCTCACCACCGAGCAGCTCACCCAGCTCAACAGCCAGGTCGACAACGACAAGAAGGACCCGGAGGACGTGGCGGCCGCGTACGCGAAGCAGCACGGGCTGGCCTGATCACGGACTGCTCACGGACCTGCTCACGGACCTGCTCACGGAAGTACCAAATGTCCGTAAACAAGCACAGGGAGTGACCGGATGAGCGCTTACGGTGATGGGACGTCACCGGCGCCACATCCGGTGACGGGGCGTCATCGGCACCACGACCCCTGAGGAAGCGTCATGGCCTCGAACCGCAGGGCCTTTCTGACCGCCACCGCAACCGCCACCGCCGTCGGCGCGCTGGCCGTCGCCCCCACACCGGCGACGGCCGGCACCGGCCGACCGCACTCCCCCGCTCCCGCCACCGCCACCGCCGCACTGGACGAACTCCTCGCCGGCAACCGGCGGTACGCGGCCGGCCGCCCGCGCCGCCCGCACGACATCGTCGGCCACCGCCGGCTGCTGGCCGGCGAACAGCACCCGTTCGCCGTCGTCCTCGGCTGCATCGACTCCCGGGTCGTCCCCGAGCTGGTCTTCGACCAGGGCCTCGGCGACCTGCTGTGCATAAGGACGGCCGGACAGGTGCTGGACGAGGCCGTGCTCGGTTCGATCCAGTACGGCGTGGCCGAACTTCGCGTCCCTCTGGTCCTGGTGCTGGGCCACGAGCGCTGCGGGGCCGTCGCCGCCACCCTCGGCCGGCTGCGCACCGGCGCAGCCGTCCCCGGTCACCTGGAACTCCTCGTCGAGGAGATCACCCCGGCCGCCCGCCGCACCAGGGCGCTGCCCGGCGACTGGGCCGAGCACACCATACGGGCGCACACGGCCTGGGTGCGGGACGCGATCCGGGCGGATCCCGCGTTCGCGGGGGCATCGGTGGTCGCGGCACGGTTCGACCTGGACAGCGGGCTGGTGTCGCTGCTGCCCTGAGGGCGCGCCCCCGGAGAATTGCGGGGGCTTACCCCAGTGCGCCGCGCACCGCGGCTCCCTACCGTGGGCTCCATGACGGACGCGCATGACACCGACCTGAAGAAGGAACTCGACGCCACCCTGCACGCCCGCAGGGAACTGGGGCCCGAGTACGAGTCGGAACTGGCCGACTCCTTCCTGGAGAAGATCGACCAGCGCATCGACGGCGCGGTGGAGCGCCGGCTGCGCAGGACCCTGGCCGAGCAGCAACTCCAGGTGGCCCGGGGCACGCGGCGCGGCAAGGGCACCGACTCCTGGGGAGAGCGGTTCGGTTTCGCGATCGTCTCACTGGTGCTGGCGGTCCCGCTGTCGGCGCTCGGCGGCACGTTCGGCGGCACGGCCGGCCTGATCGCCACCTGGCTCGGCATCGTCGGCGTGAACATGGCCCAGGCCGTCCGCCTCAACCCCGGCCTGTTCCAGCGGGGCGACCGCGACCACGAGGACTGACCCGGGGCCCGAGCCGGGGCCGGGCCGGGTCACACCTGCCGGGTCGGCTGGACGACGACCTGCCGCAGGTTGACGTGCCGGGGGCGGCTCACCACATAGCCGACCAGGTCGGCGAGGTCCTCGGCGGCCAGCGCGCCCATCCCGTCGAACATGCCCGCCACCTGCTCGCGCAGCTCCTCGCCGTCGATGTGCGTGCCGAGTTCGGTGTCCGTCAGGCCCGGTTCGACGTTGGTGACCCGCACGTCACGCGGCCCGAACTCGGCACGCAGGGACTGCGAGAGGAAGGTGACGGCGGCCTTGGTGGCGCCGTACACTGCGAAGGTGGGGAAGACGACGTGCGCGCCGACGGACGACACGTTGACGAGGTCGGCGGTACGGCCCTCGGCCGCGGCCGCCACCAGGTCCCCGGTGAAGGCCCGCAGCACCCGCAGCACACCGGTGACATTGGTGTCGAGCATGCGCTGCCACTCGTCGATGCGGCCGTCGTCGACGGGGTTGGGCAGCATGACGCCGGCGTTGTTGACGACGAGGTCGACGCTCCCGTAGGCCGCGTGCACGGCGTCGGCCGCGGCCTGGACGGACGCATCGTCGGTGACGTCGGCGACGACGGCGAGGGCCTCGCCGCCGTTCGCCCGGATCTTCGCCACGACCGTCTCCAGCCGGTCCGCGCGCCGGGCGAGCAGCGCCACCCGGGCTCCCGACCCGGCGAGCCGGAGGGCGACCGCCGCCCCGATCCCGCTGGCGGCGCCGGTGACGACGGCGGTACGGCCGGACAGGTTGTCGTACGACATGAGGTACTCCCTGGTCAGTGCCGCCGGGACGGCCCCGGTGGCGTGTCTCCACACTCGCCGGGTCCGGGCGGCCTACCCAGGGCTGAGCTTTTCCTGGGTCTGGCAGAACCAGGTTGGAAGGACGCGACTCCCCTACGATCGAACCCATGGACGGGGAACTCGGAGACTTCCTGCGCTCGCGCCGTGCCCGCCTCCAGCCCGAGGAGGTGGGGCTGCCCTCGCACGGGCGGCGCCGCGTACCGGGCCTGCGCCGCGAGGAGGTGGCGCAGCTGGCGGGCGTGAGCGTCGACTACTACATCCGCCTGGAACAGGGCAGGGGCCCTGGGGGCCCCTCCCGGACGAAGTCTGGGGGAGTCTCGGACGCGGTGCTCGACGCGATCGCCCGCGTGCTGCGCCTGGACGAGACCGAGCACGCCTACCTGCTGACGGTGGCCCGCCCGCAGAAGAAGGGCACCGGGCGCCCGGCCCGCCCCCGCGTCCGCCCCGGCGTACAGCTGCTGCTGGACGGCATGGAGCGGACGCCCGCGTTCGTGCTGGGCCGCCGGATGGACGTGCTGGCCTGGAACGCGCTCGGCGACGCGGTGAACGGGTTCAGTGCCCTGGCCCCGGCCGAGCGGAACATCCCGCGCCAGGTCTTCCTCGACCCGGCGGCCGCGGGCTTCTACCCGGACTGGGCCGCCGTCGCCGCCCAGACCGTCGCCAACCTGCGCATCGACGCGGGCCACCACCCCGACGACCCCCGCATGGCCGCGCTGGTCGGCGAACTCTCGCTGAAGAGCGCGGACTTCCGCCGGCTCTGGGCGGACCACGAGGTCAAGGAGTGCGCGTACGGCACCAAGCGCATCCAGCATCCGGTGGCAGGCCTGCTGACCCTCCCCTACGAGACCCTCACGGTCCCGACCGACCCGGACCAGACGATCGTGGCGTACACCCCGGAGCCGGGCTCGGAGACGGCGGAACGGCTCACATTGCTGGGCAGTTGGAAAGCGACGACGGCCGCAACCCATCATTGAGGAACCACGACGGCGAGCAACCCCGTCCGCGAGAGCGGCGCCGGTTCAGGCGCACAAAGGGGCGCGGGGACCGCCGCACCCCCGTTACCGGGGGGCGGGACGACGGCGGTCCCCGCGAGGGACGCGAGCCGGGTCAGGGCCGGGCTTGCGCGTCCAAGCGTCCATGGAGGTCCGGGAGCCGCTCCGGAGGTCCTTGGACGTTCGGTGCCGGCCGGGGCGGGGAGCCGCTCCCGCCCTGCCGACACCCACCAATGTGCCGGACCCGTGTTAAGCGTGTGCTGCGTGGACGTGACACGCTCGTACCACTTCCGCGAAGTCCACCGCTTGGCCAGGAGACCGTAAGTTCCCCGGTGTCACGGGCAGTTCACCGCACGTTGGCTAGTGCTTGCCGCCCTTGGCGAGAAAGGCCAGCAGGTCCTGTCGGCTGACGACGCCCTTCGGCTTGCCCTCGACGAGGACGATCGCCGCGTCCGCCGCGCCCAGCACCGACATCAGGTCGCCGACCGGCTCACCGGAACCGACCTGCGGCAGCGGCGCGCTCATGTGCTTCTCCAGCGGGTCCTCCAGGGAGGCCCGCTTGCTGAACAGCGCGTCGAGCAGCTCTCGTTCGACGACCGAGCCGACGACCTCGGCGGCCATCACGTCCGGGTGCCCGGCGCCCGGCTTCACGACCGGCATCTGCGAGACGCCGTACTCGCGCAGCACCTCGATGGCCTCCCCGACGGTCTCCTCCGGGTGCATGTGGACGAGGGAGGGGATGGAGCCGCCGGCCTTGTCGCTGAGCACGTCGGCGACGCGAGCGCTGGGGCCCTCGTCCTCCAGGAAGCCGTAGTCGGCCATCCACTCGTCGTTGAAGATCTTGCTGAGGTAGCCGCGGCCGCTGTCCGGGAGCAGGACGACGACGACGTCGTCCGGGCCCAGCCGCTCGGCCACCCGCAGCGCCGCCACGACCGCCATCCCGCAGGAGCCGCCGACCAGCAGGCCCTCCTCCTTGGCCAGCCGCCGGGTCATCTGGAAGGAGTCCTTGTCGGACACCGCGACGATCTCGTCGGCGACGGTCCGGTCGTAGGCGGTCGGCCAGAAGTCCTCGCCGACGCCCTCGACGAGGTACGGCCGCCCCGACCCGCCGGAGTACACGGAGCCCTCCGGATCCGCGCCGATGACCTGGACCCGGCCTTCACTGGCGTCCTTCAGGTAGCGGCCGGTGCCGGAGATGGTGCCGCCGGTGCCCACGCCCGCCACGAAATGGGTGATCTTCCCCTCCGTCTGCTCCCACAGCTCAGGGCCGGTCGAGTGATAGTGCGACAGGGGGTTGTTCGGGTTGGAGTACTGGTCCGGCTTCCAGGCACCGGGGGTCTCCCGGACGAGCCGGTCGGAGACGTTGTAGTACGAGTCCGGGTGCTCGGGGTCGACGGCGGTGGGGCAGACGACGACCTCGGCGCCGTACGCCCGCAGCACGTTGATCTTGTCGGTGCTGACCTTGTCGGGGCACACGAAGATGCACTTGTACCCCTTCTGCTGGGCCACGATCGCCAGCCCCACCCCGGTGTTTCCGCTGGTCGGCTCCACGATGGTGCCGCCGGGCCGGAGCTCCCCGCTCTTCTCGGCGGCCTCGATCATCCGCAGGGCGATGCGGTCCTTCACGGAACCGCCCGGGTTGAAGTACTCGACCTTGGCGAGCACGGTGGCCTGGATGCCCTGGGTGACGCTGTTGAGCCTCAGCAGCGGGGTGTTGCCGACGAGGCTGATCATCGAGTCGTGGAATCGCACCGTTGTCTCCGGTCGCTTTCAAAAGAAGTGGTCCTGGTGGTACGGCCAGCCTAAGGCCCCGCTCCGGAGGTTCACTCCCCGTTGAGATTGACGCACGGCCTGTACGGGGCAAGGAGTGGATGAGCGGCAACGAGGAGGTGGCGGCGACGCATGACGAACATGTCGAGGGCGCGGGTGGCCCGGCGTATCGCGGCCGGGGCGGCGTACGGCGGAGGCGGGATCGGGCTGGCCGGCGCGGCCGCGGTCGGTCTGGTGCTGGCCGAGGTCCGGATGGCCAGGACCCGGGTGAACAACGGCAACAGCGGCGGCCGGGTGCCGATGGCGGACGGCCGCTACGGTGACGCGTACGGCACCGGTGAGCCTCCGCTGCGCCTGACGATGCTCGGCGACTCCACGGCGGCGGGACAGGGGGTGCACCGGGCAGCGCAGACGCCGGGCGCGCTGCTGGCGTCGGGCCTCGCGGCGGTCGCCGAACGCCCGGTCGAGTTCACCAACGTGGCGCTGCCCGGCGCCCAGTCCGACGACCTGGACCGCCAGGTGGCGCTGGTCCTGGGCTCGGCCTCGCCCGCCCCCGACGTCTGCGTGATCATGATCGGCGCGAACGACGTCACCCGCCGCATGCCGCCGACCCGCTCGGTACGTCACCTCTCGGCGGCGGTCCGCCGGCTGCGCACGGCGGGTGCGGAGGTCGTGGTCGGCACCTGTCCCGACCTGGGCACGATCGAGCCGGTACGACAGCCCTTGCGCTGGCTGGCCCGGCGGGCGTCACGCCAGCTGGCGGCGGCCCAGACGATCGGCGCGGTGGAGCAGGGCGGCCGCACGGTGTCGCTGGGCGACCTGCTGGGCCCCGAGTTCGCGGCGAACCCCCGTGAGCTCTTCGGCCCCGACAACTACCACCCCTCGGCGGAGGGCTACGCCACCGCGGCGATGGCGGTGCTCCCCACGGTCTGCGCCGCCCTCGGCCTGTGGCCGGAGGAGGAGGAGCGCCCCGACGTCACCCGCCGCGAGGGCTTCCTCCCGGTCGCCCGTGCGGCGGCGGAGGCGGCGGCGGAGGCCGGCACGGAGGTCACGGCGGCGATGCCGACGGGGCCGCGGGGACCGTGGGCCCTGCTGAAACGCCGCCGGCGCCACCAGGTCGACGAGCCGCCCACCCTCCCACCCGACTCGGCTTCCGAAGAGGCAAGGTCGAGGGCGACCAGAACCGACTAGCCCAGAGGCGAAGCGGTGCACCGCAAGGGGGCACGCCGGGGAGGCGGTACGCCGCCAGGGGGGCACGCCGGGGAGGCGGTACGCCGCGGGAGGCGTGCCGGGGAAGCGGTGAGCTGGGGCGGGGGGCGCTTGCCGGCGGTGGCAGGCCTCCCCACAGAAGGGGGGTTGCCCCCGGCGCCCGCTCGTGCCGCCCGGGGGCATCTCGGAGGCCCTGGAGTCCCAGGGGGAGGCACGACTGCCCGCGGCGAAGACGTGCCCCGTAAGGGGCGCGGGGAACTGCGCGACCAGCGCACCCGCACCGTCCCGCGCACCCTCGCACCCCGGACTCGCCAACCAAGCAAGCGCTTAGAAAGTGCGGCCAGTGTCACACTCCGGCACCGGTGACCGATGACATACGTGCGGGTAACTTCCCAAGCAGCCCTGCCAATCCCCGCGTCACTGGAGCCGTGAGATGCCCGAAGCAGTCATCGTCTCGACCGCCCGTTCCCCGATCGGCCGTGCCGTCAAGGGCTCCCTGAAGGACCTGCGCCCCGACGACCTCACCGCGACGATCATCCAGGCCGCCCTCGCCAAGGTCCCCGAGCTGGACCCGAAGGACATCGACGACCTGATGCTCGGCTGCGGCCTCCCCGGCGGCGAGCAGGGCTACAACCTCGGCCGGATCGTCGCCGTGCAGATGGGCATGGACCACCTGCCCGGCACCACGATCACCCGGTACTGTTCCTCGTCCCTCCAGACCAGCCGCATGGCGCTGCACGCCATCAAGGCCGGCGAGGGCGACGTGTTCATCTCGGCCGGTGTCGAGATGGTCTCCCGGTTCGCCAAGGGCAGCTCGGACGGCCTCCCGGACACCATGAACCCGCTGTTCGCCGAGGCGCAGGCCCGTACCGCCGCCACGGCCGCGTCCGAGGGCTCCACCTGGCACGACCCGCGCGAGGACGGCCTGGTCCCCGACCCGTACATCGCGATGGGCCAGACCGCCGAGAACCTGGCCCGCGCCAAGGGCGTCACCCGCCAGGACATGGACGAGTTCGGCGTCCGCTCCCAGAACCTCGCCGAGGAAGCCATCAAGAACGGCTTCTGGGAGCGCGAGATCACCCCGGTGACCCTCCCCGACGGCACGGTCGTCAGCAAGGACGACGGCCCGCGCGCCGGCGTCACCCTGGAGGCCGTGGCAGGGCTGAAGCCAGTCTTCCGCCCCGACGGCCTGGTCACGGCCGGCAACTGCTGCCCGCTGAACGACGGCGCGGCCGCCGTGATCATCATGTCCGACACCAAGGCCCGCGAGCTCGGCCTCACCCCGCTCGCCCGGATCGTGTCGACCGGCGTCACCGGCCTCTCCCCCGAGATCATGGGCCTCGGCCCGGTGGAGGCCTCGCAGCAGGCCCTGCGCCGCGCCGGCCTGACCATCGACGACATCGACCTGGTCGAGATCAACGAGGCGTTCGCCGCCCAGGTGATCCCCTCCTACCGCGACCTGAACATCCCGCTGGAGAAGCTGAACGTGAACGGCGGCGCCATCGCCGTCGGCCACCCCTTCGGCATGACCGGCGCCCGCATCACCGGCACGCTGATCAACTCCCTCCAGTTCCACGACAAGCAGTTCGGTCTGGAGACGATGTGCGTCGGCGGCGGTCAGGGCATGGCGATGGTCATCGAGCGTCTGAGCTGAGTCACCGTACGGCCCCCGCGTGACCCCTGAGTGACCGTCACGGAACCCACCGTGACGCCACGGCCCGGTGTTCGAGAAAACTCCGAACACCGGGCCGATTTGTGATCCAATCTCCCCCAGGATGTGACCTATCTCCCTCTGGGGGGATATCGCCGCAGGTCAGCATGGTTATCCAGGCGAACCTGGGGGTCAACGTCCTGTCCGTTTCGTGACGTTACGCACTGACAGCTTGATAGTCCACCCTTCAAGCTGATGTAGGAAGTCGGGGGTCGACTTTGAACCGGGAGTACGTCAGTGAGCGCCATGCCGATCGCCTTGCTGCTCATCACGGCCGCCACGGGCGCCGTGGGCGTCGCTGTCCTGCGCACCCTTCTGAAGCTGCGCCGTCAGGTCGCCGAGCTGCATACCCAGCTTGCCCAGAACCAGGCCGCCGCGATGCGCGCCCTGTTGCCGGCCGCCCGCAGCCATGCGGACGCCGAGCAGATACGGGCCGCCGTGGCCGAGGCACTGGCCGAGGAGCGGGAGCGGGAACTGGCCGAGGCGCGGGCCTTCTGGGCCGCGCAGGAGGCGCGTGACGCCACCGACACTCCGTCGCTGCTGGGCCTGGCGGACGGTGAGCCGTTCCTGCCCCGGCCGAGCGACTTCGTGGGCCTGGAGCCGGTCGCCGAGCCGGCCACGGAGGCCGACGACTTCGGCGGGGGCGCCCCCGCCGACTCGCCGGAGCTGGCCGCGGCCCGCCGTCGTCACCCGTCCCATCCGGACTTCGTACCGGTGCAGTCGCCGGTGGTGAACGACCATGAGCGCACGGTCGCGACGCTGGAGCAGCTGGCCGAGTCCCGGGTCGAGCTCTCCGACGTGCGCCCCGGGCCGCTGGGCACGCTGGACGTCTACGTCTTCGCCGACGGCACGACGCTGTGCATGACGCCGGGGCACCGGGAGACGGCGGAACGGCTGGCTGCGGCACTGAGCGCGGGCGAGACGGCGTACCTGCTGGGCGGGTCGGGGATCTCCGGCGCCTACACGCTGACGTTCGCGTGCGGCGAGGAGAACGTGTACATCCTGGCGGACCGGGTCATAGCGTCGCTGTGATCTGTTGAGGGTGCGCGGTCGGGTGCGGGTGCGTGGGGGTTGCTCGCGCGGTTCCCCGCGCCCCTGAAAGCAGGCGTGGCGTGTCCTTACCCAGGGGCGACCCAGGGGCGACCCAGGGGCGCGGGGAACCGCGCGACCAGCCACGACGGCGCCGCGCCCGAAGCCGCGCCTCAGACCCCCGCCCGCTTCTGCGCCTCTTCCACCAGGCGCACCGCATCCCCCACCTCGGCGTCGCTCTCCAGCACCACCGCCAAGTCGTTCCCGGCCACGGTGATTTGGTCGGCGACGGCGAACATCCCCGCGTCCGGCATCTCCCGGGCCGCACCGCCCGGTTCCTCGACGGCTTGCGCCCAGTCGGCCAACTGCCTGGCCAGCGACAGCGCCTCCGCGGCCGCCCCCCTCTGCAACCGACTCTGCGGCGCCGCCCTCAACTTGTCGGCGAAGTGCTCCACGGCACGGGTAAGAGGCGTCGTATCAACCACGCCGTGAGCGTAACGCCTGACGTCGGCTGTCCTGTCCCGACTGTTGCCAACACGCCAACACTCAGGCACGGTGACGTGAAGGACCGGCCACAACCCCCCTTTGCGCACCGGAGGCGCCGATGTCCCAAGTCTTCTCCGAGGAGACCCATCGCAACATGCTCGCCCGTATCCCCCACTGCACCGGTCGTGAAGTGTCCGACTGGCTGCGTACGGTCGCCGAAGGCCCGTCCCTCTTCCGCTTCGAGGAGAAGGTCAGCTGGCTCCGCCACGAGCACAACCTCGCGTACGGCCACGCGAAGGCGTTGATCCACGAGTACGACCTGAGGAGGGCCGCGCGCAAACTTCTCTAGGCGCGCACAGACGACGAAGGGCCCCGGGGTGCCCGGGGCCCTTCTCGGCTCTCTTACGACCGAAGGTCGTTACCGCTGGTCGTTACCGCTGGTAGAACCTGCTGGTCGCTACCGCTAGTCGTTACTGCTGAAGATCGCCACCAGGCGCAGCATCTCGACGTAGATCCACACCAGCGTCAGGGTGAGGCCGAACGCGGCCAGCCAGGCCTCGTTCTTCGGGGCGCCGTACGCGATGCCGTCCTCGATCTGCTTGAAGTCGAGGGTCAGGAAGAACGCGCCGAGCAGGATCGCGATGATGCCGACGATCGCACCGAGCGGACCGAAGCTGCGCAGCCCGCCGTTCTCGGCGACGCCGAACGCGACCAGCAGCAGGTTGACCGCCATGACCAGCACGAAGGCGATGGCGATGGCCATGCCGACGCGGGCGTAGCGGGCGGTGACGCGGATCCAGCCGGCCTTGTAGACCAGCAGGGTCGCGGCCGTGACCGCCATGGTGCCGAGCACCGCCTGGAACGGGGCGCCGCTCCACTGGCTGTTGTACATCTCGCTGATCACGCCGAGGAAGACGCCCTCGAAGGCGGCGTATCCCAGGATCAGCGCGGGCACCGGGGTGCGCTTGAAGCTCTGGATCAGTGCCAGGACCATCGCCACGATCGCGGAGCCGAAGGCCAGGCCGTAGCTGGTGCTGGAGACCGGCAGCAGGGCCCAGGCGAGGGCCGCGCCGACCGCGACCGTGCCCAGCGTCATCGCCGAGCGCAGCACCACGTCGTCCATGGTCATCCGGCCGGTGGTGGCCGGGGCCTGCGGCGGGGCGCCCTGCTGGACGTCCTGCTGGGCGTAGGGGTTGTTCGCGTACGGGTTCTGCGCGTAGGGGTTCCCCTGTGCGTACCCGGCCTGCGGCGCGGTGTTGAAGCCCGCGTAGCCGTTGTCGCGGCTGAACCCCCGTCGCGAGAAGACCGGGTTACTGCTCCTCATTTCGCTCCTCCATGGCCACGGTGCGCGGCCTTGGCGTCAAGAGTAATGGATTGGCAAAAGAACGACCCTCGTACCTGGGGAGGATCTTTCCCTCGTCGTGCTGCGCAACACGCTACGCGGACCCCTCATTCCCGGCCATGGAGGGCTTCATTCCATGACCGGGTCGCTACACGACCGGAACCGGCCGAAGACGCCTCAGACGTCCAGGGGGAAGCCCGTGTACGCCTCCGCCAGGTCGGTCTCGGCCGCCCGGGAGGAGGCGATCCGGCCGAGCCGGGCCAGCTGGAGCCGGGCGTCGAAGGGGGTGTCCTCGGGGCCGCGGTGAAGCAGGGTGGTCATGTCGTACGAGAACCGCTCGGCCTGCCAGACCCGGCGCAGGCAGGTCGCCGAGTAGGTCTCCAGGAGCTCGGGTGAGCCCGTCTCCCGCTCGTGCACGAGGGCGTGGGCGAGGGTGACGACGTCGCCGACGGCGAGGTTCAGCCCCTTGGCGCCGGTCGGCGGCACGATGTGGGCTGCGTCCCCGGCGAGGAAGACCCGGCCGTGCCGCATGGGCTCATGGACGTACGACCGCATGGGCGTGACCGACTTCTGGGTGATCGGGCCGCGCGCGAGGCGCCAGTCGTCGCCGGTCTCGAAGCGGCGTTCCAGCTCGTCCCAGATCGCCTCGTCGGTCCAGTCCTCGGCGTCCGTGTCGGCCGGCACCTGGAGGTAGAGGCGCGAGACGGACGGGGAGCGCATCGACAGGAGGGCGAAGCCGCGGTCGTGGCGGGCGTAGACCAGCTCGTCGTGGGAGGGGGCGACATCGGCGAGGATGCCCAGCCAGGCGTAGGGGTAGGTGCGCTCGAAGACCCGGGAGAGGGACTCGGGAAAGACGCCGCGGGCCACCCCCCAGAAGCCGTCGCAGCCGACCACGTACGCGCACTCCAGCACGTCCTCCCGCCCTTCGTGCCGGAACCGCACCCGCGGCCGCTCGCCCTCGGCGCCCTCCACCGCCAGCGCCTCCGCCTCGAAGAGCAGCGGGCCGCCCTCCTTGAGCTGGAGGGCGATGAGGTCCTTGCAGACCTCGGTCTGGGCGTAGACCGTCACGGACCGCCCGCCGGTGAGTCCGGGGAAGTCCACGCGGTGGCGCTGTGTCGCGAACCGCAGCTCGATGCCGTCGTGACGCAGGCCCTCGCGGTCCATGCGCTCCCCGGCGCCGGCCGCGCGCAGCACGTCCACGGTGCCCTGCTCCAGGATCCCGGCGCGCTGGCGGTGTTCCACGTAGGAGCGGTCGCGGCTCTCCAGGACGACCGAGTCGATGCCGGCGTTGTGCAGCAGCCGGGCGAGCAGGAGCCCGGCGGGTCCGGCTCCGATGATGCCGACGGTGGTACGCATCGGTCGTTCCTTCCGTGGACGGGGCGTCGTCGCCCGCTTCGGAGACCATGGCGTTCACCGTGGCGGTGTTCGCCTGGTGAAAATAGCTTCACTCAGTTCTCCCGAGTTTCCGTCCGGAGGTATCCCCTGTCAATGGACGCGCCCGAGGTCCGCCGGTGCACGCGACCGGCCGCCCGGCCCGCCGGAGGCGGTGGTGGCCGGGCGGCCGGTGCGCGGAGCGGCGGGGCGGGGGTCAGCGGCCCGGCCAGCCGTCCAGGTGGCGGTGCAGGGTGACGTCGGTGCGCGGGTCGCCCTTCGGGGCGCTCGCGACCGCGTCGTGCAGGACGGTGGTGACCTCGGCGGCGAGCCCGTCGGCCTGCGTGCGCAGGTCGGCGGCGGGCAGTGTGGAGCGGCTCAGCTCGTCGAGCCGGCGGTGGATGTCGGCGAGCTTGCCCCGCGCGGTGGCGTCGAGGAGCAGCGGGTTGGGCGTGGAGACCACGAACTGGTAGGCACCGGCCAGGGTCTGGCAGCCCGTGCACTCCTTGTTGGCGGCGTCGCTGAGGTTCACCGCGTTCAGCCGCGTGTGCTCCCCGGCGACGGTGACGATCTGGAAGGACAGCGCGACCGAACGGCAGTGGTCGTCGGCCGAGCAGCCGGCCGAGACGGCGTTGGCCTGGTTGCGTACGGCGGCGGCGTTGACCTTGCCGAACTGACGGACCGTGAACGAGTCCCGGACCTGGGTGTGGTGCCCGCGGTCGGCGTGGCTGAAGACGTGGTCGGAGGCGACCGCGGCGTGCGGCACGGCGGTGGCCGCCTGTGCGGGCAGGGCGGTGGCCGCCCCGGCGACCCCGGCGGCGAACAGGCCGATCCGGACGGCCCGCCGGGTGAGCGGACCTGAGGTGGTGCGTGGTTTTCGGTGACTGCTCATGGATGCTCCAGTGCTCCTGTGCTTCTGCGGTGGGTGGTTCGGTGGCCGTGCGCCGGCCGGCCGCGTGGTGGTGGCCGTGCGCCGGCCGGCCGCGTGGTGGTGGCCGTGCGCCGGCCGGCCGCGTGGTGGTGGCCGGCGGACCGGCCCGCGCGGTGGCCGTACGACGGCCCGGGGCCGCTCGTCAGGACGTGGCCGGGGCCGGGGAGCTGGGCGCGTCGCTGGCCGGCGGCGGGGACGGGCTGGGCGGAGGGGACACCGGGACGCTCTCCGACGGTGAGGGCGACGGCTCGGGCTCCGTGGTGCCGGTGCCGTCGGACGGCGAGGGCACCGGATCGGCGACCGTTCCCCCGCTGGACGGCACCGGCGACCTGGAGGCACCGCCACCGGGGCCGCCGGGCACCGAGGCGGACGGCGACGCCGAGGCGGACGCCCGGCGCGAGGACTCCGTCGGCGAGGGGCCGGCGCCCGCCCCGGCCGAGGCGGCCGGGGCACCGGCCGCCGGGTCCGACGGGCTGCCGGATCCCGTCGGGCGGTCCGGGGTCGTGGCCCGCCGGGCCGGCGGTGCCTCGGTCGGCACCCCCGGCTGGAGGATCGGCGCGATCGGCGGCTGCTTGGGCAGCGGCTTCGGCGTCACCCCGGAGACCCAGGCGTAGCTGAGACCGGTGAGCCCGGCGAGGGCGAGGGCGCAGACCGCGAGCCGCAGCCTCGGCCGGCCGGCCGTGGTGCGCTTCGCGGCCCGGAAGAGCCGGCCGCCGATCTTCACGGACAGATAGACGACTCCGGCCATCGGGCACAGCAGCATCACGCTGCCGATGGTCCCGACCAGCCCCTCGACGATCTTCCCGTCCACGAACGCCGAGCCGGTGCCGACGAGTTGCTCGGTCAGGGAACGGGTCATGGTGGTGAGGATCCGCGGCAGGTTCCACAGCGCGTACCCGAGCTCGCCGATGATCAGCGGGACCATCGTCAGCACCCAGGTGGCGACGATGGCGCGCGCCGACTTCTTCAGTCCGGCGACCTCCTCGCGGGCCTTGTCCCCCCGCGGCCCCGGCACCAGCGCCAGCAGGATCGGTTTGATCTTGCCGTACAGGTCCGGGACCCCGGCCAGGTCGCCGAGGATGTAGTAGCCGTCCAGCCGTACGGCCGGCATCAGCTGTTCCAGGATCTCGAAGTGCCCGAGGTAGACCGTGGCCAGGAAGAACTGCGCCCCGGTGGCGAAGTAGGCGCCGGCCATGGCCAGCATGAAGACGATGTTGAAGTAGACGCCGCCGAGGTCGGTGCGGAGCCGGCCGGCCCGGCCGATCCGGTAGACGTCGGTGACGTCGGTGTACATCGAGGGCCAGATGAGGAAGAGCCCGCACCCGATGCATCCGGGGCGGGCTCCGCCGTATCTGCACGCGGAGGCGTGGCCGAACTCGTGGAAGACGAGGGAGGCCACGGTGAGCACGAAGACGACCAGGATCAGGACCGGCTGGTCGAGGACCTCCAGGACGGGTTCTATCGCCCCGAAGAACCCGAACAGCCAGACGTCCATGCCGACGGCCGAGGCCAGCACCAGTGCGACCACCACCGGCCGGTGCAGCCAGGCCAGCGAACGGGCGATCTTCGCCGTACGCCGCTCGTTGAAGATCACCCGGTGGCCCTTGAGGGCGAGCAGCAGGTCGGAGCGCGGGGCGTCGACCTCGTCGTCCTCCTGGCCCTCCGGGACCGTCACGCCCAGCGGCTCGAGCTTCTTCTCGACGAGGTAGCGGATGTTCTCCCCGCTGACCTCGCGGCCGAAGCGGGCGCTGACCCGGTGGGCGATGGCCTCGGCATCGCGGACGCCGTCGACCGACGACGCCACCAGGTACAGCAGCCTGGACAGCTGCACGACCTGCCCGTCCCCCCGACGGGCGATGTACTTGGGCTCGGTGAATCCCGACCCCTGGTACTCGCCGTGCAGCCGCAGTCCCGCGCTCAGCCTCGGGATCGGCGACGCCGGGTCGACCACCGGCAGGTTGCCCGTCGCGACCTGCTCGTAGGTGACCGGCCAGCCGCCGGGTCCGGGCACCGGGCCCGTGTCGTACAGTGCGGCGGTCCCGTCTCCGAGCACCGTCATGTGTGGTCTCCCCCCGGATCCCGCATGCAGTTCCCCCCTTGGTGCCTGTCCGGCACCGGCCGCGAGCGCCACCGCCGGGGCGACGGCGGTGGCGCTCCCGGGGACTACTGGGTGACGCTGATCGTCTGCGCGGCCTGCGAGGTGGCGGCCGACCACGCCGAGTGGTCGTTCAGGGCGGCGGACTGGTTGGACGCGTCGATGTTGGCGATGTGCTTGGTGACGTTGACGGTCTTGCCGAAGCTGAACTTCAGGCGGCCGAGGGCCTCACGGCCCGGCAGCAGCTCGGCGGACTCGTTCTCCAGCTCGTTCATGTCCATGCTCATGACGGATGTCCTTTCGTTTCGTGTGCGATGAGGTCGAGGTGGGCGCCGGCGCCGTGCGCCGGGGCGGCGTTACTGGGTGACGCTGATGGTCTGGGCGGCGCCGGAGTCGGCCACCGACCACGACGAGTGGTCGTTCAGCGCGGCGGACTCGTTGTGGGCGCTGATGTTCGCGACGTGCTTGGTGACGTTGACCGTCTTGCCGAAGCCGAACTTCAGCCGGCCCAGGGCCTCACGACCCGGCAGCAGCTCCGCGGACTCGGCCTCGAGCTCATGGGCGTCCATCATGATCGCTTCCCCCTCAGGGATAGACATTTCCGATCGGACCGAGTCAGGTTCCCCCCGGACTCTGTCCAATCTGGTCGGACGAGCTGTCCAACGAGATTGGACACTAGGCCCTCGGAGACCCCCTGCGCAACCCGTTCGAGAAATCACCCTCTCGGCCGATCGCGGCGGCGACCGTAGAATCGGCGCGACATGGCGGACTCCGCAGGCGGCGAGCAGGAAGTGACGGTCAGTGGCCAACGCACTGCAGCAGTTGATCCGTGAGCACCTCGACCGCAAGGGCTGGTCCTACGGTGACGTGGCGCGGCGCGGCGGTATCCCCCGCTCCACCGTCCACCACCTGGCCACCGCCGAGCGGGTGGTCCGCATGCCCCAGACGACGACCCTGGAGGGTCTGGCCAAGGGGCTGGAACTCCCGCTGGAGAGCGTGCGCCGGGCCGCCGCCGAGGCCTGCGGGATCCACGTGTACGACACCTCGCCGGACGCCGGCGCGAACGGCGGCGCCGCCGACCCCGAGGTCGCGCTGCTCATCGCGAGCGTCCAGAAACTGTCGGCGGACGACCGCCGCCACGTCACCGCTCTGGTCGAGTCGCTGCTGGACCGTTCCTCCAGACCCACCAAGGAGCAGTGACCGCCCCCGGGACACCGCCGGACCGACTCCGATCCGTCGGGGGACCGCCGGCGGACCGCTCTCCGAACGCTCTCGGACGCTCTTCCGTCAAGTCGGAAAAAGAATCCAACTCCGCACGAAACCGTCAAGATCCAGGGCTAGTCTCTCGTCCTGCCCGGGACGCGAGAGCCGCACGACCACGGGCTCTCAGGGGGAGATGTGTTGTTCGTGCACGGCGGACCGGCGACGGCCGTGGTCCGGGGACCCGACGGTGAGTCCGTCGTCCTGCTGTCCGGGGAACTGCCCGAGGTGCTCACCGACGCCTCGGTCACCGAACTCCTGGACCTGGCCGCCGCCATCCTGGACGCCGGCGAACTCACCCTCTTCGAGGAGTGCCTGCGCGCGCTGCGCCGCAACGGCACGCGCGCGGGCCGCCGTATCGAGGTGGACGGCGCGGTCCTGACCGTCTACGAGGGATGAGCCGACGCTCCGGGGGACGAGCCCCCGCCGCCCCCGAGAGGGCGCGGGAAGTGCCCGGAACCGGACTTGAACCGGTACGCCCGCGAGGGGCAGCGAGGTTTAAGCTCGCCGTGTCTGCATTCCACCATCCGGGCAGGCCATGGGCTCCGCAACGAGATTCCGAGCCTATCGGGAGGCGTCCCCCGAACAGCGGACGGGCGACCCGATGTTGTCTTATTTTATTGACGTCTGAGGGTGCATCAGCCCCCGGAACGAGCCATCCGCACTTGCCAGTAGCGTTACGCGCGGTGGGTGCGCGCGTACGCGGAATGACGGAATTTCACCGTCCGAACAAGGGGGCTCCACCTGTTCTGACGGCTGGGAACGACCGGTTCCCGGATCTGGTCCGTTCGGCATGAGGGTCCGCCGTCATCCCCAGGTATGACACGGCGGGGTCCCGGTCCCCCCTCGGTCGCCCCCCGGAACCGGAACTGCGGCTGACTACACCGGCCCGTACGGCCGAGACGATGGTGCGGTCCCCATGAACGACGTCGTCCCGACAGGAGCGCCCTTCCGTGTCCACCACACCCTCCCCCAGGCTTCGTCCGGGGGTGCCCCCCGCCGACCGGCGGACCACCTCGGTGGCCGCTCGCGCCACGGAGCTCTCGAAGATCTACGGGCAGGGTGAGACGCAGGTCGTCGCCCTGGACCGGGTCACCGTCGAGTTCCGGCAGGCCGAGTTCACCGCGATCATGGGGCCGTCCGGCTCCGGCAAGTCCACGCTGATGCACTGCGTCGCCGGCCTCGACACCTTCTCCTCCGGTTCCGTGCGGATCGGCGACACCGAACTCGGCACCCTGAAGGACAAGCAGCTCACCAAGTTGCGCCGGGACAAGATCGGGTTCATCTTCCAGGCGTTCAACCTGCTGCCGACGCTGACCGCGCTGGAGAACATCACGCTCCCGATGGACATCGCGGGCCGCAAGCCGGACAAGCAGTGGCTCGACAGCGTCATCCAGATGGTGGGTCTGAGGGACCGGCTGAGCCACCGTCCCTCGCAGCTCTCCGGCGGCCAGCAGCAGCGCGTCGCCGTCGCCCGCGCCCTCGCCTCCCGGCCGGAGATCATCTTCGGTGACGAGCCGACCGGAAACCTGGACTCCCGCTCCGGCGCCGAGGTGCTCGGCTTCCTGCGCAACTCGGTGCGGGAGCTGGGCCAGACGGTCGTCATGGTCACCCACGACCCGGTCGCGGCGTCGTACGCGGACCGCGTCGTCTTCCTCGCCGACGGCCGGGTCGTCGACGAGATGTACCGCCCGACGGCCGAGACGGTCCTGGACTTCATGCGGCAGTTTCCTGGGGGCGCTGACACCAGCGGCTCCGCCGCGCGGCCCCAGACCCCTGAGGTCGACGCGAAGGGCCGGACCAGCTGATGTTCCGCACCGCCCTGCGCAACGTCCTCGCGCACAAGGCCCGGCTGCTGATGACCGTCCTCGCCGTGATGCTCGGCGTGGCCTTCGTCTCCGGCACCCTGGTCTTCACCAACACCATCTCGGACGCCTACCAGAACAGCTCCGCCAAGGGCTTCGCGGGTGTCGACGTCGCCGTACAGGCCAAGTACCAGGATTCGAAGGGCGACAAGGTCGGCAAGACGCCCGACCTCACGCAGGCGGTGCTCGACAAGGCGGCGAAGGTTCCCGGGGCCGCCTCCGCGACCGGGGTGGTCACCGGATTCACGGCCATCGCCGACAAGGACGGCAAGCTGATCGGCGGCGGCTGGCAGTCCGAGGGCGGCAACTACTGGGGCACCAAGGACGGCCGTTACCCGCTGGTCGGCGGCCACGCGCCGAGCGGTGCGAACGAGTTGCTGATCGACTCCAAGACCGCCGAGCGGGCCGGCTACCAGGTCGGCGACACCGTGCGCATCTCGGTGAACGGCCCGGTCCTGACGCCCACCGTCGCCGGCATCTTCACCACCGACGACGGCAATGTCGCGGCCGGCGGCAGCCTCGCGCTGTTCGACACGGCGACCGCGCAGCAGCTGTTCGGCAAGACGGGCACGTACGACGAGATCGACGTGACCGCGAAGTCCGGCACCGCCCAGGCCACGCTGAAGTCCCAGCTGGACCAGGCGCTGCCGAAGCAGCTCGTGGAGACCACCACCGGGCACCAGCTCGCCGACGACCAGGCGAAGGCCATCGCCGCCGGCATGAGCGGCCTGCGCCAGGGTCTGCTGGTCTTCGCCGGTATCGCCCTGTTCGTCGGCACGTTCATCATCGCCAACACCTTCACCATGCTGGTCGCCCAGCGCACCAAGGAGCTGGCGCTGCTGCGCGCGGTGGGCGCCTCCCGCCGCCAGGTCACCCGCTCGGTGCTGATCGAGGCGTTCGTGGTCGGCGCGGTGGCCGGGGTGGCCGGTCTGGTCGCCGGTATCGGCATCGGCGCCGGACTGCGCACGCTGATGGGCTCGTTCGGCGCGACCGTCCCGGACGGCCCACTGGTCGTCAGCCCCGGCACGGTGGCCGCCGCCCTCGCCGTCGGCGTCGTCATCACCATGCTGGCCGCCTGGCTGCCCGGCCGCCGGGCCGCGAAGATCCCGCCGGTCGCCGCGATGAGCGCGCTGCACTCGGCGCCGACCACCAAGTCGCTGGTGCTGCGCAACACGATCGGCGCGCTGTTCTCGGCGGCGGGCGTGACGGTGATCCTGGCGGCGACGACGATGGAGGGCTCCGACGGCCAGGCGCCGATGGGCCTGGGCGCGGTCCTCCTGATCATCGGCGTCTTCGTCCTCACCCCGCTCCTGTCCCGTCCGCTGATCGCGGCCGCCGCCCCGCTGCTGCGCGGGTTCGGCGTCTCCGGGAAGCTGGCCCGGCAGAACTCGGTGCGCAACCCGCGCCGTACCGCCGCGACCGCCTCGGCCCTGATGATCGGCCTGACCCTGATCACCGGCATGACGGTGATGGCGGGCAGCCTGCAGAAGTCGATCGACAAGATGGCGAGTTCGGCGGTCCGCGCGGACTACGTCGTCTCGATGGCCAACGGCAACCCGCTCTCCCCCGACGTGGCGAAGAAGGTCGCGACCGCCGAGGGGGTGACCGCCAGCAGCCCGCTGCGCAACGCGGCGTCCCGGATCGACGGCGACACCGAGTACCTGACCGGCGTCAACGGCTCGGCGATCGGCAAGCTGACCGACCTCACGCTCGACAACGGCTCCTTCAAGGTCGGCGGCTCGGACGTGGTCGTGGACGACGACACGGCCACGTCGCACGGCTGGAAGGCCGGTTCGAGCTTCACCGTGCACTACGAGGACGGCAAGGCGCAGAAACTGACGGTCGCGGGGGTCTACGAGGGCAACGAGCTGATCCGCGGGATCATGCTCGACAACACCGTCCTCACCCCGCACCAGACCGACCCCGCCGACATGCAGGTCATGGTCAAGACGGCGGACGGCGCGTCCGGCGCGGCCAAGGACAAGCTGGAGAAGGTCCTCGGCTCCAACCCGGCGATCAAGGTCCAGGACAAGCAGGACCTGTCCGACTCCATCGCCCATGCGTTCACACTGATCCTGAACATGGTCTACGGCCTGCTCGCGATGGCGGTGATCGTCGCGGTCCTCGGTGTCATCAACACCCTGGCCATGTCGGTCTTCGAACGGCAGCAGGAGATCGGCATGCTGCGCGCGATCGGCCTGGACCGCAAGGCGGTCAAGCGGATGGTCCGGCTGGAGTCCCTGGTCATCTCGCTCTTCGGCGGGGTGCTGGGCCTCGGTCTGGGCGTGTTCTTCGGCTGGGCGGCCGGTCAGCTGGTCGGCGCGAGGATGGCGACCTACGAACTGGTCCTGCCCTGGTCCAGGATGGCGCTCTTCCTGGTGCTGGCCGGACTGGTCGGCGTCCTGGCGGCCCTGTGGCCGGCCCGGCGCGCGGCCCGGCTGAACATGCTGGCGGCGATCAAGTCCGAGTAGCCGCGGACACGGCGAAGGGGCCCCGCACGGTGCGTGCGGGGCCCCTTCGCCGTCCTGCTGGTTCCGGTCGTGGGTGCTACCGGTTCCAGGTCCGGGTGCGCAGCGGCAGCCCCGACGCACCCGACTCGGGGGTCTTGACGGCCAGTACCTGGTTGACGCCGATGCGGTTGCGTTCGAAGGCGAGGGCGGAGGCGGCCATGTACAGCAACCAGACGCGGGCCCGGCCGGGGCTGGTGAGCCGTACCGCCCGCGCCCAGTCGGCCTCCAGGTTGACCACCCACTGGCGCAGGGTCCGGGCGTAGTGCTCGCGGATGGACTCCACGTCCCGCACCTCGAACCCGGCCCGCTCGAGCTGGGTGACGGTGGTGCCGATCGGGGCGAGTTCGCCGTCCGGGAAGACATAGGCGTCGATGAACCGGTCGACCTGGTAGGTCTCCTCGTCGCGCCGCGGCCGTCGGGCGATCTGGTGGTTGAGCAGCCGCCCGCCCGGCTTCAGCAGGGCGTACAGATCACTCGCGTAGTCCAGGTACTTCTCCGCGCCCACGTGCTCGGCCATCCCGATCGACGAGATCGCGTCGTACGGCCCGTCCCTGACGTCCCGGTAGTCCTGGACCCTGATCTCCACCCGGTCCGTCAGACCCTCGTCCGCGACCCGTTTACGGGCGTACGCGGCCTGCTCCTGGGAGAGGGTGACCCCGACGACGCTCGCGCCGTGCTCGCGGGCCGCGTGGATCGCCATCGAGCCCCATCCGCAGCCGACGTCCAGCAGCCGCTGACCGGGTCTCAGATCGAGCTTCCGGCAGACGAGTTCGAGCTTGTCGCGCTGGGCGGTCTCCAGGGTGTCCGCATCTTCGACGGCCCCCCAGTACGCGCACGAGTAGACCATCGACGGCCCGAGGACGATCTCGTAGAAGTCGTTCCCCACGTCGTAGTGGTGGCTGATGGCCTGCTTGTCACTGCGGCGGGTGTGCAGATGGCGGCGTCTGCGCACCTCCTCGCGGGGCGGGGCCGGCGGAACGGGCGGTCCGGCGAGCTTCAGCAGCTCCCGGCCGGCGGCCCGCACCTCGGGGTCGCGCAGGGCCTGGGCGAGGGTACGGTCGTCCTCCCCGCGCTCCCAGATCAGTCCGGAGATCACCGCCAGGGCGCTGTACAGGTCGCCCTCGACCTCCAGATCGCCGGCGACCCAGGCCCGGGCCAGGCCCAGTTCCCCCGGCCTGAACAGCATGTAACGCAGGGCACGGCGGTTGCGGATCACGATCGCCGGAGCGTCCGGCGGTCCGGCCTGTGATCCGTCCCAGGCCCGCAGCCGTACCGGGAGCGGAACTCCCAGCACCTGCTCGGCAACACTCCTCAGCCGCGACGCGGCGTCGGCCATGGCGCACACCTCCAAGACGACGATCCCGGATGCCGGTTACCACGTAAACACCGTGAGGGCAGCAGCGCAGTCCCGCAAAGGAGTTACGACTGGGCAAAATAGTTGTAGCTACCATGCAGTTACCGGGTGCCCGGGAACGCCGAAGGACCTCCCGCACCACGGATGGCGGGAGGTCCTTCGGGTGATTCGGTGACCGGCGGCCGAGGCCGTCAGCAGGCCCTGGCCCAGGAGGCCCTGACCTTGACCCAGGAGGCCTTGACCTAGGAGGCCTTGGCCTTCTCCTCGGTCTTCGACTTGGCGACCGGCGCCGGCTTGGCGGCCTCGTAGAACTCCTCGCGGGGGTTCTCCATGGCACCCAGGGACACGACCTCGCGCTTGAGGAACATGCCCAGCGTCCAGTCGGCGAAGATGCGGATCTTGCGGTTCCAGGTCGGCATCGCCAGACCGTGGTAGCCACGGTGCATGTACCAGGCGAGACGGCCCTTGACCTTGATCTTCGTCTTGCCCAGGACGATCATCGCGACGCCCTTGTGCAGGCCGAGACCGGCGACGGCGCCCTTGTTGGCGTGGCTGTACTCCTTCTGCGGGAAGCCCCGCATACCGGAGACCACGTTGTCGCCGAGGACCTTGGCCTGACGGAGCGCGTGCTGCGCGTTCGGCGGGCACCAGGCGTTCTCGACCCCGGCCTTGCGGGCGGCGACGTCCGGTACCTGGGCGTTGTCGCCCGCGGCCCAGATGTAGTCCGTGCCCTGCACCTGGAGGGTGGGGGCGGTGTCCACGTGCCCGCGCGGGCCGAGCGGCAGACCGAAGCGGGAGAGCGCCGGGTTCGGCTTGACGCCGGCGGTCCACACGATCGTGTTGGAGTCGACCTCCAGGCCGTTCTTCAGCACGACGTGGCCGTCCACGCAGGAGTCCATCGAGGTGGAGAGGTAGATCTCCACACCGCGGCTCTCCAGGTGCTCCTTGCCGTACAGGCCGAGCTTGGGGCCCACCTCGGGAAGGATCTTGTCGGCGGCGTCGACGAGGACGAAGCGCATGTCCTCACGGGACACGTTCTTGTAGTACTTCGCCGCGTCGCGGGCCATGTCCTCGACCTCGCCGATGGTCTCCGCGCCCGCGAAGCCGCCGCCGATGAAGACGAAGGTGAGCGCCTTGCGGCGGATCTCCTCGTCGGTCGTGGAGTCGGCCTTGTCCAGCTGCTCCAGGACGTGGTTGCGCAGGCCGATGGACTCCTCGATGCCCTTCATGCCGATGCCCTGTTCGGCGAGGCCGGGGATCGGGAAGGTGCGGGAGACCGCGCCGAGCGCGATGACCAGGTAGTCGAAGGGCAGCTCGTACGCCTCGCCCACGAGGGGGGCGATCGTGGCGACCTTGCGGTCCTGGTCGATGGTGGTGACCCGGCCGGTGAGGACCTCCGCCTTCGGCAGCACGCGTCGCAGCGGGACGACGACGTGCCGAGGGGAGATGCTGCCGGCGGCGGCTTCGGGGAGGAAGGGCTGGTAGGTCATGTACGACCGGGGGTCGACGACCGTGACGGTCGCCTCGCCGTAGCGCATCTTCTTGAGAATGCGCCGAGCTGCGTACAGGCCTACGTACCCACCGCCTACTACGAGGATCCTGGGACGCTCCGTGGTGCTCATGGCATCGAGTATCCACCCGCCTCAGGGGGGCCGCTCGTGCGCCCCTTCACAAGGTTCCACAGGGGTCGTGCTACACTCCGCCGCCCACGTGACACAGGTCATGGTCAGCGGCGGGAACCCACTTCCGATACGACCCGTTGTCAATGCCGTGTGAGCTGCCCGTCCAGGCTTCCGGGGGCACTGCGGGGGCACCGGATGTCACCCTCACGAGCACCCCCCGGAACCCTCCCGGAACGCTCTCCTGAGCACGCGCTCAGGCCTGTTGAGCCCCCGAACGGGCCAACGGGCCCCCCGGGACCCCCCACCTGCGCGGAATTCCTTGTGAAGAACTTCACGAAGTTTCCCGAGGGGGTCTCATGGCACGGCGTGTCACACCCCCGAAACCCCGCTCACCCGACACCCCCACATGCTCATCCGAGGTGGTCGGATGGGGTGGGTGAGGTGGGTCGAGAGGGGGAGCCGCCGGGCCGGAGGGTCAGGCGACGGACCAGGCGATGCCGTCCAGGATGTCGTGTTCGCTCACCACGACCTCCGTCGCACCCACCCGTTCCATGATCGACAGCAGGACGAGCGCGCCGGCTCCGATGACGTCGACGCGCCCGGGGTGCATGGAGGGGATCGCGGCGCGCTCGGCGTGGGTGGAGTCCAGCAGCCGCTCGGTGATCTCGCGCACCCGGGCGTAGGGGATGCGGGAGTGGTGGATGGCGGCGGAGTCGTACTCCGGCAGGTCCTGGTGGATGGCGGAGAGGGTGGTGACCGACCCGGCCAGGCCGACCAGGGTGTGTGCCTCACGCAGCGGCACGGTCCGCTCCGCGAGGTCGAGGGCACGCTCGATGTCGGCCCGCAGGGCGGCGATCTCGGCCTCGGTCGGCGGGTCGCTGACCTGCCCCTCGTGCACCAGGTGCCGCTCGGTCATCCGTACGCAGCCGACGTCCACGGACCGCGCGGCCCGCACCCGCTCGTCCCCGACCACGAACTCGGTGGAACCGCCGCCGATGTCCACGACGAGGAAGGGCTTGGCGAGGTCGTCGCGGCCCGCCAGCTCCTTCGTCGCGCCCGTGAAGGAGAACTCGGCCTCCTGGTCACCGCTGATGACCTCCGGCTCGACACCGAGGATGTCCAGCACCCCGCGCACGAACTCGTCGCGGTTCTCGGCGTCCCGGGAGGCGGAGGTGGCCACGAACCGCAGCCGCTCGGCGCCGTACTCCTTGATGACGGCCGCGTACTCCCGGCAGGCCGCGAACGTCCGCTGCAGCGCCTCCGGCGCCAGCCGCCCGGTCCGGTCGACCCCCTGCCCGAGCCGCACGATCACCATCCGCCGGTCCAGGTCGACGAGCTCGCCGGTCTCCGGGTTCGCGTCGGCGACGAGCAGCCGGATGGAGTTGGTGCCACAGTCGATGGCGGCGACGCGGGTCACTTGTCGTCCTCCTGGGCCGGCCGGAAGGAGAACCATCCCTTGCCGTCCTCCGTCGTCTCCGTCTGCCACCCCGCGCCCGTCGGCGGCCCCGCGGGCGTCACGCAGGCCCCCTTGGCCCACCACTCGGGCAGCATGGCGATCGCCTCGTCGCCCAGCGGGTTCACGCCGGGCCCCGCCGCCAGCGAGTGCGCCACCAGCACGTGGAGGCACTTCACCCGGTCCGGCATCCCGCCGGCGCTCGGGAACCCCGTCAGCTCCTCGATCTCGTCCCGGCGCCGGATGTAGTCCTCGTGCGCGGCCCGGTACGCCGCCGCCAGCTCCGGGTCGCTCTCCAGTCGCGCCGTCATCTCCTTCATCACGCCGTTGGCCTCCAGGGTGCCGATGGCGGACGCGGCCTTGGGGCACGTCAGGTAGTACAGCGTCGGGAACGGCGTGCCGTCCGGCAGCCGCGGCGCGGTCTCCACGACGTCCGGCTGCCCGCACGGGCACCGGTGCGCGATCGCCCGCAACCCGCGCGGCGGCCGCCCGAGCTGCTGCTGGAAGGCCTCGACGTCGGCGTCGGTCGGCTCGGTGCGCGGAGTGGAGGGCGGAGGCGTTTGCATGACTGTGTTCTGTGTGGCTTTCTGTCGGTTCACTGGTCGGACGCGTCGGACTTGTCGACGCCGTCCCAGACGTTCGCGTACCAGGGCCGGTCGGCCGCCCCGAGGTAGGCGTGGGCCTGCTTGGCGGCAGCGGGGTCGATCACGATGTACCCCGTCTCCCCCGGCATCACGTAGTGCAGCCGCTCCCGGATCTGCTGCTCGGCGTACGCGTCGTCCTGCCACCGGGCCTTGACGTCCCGCAGCTGCTCGACCCGCTGCCGGGCCTGCTGCTGCTGGCGTTCCTGGTCGGCGATCTCGGCGCGCTGGGAGACGTACTGCCGCATCGGATACGCGAGCGCGACGATCATCGTGCACAGCACGATCGCGAGCAGCGCGGCGCGGCCGGTGAGCCGGGAGCGACGGGCCTGCCGCTTGGTCTGGGAGCGGTAGACCCGGGCCGCCGTCTGCTCGCCGAGCAGCTTCAGCCTGGTCGCGGTGGAGAACCGGTCCCGGTCCTTCACGGCCATGTCCCCGCCTCCCGTTCACACGCGCGTACGTCCCCGCACACGGTACGGGACCGGTACGGGGACGTACGTACGACTGGCGCAGCCTTGACCCTTAACGGGTCAGCGACCCCTGGGTCAGCCCTTGAAGCGCGGGAAGGCGCTGCGGCCGGCGTACACCGCGGCGTCGTCGAGGATCTCCTCGATGCGCAGCAGCTGGTTGTACTTGGCGACGCGCTCGGAGCGGGCCGGGGCGCCGGTCTTGATCTGGCCGCAGTTGGTGGCGACGGCGAGGTCGGCGATGGTGACGTCCTCGGTCTCGCCGGAGCGGTGCGACATCATGCACTTGAAGCCGTTGCGCTGGGCCAGCTCGACGGCGTCCAGGGTCTCGGTGAGCGAGCCGATCTGGTTCACCTTGACGAGCAGGGCGTTGGCGGCGCCGTCCTCGATGCCGCGGGCGAGGCGCTCCGGGTTGGTGACGAAGAGGTCGTCGCCGACGATCTGCACCTTGTCGCCGAGCTTGTCGGTGAGGACCTTCCAGCCGGCCCAGTCGTCCTCGAACAGCGGGTCCTCGATGGAGACCAGCGGGTAGGAGGCGACGAGCTCCTCGTAGTACTCGGTCATCTCGGCGGCCGAGCGGGACTTGCCCTCGAACTCGTACTTGCCGTCCTTGTAGAACTCGGACGCGGCGACGTCGAGCGCAAGGGCGATCTGCTCACCGGGGACGTAACCGGCCTGCTTGATCGCCTCCAGGATGAGGTCGAGCGCGGCGCGGTTGGACTCCAGGTTCGGGGCGAAGCCGCCCTCGTCGCCGAGGCCGGTGGCCAGGCCCTTGCCCTTCAGGACCTTCTTCAGGGTGTGGTAGACCTCGGCACCCCAGCGCAGCGCCTCGGAGAAGGACTCCGCGCCGATCGGGGCGATCATGAACTCCTGGATGTCGACGTTGGAGTCCGCGTGCGAGCCGCCGTTGAGGATGTTCATCATCGGGACGGGCAGCAGGTGCGCGTTCGGGCCACCGAGGTAGCGGAACAGCGGCAGGTCGGACGCCTCGGAAGCGGCGTGCGCGACGGCGAGGGAGACGCCGAGGATGGCGTTGGCGCCGAGCGAGCCCTTGTTGTCGGTGGCGTCCAGGTCGAACATCGCCTGGTCGATCAGGCGCTGCTCGGTGGCGTCGTAGCCGACCAGCTCCGGGCCGATCTGCTCGATCACGGCGAGGACGGCCTTCTCGACGCCCTTGCCGAGGTAGCGGTTGGGGTCGCCGTCACGGAGTTCGATGGCCTCGAAGGCACCGGTGGAGGCGCCGGACGGGACGGCGGCACGACCCGTGCTGCCGTCGTCGAGGCCGACCTCGACCTCGACCGTGGGGTTGCCTCGGGAGTCCAGGATTTCCCGGGCTACGACGACGTCGATGGACGGCACGAGCATCTCCTTCTTGGGATGTGACGCTGGTTGTGCGGGCGCACGCGAGCCTTGTCGGCCCTTGCTCAGCCTTGCGACTAGAGCCTAACCGTCCCGGGGCCGTCGGCCGGCACGACCGACCGACCCTTGGACACACAGACGGTACTCATTGTTCATGCACGGAACAAAGGGGGGCCCGATGAAGAACGGAAGAAGAGCGGGTCAAGAGGAAGACCGCCGGAGGACGCGCGAGGACCGCGCGAGGACCGCGCGAGGACCGCAAAGAGAAACCCCGCTCCGGTGCGTACGGGGGAGAACGCACCGGAGCGGGGGCCCGTGGGGGACGGGGGGTGACCCTCACGTGCTCCTCAGTATGAGGAGCACGGCTGTGTGGGCGCTGTGGTTCAGCTGGGCGCCACGTATTGCTTCGTACGACTTCGGGAGCGGCCCGTCGCCCTACTTGAGGTGCAGCTGCTGGCCCGGGTAGATGAAGTCGGCGTCGTCGACGATGTCCTTGTTCAGCTTGAACAGCGCCTGCCAGCCGCCCTTGACCTTGCGCTTCTCCGCGATCGAGCTGAGCGTGTCGCCCTTGACAACCTTGTACTCGCCGTCGCCCTTCTTGACCTTCTTGCCGGTCGGGGTGGTGACGGTCTTCTTGGCGGCCGGACGCTCGGCGGAACGGGAGGCGGCCTGGGTGTCGGCGGTACGGCTGCTGGTGCCGCTGCTCGAAGAGGAGCTGGAGGAGCTGGAGCTGGAGGAGCTCCCGGTGTAGGCGGCGCCGGACAGGCCCGTGCCGCAGACCGGCCAGGCGCCCTTGCCCTGCGCGGCGAGGACCTTCTCGGCGATCTCGATCTGCTGCGCCTTGCTGGCCTGGTTGGCCTGCGCGGCGTACTGGGTGCCGCCGTACGCGGCCCAGGTGGAGGCGGAGAACTGCAGACCGCCGTAGTAGCCGTTGCCGGTGTTGATGGCCCAGTTGCCGCCGGACTCGCACTGAGCGACGGTGTCCCACTCGGAGGCGGTGGCGGCGGAGGCGGTGCCGGACGCCATCAGCGGTGCGGCGATGGCGACACCGGTGACACCGGCGAGCGCGGCGACACGGGTGGCCTTGGACGGACGACGGTGCTTGCCCTTGCCGGAAAACAGCATGACGGATCCCCTCACCGACGCCTGCGAGGTGAGCTGTCGGGTTCGGGCCGGTTGAGTTGCCCGGCCGCGCACCTCACGGTGCGCGGCTTCACCCCGAGCCGGACACGGCAGTCTCAACTACCGGTCCCGGCGCTTACCTTGGGTCCCCCGCTCCTGCCTACGGCGCTTGACGCGACGACTGTTCCCGGGCAGCCGCTGGCAGGACTCGGCGTTGCGACGGCCGGGGCTCGTGGTGACGAGCGGCCTTGACCGTAAACAGACGATCAGGTGAATTTCAAAGATGATCAGGGCTTCTGAGACTCATCCCACACTTTCACCAAACCGGACATTTGGCTTCGAAGTAGGGCGGCACGAAGGGCCAACTCCCGCTGCTTCTAGTCCGTTTCGTTGCTGAGTTTCAGGGTCTGACCGGGGGCGATGTCATTCGGGTCGGCGCCGATGTCCGCCTTGTTGGCGGCATAGAGCGCACGCCATCCGCCGTCGAGGTCAAGGGAGTCGGCGATGGAGGCGAGGGTGTCGCCGTCCCGGACGGTGTAGGTGCCGGCGTCCCGGGAGGCGTGACGGCCGGAAGAAGTCACACTCTGACCGTTTGTCACGCTTTCGTCCGCCGAGTCACCGCGGTGCTTGCCGCCGCTGCTGACCGCCCCCGTGTCGACCAGATCCCAAGAGCTGCCCGTCTGCCATGAATTGTCCGAGTCATCGGCTTCGGGCACCACGGGGTTCTCGTTCGCCTTCGAGGCGCCGGAGCCCTTGGATCCCGACGTGTCCGCCTTGGCGGAGTCGGTGGGGGTGCCCGTGCCGGAGTCGTCGCCCGCACTCGGGGACGGGGTGGCGGAGCCTGTGGCACCCGAGGAATCCGACGAGGAGTCGGACAGGCCGGAATCCGAAGAACCGGATGAATCCGAAGAACCAGATGAAGAGGAGGAATCCGACAGCCCGGAGGACGAGTCGGAGGAGCCGGACGTGTCGCCCGAGCCGTCGAGGCCCGTGTCGACGTTCACCGAGGCGTCGTCCGAGGAGAGGCCGGCGATCAGGGCACAGGTCCGCCAGGGCTTGGTGCCCTGGTCGGCGAGGATCTTCTCGGCGACGGCGATCTGCTGCGAACGGCTCGCCTGGTCCGGTGTGTCGGCGTACTCCTGGCCGCCGTACTCGTCCCAGTCGTCCTGGGACATCTGCAGGCCGCCGTAGTAGCCGGTGCCGGTGTCCATGCTCCAGGAGCCGCCGCTCTCGCACTCGGCCACCCTGTCCCAGGTGCTGCCGTCGGCCGCGTTGGCGCTCGCCGCGCCGAGGAGCGGGATGGCGATGGCCGAGCCGGTCACGCCGGCCGCGACGAGAAGAGCCGGAGCCTGACGGGGGCGACGGTGACGACCGTTCCCGGAGAGCATGCGGAAACCTTTCGAGCGACAGCGGTGACCGGCGCGACGGGTCCCGCTGGGGCGCCGCACTGATGGGTGAACGTATAGGCAGACGATCACTTGTCACAAGTTAATGCCGCGCAGATCACGTGAAGATCACAGAGTTGAACGCCGGTCATCTTTGCCGGTGAAGGGCCGTGCGGGGCGCCGGCGGGAGGCCGCGCGGGTGCCGGTGAGGGCCGGCGGGGCTCATCGGCCGCAGGGGCTCATCGGCCGTCGGGGGTGAACTGCACGGGGAGCGTGCGCAGTCCGCGCATGATGAGGCCGCCGCGCCAGCGCAACTCGCTCTCCGGCACCGCGAGTCGCAGGTCCGGGAGACGGGTGAGGAGGGTGGCGAGCGCGGTCTGCCCCTCCAGGCGGGCGAGCGGGGCGCCGAGGCAGTAGTGGATGCCGTGGCCGTAGCCGAGGTGCTGGTTGTCCCGCCGTGCCAGGTCGAGCGTGTCCGGCTCGGCGAACCGCTCCGGGTCCCGGTCCGCGGCGGCGAGTACGACGAGGACCGGGTCACCGGGTGCGATGCGCTGCCCGCCGATGCCGAGCGGCTCGGTGGCGAACCGCCAGGTGGCCAGCTCCACCGGCCCGTCGTAGCGCAGGAGTTCCTCCACACCGGTCTCCAGCAGCCCGCGCTCGCCGGCGGCCAGGGAGTCCTGCAGGCGACGGCGCTGTTCCGGGTGGGTGAGCAGGGCGTACGTCCCGTTCCCGATGAGGTTGACCGTCGTCTCGAAGCCGGCGAACAGCAGGATGAAGGCCATGGCGGCGGCCTCGTTCTCGGTGAGGTGCTCGCCGTGGTCGGAGGCGCGGATGAGCCCGGAGATGAGGTCCTCGCCGGGGGCCGGCTCGGCGGACAGCGCCTCCCGCTTCCGGTGGATCAGCTCGGCCAGATATCCGCGCATCTTCTTCACGGACCGCGCGACCCCGCCCCGCGGCCCTCCGCCGTGCCGGATCATCATGCCGGCCCAGTCCCGGAAGTCGTCCTGGTCCTCGCGCGGGACGCCCAGCAGGTCGCAGATGGCGTAGATGGGGAGCGGGAAGGCGAACTCGTGGATGAGGTCGGCCTCGCCCCGGTCCGCGAACCCGTCGATGAGCCGGTCGGTCAGCTCCTGCACCCGGGGCGCGAACTCGGCCACCCTGCGCGGTGTGAACGCCTTGCTGACCAGCCGCCGCAGCCGGGTGTGGTCCGGCGGGTCGATGTTCAGCAGATGCGTCATCAGCTCGGCCTTGCGCTCCCCGGGGATCCCGGTCTTCCCCTTCGCGTGCGCGGGCTCGTCGTGATGGGCCGGGTTCTTGGACAGCCGGGGGTCGGCGAGCGCCTGCCGGGCGTCGGCGTAGCGGGTGACCAGCCAGGCCTCGACCCCACTGGGAAGCCGGGTGCGGTGCACGGGCGCGTGCTGCCGGAGCCAGGCGTAGGCGGGATAGGGGTCGGCGGCGAACTCCCAGGTGAAGAGGGAGGGGGCGGCGGTGCTGCCGTCGGGGCGGGTGGTGCCGTCGGGGGCGGGCTGGTGGGTCACTCCTTGACGGTATCCGGTGCGTGCCGCGGGGGTACGGTTCGCTCCGCCAAGGTCCTCTCCGCGAGGTAGTGGCCCCGCTCAGCAGCTCTTCGGTACCACTGCAGCGCCTCCTTCTCGGCTCCCCTGCGGGCCAGCAGACCGGCCATCTGAAACGCGGCTTCGCTGCTCCCGAGGGCGTCGGCCTCACGGAAGAGTCTCTCCGCCTCCTGCTCCTGTCCCTTCGCCTTCAGACGGCTTCCGAGGTTCACCCTGGCCCCGACGTACTCTGCCGCGGCGGACCGGCCGAACAGTTCCTCCCATTCGGGGTCGTCCTTGTCCATGCGGTACAGCAGCAGTGCCAGGCCGTTCATCGCACGCGCGTCTCCCTGCTCGACGCCACGCCGGAGCCAGCTCTCGGCGGTCTTGAGGTCGCCTGTGCCGAGGTACAGGTTCGCGAGGTCGAAGGCGGCTTCCTGATGGCCCCTGTCGAACGCCCGGAAGTACCAGTGCCGCGCTTCGGGCCTGTCGCCCCGACCCGTCAGCATCTGCCCCAGCCGATGTGCCGCCGCCCCGTCCCCCGCCTGCGCCGCCCGCCGCAACCACCTCTCCGCGCGGTCCCGGTGCAACCGCCCCGCCTCCCGGGCCGCCGAGACGCTGCCGCCCTCCGCCGCCGCCTCCAGGTGGCGAAGCGCCGCCTCCTCGTCCCCGGCCGCGAGCAGCCGCACAGCCAGTACCTCGGCCGCCTCCGGATGCCCGGCCTCGGCGGCCCGGCGCAGCAGTTCCGCGTTCTCCTCTCCGTCGACCCGGCCGGCGAAGGCGTACATCGCCGCCGTGTCCCCCTCCTCGAACCGCGGCTGCAGTGCGGCCCGGGCCGCGTCGAGGACGGCCCCGCGGTCGAACGGGGCGTCGGCCTCCGCCGCATCCAGCAGCGTCCACCACACCTCGTCCGGCACCGGCTCCAGGTCGCCCGACCTCAGCGCCTCCGCCACCAGCGCCCCGTACGCCCGCCAGGTGCCCTTCTCGTCGCCCTCCACCAGCAGTCCCGAGACACCGAACAGCGGTGCCGTCGCCCAGGCGAACGCCTCCTCGAACGGCTCGCGCTCCTCCGCCGCGTACCGCCGCCGGACCGCCTGGAGCAGTGCGACCGGCACCGCCGCCGTGACCCCGCACCGGGCGAGATCGACCGCCGCCCTGACCAGCAACTGGCCGCCCGGATGCTCCAGTTGGGTGCCGATCCGGCGCCATTCGTCGAAGAGCAGATGCCCGATCGCGAAGTACGAGGCGGCGCCCTCGCGGCCGCTCCACAGGAACGCCGGGTAGGCGCGGGGATCACGCCGGTGCCCCGCCAGCCGCTGCAGTTCTCCCTCGCTCCACTCCCGTGGCACCTCGACGGTGCGCGCCATGGCCACGACCCGGTCGCCGGGTTCGGTCCCGGCCCGGCGCCGGTAGTACTCGTCCGCCGGCATCGTGCCGATGACGACCACGCCGAGGGTCGTGAGCCGCCCCAGCAGCCGCGGGCCGAGCCGCCCGTCACCGAGGTGGTCGGTGAGGTCGTCGAGCCAGACGACGGACCGGCCGTGGCCGCCTTCCGGCTCGGTGAGAAGTACGCGCAGGTCCTCGCCGGGCTCCGGGATGTAGAGCACGGGGTCCGGTAAGGACTGGACGCCGTGCCATGCCGAGTACGACTTGCCGACGTACGGTTCGCCCAGGATCAGTACGAGACCGGGGTGATCCAGTTCGGCGCGCAGCCGCTTGTCGCAGTCGCGCGGGATGTACGGCGGGACCTCCGGCAGGCCCGGCACGCGTCGCGTCGGACGGACCCCGAACTCCAGCGGGGCGACCTCGTCCGCGGGACGCCAGGCGATCGATACGGGCACGCTCCCGTAGTGGTGGTGCTGCACGCCCACTACCTGGTCCTGGAAGGTGGCGCTGCGGAAGTCGACGTGGTCACCCGCGCCCTGCGGGCTGTCGGGGGCGGGTGACGCCGCCGGATCCGTCGGCCCCTCGGAGTCGGCCGCCCCCGTCCCCTCGGGCACGTCCGTATCCGCGTCCGGCCGCCGGCGGTCCTCCTCCAGCGCGGCCCGCAGTCGGGCGGCCCGCAGCGGGTCCGTGTTCAGTTGGTTCCGCAGGCGGTGGAACCAGCCGGTCTCGATCTCGCGCGTCGCCGCGCTGCCGCGGTTTCTGAGCCGGTGCCAGTCCACGACGAGACGCCCCTCGATCCTGCTGCCTCCCGGAGCGTCGAGAAGGCAGAGCAGAAAAGGGAAGTCCGCCATCGCCGGGGGCCGCGAGCCCTCCTTGAGCACCGCCAGGCCCCGGACAACCGTCCGCGCGCCCGCCCACGCCACATCGTCGACCCCGGTATCCACCGCGTCCCCCTTTGAGCCCGAGCGTCGCCGCTGGATCCACGGTACTCACCCGCGGCCGCTCCCCGTGCGGACGGGACGATCTCAGTGGCCCTCCGTCTCCCTGATCGCGTCCCGGTAGGCGCGGCCCGCCGCCCGCAGTGCCGCCTCCGGGTCGACGCCTTCCGCCTCGGCCCGTACCGCCAGCGCGAGCAGGTCGTACCCGATGCCCTCCACTTTGGGCAGCGGTACCTCCAGCCCGGCCGTCCGCACCCGGGAGGAGAGCTTCGCCGCCAGCGCGAGGCCCGGCTGGCCGAGAGGTATCCCGTCGGTCACCGAGTCGCGGCGCTTCTCCGCCGCCTTCGTGCGCAGCCAGTGCTCCTTGACCTCCTCCGGCGTCGAGGCGCTCTCGTCGCCGAAGACGTGCGGGTGGCGGCGGATGAGCTTCGCGACGATGCCGCCCGCCACGTCGTCGATCGAGAAGGGAGCGTCCGGGTCCTCCTCGGCGATGCGGGCGTGGAAGACCACCTGGAGCAGGACGTCCCCCAGTTCTTCCCGCAGATCGTCGCGGTCGCCGTCCTCGATCGCCTCGACCAGTTCGTACGCCTCCTCGATGGCGTACTTCGCCAGTCCCTCATGGGTCTTCCGGGAGGACCAGGGGCACTCGGCGCGGATGCGGTCCATGACCTGGACGAGGTCGAGGAGGCGGGCGCCGGGCAGGTCGTAGGAGGCGGGGAGCAGCTCCAGGTCGGGCATGGCGACACGGCCGGAGCCGGCGAGGCGGGCCAGGCCGTCGGTGAGGGCCGGCTCGCCCTCGCCCGTCGCCACGACCACCACCGTCCGGCCGCCGGCGCACGCGTCGACCAGTTCCTGGGCGGTGGGGGCGGCCTCGTCCACGGCTGTCCCGGCCTCTCGCAGGTACGGCAGCTGCGGATGCGCGCCGTCCGCGCACAGCACGCGGTCCGCCGAGCGCAGCGCCTGCCAGGCGGGCCAGGACAGCAGGCCGGGGGCGACGCGGTGGCTGGTGGTGAGGAGGATGATCCGGCCGGTGTCGGGGGCGGTAGGAGCGGGAGGTTCCGGGCTGGTGGTGTTCACGATCCGAACGTAACGCACTCGCCCCGCCGGCCTCGGGCGTTGTCCACAGGGCGGGGATGATCAAGTGATCGTATGACCGCTCGCGTCAGCCTCGCCTGCCTCACTCCGCCCGTCGAGCCGGCCTGCACCACGCCGTGCGCTGCCCTGCGCCGTGGCCCGCCCCCCGCCGTCCCCCGCCCTACGCCGTCGCCTGGGTCCCCGCCGACGTGACCTCCCGCACCCACGGCGTCTTCGCGTCCACCCGGCTGCTCTTCTGGACGTCCCAGGCGCCGTAGCGCGGGTTGAGGTCGACGTGGAGTTCCTGGGACGCCTTGGACAGGGCCTTCCAGAAGGCGGGCTGGGTGGTGTCGGTGCCGAGCTGCTGGGCGAGTTTCTGGGCCTCCAGCTGGAGGCGGAGGTTGTCGTCCAGGCGCTTGGGGGCGATGCCGTACTTCTGGAGCCAGGCATCCTGGAGCCCCTTGGAGCCGCCGGCCTGCTGTTCGAGGCCGGTGCGCATCCGCTGGATCTCCTTGCGGGTGACGCTGATGCCCGCGTCCTGGGCGGCCCGGTGCAGCACCTGGTCGAGGACCATGTTGTGCAGGGTGTCCCGGGTGAGGCTGCTGGTGGCGGCGAGGACCTGCTGGTACTGCTGCTCGTCCGGCACCGCGGAACGCTGCGCCTGGCGCACCTCGTTCACCCGGGTCTCCAGCTGGGCGACGGTGATCCGCTGGCCGCCCACCACGGCCGCCGCGCCCGGGTGCGCGTCGCTTCCGCAGGCGGTGAGGAAGGGGACCGCGGTGGCGATCGCGGCGGACAGGACGAGCGCGGTGCGACGGCGGCGGTGCAAGGATGCCTCCCGAGGAGATTGTGCGACGGTGCACAAAGTCTTGCGGTGATCGATGGTAGGCAGTGGGCAAGCTCTGGCCAACCCATTCGACCAACGATTCACACGCGCATCCGGCACCGCCGCGCCACCCTCCGCAAGGGTTTGCGGCTCGGTCCGCGGGTTTTCGCGGGGCGCCCCGCGCTCAGCCCGTGATCGCCACCGGGGCGTCCCACGCGTCACGGTCCACCGTGATCGTGTAACCGCCGCGCGTCTCCTTGCTGTTCACCATGTACTGGTGCGCCCGGCTGTGCCCGGTGAACTGGGTCGCGCCGAACGGCCAGTCCGCGGTGGTGGTGTTGTTCTTGTCCCACAGCGCGTACCAGAGGTTGCCCGGCAGGTCCGTCTTGTCCTTGGCGTTCGCGATCGCCTTGGCGCTGGAGCTGGTGAAGCCGTAGAAGCCCGCACGGTAGGTCTTCGCGTGCAGCTGCTTGTCGAAGGCGCGCACATAGGTGAGCACGGCGTTGTTGCACGCCGTGTTCGTCGTGTCGTACGCCTCCATGTCCAGGTAGACCGGGCTGCCCGCCTTCATGCCGAGGGCGGCGGCCTTGGCGACCGCGTCGGTGGCGTCGCTCGTGCCGAGGGAGGCGGCGTTGGCGGTGGTCATCTTCTCCGGGTTGGAGCCGCTCTGGCAGGACGGCTGGGCGCCGACGTAGAGCGGGATGAGCTTCCAGCCGACCGCGGAGACGGACTTGACCCAGGAGGCGGTGAGGTTGGGCTGGGCACAGCCGCGGTTCTTGCCGCCTATGTAGACGGCGGCGGCGCCGTAGAGGCCGCCGTGCCAGGCCTTCATCGCGGCCAGCGAGGGCGCGGTGCAGGTGTCGAAGGCGCGGCCGGTGTACGTCTTCTGCGCGGGCCAGGTGGTGGCCGCCATGGAGGCCTGCGCGGCGATCCCGGCCCCGGCGACGACCGCGGCCCCCGCGACGCCCCAGGCGATGTATCTGCGCTTCTTCGACTGCCGATGGCTGGACATGCGGAACCCCACCCTTGTGTGTGCGCTGTCAAGAAGAGACATTGTGCAAGAAGAATCGAGGAGGCCCGACCACGGTCTGCCGGACGCGAGGGCTAACGCCGCACCTGCCCCAGCCACTGCAGCGTCCGCCGGACCTCGCCCGCCATGGGGTGGCCGGGCCCGTGCAGCCGTTCCACGTCGAACAGCAGCCGGGTGAGTGTGTCCTGCGCGGCCGGCCGGTCGCCGAGCGCGAGCAGCAGATGCCCCATCCGGCGGCGCACGTCGTGCGCGAGCTGCGGATCCCCGGCCACGTACTGGTTCTCGTAGTACGGCAGCAGCGCGCGGTACTCGGCGAGCGCCGCGGCCGGTTCACCGAGCTGTTCCAGGCACTGGGCGGTGTCGTAGCGGAAGCGCAGGGACTGCGGGTCGGCCTGGCCGGCCTCGGCGGCGCGTTCGTCGGCGAGCCGGCGCAGTTCGGGCAGCGCGCGCCGGTACTGGCCGTCGTCCATGAGGGTGGCCGCGTACTGCTTGCGCAGGGTGCGCACGACCGTGGAGCGCTCGCCGTGCTGGTCGGCGGCGACCGGCAGGATCGCGCCCAGGATGTCGACGGCCTGGGTGATGCGCCCCTCCCCGAGCAGCCGCTTGACCTCGTCGACGGCCGCGGCGACCTCGGGTCTTTCCGGTACGGCGGCCACGGGGGCGGCGGGCTGGGGCGCGGGCATCCGCGCGCGGTCCGGCCAGGGGGCGTGCGGGCGCAGGAAGGGGCGCGTGGGGTCCAAGGGCGCCCCGGTGTGCATGCCACGCGCGGGCAGCAGCGGGACGAGGTTCTCGTACACGTCCTGCGCCGAGGCGGGCCGGTGCTGCGGGTCCTTGGCGAGCAGCCGCAGCACGAGCGCCTCCAGCGGCTCGGGCACCTCGGGGCGGACTCGCCGCACCGGCACCGGCTGCTCGTACAGATGCCGGTGCAGCACGCCGAGCGAGGTGGAGCCGGCGAACGGCACCTCCCCGCTGAGCAGTTCGTGCAGCAGCACCCCGAGCGCGTACAGGTCCGTGTACGGCCCGACCGCGCCGCCCATCGCCTGCTCGGGCGCCATGTAGGCGGGCGAGCCGATGGGTGTTCCGGTGTGGGTGAGGCGGGTGGTGTCGGTGTCCATCACGGAGGCGACACCGAGGTCCAGGACGGTGATGGTGCCGTCCTGCTTGACCATCAGGTTGCGCGGCTTGAGGTCGCGGTGGACGATCGGCACGGCGTGCACGGCGCTCAGCACGGCGCACAGTTGCGCGGCCACCGATACCGCCCACGGCCACGGGTACGGATCGTGCTCCGCGAGGTGCCCGGCGAGGTCGGTGCCGTCCACGTACTGCATGACGAGGAACAGTTCCTCGCCCTCGGTGCCCGCGTCGTGCACGGTGACCAGGCCGGGATGGTCGACCTGCGCGGTCACCCGGCACTCCCGCAGGAACCGGCGGCGCAGTTCGTCGGCGTCCGCGCCCGCCACCTTGTCGGGGCGCAGCAGCTTCACCGCCACGCGCCGGTCGAGCCGCTGGTCGTAAGCCGTCCAGACCTGGCCCATGCCGCCCTGCCCGATGAGCGTGGACAGCTGGTAGCGGTCGGCGACGACCCGTCCTGTCGCCACGGTCACCTTCCGCCCTCGTTGCGGCCGTCGTGCTGGCGCAGATAGTCACTGAGTTCGTCGAGCTCGGCACGCACCTGCTCGATCCGCGCGGGCGCCGGACGCTGGGGCGGCGCGGGTATCGGGGGCTGGGCGAGCGGCGGCCGGGGAACCGGGGGCACGGTGTGCGGGGGCGGGGTGCCCAGGGGCGTCGTCGCCGTGGTGTACGGGGAGGCGGGGGGCGGGTAGCCGTACCTCTGCGCTGCCGTCTGCGCCGCGTACGCCTCGCGCTGCCGCTGGAAGTGGCGTATGTCGGCGGCGAGGTAGTAGACGACCGCGGCCAGGAGCGTGCCGAACAGCAGCGTGACCCCCAGATAGCCGCCGGGCGTGTGCACGTCGTCGCCGGGTTCGGTGGCCAGCAGCACGATGCTGAGGACGTCGGCCGCGGCCCCCGCCACCAGCAGACCGTAGTCCGCCGATCTGCGGGTCACCGTGGCCAGCCGCAGCAACATCACCCAGGCCAGGAAGCCGGCACTGAACACCCCCATCGCCACGAACACCACGCGCAACAGGACCAGTACTGCGTCGTGCGGCGGCCGCTGCACCGGCTGCGCATGGCCCTGGCCTTGCATGATCGCTCCTGTATTGCCTGAAATAGGGCGTACGTGCCCGCCCGGTGCGTCCGCTTGCGGACACACCGGGCGGGCGGTGGTCGCTTCGAGCATATGGCCCGACACCGACGCGCGGTCCGGGTTGTATCGAACCG
Source organism: Streptomyces sp. NPDC051105 (assembly GCF_040682795.1). Lineage (NCBI taxonomy): Bacteria > Bacillati > Actinomycetota > Actinomycetes > Kitasatosporales > Streptomycetaceae > Streptomyces > Streptomyces sp. NPDC051105. The sequence goes on along the minus strand of NZ_JBFBBR010000014.1, from coordinate 138,379 downwards.
TTGTGTGCCGAGCGCGGAGCGCGGACGCCCACGCCCCGGCGCGGGCCGTCGAAAATGAATCAGTGGGCCTGGAACCGGGACGGCGCCTTGGTCGGATTGCCGCCCGCGGGGAGCTTCTGGCCGGGGCAGGTGGCGAGGACCTTCTTCATCGCGGACTTCTCGGCGGCGGTGACCCACAGGCCGTACTTCTTCTTCACGGCCACCTGCGCGGCGACGTAGGTGCAGCGGTAGGCCTTGTCGGGCGGCAGCCAGGTGGCCGTGTCGCCGTCGCCCTTGCCGCGGTTGGCGCTCGCGTCGACGGCCAGCAGGTTGAGCGGGTCGTTGGCCAGGGCTATGCGCTTGCTGGCGTCCCAGTACTTGGCGCCCTTCTGCCAGGCGTCCGAGAGGGCTACGAGGTGGTCGATGTCGACCAGGCTGCGGCCGCGCTTGTAGGTGACGTCCTTGCCGGAGTAGGGGTCCGGGTCCAGCACGCCGGAGGAGACCTTGCAGTCCCCGTCGGTGAACTTCACCTCCTTGAGGTCGCGCTTGAGTATGTCGTCCCGGGTGTCGCAGGAATTGGAGTCGGTGTCCGCCCAGGCGGAGCCGAACTTCTCCCGGGTGTAACCGGTCTTCGGTGCCCGGCCCTTGACGGTCAGCGCGTCGGCGGCGGTCAGCGCCGCTCCCCCGCCGCCCGCGCCCTGGGCTCCCGGACTCCCCTTGTCCTGCAGGTCCTTGCAGCCGGTCACGGCGAAGATCACGACGACAGCGATGACCGCCCCGTCCCTCAGACGCGCCACGTGCGCCCCCTCTTCTTTTTTTCCGCCTCCACGTGGGCGGATCTCTCCTGGCTCACGGTAGCCGTCGCACGGTTCACGCCGAATGGGATCGAAAAGGGCGAATAATAACCAACTCGCTCTTATCGAAACCACTTTGACGTAGCGGGAGAAGCCCGAGCGGTACGCCTTCGCGCCCGCTCACACCACGCCGCAGCCGTACGCCGTACCGCACGCCTTGCCGGTCCGCGGCGCGCCAAACCGCCTGAAGCGGGCGCCGTGCCGCGTCAGTGCGGGAGCGGCGGTCCGAAGGTCGCGGTGGCGGTCGCGTCGACGGCGAGGTCCGGTGTGCAGGGGCTGTTGACGCCGGTGCAGGCGCTCGGCCACCCCTTCAGGAGAAACCGGCGTCGGTGATGGCCGCGGTCAGGGACAACTCCTCGGCCGTGTCGTCGAACTCGCGGTTCCACGCTCCCGGGACCGAGGGTCCTACGAGCCCAGCACCGACGCCAGGAACTCGCCGACCCAGCTCAGCAACTCCCGCCCCACCAGCGGCTTTCCGCCCACCTTCGCGGTCTTCGGCCGGGGCACCAGCACCTGGTGGGCGGCCGGCTTGATGACGGTCCCCGGGTACAGGCGCTTGAGCCGCAACTCCTGCGATTCGCGCAACTCGACCGGAGCGAAACGGATGTTGGTCCCCTGGAGCACGATCTCGCCGACCCCGCACGCGCGGGCGAGCATCCGCAGCCCGGCGACGAGGAGCAGGTTCTCCACCGGCTCGGGCAGCTTGCCGTAGCGGTCGGTGAGTTCCTCGCGGACCGCCTTGATGTCCTCCTCGGAGTTGGCGGAGGCGATGGACCGGTAGGCCTGCAAGCGCAGCCGCTCGCCGGGCGCGTAGTCGTGCGGGACGTGCGCGTCGACGGGTAGCTCGATCTTGACATCCAGCGACGGCTCTTCCTCGATCTCCCCGGTCTCCAGCTGCCGCCGGTAGTCCGCGACCGCCTCGCCGACCATCCGGACGTACAGGTCGAAGCCGACGCCCGCGATGTGACCGGACTGCTCGCCGCCGAGCAGGTTGCCGGCGCCCCGGATCTCCAGGTCCTTCATCGCCACGTACATGCCGGCGCCCATCTCGGTGTGCTGGGCGATGGTGGCCAGCCGCTCGTGCGCGGTCTCGGTGAGCGGCTTCTCCGGCGGGTACAGGAAGTACGCGTACCCGCGCTCCCGCCCTCGGCCGACCCGCCCGCGCAGCTGGTGCAGCTGGGAGAGGCCGAAGGTGTCGCCGCGTTCGACGATCAGGGTGTTGGCGTTGGAGATGTCGATGCCGGACTCGACGATCGTCGTGGAGACGAGGACGTCGAACTTCTTCTCCCAGAAGTCGACGACGACCTGTTCCAGCGCCGACTCCGACATCTGGCCGTGGGCGGTGGCGATCCGCGCCTCGGGGACGATCTCGCGGAGGCGGGAGGCCGCGCGGTCGATGGACTCGACCCGGTTGTGGATGTAGAAGACCTGGCCCTCGCGCAGCAGTTCGCGGCGGATGGCGGCGCCGATCTGCTTCTCCTCGTACGGCCCGACGAAGGTGAGCACCGGGTGCCGTTCCTCCGGCGGGGTGGTGATCGTGGACATCTCGCGGATACCGGTGACCGCCATCTCCAGGGTGCGCGGGATCGGGGTCGCGGACATGGTCAGCACGTCGACGTTGGCGCGGAGCTTCTTCAGCTGCTCCTTGTGCTCGACGCCGAAGCGCTGCTCCTCGTCGACGATGACCAGCCCGAGGTCCTTGAACTTGGTCTCCGCGGAGAACAGCCGGTGGGTGCCGATGACGACGTCGACCGCGCCCTCCTTGAGGCCCTCCAGGGTGGCCTTGGCGTCGGTGTCGGTCTGGAAGCGGGAGAGCGCCTTCACGCTCACCGGGAACTGCGAGTACCGCTCGGAGAACGTCCCGAAGTGCTGCTGCACCAGCAGGGTGGTGGGCACGAGGACGGCGACCTGCTTGCCGTCCTGTACGGCCTTGAAGGCGGCCCGGACCGCGATCTCGGTCTTGCCGTAGCCGACGTCGCCGCAGATCAGGCGGTCCATGGGGATCGACTTCTCCATGTCCTCCTTGACCTCGGCGATGGTGGTCAGCTGGTCGGGGGTCTCCGCGTACGGAAAGGCGTCCTCCAGCTCGCGCTGCCAGGGCGAGTCGCCGGCGAAGGCGTGGCCGGGGGCGGCCATCCGCGCGCTGTAGAGCTTGATCAGGTCGGCGGCGATCTCCTTGACTGCCTTCTTGGCGCGCGCCTTGGTCTTCGTCCAGTCCGCGCCGCCCAGGCGGTGCAGGGTGGGGGCCTCGCCGCCGACGTACTTGGTGATCTGCTCCAGCTGGTCGGTGGGGATGTAGAGCCGGTCGCCGGGCTGGCCGCGCTTCGCGGGGGCGTACTCCACGACCAGGTACTCGCGGGTGGCGCCCTGCACGGTGCGCTGCACCATCTCGATGTAGCGGCCGACGCCGTGCTGCTCGTGGACGATGTAGTCGCCCGCCTCCAGGGTGAGCGGGTCGATGGTCTTGCGGCGGCGGGCCGGCATCCGGGCGCCGTCCTTGCCGGCCGCCTTCTGCCCTGACAGGTCGGTCTCGGTGAGGACGGCGATTCTGAGCGCCGGGTCGACGAAGCCGTAGTCGATCGAGCCGCAGGAGACATGCACGACCGAGGGGGTCAGCTCGCCCAGGTCGACGTCCAGCCGGGCCGCGATGCCCTCGCTGCCGAGCACCTCGACGGTGCGGGAGGCGGGGCCGTGGCCCTCGGTGACGTACACCGTGCGCCAGCCGTCGGCGAGCCAGCCCTTGGTGTCGGCCAGGGCCTTGGCGGTGTCGCCGCGGTAGGTCTCCGGGGCGTGCATGCCGAGCTTGAGGGTGTCGGCGGACCCCGCCGCGTCAGCGGCGTATGTGAACGACTCGTCGGCGGCGAACGGCGACACCGACCACCACATCATGTCCCGCTCGCGCGCGCGGTCGCGGACGTCCGCGATGGACCACAGGGAGGCCGCGTCGACGTCGATGGGCGCCTCGCCGCCGCCCGCGGTGGCCGCCCAGGAGGCCTGCAGGAACTCCTGGCTCGTGGCCACCAGGTCGGCGGCGCGGGTGCGGACCCGCTCCGGGTCGCAGACGACGGCCATCGCGCCCTCGGGCAGTACGTCGAGCAGCAGCTCCATGTCGTCGACCAGGACCGGGGCGAGGGACTCCATGCCCTCGACCGCGATCCCCTCGGCGATCTTGTTCAGCAGCTCGCCCAGCTCCGGGTGCTGTTCGGCGAGGGCACGCGCGCGTGCCCGGACGTCGTCGGTGAGCAGCAGCTCGCGGCAGGGCGGCGCCCACAGGCCGTGCTCGGCGACCTCCAGGGAGCGCTGGTCGGCGACCTTGAAGTAGCGGATCTCCTCGACGTCGTCGCCCCAGAACTCGACGCGCAGGGGGTGTTCCTCGGTGGGCGGGAACACGTCCAGGATGCCGCCGCGCACGGCGAACTCGCCGCGCTTCTCCACGAGCTCCACGCGCGCGTACGCGGCGGCCGCGAGGGCTTCCACGATGTCGTTCAGATCGGCGCTCTGTCCGGTGCGCAGCGCCACCGGCTCCAGCTCGCCGAGGCCCTTGACCTGCGGCTGGAGCACGGACCGCACGGGCGAGACGACGACGGAGACCGGGCCGGTCTCGGGGTCGTCGGGGCTCGGGTGGGCGAGACGGCGCAGCACGGCGAGGCGGCGGCCGACGGTGTCGCTGCGGGGGCTGAGCCGCTCGTGCGGGAGCGTCTCCCAGGAGGGGTACTCCACGACGCCCTCGGAGGGCAGCAGTGTGCGCAGGGCGGCGGCCAGGTCCTCGGCCTCGCGGCCGGTGGCGGTGACCGCGAGCACGGGGCGGCCGGTCTCGCGGGCCAGGGCGGCGACCGCGAAGGGGCGGGCCGCAGGGGGGCCGACCAGGTCGACGTGCATGCGGTTGCCGTCCGCGGCCGCCTTGATCGCTTCCGCGAGTGCGGCGTCCTTGACGACGACGTCGAGCAGACCGTGCAGGCTCATTCAGGGCGGCTTTCGTTGGGGGGGGTGGGCAACGCGAAGTGCCCGGCGCGGGCTGCGACCGGGGGGTCTCCAGCGTACGACGACGCGTCGGCGTGTGCCGGGGCTGTGGATAACCTCCGTCGCCCGGTGCGGCACCGCGCGTCCTGGTGGCCGTACCAGGGGGCTCCGCTCCCGGGCCCCCGAAGCCTGCGCCCGGCCGCCACCCGGCTCGGTCGGTTGAGCGGCGGGCTCGGCAGGACACACACCCGGCGCCGGAGAGTCCCCCAAGACTCTCCGGCGCCGGGCCATCCCCCGCAACCCCCGTATGCGGTGGTCTCTCAGTCGGTCCCGTCGGTCCCGTCGGTCCCCGTGGGTGACGACGGTGCCGTCGGTGACGACGGTGCCGTCAGTCCGTCGCGATCGCGTTCAGGACGTTCATGCGGCCCGCCCGGAACGCCGGGACCAGTGCGGCGAACAGGCCCACGAAGGCCGAGCCGAGGAAGACCCCGATGATCGTCGGCCAGGGGATCTCCAGGACCTTCAGGCCCTGCAGGGCGAGCAGCTTCTGGGCGGTGGCACCCCAGCCCATGCCGAGCCCCAGGCCCAGCAGGGCGCCGAAGAGGGCGATCACGACGGACTCCATGCGGATCATCCGGCGCAGCTGCCGCCGTGACAGACCGATCGCCCGCATCAGGCCGATCTCCCTCGTCCGCTCGACCACCGAGAGCGCCAGGGTGTTCACGACACCGAGGATCGCGACGATGATCGCCAAGGCGAGCAGCCCGTAGATCAGGTTGAGCAGCTGGCCGATCTGGTCCTTCAGCGCGTCCTTGTAGTCGGTCTGGTCACGCACGGTGTACTGCGGGTAGTCGTGCAGTGCGCTCTTGAGCGACTTGTAGGCGCTGTCCTGCTGCCCGTCCTTGGCGGTGGCGAAGACCAGGTCGTCGAGCGGCATCTTGTCGGCCGGCACGTACTTGGCGAGCGTGGCGATCGACATGTACTTGGATCCGGCGTCGATGAGACCGTCGCTGCTAGTGATCGCCCGGACGGTCAGCCGGGCCGTCCGCCCCTCCTTGAACTTGAGGGTGATCTTCGAGCCGAGGTGGATGCCGTGCGCCTTCGCGAACTTCTCGTGCACGGACATCGAGTCCGGCAGATAGGCGTCCGCGAGGTTTCCGGCGACGGTCTTGGTGCGCAGGTCGGTCGCGTACGTCGGGTCGGCCGCCGTGATGTCGGTGTCCTTGAGCGTCTTGCCGTCGGGGGTGGTGTAGTCGGCCTCGGTGACCCGGTACTCGGTGACCCGCGCGAGCCCCTGGGTGTCCTTGACGGCCTTGACCGCCTGCGGGGTGATCCGCTGGCCGCTGTCGGACTGGATGATGAAGTCCGTGCCGACGGTCTTGTCGAGCTGGTCGGTGGCGGAGGCGACCATGGAGGAGCCGACCACCGAGAGGCAGGCGACCAGCGCGAGCCCGATCATGAGGGCGGCGCCCGTCGCACCGGTACGGCGCGGGTTGCGCAGCGCGTTGCGTTCGGCCATACGCCCCACGGGGCCGAACATCCGCAGCAGGACGGCGCCCAGGACCCGTACGACGGCGCCCGCGAGCAGCGGGCCGATGACGACGAACCCGATCAGCGAGAGCACGATGCCGAGGCCCAGCCAGGCGGCGCCCTGCGACGCCTTGTCGGCTTCCGCGGCCAGGTAGAGGCCGAAGCCGCCGCCGGCGGTCAGCAGGAGGCCCAGCAGGGCGCGTACGACGCCTGCCCTGGCGTCGGCGGGGGCGCCCGCGTCGCGCAGCGCGGCCATCGGGGAGACCTTGCCGGCCCGCCGCGCGGGCAGGTAGGCGGCCAGGACGGTGACGACGACCCCGAGGACCAGGCCGAGCACCGGGGTCGTCCAGGCGACCGTCAGATCGCTGGTCGACAGGTGCATGCCTATCGAGCCCATGAGCTTCATCAGCGCGACCGCGATACCGACGCCGGCGCCGACCCCGAGGACCGAGCCGACCACACCGAGCAGCAGCGCCTCGACGAGCACGGACCGGTTGACCTGGCCGCGGCTGGAGCCGATGGCCCGCATCAGGCCGATCTCGCGGGTGCGCTGGGCGACCAGCATCGAGAAGGTGTTGATGATCAGGAAGATGCCGACGAGGAAGGCGATCCCGGCGAAGCCGAGCATCGCGTACCTCATGACGTTCATGAAGCCCTCGACGTCCTTCTGGTTGGCGTCGGCGGTCTCCTTGGCGGTCTGCACCTGGTAGCCGGCGCCGAGTTCGCCGGTCACGTTCTTCTTCAGCTGCGCGTCGGTGACACCGGACGCGGCCGTCACGTTGACGTTCGTGAAGACACCGCTCTGCCCGACGAGCGTGCGCTGCGCGGTCTCCGTGTCCAGGTAGAAGATCGCCGCACCGGGGTTGGTGACGGTGAAGTCGGCGATGCCGGAGATCGTCGCGGTGTGCGTGCCGACCGCGCTGATCACGCCGATCTCGTCGCCGAGCCCGAGGTGATGCTTGTCGGCGGTGTCGGCGTCCACCATGATCTGGCCGGAGTTCGCCGGCGCCGCACCGGAGGTGATCTTCATGGTGCGGGCGTCGTTGGAGTTCCAGCTGCCGACGATGGTCGGCGCCCCGCTGGACGGCGACAGGCTGTCCTTGTCGGCGTCGACGACGGTCACGGACGTGGAGAAGACCGTCCCCTCGGCCGCCTTGACGCCGTCCGCCGCACGGACCTTGGTGACCACCGAGGCCGGCATGACCGGCGGCCTGCCGTTGTCGGAGGTCGTCTCGCCGGTGTCGGAGGCACCCTTGGCGCTGACCGTCACATCGGACGAGGTCGCCGCGAACAGCTTGTCGAAGGTCGTGTTCATCGTGTCGGTGAACACCAGCGTGCCGCACACGAACGCCACCGACAGCAGCACGGCGACCGCGGACAGGGCCATGCGTCCCTTGTGCGCGAAGAAGTTGCGCATGGAGGTCTTCATGACGGTCATGACGTACGCCCCCGCGCGTCGAAGTCCTTCATGCGGTCCAGGACGGTCTCCGCGGTCGGCTTGAACATCTCGTCGACGATCCGGCCGTCGGCGAGGTAGAGCACACGGTCCGCGTAGGAGGCGGCCACCGGGTCGTGCGTGACCATCACGATCGTCTGTCCCAGGTCGTCGACGGAGCGGCGCAGGAAGCCGAGGACCTCCGCGCCCGCACGGGAGTCGAGGTTTCCGGTCGGCTCGTCACCGAAGATGATCTCGGGGCGCGCGGCGAGGGCGCGCGCCACGGCCACGCGCTGTTGCTGACCGCCCGAGAGCTGCGTGGGACGGTGCTTGAGCCGGTCCGCGAGCCCCACGGTGCCGACCACGCGCCCCAGCCACTCCTTGTCGGGCTTGCGCCCGGCGATGTCCATGGGGAGCGTGATGTTCTCCAGCGCGTTGAGCGTCGGCAGCAGGTTGAACGCCTGGAAGATGAACCCGATCCGGTCCCGGCGCAGCTTCGTGAGCTTCTTGTCCTTCAGGCCCGTGATCTCGGTCTCGTCCAGGTAGATCTGACCGCTCGTCACGGTGTCGAGTCCGGCGAGGCAGTGCATCAGGGTGGACTTGCCGGACCCCGAGGGGCCCATGATCGCGGTGAACTGCCCCCGCGCGATGTCCACGTCGACATGGTCGAGAGCGACGACACGGGTCTCTCCGGACCCGTACGCCTTGACGACCTGCCGCGCCCGTGCGGCAACGGCCGTACGCCCTCCAGTACCCCCGTGCCTGGGAATGGTCACAGCCGATGTCACGGTATGTCTCCTAAGTCGGTCAGCGAATGAACGGCGCGGTGCCGCCCTCTGATGCGAAGTGTTTGGAAGCGTTCGGTACGACGACGAGTCTCGCGGTGTGCGGCGTTGCTCCGCGCTGGTGCGAAGCCCCGTCTTTCCCGGGGGGTAAACCCCACCCCCGCCGGTTCCATCAACCGCCCCCCGGCGGCGTAAAGCCAGGTTAAGGACGACAGGGGTGCCGTCTCCTCCTCCGACGGTACGAACCCTCCCCGAGCCGTCGTACGGAGAACCCCCTAGGGGAAGTCCACCGCCGGGTGGAGCCCTTCTCCGGGTCCGGCTCCACCCTCCGGTGCAGTCAGCCTCCCCCCTCTCCTCGCGTGAGGGTCAAGTGGATGCGCACTCCCGCCAGGTCGGGGCGGATGGGAGGCTGTCGCACGCGACATAGATGCAAGGGGAACGCATAGGGAGGGGATCCGGCGTGGAGAACACCAGAGGTGCGATACGCGCGGCCGGACGCGATGCCGGGACGGGCAAGACGATCGGCGCCTCGGTGTTCGGCGCGATCGCCAACGGGGTGCTCGCGGCCCACCTGGGCGGCGCAGGCGACCTCGACTCCGTCACGCGCGCGCTGGACGACGGAACCGCCCCCGAGTGCACCCGCCACGCGATCGCGGACGCGGTCCACGCGGTGTACCTCGGAGCGGCGTGCGCGGCCGCACTGGCGTTTCTCGTCCTGCTGTTCGTGGCACCGCGACGCTTCCCGGTCCTCACGGACTGACACCTGACCCTGCGTCAACACGATCCCCGAGAACCGACTCCCACCCCCCGGTTAACACGGGTAACACCCGAGGTCAGACCCCCTCCCGGCCAGTAAGCGCATACCGGTCGGCCAGTTGGCGAAAAACACCGCGAGTCCCGGCTACTTGCGAGTAGGGTGCGTGACCCCGCTCCCTCCTCTCCCTGCGGTCCGCCGCCACGGACCCGAGCCACGCAAGGAGCACCGGGATGTCCCAGGACCCTTCCCCGCGCGACCCGTCGTACCTCACCTACCCCTGGCAGCCGCTGCCGCCGGAGCCGCCGGCACCCCGTCATCTGCCGCACCGGGAGCCGGTCGGCCACCACAGCGACCTGCGGCTGCTGCGCGGCGCCTACCGCCTCCAGCGGCGCACCGCGACCCTCACCGCACTCGGCTACTTCACCCTGTTCCTGGTGCTGTCCGCGTTCGCCCCCCGCATGATGACGAGCACGGTCGCCGACGGCGTACCCGCCGGCCTGCTCCTCGCCCTTCTCCAACTGCCCGTCACCTGGCTGGCGATCGCCCTGTACGAGCACACCGCGCGCCGCCACGTCGACCCCCTCGCCGACCGCATCCGCAGAACGGCCGAACTGGACGCCAGGCGAGGAGCCGTACGGTGACCGGCTTCAGCGACTCCGCGCAGTCCATGTCCCTGGTCGCCTTCACCGCCGTCGCCACGCTCACCCTCCTGCTGTGCGTGCTGACCGGCCCGGACCGCGACGACCTCGACGCGTTCTACACCGGCTACGGCTCCCTCTCCCCGCTGCGCAACGGCCTGGCCATCGCCGGCGACTACGTCTCCGCGGCCACCGTCCTCGGCACCGGCGGCGTGATCGCCCTGTGCGGCTACGACGGAGTCGTCCTCGCCCTCAGCACGGCACTGTCGCTGTTGCTGCTGATGTTCCTGCTGGCCGAACCACTGCGCAACGCGGGCCGGTTCACCATGGGCGACGCGCTGGCCCGCCGGATGCCCGGCCGGTGCGTACGGATCACGGCGTGCGCGGTGACCATCGCCGCCCTGCTGCCACTGATGCTGGTCCAGCTCGCCGGCGCCGGCCAGCTGATGGCGTTCATCCTCGGCTTCTCCGACGAGTCCGTGCAGACCGGCTGCGTCATCGGACTCGGCGCGCTGATGATCAGCTACGCGGCCATCGGCGGCATGAAGGGCACCGCCCTCATCCAGATCCTGAAGATCGTGATGCTGCTCGGTTCCGGCACGGTGGTCGCCCTGCTGATCCTGCACCGTTTCGACTGGGACCCCGGCGCGCTGCTCGCCGCGGCGGCCCGGGGCAGCGGCGCCGGAACCGCCTACCTGCACTCCGGACTCCAGTTCGCCGCCGGGCCCAACCCCCGGCTGGACATGATCAGTTCGGAACTGACCATCGTCCTCGGCGGCGCCTGCCTGCCCCACATCACCATGCGCATGTACACCGCCGCCGGCGCCCGCCAGGTCCGCCGCTCGATGTCCTGGGCCGTGTCGAGCGTCGCCCTGTTCGTCCTGATCATCAGCGTCATCGGCTTCGGCGCCACCGCCCTGGTCGGCCGTACCGCCATCACCGCCGCCGACCCGCAGGGCAACACCGCCTATCTGCTGGGCTCCCGCGCGGCGTTCGGAACCGACGTGTCGACGGCGGGGACCCTGCTCTTCACCACCGTCACCACGGCGATCTTCCTCACCCTGCTCGCCTCCGTCGCCGGCATGATCCTCGCCTGCGCCAACTCCCTCGCCCACGACCTCCTCGCGACCCGCGCCCAGGAGACACCGGCCCGGCGCGAGATGAAACTCGCCCGCGTCTGCGCGCTCGCCATAGGAGTCCCCACGATCCTCCTGGCGACCCTGGTCCAGCACCACAGCCTGCAGCCCCTGGCCACCCTCTCCTTCTGCCTCGGAGCCTCCGCCCTCGCCCCCGCCCTGGTCTACGGCCTCTTCTGGCGCCGCTACACCCGCACCGGCCTGATGTGCACCCTCCTCGGCGGCACCCTCACCGTGCTCCTCCTGATGCCGGGCACGAACCTGGTCTCCGGCTCGCCGGGTTCCGCCTTCCCGCACGCCGACTTCAACTGGTTCCCCTTCACCACCACCGGCATCGTCTCCATCCCGGCCGGCTTCCTCCTGGGATGGCTGGGCACGGTCGCCTCCGGCCGGCGCGGGGCGGCGGATCAGCGCCGGCAGTACGAGGCGGTGGAGGGCTGGATCCTCGCGGGAGCCGGGCGCCGGGGGGCTTGAGCGGAGCGGGCGCGGTGGGTCGGGCTGAGCTGGGCCCGGCGTGCAGCGGGGGGCGAGGCGCTATTCGGCCGTCGCGCGCCCCGTCAGGGTCATGAGGCTGTCGCGCATGTGGTCCATGTGCGCCTGTACGTCGTCCCAGGTCTCCCCGTGCTCGCGCAGCACACGCTCGGTCTCCCGCGCGATGCGCTCCTCCCGGACCCGCGCCTCCGCGAGGATCTCCTCGGCACGCACCCGGGCCGCCTCCTGGGAACGGTGCTGCCACTCCTCCGCCTCGCCCAGGGCCCGCTTCGCCTCGGACAGGGCGGCCTCCGCGCGGGCGATGCGGTCGGCCATCTGCGCATCGGCCTCGGCGGCGCGCGCGGCCTCCTCGTCCTCCGCCGCGATCCAGCGTTCGGCGTGCTCCTTGGCCTGCTCGGCGAGCATCCCGGTGGTGCGCTGCCGCACCTCGCGCAACGCCGCGAGGGCCTCGCCGCGCGCCTCCTTCACCTCCAGCCGGGCGCCGATGCGGATCTCGTCGGCCTCGGCGCGCGCGGCGAGAAGCAGCTGGCGGGCGCGTTCCTCGGCGTCCGCGCGGAGCGCGTCCGCCTCTTCGCGGGCCGCACAGAGCTCGTTCTCGGCGCACGTCTCTGCCTGCACGACCCCGTCGGTCAGAGCGCGCCGGGCGTTGTCGCGGACGGCCGACGCCTCGTCCACCACGAGCCGGAACACCCGCTGCGCGCGGTCTCCGAGTGTCTCGTAGGTCTGGGGCGGGAGCTGCTCGACGACGGCCCGCATCCGCACGGCCTCCGCCTCCATGTCCTTGGCGAGCACGGTGAGCCGCGCGGCACGCTCCCACGCGGCGTCCCTGTCCTGCGAGAGCGCCACCAGGAACGCGTCGACCTGCTCGGGGCGGTACCCACGCCCCCGGACGGTCACGAAGCCGTACGGCGGCATCGATGCGCTGCTCACCCTGGAACCCCTCTCCGCCGGACCCGCACGAAATGATGATTTCGCGCACATCTTGATGGATAGGGCGTAAGTGTTCATAACGCGACACTCCGCAGACATGTCACGGCCGGAGCGCCATGCGTCGTATCGAGGCCCGCGAGAGCACCAGGGGGCGTGAAACGCACTGCCGCGCGCCCCGTGGTCGCGGTACCGGCTCAGCGCCGCAGCCCGACCCGATCCCGGGCCAGGACGTGCACACGCGCAGGGGGCCGGCCCGGTCACCCGACCGGACCGGCCCCCACCGGTCGTACGTACCTACCGCCGCGTCACAACAGGCCGTCCCACATCTGCTCCAGCAGCACCGACCACCAGCTCTCCGGCGAACCGAGCGCCGCGGGGTCCAGGGAGGCCAACTGGGCCTGGAAATCGACGGTCCAGCGACCCGCCTGCTCCTGGTTCAGGCCGAACCTGAGCCGCCACATCCGGCCCAGCAGCGCCAGGCAACGCGCGAACTCCGGCAGCCCTGTGTTGACGAACTGCGGCGGCACGGACCCCCCGCCCGGCCCCGCCTCCACCGGCACGGCCACGATGTTGGCGGTGCCGTACTGCACACAGATCGCCTTGCCGAAGTCGGTGCCCATCACGAGGTACGACCCCGCGTCCGGCGCAGGCTGCACCCCGCGCTCCTGCGCCAGCTCCGCCAGCGTCGGCACCGGACGGCCCGGCTGGGCCTGTGCCCAGAAGAACGGCCCCATGTCCAGCGGCAGTCCCGCCGCGACCAGCGTGTGCGCCACGATCGGCGGCACACCCTGCCGCGACACCGCCGCCTGCTCGAACCGAAACACGCCCGGCCCGAACGCCGCTCCCAGCTCCTGCGCGATCGCCTCGGGCGGGATCGGCGGCGCCGCCTGGACCTGCGGCAACGGCGCCCGCACCGGCGCGGGCCGCGCGGGACCCGCCGCCACCTGGTGCAGCTCACCCTGGTGCGCCAGCAACTGCCGCATCCCCTGCTGCCGGCTCGCGTGATCCGTCCCGTACGGCGCGATGCTCGCGAGCCGCGCCTGCGGCCACTGCTCCCGGATCATCCGCGCGCAGTAGGCACCCGGCAGCTCGCACGACTCCAGCTCCGTGTGCAGCTCCAGCACCTGGTCCGGCGGCACGTTCATCGCCCGCAGCTCGTGGTAGATCTGCCACTCCGGGTGCGGCGTTCCCGGCGCCGAACGCCGGATCAGCTGCTGTTCCGAACCGTCCTGCGCGCGATAGCGCAGCACCGCCTGGTAGCCGGGGCCCACGGTCGGCTGGCCCTGCTGCGGGTAGCCGTACGCCGGCGGCTGCTGCCCCGGCACGGGCTGCCCGGGCGGCGGCATCGCACCGGCCGGCGTCGGCGGCGGCATCTGCGGGGCGCCCGGCGGCATACCGGGGGCGCCTGGGGCAGCGGGTACGCCGGGGGCGGGCGGGGGCAGCGGCGCGCCCGGGGCGCCCACCGGAGGCGTGGCCAACACGGTCTCCGCGTGGTGGACCGCCTCGCGCGCACCACCGGCGGAACTCTGGGCACCGGGCGCGGGAGGCACGCCAGGGGCGCCTGGGGCTGGCGGTGCGCCCGGGGCGAAAGGGGCACCGGGGGCGTGCGACGGCGGCGGTGCGCCGGGCGCCGGGGGTACACCCGGGGCGCCCGGTGCTCCAGGAGCGCCGGGCGGATTCGGCACGCCCGGGGCCCCCGGGGGCTGAGGCGCGCCCCCTCCCATTCCGCTCGGGTCGGCCAGCATCGTGGCCGACCGATGGACATCGCCGGGGGGCGTGCCACCCGGAATGCCCGGCGCACCGGGCGGCTTGGGGGCGCCCGGCGGAGTCTGCGCGCCCGGCGGAGTCTGCGCGCCCGGCGCCTGCGCCGGACCCCCAGGCCGCTCGGGCCCCAACGCCGACACCATCTGCGTCGGCGCATACCCGCCCGCCGGCGCACCCGGTGCACCCGGCGCGGGCGGCTGAGGCGCGCCCCCCGGGCGTGCGCCCGGCGTTCCCGGGGCGCCCGGCGGCGGAGGCGGCGCACCGGCCGCACCGCGCGCCTTGCGCGGAGGAGGTGCGGCCCGGCTCGTCGCGGCGTCCGCTATGTCACTGGCGTTCGGCGCCAGCGGGCGGCTCGGCGCGGCCGGACCCGCCGGAGGCCGGGGCGCGCCGGGAGCACCGGCCGGCGGCTGCGGGTAGCCGTAGCTCGGGGCGGCGGGGCTCTGCGGATAGCCGTAAGAAGGCGCGGGCGGAGCCGCGGGCGCCGGCGCAGGTGCCGACGCTCCTGGCGCGGGCGTGCCCGGACCCGCCGCCGGCCCCTGCGGGTAGCCGTACGTCGGGGCGCCCGGCGGAGGCGGCGGAGGCGTGCTGCCCTGCGGCGCGCCGGGCGCGGCGGCCGCACCGTGCGCCCCGGGTGCACCCGGCACCCCCGGCGCACCAGCAGCTCCGGGCGCCCCCGACGCACCACCCTGCCCGCCCCGCACGCCCTGCGCGCCGTGTGCGCCGTGTGCGCCCTGCACACCCGGCGTGCTCGCGTCGTCGAGCGCCGGAGACATCGCCGTGCGCGGCAGTTGGCTGCCCCCCGCCATCAGCGCCGTCTCGGCGTCCCCCAGCGCACCGTCGTCGGAGTCGCTCAGCGGCGGCGCGAACACCGTCGCGGGCAACGGCACGGAACGGTCCTCACCGGCATCGGCGTTCGTATCGGTGCCCGCCCAAGGGGTCGCGCCGGCAGGCACGTTGGGCACGCCCGGCGCACCAGGTGCTCCCTGCGCCCCGGCGCCCGCCCCCGCACCCACTCGGGCACCACCCGCGCCACTCGCGCCACCCGCACCCCTCGCATCGCCCCCGGCCGCCGGCCAGGAAGCCCCACTACCCCCTGCCGGACCAGCCCCCGCACCAACCCCACCGGCACCACCGGCCCCACCGGCACCTGCCGGCACCCCCGCCTGCGTCTCCGCAAGCCCACCGGAACCCATCCCCGACCCCACACCGGAACCCGCCCCGGCCCCCACACCTGAACCCACCCCGGACCCCGCACCCGCCCCGCCGGCCGCCGCCCCCTCGCCCGACGCCCCGTCACCCCCCGATCGCTGATCCGGAATACCCAGCTTGTCCGCCGCCTCCTGGAGCCACTCCGGCGGGCTCAACAGGAACGAGGTCTGGTTCAGGTCGACCCGTGCCGCGGGCGCCGGTACCGCGTCGGCGACCTCCGCCTCACGGCCGTACTCCTCCTCGTACCGGCGGATCACCTCGCCCACCGGCAGCGCCGGCCACAGCGTCGCGTCGCCGCTGTCCCGGGCGATGACCAGCCGCTGCCCGCCCGCGTCCGAACGCGGGCCCTCCGCACGGTCCTCGCCCCACACCACGAACCCGAGGCCGAACTCCCGTACCCGCACCTCACGGTGCTGGTACGCCGGCACGTCCCCGTTGATCCACTCCTCCGCGCGCTCCTGCGCCTGCGCGAACGTCACCATGCCGAAACTCACTCCCCCGAGCCAACAGAGACGGCACGGGCGAAACCGCCGTCCACCATCAGGTTCGCCACCGTCTCCAGCTCCGGCGGGGAACCCGCCAGCCGGGACAGGAACACGTCGAAGTCCTCACCGCAGGGCAGCAGCAGCCGCTCCACCCGCTCGGCCGGCGACCACGACGGATCCACGTCGCGCACGTCGTCGTACGCGCAGAACCACACCGAGCCGAGCCGGTCGCCCTTCACCTTCACCGCCAGCAGACCGCCCTGCACGAAGCACACGCCCAGGTAGTCCTTGGTCAGGTGGTCGCGCAGGCATTTGTTGACGTACACGAGGTCGTTGACCGCCGCCTCGTCGCGGACCGTGAAGAAGGGCTGGTCGAGGAGGAGACCGAGTTCGGCGTCCAGCGCCGTACCCACCGGCGCGCACCCGCCCGCCGCCTTCAGGAAGGAGCGGTACGCGCCCGGCAGCCGGTAGCCGAGGTCCTCCTCGACGCCCTGCACCTGCGACTCCGACACCGCCACGCCCGACTTGGGCAGCCCCACATGGGCCGGGCGCGTCTCCTGCAACGGACGCGTGCCCCGCTTGCCCTGGTCCACCCGGGCCGTCGCCACCCCACCGTGATGCCGCAGCAACGCCTTCACCTCGACCGGGACCAACTCCAGCCGCCGTGACCCGGCCACGTGATGCCACGTCCAGCCGTGCGGCGTCGCCACCGCCGGCACCGTGTCCCACAGTTCATGACCCGAGGCGGACAGCACGGCGTTCGCCGACACATAGTCCGTCAGCCGCAACTCGTCGACGCCGAAGCCCTCCGGCGGGTCCGCGATCTCCGCCGCCGCGCGCGCGTAGGGAGAGAAATCGGGGTAGCCATGCTCGTCGACACGTACCCCTCTCGGGTGACGTGCCGCCCGGACCGGATCCGGGAAATGCACGACCTGCCCGGCGTAGGCCGAGTTCGGCGGCACGGCTTGTCCCCCGGCCTGGCGGCTGGGCGGTGCCCCCAGCCCGAGCCGACCTGTCGTCATGACGGTTGCCCCCTGCGGCACTCTGTACGAACCGAAACCGCACCCCAAAGCGCGCAACGGCCCGTATCCGGCTGTCTCTCCCACGTCCCAGACGCGTCGACCGCGCCCATCGCGGTGCCGACAGCCTATGCGGTACGCGAACCCCGGTCACCGGGCCTCCGCTTCCGTGACCAGCCGTCACCCTGACGTGACAGCCTGCCCAAACCCGGGCGTGTCGCACCGCCCCAGCTTCCGCACCCGCCACGGGATTTGGCAGTCTGTGACTTTCGGGGGGATGCCCGGGAGGGGAAGACGATCATGAACGTCGCACAGACGGGACCGCACACCGCCATGCCCGGCGCCCATCACAGCGCCACCAACGGCGACCCCCGCGTCGGCTGGAGCAGCACCGAAATACCGCCCGCGCCCGCCCTCCGGCACCGCCGCGACGGCATCCTGCCCACCGTCGCCGCCGCCCTCTCCGTCCGCGGCGCCACCCTCACCGGCACCGCGGCCCGCGGCGACCAGCCGCCCCCGCTGCACCCCCTGGTCCAGGAGTTCCTCGACACCCTGCCCAGCGGACAACGCGACCGTTTCACCGGCCGCTGCGCCGAGGCCATCCTCATCTCACGGCACATCGCCTCCGCCGACAGCGCCCGCAGCAAACGAGCCACCCGCAAACCCATGACCAACGGCGAAGCCCGCAAAGCCCTCAAGCAGGCCAAGCTCACCGCCCGCCGCATACGCGAGGA
This sequence comes from Streptomyces sp. NPDC051105, assembly GCF_040682795.1. Classification (NCBI taxonomy): domain Bacteria; kingdom Bacillati; phylum Actinomycetota; class Actinomycetes; order Kitasatosporales; family Streptomycetaceae; genus Streptomyces; species Streptomyces sp. NPDC051105. The sequence goes on along the minus strand of NZ_JBFBBR010000014.1, from coordinate 120,672 downwards.
CGGCGACCCCCTGCACGGCAGCTTCGCCGCCCCCTGCCGGGCCTGCGCCGCCCTCACCGCCCACTTCGGCGTCCGCATCGTCGACCCCACCGCCACCGACGGCTGACGCACACCCCCACCCGCGCAGCCCCCCATACCCCCCACGCAACACACCGCACCCGCACCCGCACCACACACGAACTAAGGTCAGATGCACCCCGACCGCACCTCCACCACCCGCTTCTCCGTGCCCGTCGACGCCGCTCTGCGCGCCGCCGGCTGGCAACCCGGACGCTGGGACATAAAACAGGCCGAGGTCTGGGCCGACGCCCTCCGCGAGTACACCTCACCCGCCGGGCACCGGCACACCGTCTTCCCGGCCGCCGTAGAAGCCTGGGCCGAATTCGGCGGCCTGCACATCACCCCCACCGGGCCCGGCCGCCAGATCGCCCCCGCCACCCTCCACCTCGACCCCCTGCACGGCCTGTACCTCGCCCGTACCCTCGGCGACCTCGGCCGCGCCCTGGACACCGAGGTCTGCCCGCTGGGCGAGGAGACCGAGACCCACTCCCTGCTCGCCATCGACGCCGAGGGCCGCGTCTACACCCTCGACCACACCGGCGACTGGTACGTGGGCCCCGACATCGACCACGGCCTGACCACCCTCATCGCAGGCGTCGAACCCCAACGCCTCACCACCCACGCCTGACCGGCACCCACCCCCCGGACCGCTCACGCACCCACCGGACCGCTCACGCACCCACCCACCCACAGCAACCCCTCACCCACCTACGACACCCACCCACCACACCCACCCAGGACATCCACCCACGACAACCACTCACGACCCGACAACCACTCACGACACCCACCCACAACACCCACCCACAACACCCGCGCACAACACCCGCTCACGCCGCCGGAATCACCGCCGACACCCGGAAACCCCCCGCGTCCGTCGGCCCCGACACGAACACCCCGCCGAGCCCCAGCACCCGCTCGCGCATGCCCACCAGACCGTTGCCGCCGGACGGCAGTCCCGCCGAGGCCGCCGACGCCGGTTCCGGCGGTGGCTCGTTCTCCACCTGCATCGCGATCTCCGCCACCCGATGCGCCAGCCGGACATGTGTCTTGGCGCCCGCCGCGTGCTTGTGGACGTTCGTCAACGCCTCCTGCACCACCCGGTACGCCGTCTGCTCCACCTCGACCGCGTACGACCGCGCATCCCCCTCCACCGACAGATCGACCACCATCCCGGCCGCCGCCGACTGCCCGATCAGCTCCTCCAGCTCCGACAGATACGGCCCCTCCTCCTCGGCCACCCGCGAAGCCGCCACCGCGGCGGCCACCCCCACCACGGCCAACGGCAAGACCGCCGACGCCGGCGCCGTACGACGCCGGTCGCCGTCCCCGGAGCGCAGCACCCCCAGCATCTCCCGCAGCTCCGTCAGCGCCTGGCGCCCCATGTCGCCCACCAGCGCCGCGTTCCTCACCGCCTTCTCCGGGTCCTTCCGTGCCACCGCCTGCAACGCCGCGGCGTGCACCACCATCAGGCTCACCCGATGCGCGACGACGTCGTGCATCTCCCGCGCGATCCGCGTCCGTTCCTCGCCCCGCGCCCACTCCGCACGCTCCTCCGCGCGCTCCGCGAGCAACTGGAGCTCCCGCTCCAGGCTGTCCGCGCGCTCCCGCAGGCTCTCCATCAGCCGCCGCCGCGCGCCCACGTAGAGGCCCAGCAGCACCGGAGGCGCGGTCAGCCCGAGCGAGGTGGCCAGCGCCGCGAACGGCACGAACCAGTCCCCGAGCGTCAGATCCCCCCGCGCCATGCTCTGCCGCACCCGCACGAACGTCACGATCAGCGTGCCCAGCAGCGTCATCCCCGACAGCGCCACGATGATCCGGCGCGGTACCTCGGCCGCGGCGAGTGTGTAGAGGCCGACGATGCCCATCAGGAAGCCCATCTGGGCCGGCGTGATCGCGATCGACACGAGTACGACGGCGATCGGCCATTTCCTGCGCAGCAACAGAACCGAACCGGCCAGCAAACCGAACACGATCCCGGCCGACACCGGAACCCCCGCATCCCGTGCGAACGGGATCCCCTCGGCGCCGCACTCCAGCGCCGACACCAGCGCCAGCCCACCGTCCAACGCCGCACTACGCCACCGCGACCACCACCACGGCCCTGCCAAGGCCGTCGCGCGGTCTGCCCCCGTCGTGGTCATGCGTCCAGCCTACGGGCGCGAGGGTGGGCTTTTCCGGTGAGTTTCGTCTACTCGCCTACACCACCCTCCGTAACCGAACAACACCGAAACCCACCGGTATCCCTCGAACTGCCGAACCACGCCCGTTCGAGGCCGGAATCGATCAATCCGGCCAGACAGCATGCGGACGGCGAGTGCACGGTCGACGCGTTCACCGTCGACGCGTGCACCGTCGACGCGTGCACCGTCGACGCGACGGAGGTTCGTAACGGCAGAGCGGCGACCAGTAAAGCCGCAAAGCCGAAGCCGCAACGCGGCGAAGGTGCCGCGGTAAATGTCCTGAAGGGCGCCGACTTGTATCGTCGCATGGAAGGCGCCTGGTACGGCATAGTAGGAGGCGCCACTCGACGACCTGACTAAATGTCCGGTTCAGTCGACATATTCCCCCGTGGTGTAATTGGCAGCACTGTGGCTTTTGGTGCCATCTGTCCGGGTTCGAGTCCTGGCGGGGGAGCCGCACTCTTTCCGGCCCTGACCGCTGACAGTCCCGTCAGGGCCCACTCTCATGTCCCCCACGAAACGCCCCGGTATCCTGCGGATGTCACCCCCACCCGTCCAAAAGCCGAAGGGCAACTCCGTGAGCGCCATTCGCCCGGCAGCCGTCGTCGTTCTCGCAGCGGGTGAGGGCACCCGTATGAAGTCGGCCACACCCAAGGTCCTGCACGACATCTGTGGCCGTTCCCTGGTGGGCCATGTGCTCGCCGCCTCCCGTGAGTTGAACCCCGAGAACCTGGTCGTCGTCGTCGGGCACGCCCGCGAGCAGGTCGGCGCGCATCTCGGTGCGATCGACCCCGCCGTCCGTACGGCCGTGCAGGAGCGGCAGAACGGCACCGGGCACGCGGTGCGGATGGCGCTGGAGGAGCTGGGCGGCGTGGTCGACGGGACCGTCGTGGTCGTCTGCGGGGACACCCCGCTGCTCACCGGCGAGACCCTCGCCCGGCTCGCCGGGACCCACCACGCCGACGGCAACGCCGTGACCGTGCTGACCGCCGAGGTCCCGGACGCGACGGGTTACGGCCGTATCGTGCGCGACGACGCGTCCGGCGCGGTGACGGCCATCGTCGAGCACAAGGACGCCTCCGACTCGCAGCGGGCGATCCGGGAGATCAACTCGGGTGTGTTCGCGTTCGACGGGCAGCTGCTGGCGGACGCGCTGGGGAAGGTCCGCACGGACAACAGCCAGGGCGAGGAGTACCTGACGGACGTGCTGGGGATCCTGCGCGAGGCCGGGCACCGGGTCGGTGCGTCGGTCGCCGCCGACCACCGCGAGATCGCCGGGATCAACAACCGGGTGCAGCTGGCGGAGGCCCGCCGGATCCTCAACGACCGGCTGCTGGAGCGGGCGATGCTGGACGGCGTCACGGTCGTGGACCCGGCGACCACCTGGGTCGACGTGACGGTCACCTTCGAGCGGGACGTCATCGTCCACCCGGGGACGCAGCTGCAGGGCTCCACGCACCTCGGCGAGGGCGCCGAGGTCGGGCCGAACAGCCGGCTGAAGAACACCCGGGTGGGCGCCGGGGCGCGCGTGGACAACACGGTGGCCGATTCCGCCCATGTCGGTCCGAACGCGTCCGTGGGACCGTATGCCTATCTGCGGGCCGGGACGCGGCTGGGGGCCAAGGGCAAGATCGGCACCTATGTGGAGACCAAGAACGCCTCGATCGGGGAGGGGACCAAGGTTCCGCACCTCTCCTATGTCGGCGACGCGACGATCGGCGAGTACTCGAACATCGGCGCGGCGAGCGTGTTCGTGAACTACGACGGTGAGAGCAAGCACCACACCACCGTCGGGTCGCACTGCAAGACGGGTTCGGACAACATGTTTGTGGCGCCTGTCACGGTCGGGGACGGTGCATACACCGCCGCCGGGTCTGTGATCACGAAGGACGTACCGCCCGGTTCGCTGGCCGTGGCCCGCGGTCAGCAGCGGAATATCGAGGGCTGGGTGGCCCGGAAGCGTCCGGGGAGTTCGGCGGCGAAGGCCGCCGAGGCGGCTTCGCGGCAGGGCGCGAGCGAGGACTGACCGGAAACAGGTGCGCCGAAGACGTCGTACCGTGATAAGTGCACACCCGCACCTAACCAGCTGTTTCGGCCTCTTGCGCCCGGCGCAGAGGTCGCTGGACATCCAGCTGTACGGCTGAGACACCTCTGAGGAGACAGTGCTGTGACCGGGATCAAGACGACCGGCAAGAAGAAGATGATGTTCTTCTCCGGCCGCGCCCACCCCGAGCTTGCCGAGGAGGTCGCCCACCAGCTGGGTGTCGGGGTCGTACCGACCAAGGCCTTCGACTTCGCCAACGGCGAGATCTACGTCCGTTACCAGGAGTCGGCGCGCGGTGCCGACTGCTTCGTGATCCAGAGCCACACGGCTCCGATCAACCAGTGGATCATGGAGCAGCTGATCATGATCGACGCGCTGAAGCGTGCGTCGGCGCGTTCGATCACGGTGATCGTGCCGTTCTACGGTTACGCGCGGCAGGACAAGAAGCACCGGGGCCGTGAACCGATTTCGGCGCGGCTCATCGCCGATCTGATGAAGACGGCGGGTGCGGACCGGATCCTGACCGTGGATCTGCACACGGACCAGATCCAGGGGTTCTTCGACGGTCCGGTGGATCACCTGTTCGCCCTCCCGCTGCTCGCGGACTACGTGGGCACGAAGGTGGACAGGGACAAGCTGACGATCGTGTCCCCGGACGCCGGCCGGGTGCGCGTCGCCGACCGCTGGTGCGACCGGCTCGGGGCGCCGCTGGCCATCGTGCACAAGCGCCGTGACAAGGACGTGGCGAACCAGGTGACCGTCCACGAGGTCGTGGGCGAGGTCGAGGGCCGGGTCTGCGTCCTGGTCGACGACATGATCGACACCGGTGGCACGATCTGCGCGGCGGCGGACGCCCTGTTCGCGCACGGCGCCGAGGACGTGATCGTGACGGCGACGCACGGTGTGCTCTCGGGTCCGGCGGCGGACCGGCTGAAGAACTCGCGGGTGAGCGAGTTCGTGCTGACCAACACCCTGCCGACGCCGGGCGAGCTGGGCCGGGACCTGGACAAGATCACGGTGCTGTCGATCGCGCCGACGATCGCGAGCGCGGTGCGCGAGGTGTTCGAGGACGGTTCGGTGACGAGCCTCTTCGACGAGCAGTGAGCGGTGCTTCGTAAGCACCGTGCAGTGAGGTTTCTGCACAGGGCGCGGGGCCCTCATCGCCTGCGCTGAAGATCCTTTTGGTGCGGCCTCCCCCGCCGAGTAGACTGCACAAGTTGCTCGGCGAGGGAGGCCGTACCTGTTTTCGTACAGGTGTCGGCGGTCCGTTATCGACGCGCTCTTCGTAGCAGGCCGTTCGTGGCCGGGTGACCACGTCCGTATCTACTTCTACGAGGAGTGATCACCATGTCCGAGGTGAAGATCAGCGCCGAGTCGCGTACCGAGTTCGGCAAGGGTGCCGCCCGCCGTATCCGTCGTGACAGCAAGGTCCCCGGTGTCCTGTACGGCCACGGTTCGGACCCGATCCACCTGACCCTCCCGGGCCACGAGCTGCTGCTCGCGCTGCGTACCCCGAACGTCCTGATCTCCCTGGACATCGACGGCAAGTCCAACGAGCTGGCGATCCCGAAGTCCGTGGTGCGCGACCCGATCAAGGGCTTCCTGGAGCACGTCGACCTGCTGCTGGTCAAGCGCGGCGAGAAGGTCAACGTCGAGATCCCGGTGCACACCGAGGGCGAGCTGGCCCCGGGCGGCAACCTGCTGGAGCACGTGCTGAACGCGCTGCCGGTCGAGGCCGAGGCCACCCACATCCCCGAGTCCGTCTCCGTCTCCGTCGAGGGCCTGCAGGCCGGCGCCTCCATCCTCGCCAAGGACATCACCCTGCCGTCCGGCGTGACCCTGGCCGTCGAGGACGACGCGGTCGTCCTTCAGGTCCTGGCCGCGCAGGCCGAGGAAGCCGCCGAGGGCGAAGAGGGCGAGTCGGGCGGGGAAGTCGCCGAGGCCTGATCCTCACCCTCGTTTCATCGTTCGTCAGCCGCTGCTCCCTCCCGGGAGCGGCGGCTGGCGCGTATCAAGGAGACATGGACGTGACCACCCCCGCAGCCGCCAACGCCCCTTGGCTGATCGTCGGCCTCGGCAACCCCGGACCGGAGTACGCGATGAACCGGCACAACGTCGGTTTCATGGTCGCGGATCTGCTCGCCGGGCGGATCGGGGGGAAGTTCAAGCGGGCCGGCAAGGCGCAGGCGCAGGTCGTGGAGGGGCGGCTCGGGGCGCCGGGTCCGGGGAGCCGGCGGGTGATCCTGGCCAAGCCGATGTCGTTCATGAACCTCTCCGGCGGCCCGGTGAACGCGCTCCGCGACTTCTACAAGGTGCCGGTGGCGAACATCGTCGCCGTCCACGACGAACTGGACATCGACTACGGCGTGCTCCGGCTCAAGCTCGGCGGCGGCGACAACGGCCACAACGGGCTGAAGTCGATGACCAAGGCGATGGGCGCCGACTACCACCGGGTGCGGTTCGGGATCGGACGCCCTCCGGGTCGTATGCAGGTCGCGGACTTCGTACTGAAGGACTTCTCCTCGGCCGAGCGCAAGGAACTGGACTATCTCGTGGACCGGGCGGCCGACGCCGTGGAGGCACTGGTCACCGAGGGACTGGAGCGGGCACAAAGCTCGTACAACTCCTGACTTGTCCCGCACCGCAGTTGACCGGCCGTAGGGAGATGGCCAATGATCCCGGCCATGCCTGCTGCCTCGGTCCCCTCCTCCCGTACGTCTTCGGTCGCCGCCCTGCGGCTCGGCCGGGTCGTGTCGATGGGCGCGGTCGCCGTGCTGATCCTGGTCGGCGGGGTGTGGGGCTCCTGGGGCACGGCGCAGGACGTGATGCTGACCAAGGGCAAGGAACGGGGCACGGTCGAGGTGACCGCGTGCGGTGCGGACACCTGCACGGGCCCGTTCACCCCGGTCTCCTCCGGCGCCTCCGCACGCTCCCGGGTGGTCATCGACAAGTCGGTGGCGGTGCGCAAGGGGCAGACCTACGACGTGATCGTGAAGCCCGGCACCGACGACGTGGTCCGGTCCGGCCCCGCCGGGATCCTGCTCGCCTGGGTGCCGCTGGGCGGCGCGCTGCTGCTCGCGGCGGTGGTGGTCGCCGGAGGCCTGCGGCTGACCCGGGTGGCGTGGGCACTGGGCGGTTCGGGCATCGCGCAGCTGACGACGGCCTTCTTCGCCTTGCAGTGAGCGCATACCGCTGTGAGCGCATACGGCTGTGAGCGCATACGGCTGTGCCCCCGGGTGTACGACCCCGGGGGCACAGCCGTGTGCGGTGGTGCTGGTCAGCCGGTGTTGCGCAGGCCGGCCGCCACGCCGTTGACGGTGAGGAGGAGGGCGCGGGCGAGGAGCGGGTCGGGTTCGGCGCCCGCGGCGGCGGCGTCGCGCTGGCGCTTGAGGAGGGTGACCTGGAGGTAGGAGATCGGGTCGAGGTAAGCGTCGCGGATGCCGAAGGTCTGCTTGAGGACGGGGGTGGCGTCGAGCAGTTCGCTCTCGCCGGTGATCTTCAGGACTTCGGTGACGGTCAGCTCGTGTTCGGCCCGGATGGTCTCGAAGACGTGCTTCAGCTCGTCGGGGACGAGGGTGTCGACGTAGTGCTGGGCGATCCGCAGGTCGGTCTTGGCGAGGGTCATCTCGACGTTGGAGACGAAGTTGCGGAAGAAGTGCCACTGTTCGTGCATCTCGTCCAGGACGGTGTCCAGGCCCGCCTCGCGCAGCGCCTTCAGCCCGGAGCCGACGCCGAACCAGCCGGGGACGATCTGCCGGGACTGGGTCCAGCCGAACACCCAGGGGATGGCCCGCAGACCGTCCAGGCCGGCGCCGGAGTCGGGGCGGCGGGAGGGGCGGGAGCCCAGGTGCAGGTCGGCGAGCTGGTCCACGGGGGTGGCGGCGAAGAAGTACGCGGGCAGGTCGGGGTCCTCGACCAGGCGCCGGTAGGCGCTGTGGGCGGCGTCGGAGACCACGTCCATGGCGGCGTCCCAGCGGGCCAGGGCCTCTCCGGACTGGCGGGGGGCGGTGTGCAGGGCGGAGGCCTGCAGGGTCGCGGCGAGGGTCAGTTCCAGGTTCTCCCGGGCGAGGGAGGGGATGAGGTACTTGTCGGAGATGACCTCGCCCTGTTCGGTGACCTTGATCTCGCCCTCGAGGGTGCCCCAGGGCTGGGCGAGGATGGCGTCGTGGGAGGGGCCGCCGCCGCGGCCGACGGTGCCGCCGCGGCCGTGGAAGAGGCGCAGGCGCACCCCGTAGCGGTGGGCGACGTCGCGCAGGCGGCGCTGGGCGCGGTGGATCTCCCACTGGCTGGTGGTGATGCCGCCGAACTTGGAGGAGTCGGAGTATCCGAGCATGACTTCCTGGACGTCTCCGCGCAGCGCTACCAGGCGCCGGTAGGAGGGGTCGGAGAGCATGTCCTCCAGGATGGTGTCGGCGGCCTTGAGTTCGTCGGTGGTCTCCAGGAGGGGGACGATGCCGATCTTGGCCCAGCCGGCGTGCAGGTCCATCAGGCCGGCCTCGCGGGCCAGGACGGCGGCGGCGAAGACGTCGTCGGCGCCCTGGCACATGGAGATGATGTACGACTCGACGACCTCGGGCCCGAACACCTCCAGCGCCTTCTTCACCGTCTGGAAGACCCCCAGGGTCTTCTCCCCGGCCGCGTCCACCGGCGCCGGAGTGGGCGCGAGCGGCCGGCGCGACCTGAGTTCCTTGGCGAGGAGCTTGCCACGGTAGTCGCGGGGCATGTCGGCGTAGCGCCAGGACTCCTCGCCGAGGCGGTCGAAGAGCTGGCCGAGGGCGTGGTGGTGGGCGTCGGCGTGTTCGCGGACGTCCATGGTGGCGAGCTGGAGGCCGAACGCGGCCAGGGTGCGGATCGTGCGGGCCAGGCGGCCGTCGGCGAACAGACCGCCGCGGTGTTCGCGCAGCGAGGCCTGGATCAGCCGCAGGTCGCCCAGGAGCTCGGCGGTGCCCAGGTAGTCGCGGCCGGCCTGGTGCGGGGTGTCGGTGGCCAGCCGCCGCTTGGTGTTGACCAGCTTCTGCCGGATGCAGGTGGCCTTGAGGCGGTAGGGCTCCTCGGCGTTGAGGCGCTTGTAGCGGGGGCTGATCTCCGGCAGCAGCTCCAGATCGGTACGCAGGGACTCCAGCAGTTCCTCCGTGGCACCCGTGTAGCGGATGGAGTTGGAGAGGAAGCCGCGGAGTTCGTCGATCATCTCCAGGGCGTCGTTGATGCCGTGCTCGTGCTGGAGGATCAGGACGTCCCAGGTGACCTGCGGGGTGACGTTGGGGTTGCCGTCGCGGTCGCCGCCGATCCAGGTGCCGAAGGTCAGCGGCCGGGTGTGGTCGGGCAGCTTGACGCCGACCCGCTCCAGCTCCGCCGTCAGGTCCTCGAGGACGTCGCCGACCGCGTCGGCGTGCAGTTCGTCGAGGTAGTAGATGGCGTTGCGGGCCTCGTCGGCGGGCTCCGGGCGTACGACACGCAGCTCGTCGGTCTGCCAGACCAGGTCGATGTTCTCGGCGAGGCGGATGTCGGTGCGGCGGCGGTCCGACTCGATGACCGGGGTGTCCAGGAGCGCCGCGATACGCCGGAGCTTGTTCAGGACCGAGCGGCGCGCGGCCTCGGTGGGGTGCGCCGTGAACACCGGGCGGACGTTGAGGTTCTGGACGGTCTCGCGCAGGTGGTCGGCGTCGGCGTCCTTGAGCCGGTCGGCGGTGCGGGTGAGGAGGCCGCCCTCGGCGGCGCGGCGGGCGCGCAGTTCACGGCCGCGGTGGACCTGCTCGGTGACGTTGGCCAGGTGGAAGTAGGTGGAGAAGGCACGGACCAGCTTGGCGGCGGTCTCCAGTTCGATGCCGCGCAGCAGCTCGGCGGCGGCCTCGCCGTCCTCGCGGGTGAGGCGGCGGACCTTCTCCACGAGGTCCAGCAGCTCGGGGCCCTCCTGCCGGACGAGGGTCTCGCCGAGAAGGTCACCCAGCCGGCGGATGTCGGCGCGCAGCTCACTGCTGGTCGTGGTGGTCTGGTCGTCGGCACTGCTCACAGGTGCGGCTCCTTGCAGTGTTGAAGCTCGTCTGGAGGGAACCCGTCCGTCAGCCGGGCGGCAGGCGGGGCCTGTCCGCATACGGGCCGGACATCCGGGAAGGAAACAGAGCGGACCGCGCTGTCCGACCGACTCCAAGGATAGGTGTCCATGAGGACGCGCAGGCTAGGGGGCTCTTGCCGCGAGACGCCTCGCTGCCATACTTACGTTGCCGTAGGTTACGGAACCGTAGGGAAGAACCCTTATCGTCCCGTACGGTCGCCACGGATCGACACCTGTCTCAACCCTCGACCCCCCAGGGGACGCGCATGACCTCGTCTAGTTCCGATGTGATCGAAGACCCCCGGAAGGCGGCCGACAGCTCGCTCCAGTCCGCCACCCTGGGCGGCGAGCGGAAGGGCTCGCTGGAGCAGATCACCCTGTTGCTGTTCATCGCCGTGCCGTTCCTCGCGCTGCTGGCGGCGGTGCCGCTGGCGTGGGGGTGGGGCGGCGTGAGCTGGCTCGACCTGGGCCTGCTGGTGTTCTTCTACTATCTGGGCTGCCACGGCGTGACGATCGGTTACCACCGTTATTTCACCCATGGCTCGTTCAAGGCCAAGCGGCCGCTCAGGATCGCGCTAGCGGTCGCGGGCTCGATGGCGGTGGAGGGGCCCCTGGTGCGCTGGGTGGCCGATCACCGCAAGCACCACAAGTTCTCCGACGCGGAGGGCGACCCGCATTCGCCGTGGCGGTACGGGGAGACCGTGCCGGCGTTGCTCAAGGGCCTGTGGTGGGCACACATCGCCTGGATGTTCGACGAGGAGCGGACTCCGCAGGAGAAGTACGCGCCGGACCTGGTCAGGGACCCGGCGATCCGGGCGATCTCCCGGCAGTTCATCTACTGGACCGTGCTCTCGCTGGCGCTGCCGCCGCTGATCGGCGGTCTGGTGACCATGTCCTGGTGGGGCGCGTTCACCGCGTTCTTCTGGGGTTCACTCGTCCGGGTGGCGCTGCTGCACCACGTGACCTGGTCGATCAACTCGATCTGCCACGCCGTGGGAAGGCGGCCGTTCCGCTCGCGGGACAGGTCGGGCAACGTGTGGTGGCTGGCGGTCCTGTCCTGTGGCGAGTCCTGGCACAACCTGCACCACGCCGACCCGACCTCGGCCCGGCACGGGGTGGAGCGCGGCCAGCTGGACTCGTCGGCCCGGATCATCCGCTGGTGCGAGCAGCTGGGCTGGGCGTACGACGTGCGGTGGCCGTCACGCTCGCGTATCGATTCGCGCCGTAACACCGGGGAAGGTGGCTCCCGGCGAGGGTCGGAGACCGCCGAGGCGGCATGATTGACGCCGTGGCGACCGACTCCAGCACCCCCAGTCCCGAAAAGCCGCGGCGGGCGCGTCGCACCCGCATGACCGGGGTGGAGCGTCGCCAGCAGCTGTTGGAGATCGGTCGCACCCTCTTCGCCGCGAAGGGTTTCGAGGGCACCTCGGTGGAGGAGATCGCGGCGAAGGCCGGGGTCTCCAAGCCGGTGGTGTACGAGCACTTCGGCGGCAAGGAGGGGCTGTACGCGGTGGTGGTCGACCGTGAGATGCGCCGGTTGCTGGACATGGTGACCGGCTCCCTCACCGCCGGGCATCCGCGTGAGCTGTGCGAGCAGGCCGCGTTCGCCCTGCTCGACTACATCGAGGAGTACACGGACGGGTTCCGGATCCTGGTCCGGGACTCCCCCATCCCGCAGTCCACGGGTTCCTTCGCGTCCCTCATCTCGGACATCGCCACCCAGGTGGAGGACATCCTCGGGCGCGAGTTCAAGTCGCGCGGCTTCGACCCCAAGCTGGCGCCGCTGTACGCGCAGGCGCTGGTGGGCATGGTGGCGCTGACCGGCCAGTGGTGGCTGGACGTGCGCCGCCCGAAGAAGGCGGAGGTCGCCGCCCACCTCGTCAATCTGGCCTGGCACGGCCTGGACGGCCTGGAGCAGAAACCGCGGCTGATAGGGCACCGCAAGGCGTGACACCGCGGCTCATAGGGCACCGCAAGGCGTGAGACCGCCCGCCGGGCCCTGGAAGACCAGACCTCCTCAGTGCTTGAAGATGTCCTTGGCCTTCTCCTTGGCCTGGCGGGCGTCGCCCTTGGCCTTCTCGGCGCGGCCTTCACTCTCCATCGGAAGATCGCCCGTCGCCCGCCCGGCGATCTCCTTGGCCTTGCCCTTGAGCTGTTCCTTCTTGGCCTTGGCCTTCTGCTCCCGTGCCACCGTCGATCACCCCTGACGGGTTCGTAGTCGGCTGTCGTCCCACCGGGTAACCGGGGCCGGGCCGGGGCAAACGGCGGCTCAGCGGTCCGGTTCAAGGAACTCCAGGCGGTTGCCCACGGGGTCCTCGCAGTAGAAGCGGCGGTGGCCGGGGAGATCCCCGTCCCAGGCGACGGGCGTGCCGTGGGCGGTGAGCCGGGCCGCGTACGCCTCGATACCCGTCACCAGCAGACCCGGGTGGGCCTGCCTGGCCGGCCGGAAGGCCTGCTCGATCCCCACGTGCAGATGGATCTCGCCGGCCCGGAACCAGCAGCCGCCGCGCGCCGCGAGCACGGGCGGTTTGGGGATCTCCGTCATGCCGAGGGTGTCCACGTAGAACGTCCGCAGCCGGTCCTCGGAGCCGGGCGGGGCGGCGAGCTGGACATGGTCGAGGGCGGCGAGCATCAGTTCCCCTCCTTGCGGGCGACGGCGAAGACGCGCCGGAACGGGAACGGGGTGCCGTGCGGGCCGGCCGGGTAGGCCTCGCGCAGTGCGGCCCGGTACTCGGCGAGGAAGGCGTCGCGGGCTCCGGGATCGTCGGCGAGGGCGGTGAGGACCGGGCGCAGTCCGGTGCCCTTCACCCAGTCGAGGACCGGGTCCTCGCCGGCCAGCAGATGGATGTACGTCGTCTCCCAGACGTCGGCGGCGCAGCCGAGCCCGGTCAGCCGCTCCAGGTAGGCCTCGGGGGTGAGGACGGCGTCGTCGTGGCGGAGGACCTCGGCGAGGCGGCCCCGCCAGCGGGGGGACTCGGCGAGGGTCCGCATGAGCCGGTGGCTGGGCGCGGTGAAGTTGCCGGGGACCTGGAAGGCGAAGATGCCGCCGGGGGCGAGGGCGGCGATCCAGTCGGCGAACCGCTCGGCGTGCCCGGGGACCCACTGGAACGTGGCGTTGCTGACGATCAGGTCGTACGGCCGCTCGGGCGCCCAGGTGCGGACGTCGGCGTGGGAGAAGTCCAGGCGGCCGCCGCCGGCCGTGGGGCCCTCGTACTCCACGAGCGCCTTGTCGAGCATCTCGGGCGAGTTGTCGTAACCGGTGATGCGGGCGGTGGGCCAGCGTTCGGCGAGCAGGGCGGTCATGTTGCCGGGGCCGCAGCCGAGATCGGCGACGGCCGGGGGCTCGCCGGGGAGGTCGGGGATCCGGGCGAGGAGGTCGATGAAGGGGCGGGCGCGGTGGCCGGCGTGCCGGAGGTACTGGGCAGGGTCCCAGGCGGGAGTCGTCATGGGCTCCACCCTCCCCGCCCTGATATCTCGATGTCAAGAAGCTCGACATCAAGAGACTTCATGTCGACACAACCACTACACTGATCGCCATGGAGGACGAGGTCGATCGGCTGGTGGCTGCGTGGCGCCGGGAGCGCCCGGACCTCGACGTGGAACCGCTTGAGGTGCTCAGCCGGGTGAGCCGACTGGCCCGGCACCTGGACCGGGCGCGTCGGCTGGCCTTCGCGGAGCACAGCCTGGAGCCCTGGGAGTTCGACGTGCTGACCGCGCTCCGGCGCGCGGGGACGCCGTACCAGCTCTCCCCCGGGCAGCTGCTGACCCAGACCCTGGTGACGTCGGGGACGATGACCAACCGGATCGACCGGCTGACCAAGAAGGGCCTGGTGGAGCGGCTGCCGGACCCGAGCGACCGGCGGGGCGTGCTGGTGCGGCTGACCGAGGAGGGCCAGGACCGCGCGGACCAGGCCCTGGCCGGACTCCTCGACCAGGAACGGGCGATCCTCGCCGAACTCTCCCGCGCCCAGCGCGCCGAACTCGCCGCTCTGCTACGCCAGTTGACCGCCCCGTTCGACAACATCCCCGGCTGAGGGACCCGCGGGGGCGGATCCCTCCGCAGACGCGGGGCTCACCGGCTACGCGGGCTCACCGGAGACGCGGGCTCACCGGTGTCGATCAGGCGCTGCTGCTCTCCTCCGGCAGGATCCGCCCGGCGGGCCCCAGGTCGGCCGGGCCCACTCCGGCCCGGCGCGCGAGCGCGACGGCGGCCAGCGTGGAGTGCACGCCCAGTTTGCCGAGCACGTTCTGCATATGGGTGCGGACGGTGTGCGGGGACAGGAACAGGCGCTCGGCGACCGCCTTGCGCCCCAGGCCCGCCACCATGCACCGGAGCACTTCCCGCTCCCTCGGCGTGAGGGACTCCACGAGCCGTTCACTCTCGGTGCGGTGCTTGCGCGCGGCCGTCAACTCCCGCAGGACCCCGGTCAGCAGGGCGGGCGGCAGATGGGTCTCGTCGCGCAGCACCCCCCGGATGACGTTCAGCAGCCGGGACAGCGAGCAGTCCTTGGCGACCCAGCCGCAGGCGCCGGCCTGCAGGGCCAGGGCCGCGCGCCGCGGGTCGTCCTTCTCGGCGAGCACGACGACACGGACCGCGGGGTGGGCCGAGCGGACCCCGGTGACCAGGGATATCCCGTCGACCAGACCCTCCTCGTTGCCCTCCTGCACCGGCACCGCCGGGCGGCCGCCGGGCAGTTGGCCGCCCAGATCGGCGTCGACGAGCAGCACGTCGTAGCGGCGGCCCTCGGCGACCGCGCGCTCCAGGCAGCGCAGTGCCGCCGGACCGCTGCCGGCCGCGGACACGTCGACGTCGGGCTCGGCGGCCAGAGCCGCGGCGAGCGACTCGGCGAAGATACGGTGGTCGTCGACGACCAGAACTCGGATGCGAACCACAAAACCCCCTTCCCAAGCTCTTCACGAGCAGGGGATACCCCAAGGTGCTCAGAACGACGGATCATGCGGACACGACACCCGTGGGAGGACAGAACCGCACGGCCGCCGTCGTGCCTGAACTGCTACCCCCACCGCGGGTGTCGTACCCGACTTGTCTCGCCCCCTGATCAGCACCGGCCCCCACCGGTACCGCTCCTCAGGGTACGGAAGGGGGGCGGGAGCGGAAGGCAATTTGCAGAACTGCCCGGCCGACGCGTTTATGGTGTGCCGCATGTTTCGTATTGAGACGGAAGTCGACAAAGAACGGCGGGAACTGCTCCACGCGCGGCTGCGGGACAGCAACACCACGGCCTCCCCGGTCCTCGCGGCCCTGCGCGGGACGCCCGACGAACGCCAAGTGCCGCTGCACGTCTGGGCGATGGACGACCGTTCGGGCGAACTGGCGGGCGGCCTGGTGGGGCACACCTGGGCGACCTGGCTGCACGTCACCTATCTGTGGGTGGACGCCGGCCGTCGCGGCACGGGTCTGGGCCGCCGGTTGCTGTCCGAGGCGGAGCGCATCGCCCGGCAGGACCGCGCCTGCGCCGCCGTCCGGCTGGAGACCTGGGACTTCCAGGCACCGGACTTCTACCGGAAGCAGGGCTACGAGGTGGTGTGCGTGGTCCCCGACTATCCGCCGGGGATCACGGAATACACCCTCACGAAGCGGCTGGGCTGAGCCTCAGCTCTCCCGGCGGGCGCCCGCCGACGGCACCGCCTCGAACGTCCGGGGCGCCTTGAACCCGGCCGCCGCGAAGGCCTCTTCGACCGCCTTGGTGATCGTGTCGACGTCGGACGCCTCCGCGAGGACGATCGCCGAGCCGCCGAAGCCGCCGCCGGTCATCCGGGCGCCCAGGGCGCCGGTGGCGAGGGCGGTGTCGACGACCAGGTCCAGCTCCGGGCAGGAGATCCGGAAGTCGTCGCGCAGCGAGGCGTGGCCCTCGGTGAGGACCGGGCCGATGGCGCGGGTGTCGCCGGCCTCCAGCAGGGCGACGACGCTTTCCACGCGGTGGTCCTCGGTGACGACGTGCCGGACCAGGCGCCGTACCTCCTCCTCGTCGCCCAGCCGGTCGAGCGCCGCGTCGAGGTCGTCGTAGGCGACGTCCCGCAGCGCGTCCACGCCCAGCAGGGCCGCGCCCTTCTCGCAGCCGGCCCGGCGCTTGCCGTACTCGCCGCCGCTGTGAGCGTGCTTGACCTGGGTGTCGACGACCAGCAGCCGCATGCCCTCGGCCGCGAGGTCGAAGGGGATCTGCTTCTGCGAGAGATCGCGGGTGTCCAGGAACAGGGCGTGCCCCTGCTCGCAGCAGGCGGACGCCGTCTGGTCCATGATGCCGGTGGGCGCCCCGACGTAGACGTTCTCCGCGCGCTGGCACAAGCGGGCCAGCTGCCAGCGGGCCAGGCCCAGTTGGTGCAGGTCGTTGAGGGCGAGGGCGATCACCACCTCCAGGGCCGCGGAGGAGGACAGGCCTGCTCCGGTGGGGACCGTGGAGGACAGGTGCACGTCGGCGCCGGTGACCGGGTGGCCGGCCTCGCGCAGCGCCCAGACCACGCCCGCCGGGTACGCCGTCCACTCCTGGTCGGTGCCGGGTTCCAGGGCGTCGAGGGAGAGCTCGACGACCCCGCCCTCGATGTCGGCGGAGTGCAGCCGCAGCACGCCGTCGGTGCGGCGGGAGACCGCGGCCGTCGTCGCGTGCGGCAGCGCGAACGGCATCACGAAGCCGTCGTTGTAGTCGGTGTGCTCACCGATCAGGTTGACCCGGCCCGGCGCCGACCAGACCCCTTCGGGCGCGGTTCCGTAGAGCTCCGTGAAACCGTCCCGGACCTGCTGTGCCCCCACTACTGCTCCCTTGAGACGTGCTGTGCGAACTCCCAGGCGTCCGCGACGATGCCCGCGAGGTCCGCGCGGGTCGGGTTCCAGCCCAGCTTCTCGCGGGCGGTGGCCGCCGAGGCGACCAGGACGGCCGGGTCGCCGCCCCGGCGCGGGGCCACGACCTCGGGGATCGGATGGCCGGTGACCTGGCGGACGGTCTCGATGACCTCGCGGACCGAGAAGCCCTCGCCGTTGCCGAGGTTGCAGATGAGGTGCTCGCCGGGGAGCGCGGCCGTCAGGGCCAGCAGGTGGGCGTCGGCGAGGTCCGCGACGTGGATGTAGTCGCGGACGCAGGTGCCGTCGGACGTCGGGTAGTCGTCGCCGAAGACCGAGACGGCCTCGCGGCGGCCCTGGGCGACCTGGAGGACCAGCGGGATCAGGTGCGACTCGGGGTCGTGGCGCTCGCCCTGCGCGCCGTAGGCACCGGCCACGTTGAAGTAGCGCAGGGAGACCGCGCCCAGGCCGTGCGCGGCGGCCTCGCCGGTGATCATGTGGTCGACAGCGAGCTTGGTGGCCCCGTACGGGCTGGTGGGCTTCGTCGGGGCGGTCTCGACGATCGGGACCTGCTCCGGCTCGCCGTAGGTGGCCGCCGTGGAGGAGAAGACGAGCTTGCGGACGCCGGCCTCACGCATCGCGGCGAGCAGCGCCATCGTGCCGCCGACGTTGTTGTCCCAGTACTTCTCGGGCTGCTCGACCGACTCGCCGACCTTGGAGAACGCGGCGAAGTGCAGCACCGCGTCGTAGGAGGCGTCGAGCCACTTCGCGGCGTCGCGGATGTCGCCCTCGACGAAGGCGGCGCCCGCCGGGACGGCCTCCCGGAAGCCCGTGGACAGGTTGTCGAGGACGGTGACCTCGTGGCCCGCCTCCAGCAGGTGCTGGGCCACCACGCTGCCGACGTAACCCGCTCCGCCCGTCACCAGGTACTTCATCAACTCGCTACCTCTCGCAGTCGCTCGGCCGCGCGCTCCGGCGGCACGTCGTTGATGAACACGTTCATGCCGGATTCGGAACCCGCGAGAAACTTCAGCTTGCCGGACGTTCGGCGGATGGTGAAAAGCTCCAGGTGGAGCGCGAAGTCGTCGCGCGTGACCCCCTCGAACTCCTCCAGCGTCCCGAACGGCGCCTGGTGCCAGGCGGCGATGTAGGGCGTGGGAGGTTCACCCTCACCGAAGATACGGTCGAAGCGCCTCAAGAGTTCCAGATAAACCTGGGGGAACTCTGAGCGCGCCGCCTCGTCCAGTCCGAGCAGGTCGGGGACCCGGCGCTTCGGGTACAGGTGGACCTCGTAGGGCCAGTGTGCCGCGTACGGCACGAAGGCGACCCAGTGTTCACCCTCAAGGACGACCCGCTCGTCGGCGAGTTCCCGCTCCAGGACGGCGTCGAAGAGGTTCTCTCCGCCGGCCGCCTCCTTGTGAGTGGCGAGTGAACGCAGCATCAGGGCGGTGCGCGGGGTGGTGAAGGGGTAGGCGTAGATCTGGCCGTGCGGGTGACCGAGCGTCACGCCGATCTCCTCGCCGCGGTTCTCGAAGCAGAACACCTGCTGGACGGAGGGGAGATGCGACAGTTCCGAGGTCCGGTCGGTCCACGCGTCGAGGACGAGACGCGCCTGCTCCTCGGTGAGGCTCGCGAAGGACGCGTCGTGGTCCGAGGTGAAGCAGACCACCTCACAGCGCCCGGAGTCGCCGGCCAGCGAGGGGAAACGGTTCTCGAAGACCACCACGTCGTACGACGAGTCCGGGATCTCGCTCAGCCGGTCGCCCTTGGTCGGGCAGAGCGGGCACTGGTCGGCCGGCGGGTGGTAGGTGCGGCCCTGCCGGTGCGAGGCGATGGCGACCTGGTCGCCGAGCAGCGGGTCACGGCGGATCTCGGAGGTGGTGTGCGTCCGCTCCAGCGGCCTGCGGTCCACCGCGTCCCGCACGGTGTCGTCCCGCAGGTCGTAGTAGATGAGCTCGCGACCGTCGGCCAGCCGGGTCGAGGTCTTCTTCACTGCGGACTCCCGAAAATCGAGCGTTGTTCGAGTCAGCCAACCATCAAACAGAACCGAACACACCAAAACACAACTCACCAGGTGAGTCAACATCGGAATCAATCAAGGTGAGACAACGAAAGTGTTGAATTACTGGGTGCAGAACCCCACCAATGCCCCCGCATCCCCCACATACCTCGCGCAGGAGCTACGGCTCCCCACCAACGGGCTCGACTACGTGATCCTCGCGATCTACTTCGTGGTCGTCCTGGGCATCGGCTTCGCGGCCCGCCGCTCGGTGAAGACCAGCCTCGACTTCTTCCTGTCCGGACGCTCGCTGCCCGCGTGGATCACCGGGCTCGCGTTCATCTCGGCGAACCTGGCCGCCACCGAGATCCTCGGCATGGCCGCCAACAGCGCGCAGTACGGCGCGTACACCGTGCACTGGTACTGGATCGGCGCCATTCCGGCCATGGTCTTCCTCGGCCTGGTGATGATGCCGTTCTACTACGGGAGCAAGGTCCGCTCGGTCCCCGAGATGCTGCTGCTGCGCTTCGACAGAGCCGCACATCTGCTGAGTTCGATCCTGTTCGCCTTCGCCGCCATCCTCATCGCGGGCGTCAACCTGTACGCCCTCGCGATCGTCGTGGAGGCACTGCTGGGCTGGCCGCAGTGGGTGGCGATCGTGGTGGCCGGCGCGTTCGTGCTGGGGTACATCACCCTCGGCGGCCTCTCCTCGGCCATCTACAACGAGGTGCTCCAGTTCTTCGTGATCCTGGCCGCCCTCATCCCGCTGTCCGTGCTCGGCCTGAAGAAGGTGGGCGGCTGGGACGGCCTGGTCGACAAGCTCGACGCCACCCACGGCCACAACTTCACCACCGCCTGGGGCGGCACCGGCATCGGCACCGTCAACCCGCTCGGCGCGAACTGGCTGACCATCGTCCTCGGCCTCGGCTTCGTCCTCTCCTTCGGCTACTGGACGACCAACTTCGCCGAGGTCCAGCGCGCCCTGTCGGCGAAGAACCTCTCCGCCGCCCAGCGCACCCCGCTGATCGCCGCGTACCCGAAGATCTTCATCGTCTTCCTGGTGATGATCCCGGGCCTGGTCGCCGCCGCGCTGGTGCCGAACATCGGCACGTCCGGCTCCGACCTCCAGTACAACGACGCGATCCCCTACCTGATGTCCCAACTCCTGCCCAACGGCGTCCTCGGCATCGCGGTCACCGGCCTGCTCGCGGCCTTCATGGCCGGCATGGCCGCCAACGTGTCGTCCTTCAACACCGTCTTCACGACCGACATCTGGGCGAAGTACGTGGTGCGGGGCCGCGAGGACGGCTACTACGTCCGCTTCGGACGCCTCATCACCGCGATCGGCGTGGCCGCGTCCGTCGGTACGGCGTTCCTGGCGTCGTCGTTCTCGAACATCATGAGCTACCTCCAGACACTGTTCTCCTTCTTCAACGTGCCGATGTTCGTCGTCTTCATCGTCGGCATGTTCTGGAAGCGCGCCTCGGCGAAGTCCGGCTTCTGGGGGCTGCTCGCGGGGACGGTGACCGCGATGGTCAACTACTTCGTCCTCTACAAGAAGGACATCATCGGCATCCCCTCGGACCAGGGCGCCAACTTCGTCTCCGCGATCGCCGGCTTCGTCGCCGGCGCGGTGGTGATGGTGATCGTGTCCCTGTTCACCGCGCCCAAGCCGGAGGCGGAGCTGGCGGGCCTGGTCTACGGCACGCGCTCCCCCGGCATGACCGAGGCGCGCGCCGCGGGCGACGACGCCTGGTACCGGCGGCCGGCGCTGCTGGGCTGGGGTGCGGTGATCCTGGCCGCCCTCTGCTACATCCCGTTCTCGTTCTGACCGCCGTGGCTGGAGAAGAGGAGAGACCATGACCGACGACTCCGGGCACTCCGGGTTCCACTACTCCGAGCAGGACGTCCATCGGGAAGTCACCGAGCTGGAGGGCAAGTCCGCGACCGCCGCGCGCATCTTCGATCTGCGGCGGATCATCGGTGGGCTGTTCGTGCTGTACGGGATCATCGTCACGATCACCGGGATCACGGACTCGCAGGCCGAGATCGACAAGGCACAGGGGATCAACATCAACCTGTGGACCGGGATCGGGATGCTGCTGCTGGGGGTGTTCTTTCTGGTGTGGCTGTGGCTGCGGCCGACCCCGCCGCCGGTTCCTTCGGTGGAAGGGGAGAAGGAGGTGGAGTAGGTCGTCGTGCGGGTGCGGGTGCGTGGGGGCTGGTCGCGCCCGCACGGCGGAGCCGCACATCGCTACGGCCCCGCGCCCCTGGGTGGGTGCGGTGGCCGCCGGCTACTGGTCCGGCCCTGCTGAATGGTTGAGTGGGCCGGCCCTGTCCAGCAGCCCGGTACGTGCCGCCAAAGCCGCCGCCTCCAAGCGCGACCCCACCCCCAGCTTCATCAGCACCCGCTGCACATGGGTGCGGGCCGTGCTCGGGGCGATGCCCATGCCCGCCGCGATCAGGCGGGTGTCCTCGCCGTCGGCGACGCGCACCAGCACCTCCACCTCCCTCGGGGTGAGCATCTGGAGGAGGCGCTGGCCCTCGTCGTCGGGCTGGGCGGCCGGGTTGAGGAGTTCACCGAAGGCACCCTGGAGCAGGGCGGGTGCCACCGCTGCCTCCCCGGCCCGCGCCTTCATGATCGCCCGCTCGACGCCCTCTATCCGCTCGTCGTGCCGGACGTATCCGGAGGCGCCCGCGGCGAAGGCCGCCGCGATGCCCCGCGGTGAGGGCACCGGGCCCAGCACGAGGACGGCGACCTGCGGCCGTTCCTTCTTGATCCGCACCACCGGGTCGAAGATCCCCGGCTCGGCCGGTGTCGCCGTACCCAGCAGGCACACCTCGGGCGCGCGCGTGATCACCAGCTCCGCCGCACCCGCCGCCGGCGCCGCCGCCGCGAGCACCCGGTGGCCGCGCAGTTTCAGCGCCGAGGCCAGCGCCTCGGCGAGCAACCGGTGGTCGTCGACCACCATGAGCCGCACTCCCATAGAGCAACCCCCCAGTCCCCCCAATGGATGCCCCACTATGGATGCCCACTGGTCCGCGTGGACAGAGGGCCCCCCGGCACCTCGTCCTTCATGCCCCCGGAAGCTACACGCTTGTTCGACGTTGCGCTGCCCCTACTGATGAGAAGTGCCCCGGATCGGAGGAATCTCTGGCTTTTCTCGTATTCGCAGGTGAAGAGCGGGTGTGATGCGGTACGCGCCCGGTCCCGCCGCTGACCAGGGGCGGGACCGGAATCGCGGGCCGGGTGATACGGGTGTTTCCGCTTGACGAACCGTCAGCCACCCGCGCCGAACGCGGTGACCAGGTACTCCTTGGCCGACAGTGACGAACCGGCGGCGTGGGCGTACACCGCGGACAGGTACAGGTGCCCCTGAGAGTAGAGGACCTCCGCGTACGCCGGGGACATGGCGGTCTCCACGGCCCTGACCGACGCGGTCGACGGGTTCTCCAGCAGCTTGGTCTCGCTGAACGAACCGCCGTCGATACTGACGATCTGGCCGCCCTTGTCGTACGGCGGGTTCTTGTACGCGATCACGTTCGGACCGTCCATGCGCAGCGGTGTGATCGTGTAGTTGTCGCCGGCGTCGGCGCGCTGGCCGGTCTGCTTGCCGGTGGCCAGGTCGAAGGCGACGATCTCGTTGGTCTTCGCGAGGTCCGCGCCGCCGTCGTGCGCCTCGGTCGCCAGGTACAGCCGGTCGTTGCCGACCACCACTCCCTGGCACTTCTCCAGCTGGTAGATGCCGTCGCAGCGGGCCGCGTACGAGCTGCCGGGCGTGGAGATGCGGGTGCGCAGCTGCCCGGTCCTGTTGTCGATGGAGAAGACGTCCGAGAAGCCGCTGCCGTCGCCCGCGCTGTCGTTGACGTCCGCGGCCACGACCAGGGGGTCGGTCGACACGACGCTGGCGTAGGCGATGCCCGAGGTCATCTTGTACTCGGAGATCACCTTGCCGGAGACCGGGTCGATGGTCTGGATGTGCAGCTGGGCGGTGTCGCCGCTGCCGCAGCTGCGGACCGCGACCAGTTTGGCGCCGCCGCCGTAACCGGCGTCGTAGCAGGTGTCGGTCGGCTTCGGCTGCCAGCGGACCTTGCCGGAGGCGAGGGCGAAGGCGGCGCCGCCGCTGGTACCGCCGACCGCGACCGTCTGCTGGGAGACCGTCACGTTATTGAAGTTGATCGGTACGTCACCGGACTTGATCGTCTGCGTCCATAGTCTCTTACCGGCGTTCAGGTCGATCGCGGCGACCTGGGTGCAGCCGGCCGTGGAACCCTTGGGCGGCATTTTCGGCTGGAAGACGACGGCCGTCCTGCCGTCCGCACTGGTGTGCCCGGTGGCGTAGCAGACCGGGCCGGGCAGCGGCACCGTCCACAGCTTGGCGCCCGAGTCGGGGTCGTAGCCGACGATCCGGGCGACGCCGGTCTTCGCGTACACCTTGTCGGTGAGCCAGGAACCGGCGGTGACCGTGGTGTCGTTCGCCGTGGGCAGCGGGACCTGGAAGAGGATCCTGGAGGCCGGGTCCGCGGGCACCTTCTCGCTGCCCTTGCCTGCTCCCCCGCCTCCTCCCTTGCCGCCGGTGCCGCCGGTGCTGGAGCCCGCGGTGTCGTCCTTCTTGCCGTCCGCGCCGGAGGACTTGGAGTACCAGATGCCACCGCCGACGATCAGCGCGATCACGACGACCGCGGCGACGACGATGAACAGCGTGGTGTTGTTCCTGCCGGGGGCGGGAGCGGGGCCGGGGGTGGGGCCGCCCGGGTAGCCGTAACCGGGTGGCTGGGCGTAGGGGTTGGCGGAGGTGGGGGTGGGGGTGGGGGTGGGGGGGTGCTGGGTGTACGGGTTCACGGCCGGGGGCTGGGCGGGGTAGCCGTAGCCGGGCTGCGGGGGCTGGGGTGGCTGGTGGGGGTGGCCGTAGCCGGGCTGGGGGGCCGGGGGCTGCTGCGGGTAGCCGTAGCCCGGCTGGGGGGCCGGGGGTACGGGTGGCTGCGGCGGGCCGGCGGGGGCGCCGAAACCGGGCTGCTGTGGGGGCTGGTTGGGCGGTGGCGGAGGCGGCTGGGTCATGACGGGGAACCTCTGGGGACGGGACGGCGCGGGAGAGGGCTGGGGACGGCGCGTGGGCCAGTGGAGGACGGCGCGTGGGCCGGCACTGGCGGCCGGTGCGGCAGACGGCCGGCGGTCGACGGCCGGCGGTCGATGGCCGGCGGGGTGAGGGGGCCGGCCGTCGGCGCGGGCTGCTGGACGGGGTAGGGCGGGGCGAGGTGGGGCCGCTCAGTCGCCGAAGGCCATCATCAGCTTCTCCTTCGCGTCGTCGCTGCCGGACAGCCGCGTTGAGGAGAGATAGAAGCGGCCGTCGACCCAGTCGACCGCGCCGTCGTAGAAGCCGTCCTCGATGTCGGCGGTGTGCTGTGGGTTCTGCAGCAGCTTGGCGGTGGCGTGGGCGGAGCCGGCGGTCGGGATCGACACCACCTGACCGCCCGAGTCGTACGACGGCCGTACATACGCGACGAGTTTGCCGCCCTCGACCTTGACCGGGTACATCGACTCGTCCGTCGGGGATTTCGTACGCCACTTCGCCTTGCCGTCGACGAGGCTGATCGCGACGATCTCGTTGGCACCGCTATTCGTGTCCGTCGGCAGGTAGAGGGTGGTCGCGTCGACGGCGACGCCCTGGCAGCCCTGGAGGTCACGGGCGAAGATCGCCCAGCCGCACTCGGGGGCGAACTTCTCGTCGACCTTGACCTCGGACCGGAACGCGCCCTTGGCGTCCAACGTCGAGATGTTCCAGGCCTTCTTCTCCTCGTTGGTCATGTAGACCACGAGCGGGTCGACGGAGTAGGTCCGTTCGACCGACCAGCCCTTCTTGACCGGCTGGGTCCACCTGACCGCGCCGGTGGCCGGCTCCAGCTCCGAGATCTCGTCGTGCTCGTTGCCGCCGCCGACCCCGCAGGAGGCCACCTCGACCAGCCGGTGCGCACCGCCCGCGAACGCCGTCGGGAAGCAGGACGCGCCGTACTTCTTCTTGTCGTACAGCTTGTCGCCGCTGCCAAGGTCGTACGCCGTGCCCGACTGGGAGCGGCCCACCATCAGCGTCTTTCCGCTGATCGTCAGCTCGATGCTGATCGCGCTGTCGAACAGGCCGCCGTCGGCGACGGTCGCGGTCCACCCCTTGTGGCCCGTGTCGAGATCGATCTCCTGCAGCCGGTTGCACTTGGCCCGGTCACTGGTGCCGTTCATGTACGCCACGACGACCTTGCCGTCGGCCGACTGGTCCGGGGTCACCGCGCAGATCTTCTGCGGGAACGTGATCGGGGCCCAGGCCGCGGCGCCGCCGCCCACGCGGTAGGCGAAGACCTGCTTGTACGCCGCCTTCACCGCGGTCTTCCCGGTGATCCACATGCCGGGGGCGTCGGCGCCGGACGCCGGGGCGTCGGGCGCCGACTTGTACCAGAGCACCTTGGCCTCGCCGGACTCGCGGCCCTCGTTGAGGTTCTCCGGGTCCGTGCCGCCGTCGCCGCTGCCGTCCCCCGGGTTGACCGGGGCGTCGGTGCCGGAGGCCTTGGGGTCGTCGGACTGCTGGGCGACCGGGTTCTTGCCGTCGTCCCCGCTGGTCACGGCGTACACGGTGCCGCCGACGGCCAGCAGGGCCGCCACCGCCGCCGCGACGATCAGCCCGGGCTTCCCCCTGAACGGCCCGCGGCCCCCGCCCCCGGGCGGCGGAGCGATGCCGGGTGCGCCCGGGTACTGCGGCGGATAGCCGTAACCCGGCTGGGGCGGCTGCCCGTACGGCCCCGCTTGCTGGGGCTGGCCGTAGGGGCCGGGCGGCTGAGCCTGGGGCTGGCCGTAGGGGCCGGGCGGCTGAGCCTGGGGCTGGCCGTACGGACCGGGCTGCGCGTACGGTCCCGGCTGCTGTGGATAGCCGTATCCCGGCTGGGCAGGAGGCGGGGGCGTGCCCTGGGGCGCACCGAAACCGCCCTGCGCGGGCGGCTGTTGCGGGGCGCCGAAGCCACCACCCGGTGGAGGCTGGTCCTGCGGTGCTCCGAATCCGCCCTGCTGCGGCGGCTGACTGGGTGGCTGAGTCATCAGCGCCCTTCCCCCGTTACTGATTTTTAGCCACGCCCCGAGACTCCCGATGGGCCTCAGGCCGTTCTCAGACTTCTCTCAGACGGACCTTTCTATCACTCGGGACCGACAGGCCACGGACCCTCATCAACCCCTGTTCCCAAGGAAGAACCGCCCCGTGATGCCCCCGTTACGCGCCTTCACGCTCCCTTCACGCCGGCGCGCGCAGGGGGTTTGCGCGCCGTGGGGTGGCGCGCGTGCGCGGCCGGTTCACGCCGGTGGATGAGGGGGCGGGCGCACCCATGCGGGTCGCGCGCCCACCGGCACAGCGCACACGCCGAGTTACGCGCCGCCCGGGACCGCGCGCGCCGTGTTACGCGTCCTCCGCCAGCTCCAGCCAGCGCATCTCCAGTTCCTCGCGCTCCCCGGCCAAGTCGCGCAGCTGGGTGTCGAGTTCGGCGACCTTGGCGAAGTCCGTGGCGTTCGCGGCGATCTGGTCGTGCAGCTTGGTCTCCTTCTCGGAGACGCGGTCCAGCTGACGCTCGATCTTCTGGAGTTCCTTCTTGGCGGCGCGCTGGTCGGCGGCGCTCCGGTCGGCCGTGGGGGCTTTCGGGGCCACGGCGGTCGCGGCGGCCGTCTCCTCCATGCGCTGACGCCGCTCCAGGTACTCGTCGATGCCGCGCGGCAGCATCCGCAGGGTGGCGTCGCCGAGGAGGGCGAAGACGCGGTCCGTGGTGCGCTCCACGAAGAACCGGTCGTGGGAGATGACGATCATCGAGCCGGGCCAGCCGTCGAGGACGTCCTCCAGCTGGGTGAGGGTCTCGATGTCGAGGTCGTTGGTGGGCTCGTCGAGGAAGAGGACGTTCGGCTCGTCCATGAGCAGCCGGAGCAGCTGGAGGCGGCGGCGCTCACCGCCGGAGAGGTCGCCGACCGGCGTCCACTGCTTCTCCTTGTTGAAGCCGAACGTCTCGCACAGCTGCCCGGCGGTCATCTCGCGTCCCTTGCCGAGGTCGACGCGCTCGCGCACCCGCTGGACGGCCTCCAGGACCCGCAGGTTCGGGTCGAGTTCGGCGACCTCCTGGGAGAGGTAAGCCAGCTTGACGGTCCGGCCGACGGCGATCCGGCCGGCCGCCGGCTGCTCCTCGCCCTCGGTGCGCGCGGCCTCGGCCATGGCGCGCAGCAGCGAGGTCTTGCCGGCGCCGTTGACACCGACCAGGCCGATGCGGTCGCCGGGCCCGAGCTGCCAGGTGACGTGCTTGAGGAGCACCTTGGGCCCGGCCTGGACGGTCACGTCCTCCAGGTCGAACACGGTCTTGCCGAGCCGCGAGGAGGCGAACTTCATCAGCTCGGAGGTGTCGCGCGGCGGCGGCACGTCGGCGATCAGCTCGTTGGCGGCCTCGACCCGGAAACGGGGCTTGGAGGTACGGGCGGGAGCGCCCCGACGCAGCCAGGCGAGCTCCTTGCGGACCAGGTTCTGCCGCTTGGTCTCCTCGGTGGCCGCGATCCGCTCGCGTTCCGCGCGGGCGAAGACGTAGTCCGAGTAGCCGCCCTCGTACTCGTAGACGGCTCCGCGCTGCACGTCCCACATGCGGGTGCAGACCTGGTCGAGGAACCAGCGGTCGTGGGTGACGCAGACCAGCGCCGAGCGGCGTTCGCGCAGATGCCGGGCGAGCCAGGCGATGCCCTCGACGTCGAGGTGGTTGGTGGGCTCGTCGAGGACGAGCAGGTCCTGCTCCTCGATGAGCAGCTTGGCCAGCGCGATACGGCGCCGCTCACCGCCGGACAGCGGCCCGATGACGGTGTCCAGGCCCTTGGGGAACCCCGGCAGGTCCAGGCCGCCGAAGAGGCCGGTGAGGACGTCCCTGACCTTCGCGTTGCCCGCCCACTCGTGGTCGGCCATGTCACCGATGACCTCGTGCCGGACGGTGGCCGCCGGGTCGAGGGAGTCGTGCTGGGTGAGGACGCCGAGGCGCAGCCCGCCGGAGTGCGTGACGCGCCCGGTGTCGGCCTCCTCCAGCTTGGCGAGCATCCGGATGAGGGTGGTCTTGCCGTCGCCGTTGCGGCCCACCACGCCGATGCGGTCGCCCTCCGACACGCCGAGCGAGACGCCGTCCAGCAGGGCACGAGTGCCGTAGACCTTGCTGACGTTCTCGACATTGACCAGGTTGACGGCCATTTCACTCCTGCGCAGGGGGACGGTCAGCCTCCCAGCGTAATGCGCGCCGGGAGGCCGTCCCGCCGCGAGCGGCTTTCCGCCCGCCTGAGCGCATACCTCGGTCGAGGACGTCGCCTGGCCCGGGCAGTGCCTCGTCGAGGACTTCGCCTGGCCCGGGCAGTGCCTCGTCGAGGAGGTCGTCTGGCCCGGGCAGTCGGTCTCCGGCCATTCGCGGTGGTCGGAGACGGTGGTGACGGCCTTGGTGACGCCGCCCGCGAGACGGATCGTGACGCCGCCCTGGTCGCCGTCCCAGCGGACGCCGGCGTAGGGGGCGGGGAAGCCCGTGGCGGCCGTGCCGGTGGCGCCGGCGGCTGCGCGCTGGTGTCACGCTCCGGCGGGGGCGCCGATGTCGTGCGCCGTGGTGACGACCCTCGCGCCCGGCGCGGGCGCCGTTGCCGTGCGCACGGTGCGGCAGGTGCCGGAGGCGAGGAGCGCCCCGGACACCTTCTCCGCCGACGCGGTGTCGCGGACCAGGAACGCCGTCGTGGGCCCGGAGCCGGAGACCAGCGCCGTGAGGGCACCGGCCGTGCGCCCCGCGTCGAGCGTCTCCGCGAGCTCCGGGAAGAGCGAGAGCGCGGCCGGCTGGAGATCGTTGGAGACGGCGGCGGCGAGCGCGTCCGGGTCGCCCTTGGCGAGCGCGTCCAGGAGAGCGCGGGAGGCGACGGGCTCGGGGATGTCGAGGCCCTCGGCGAGCCGGTCGAACTCGCGGAAGACGGCCGGGGTGGACAGCCCGCGTCCGGCCATCGCGAACACCCAGTGGAAGGTGCCGCCGACCTCCAGGGCGGTGAGCCGTTCGCCGCGCCCGGTGCCGAGGGCGGCGCCGCCGACCAGGCTGAAGGGCACGTCGCTGCCCAGATCGGCGCAGATGGCGAGGAGTTCGGCGCGCGAGGCGCCCGCGCGCCAGAGCTCGTTGCACGCGAGCAGCGCGGCCGCCCCGTCCGCGCTCCCCCCGGCCATGCCGCCGGCGACCGGGATGTCCTTGGCGATGTGGAGGTGCACGGCCGGGTCGATGCCCCGGCGCTCGGCGAGCGCGAGCGCGGCGCGCGCGGCGAGGTTGGTGCGGTCCAGCGGTACCTGGTCGGCGTCCGTGCCCTCGCAGGTGATGCTCAGCTCGTCGGCGGGCGTGACCGTGACCTCGTCGTACAGGCCGACGGCGAGGAAGACGTTGGCGAGGTCGTGGAAGCCGTCGGGGCGGGCGGCGCCCACCGCGAGCTGGACGTTGACCTTGGCGGGAACGCGTACCGTGACGCTCACTTGCCGGACTCCTCTGTCGGGGACGCGGACCGCCGCACGGCGGCCGTCTGATGCTGTGCCCCCTGCGGGGACGCGGCCTCGGCGATCCGCGCGAACTCCTCCACCGTCAGCGACTCCCCCCGCGCCTGCGGCGAGACCCCGGCGGCGACGAGGGCCGTCTCCGCTGCCGCCGCCGACCCGGCCCAGCCGGCGAGCGCCGCCCGGAGGGTCTTGCGCCGCTGTGCGAACGCCGCGTCGACGACCGCGAAGACCTCGCGCTTCGACGCCGTCGTCCTCAGCGGCTCCGCGCGCCGGACGAGGGAGACGAGCCCGCTGTCGACGTTCGGGGCGGGCCAGAAGACGTTGCGCCCGATGGATCCGGCGCGCTTCACGTCGGCGTACCAGTTGGCCTTGACGGACGGCACGCCGTACACCTTCGAACCGGGCGGGGCGGCGAGCCGGTCGGCGACCTCGGCCTGCACCATCACCAGCGTCCGTTCGATGCTCGGGAAGGTGTCGAGCATGTGGAGGAGGACGGGGACGGCGACGTTGTAGGGGAGGTTCGCGACGAGCGCGGTGGGCGGGGGGCCGGGCAGTTCGGTGACGTGCATCGCGTCGGAGTGGACCAGCGCGAACCGGTCCGCGCGCGCCGGCATGCGCGCCGTGACCGTCGCGGGCAGCGCGCCCGCCAGCACGTCGTCGATCTCCACCGCGGTCACTCGGTCGGCCGCCTCGAGGAGCGCGAGGGTGAGGGACCCGAGTCCCGGGCCGACCTCGACGACGACGTCGTCCGGGCGGACCTCGGCGGTGCGGACGATACGGCGGACCGTGTTGGCGTCGATCACGAAGTTCTGGCCGCGCTGCTTGGTGGGGCGTACACCGAGCGCGGCCGCGAGTTCACGGATGTCGGCCGGGCCGAGGAGGGCGTCGGGGAGGGGGCTGCTCACGGGACAAGGGTACGGGCCGCCGGGATCCGGCCCGCCGGTCACCCGTGCAGCCGTGCCCCGCAGTGCGGCCAGGGCGTGGAGCCGCGTTTCGTGTAGAGCTTCTTCGCACGGAACGTCTGCTCCTCGGCCGGCGCGTCCTGCGGGCGCCCGCTGCCGCCAAGGCTGTGCCAGGTGTGCGTGTCGAACTGGTACAGCCCGCCGTACGTCCCGGAGGGATCCACCGCGGCCGCGCGGCCGCCGGACTCGCAGACGGCGAGACCGTGCCAGTTGAGGCCGTCGGCGCCCTTCACGGAGTCCGGGTGCGGCTTGGTGCCGACCTTGACGAGTTGGGCGCTCGGCTCGCGGACCACCTCGGACCGCTCGCGGCGCGGCTTCTGCCGGACCCCGTTGACGGTCCGCAGGTAGTACGTGACCCGGCGCAGTCCGGGCCGCCCGGTCCGCTCGACCACCTCGGTGCCCTTGAACACAGTGGGGTCCGCCGTCCGCCGCACCTCGAAGGGGATGGTCTCCTCGCGCACCTCCTTGCCGTCGGTGACCCGCAGCACGGTCACCGTCTGCCCGTCGCGCGGGAAGCCGGCCAGCGGCACGGAGGTGGTGTCCTGGCCGTGCAGGGTGACCCCGGCCTCCTCGACAGCCTCGTGGACGGTCGCGGCGTTGGTGCGGATGGTGCGGGTCCGCCCGTCCGCCAGGATCGTGACCGTGCGCTCGGTGCGCACGTCAAGCGCGAGCCCGGCGCGTCCGATGCTCTGGGAGCGCGAGGCCGATAGGTACGCGCCCTCGGCACGCACCCCCAGTTGGGTGAGCGCCCCCTCGACCGTGCGCGCCGTCGTCCACACCTCGCGCCGCTGGCCGTCCAGGGTGAGCCGCACGGGGCGGCCGTAGCGCACCGCGACCTCGTCGCCGCTGGCCAGTGCCGCGTCGGCGGCCGGCGCCACCACGTCGTGCGTGCCCACCCGCACACCTTCGTCGGCGAGCAGTTCGGTCACGTCGTCCGCGAACGTGTGCAGGATGCGCGGCCTGCCGTCGACGGTCAGCTCGATGGCCTTGTCCTTGGCAAGGAACGCGGTGGTGCCACCGGCGAGGAAGGCGACGACCAGCGCCTGCGGCAGCAGACGGCGCACGGCGGAATCCGGGCGCTGGGTGTACCGAGCCTTCCGCCGTCGCGCGGCACGCCGCCCCGCCACGGCACCCACTCCCGATTCGCGCGCCCCGCTTTCCGGCGCGCGCCCGCTCTGTCGCGGAAGCACCGGCTCGCCGGGCTCACCCGCATACGCCTGCGCGTGCCCCAGCGGCGCGCCCCGGGCCCCCGCCCCCGCCCCCGCCCCCGCCCCCGCCGAGACCTCGTACGCCGGCCGATACGTGTCACCCCCGTAGGCGGCCACGCCGTATCCCTGCGTCACGGCGTCGTGCACGCCGGGCACCGGCACCACCGGCGCGCCGTACACGCCCTGCTCCCCGTGCGCGCCACCTCCACCGTGCGCCCCCGGCGCGCCGTAGGGGTCGTACGCCTCAAACATCTCGTACTGCGATGTGCTCACGCCGACACGCTCCAGAGGGCCAGAGGGGTCCGGATCGGGCCCCCAGAACCTAGCGGAGCACCGGTCACTCTCCAAGGCGGCTTGACTACGCAGAGTCGCGATCGGGCCCAAGCCGTGGCCGAGCGAGCGTTATGCGTCAGTTATGATCGATACACCCTCAGTAATCGAAGGCGCGGGCCGTGTTCGCTCCCAGGGCTGTCGCCAGCGCGTCCTCGTCGATGCCTCGCACGGCGGCCATCGCGCGCACCGTGACCGGAATGAGATACGGGGCGTTGGGCCGTCCGCGGTACGGCACCGGGGTCAGGAAGGGCGCGTCGGTCTCCACGAGGACCAGCTCCAGCGGAGCGACGGCGAGTGCGTCGCGGAGGTTCTGGGCGTTCTTGAAGGTGACGTTGCCGGCGAAGGACATGAAGTAGCCCTCGCGGGCGCACACCTCGGCCATCTCGGCGTCCCCGGAGTAGCAGTGGAACACCGTCCGCTCGGGGGCACCCTCCTCCTTGAGGACGCGCAGCACGTCGGCGTGGGCGTCGCGGTCGTGGATGACGAGGGTCTTGCCGTGCCGCTTGGCGATCTCGATGTGGGCGCGGAAGGAACGCTCCTGGGCGGCCTTGCCCTCGGGCCCGGTACGGAAGTAGTCGAGGCCGGTCTCACCGACGCCCTTCACCTGGGGCAGCCCGGCCAGCCGGTCGATCGCGGCGAGCGCCTCGTCCAGGGCCGCGTCCCCGCCCGCCGCACGGGCACCTTGCCGGGACCAGCCGTCGGGGTCGCCGTGGACGATACGCGGGGCCTCGTTCGGGTGCAGGGCGACCGTCGCGTGGACGTTCGCGTGCGCGGCCGCCGTCTCGGCCGCCCACCGGGAGCCCTTGAGGTCGCAGCCGACCTGGACGACGGTCGTCACGCCCACCGAGGCGGCCTTCGCGAGGCCCTCCTCGACCGTGCCGGACTGCATGTCGAGGTGGGTGTGGGAGTCGGCGACCGGCACCCGGAGGGGTTCCGGGAGCGGCGGCGCCGCGTTCTTGTCGGCCGCGGCGGACGCGTTCGCGGAGGCGTTCGAAGGCATGCCCCGATCCTACGAAAGGGGCACACCCCGCCGGACCCGCGCCCGGGTCAGCTCGCCTTGCGCTGGAACGGATGCAGGAGATCGGACAGCTGCCAGTGGTGGTGCGCCTTGACCTGCGCGGAGCCCTCCGTCGCCGCCGCGGGACCGGTCTCGGCTTCCTCGGCCTCCTCGGCCACCTCGTCCCGGCCGCCCTGCACCGGTCGCCGGGACGACTGGGCCGCGCTGCGCACCGACGAGACCTGCCCCGCGCGCATGATCCGCACGACCTGGCCGTCGCAGTTCTGGCACGCGGGCCGGCTCAGCGGGGACGGGACGACCTGGCCGTTCGCCACATACATGACGAACTCGTGGTTCTCCGCGTCCGTGTGGTGCTCTATCTCGTACGACTGCTCCCAGCCGTGCCCGCATCGCATGCAGGCGAAGGAATACGACTCGTGAACGACGGCTGTGGCCGCACCGCGGAGGCCGGTCTGCCCTGCGATCTCACTCATGCCAGCTCCTCTTGTCCGCTGGACAAGCACCCCGGTTGCCGGGATTCCCCCCGGAATCCCATGGAGGTGAGGGACGGACGTCCCTGCTGACCAGTGGACGCCTTCACCGGCGCGAATGCGACGGGCCTGCCGAGTGTTGGATGCGATTTGGATTCTGCTTGCCAAATCGGCCTTGTCGCACAGGGCTGGGCTTTGCGTTTCCGGCCCTTGCTTTACCGTTGCGTGGGGCGCGCGCTCAGAGGAGACGCGCCCCGCTCAGAGGACACATCACCGCAGGTCAGGGGCGCACGCCCAGAACAAGAGCGACGCGCTCGAGGATCAAGGGCGCCCCCTTCGAAACCCCGGCCCCGAGGCGCCCCACCAGAGGCGCGGGGCACCGCGCGGCCGGCCCCCACCGACCCGCACACGACCGCACAAGAGCAACCATGACGGCGCTGCCGAAACCGCCCTCACCCCTCCGCACGCTTCGCCGCCACCACCGCGTCGAACACGACCCGCTTCGGAATCCCCGCGTCCACCGCCACCGCCGCGATGGCCTCTTTCCGGCGTTCACCCGCCTCCTCCCGCACCCGCACCCGCCGTACGAGTTCCGTCGCGTCGAGTTCCTCGGGCCCGCGCTCGGGGGCGCCCTCGACGACGACGGTGATCTCGCCGCGCACCCCGTCGGCCGCCCACACCGCGAGCTCGGCCAGCGGGCCGCGCCGTACCTCCTCGTACGTCTTGGTCAGCTCACGGCAGACGGCGGCCCGGCGCTCGGCGCCGAAGACCTCGGCCATGGCGGCGAGGGTGTCGTCGAGGCGGTGCGGGGCCTCGAAGTAGACGAGGGTGCGGCGTTCCTCGGCGTTCTCCTGGAGCCGGGAGCGGCGTTCGCCCGCCTTGCGCGGCAGGAACCCCTCGAAGCAGAACCGGTCGACGGGCAGCCCGGACAGCGCGAGCGCGGTGAGCACCGCGGACGGCCCCGGGACCGCGGTGACGCGGATCTCCTTCTCCACGGCGGCCGCGACCAGCCGGTAGCCGGGGTCGGAGACGGAGGGCATCCCGGCGTCGGTCACGAGCAGCACGCGCGCGCCGCCGACGAGTTCCTCGACCAGCTCGGGCGTGCGGGCGGCCTCGTTGCCCTCGAAGTACGACACCACGCGCCCCTTGGGCGTGACACCGAGCGCCTGGGTGAGCCACCGCAGCCGCCGGGTGTCCTCGGCCGCGATCACGTCGGCGCCGGTCAGCTCCGCCGCGAGCCGGGGCGGCGCGTCCGCTACATCGCCGATGGGGGTGCCTGCGAGGACAAGGGTTCCAGTCACGCCTCCATCCTCGCAGCAGCCACCGACAGGGCCGTCCCCCAGCACGGTCCCCCGCGAACCGCGGCGTCGATCGCAAAGGAAACCACCTCTAAGCCCCATTGCACGGGACTCACACAGAACGGTTCCCTACGATGGCGCGGTGACCAGTACCGCGTCCTCCACGGACACCCGGCAGGGCCAGGCAGCGCTCGACGAGCAGCCGGCGTGGCAGCAGCGGCTGCGCCGCTTCGGCTACCCGGCGATGCCGGCGCACACGGCGCACACCACCGGAGGCAGAAGCGCCGCGGGCGCCGGCGCGGGCGCCGATGTCGTCGACCGGCTGGTCCCGCCGTACGCCGAGCCCAGCTCCCGGCTGTGGCTCGGCCTGGGCGTGCCCCCGGCGCTCGCCGAGCGGATCACGCGCTGGTCCGGTTGGGGCGGCCCCCTCCTGGTGACGCTGATGGCGGGCCTGCTGCGGTTCTGGAACCTGGGCAGCCCCAAGGCGGTGATATTCGACGAGACGTACTACGCGAAGGACGCGTGGGCGCTCGTCCACCGCGGTTTCGAGGTCAACTGGGACAAGAACGCCAACGATCTGATCCTGCAGGCGAACGGCCATGTCACGGTCCCGGCGGACGCGGCGTACGTCGTGCACCCGCCGGTCGGCAAGTACGTCATCGGGCTCGGGGAGCTGATCTTCGGCTTCAACCCGTTCGGCTGGCGCTTCATGACGGCGCTCCTCGGCACGCTGAGCGTGCTGCTGCTGTGCCGGATCGGGCGCCGGATGTTCCGGTCCACCTTCCTGGGCTGCCTGGCGGGCGGCCTGATGGCGGTGGACGGGCTGCACTTCGTGATGAGCCGCACCTCGCTGCTCGACGGCGTGCTGATGTTCTTCGTGCTGGCCGCGTTCGGCTGCCTGGTCATCGACCGGGACAGGGCACGGGAGAGACTCGCGGCCGCGCTGCCTCCCGACGCGGAGGGCCGGATCCGCCCCGACGCGCGCGTGGCCGACGGTTTCCGCTTCGGCCGGCGCCCCTGGCGCTGGGCTGCGGGTGTGCTGCTGGGCCTGGCGATCGGCACCAAGTGGAACGGTCTCTACATCCTGGCCGCGTTCTGCCTGATGGCGCTCCTGTGGGACGTCGGCGCCCGCAAGGTGGCCGGGGCCCGGCACCCGTACAAGGCGGTCCTCAAGTACGACACGGGGATCACGTTCCTGGCGACGGTCCCGGTGGCGATCGCCGTCTACCTGACGTCCTGGATCGGCTGGATCCTGTCCCCGACCGACGGCAGCGGCGGCTACTTCCGCAACTGGGCGGCCACCGACGGCAAGGGCGGCGACTGGACGTTCCTGCCGGACTGGCTGCGCAGCCTGTGGCACTACGAGCACGAGGTGTACCTCTTCCACGTCGGCCTCTCGTCGCCGCACACCTACATGTCCAACCCGTGGTCCTGGCTGGTGCTGGGCCGCCCGGTGTCGTACTTCTACGAGTCGCCCTCACCCGGTGCGGACGGCTGCCCGTCGGACGCCGGGGGGAAGTGCGCCCGTGAGGTGCTGGCGATCGGCACACCGCTGCTGTGGTGGGCGGCCTGCTTCGCGATCCTGTACGTCCTGTGGCGGTGGGCGTTCCGCCGTGACTGGCGGGCGGGCGCCATCGCCTGTGGCATCGCGGCCGGTTACCTGCCCTGGTTCATGTACCAGGAGCGCACGATCTTCCTCTTCTACGCCGTCGTCTTCGTGCCGTTCCTGTGTCTCGCGGTGGCGATGATGATCGGCGCGATCATCGGCCCGCCGGGCTCCAGCGACACCCGCCGGCTGATCGGCGCGTCGGGTGCCGGCGTACTCGTCCTGCTGATCGCCTGGAACTTCATCTACTTCTGGCCGCTGTACACGGGCACGGCGATCCCGATCGATTCCTGGCGTTCACGGATGTGGCTCGATACCTGGGTGTGAGCCACATCTCTGATCTCTCTTCAGGCAACAATGAGTCAACACCTGACACTGGGCCCTCACAACCGCCTACAGTGCGCATCAAAGCCAGCTTTTGAACGCGTTCACAAAATGCGGCGAAAGCGCACGGGGAGGGGATACGCGTTATGCGCAAGGGGGTCAAGGCGGCCATAGTCGGCAGCGTCTGCACCGTGATGGTGGGCGGAGCCGGATACGGCGCCTACAACGTGCTGTCGGCGGTGCGCGGCGACGGCGGTGGCACACCGGCCGTACGGACCGGGCCGCCCACCACGGACGAGATCAAGGACACCACGCGGAAGTTCTTCGCGGCCTGGGAGAAGGGCGAGTCGGTGACCGCGGCGTCGTACACGAACAACTCCGCCGACGCCGAACCGGTGCTCACCTCCTTCAGCGCCACCGCGCACATCAAGGACGTGCACATCACGCCCGGCAAGGCGAGAGGAGCCACCGTGCCGTTCAGCGTGAAGGGGACGGTGGCCTACGACGGGAAGTCGAAAACACTCGCCTACAGGAGCACGTTGACGGTCGTGCGCGGCGAGACCACGCACCGCGCGCTCGTCGACTGGCAGCCGTCCGTGGTCCATCCGCAGCTCAGACGCGGCGACACGCTGGCCACCGGTGAGGCGTCGAGCCCGCCGATCGAGGCCGTGGACCGCAACGGCACGGTCCTCAGCAAGGACAAGTACCCGTCCCTGGGGCCGATCCTGGACGAGCTGCGCAGCCGCTACGGCGACAAGGCGGGCGGCACCCCGGGCGTGGAACTGGTGATCCAGCACGCGTCCCAGGAGTCCGCCGACACCACCCTGCTGACGCTCGCGGCGGGCCGGGCGGGCAAGCTGCGCACGACGCTCGACGCGCGCGTGCAGGCCGCCGCCGAGTCAGCGGTGACGAAGTACGCCGAGTCGTCGGTGGTGGCCGTCAAGCCCAGCACCGGCGAGGTGCTCGCGGTCGCCAACCACCGTGAGGACGGATTCAACGCGGCCTTCCTGGGCGAGCTGGCACCCGGCTCCACCATGAAGATCATCAGCGCGGCCACCCTCATCGACACCGGGATCACCACGATGAACGGCCCGGCACCCTGCCCGCCGACCGCGACCTGGCAGAGCCAGACCTTCAGCAACCTCAAGGGACTTCAGCCGGATCTGAAGGCCACCCTCTCGGACAGCTTCGCGCGGTCCTGCAACACGGCGTTCGTGAAGTACGCGGACTCCGTCCAGGTCGACTCGCTCACCAAGGAGGCCGAGGAGGGCTTCGGGCTCGGGCGCAACGACTGGAAGGTCGGCATCCCGAGCTTCGACGGACGCGTCCCCGCCTCCGGCGGTCCGGACACCGCGGCCAACCTCATCGGCCAGGGCCAGGTGCAGATGAGCCCGCTGAACATGGCGTCGGTGACGGCGACCGCGATGACGGGAACCTTCCACCAGCCGGTGCTCGTCTCACAGAAGCTGGACGGCCGCGACCTGGCCACCGCCAAGGGCCTGTCGGCCAACACGGTCGGCCAGCTGCGCTCCATGATGAACCGCACCGCCACCAGCGGCACCGCGGCCGGGGTGATGAGCGGACTGCACGGCAGCATCGGCGCCAAGACGGGTTCGGCGGAGGTCGACGGACAGTCCAAGTCGAACAGCTGGTTCGCCGGTTACCGCGACGACGTCGCGGCGGCGGCCATGACCCAGGACGGCGGTCACGGCATCGACGCGGCCGGTCCGATTGTCGCAAGCGTGCTACGGATCGGTGGCTGAAGTCACTCCCACAGGCCGGGACTCTAGGCTGTTGCAGTCGTTGGGGTGCGTGAGGGCTACGGGGCGGCGGGGGCCCTGGGGAAGTGCGCGGAGGGACTGAGCTGTGGGCAAGAGAAGGCGCGTCGTCGAACGGCGGAAGAAGAAGAGACCCGCCGTCATCGTCGGGGTGATCGCCGTCGTCGTCGGCGGCGCCGGCTTCGGCGGCTACGCGCTGTACGGCGGCGGAGCGGCCGACGCGGCGTCGAAGACGCCGGCCGCCAAGCCCGTCAAGACCGGACCGTTGTCGGCGACCGAGGTGCAGACGACGGCGCGAACCTTCCTGACGTCCTGGCAGCAGGGCAAGGTCACGCAGGCCGCAGCCGTCACGGACGACGCCAAGGCCTGCATCACGCTGCTCACCGGCTACGCCAAGAACGCCCACGTCAAGGACGTCACGCTCACCGAGGGCACCCGCACCGGCGCCAAGGTCCCGTTCTCCGTGAAGGCGACGGTGTCCTACAAGGGCGTCAGCAAGCCGCTGTCGTACGACTCCTCGTTCAGCGTCGTCCGGCGCACCAGCGACGGCAAGCCGGTGGTCGACTGGCACGCCGCGGTCGTCCACCCGGACCTCGCGGACGGCGACACCCTGGCGACCGGCGAGTCCGGCACTCCGCCCATCAAGGCCCTGGACCGTGACGGCGGGGAGATCACCACCGCCAAGTACCCGTCACTGGGCACGGTCCTGGACGGGCTGCGGGAGAAGTTCGGCAAGAAGGCCGGCGGCAAGGCGGGCGTCGAACTGCGCGTGGTGCGCGGCAAGGCGTCCGAGAAGGCGAAGCTGTCCGACAAGACCCTCCTGGAGCTCAGCAAGGGCACGCCTGGCACGGTGAAGACGACGCTCAGCCCGACCCTCCAGGCGGCCGCCGAGAAGCAGGTCACCACGCAGAAGAACGCCTCGGTCGTCGTGATGCGCCCGTCGACCGGCGAGATCTACGCCGTGGCCAACTCCAGCCACGGCTTCAACGTGGCCTTCCAGGGCTCGCTGGCCCCCGGTTCCACGATGAAGATCGTCACCTCGACGATGCTGTTCGAGAAGGGGCTGATCACCCCGGACGCCTCCCACCCCTGCCCCAAGACGTACAAGCTGGCCGGGTGGACGTTCCACAACGACGACGACTCCGAGATCAAGAAGGGCACGTTCAAGATGGCCTTCGGGGCGTCCTGCAACAACGCCTTCATCAATTTCGCGCCCAAGCTGTCCAACAGCGACCTGACGACCGAGGCGCAGCAGGTCTACGGCCTCGGCATGAACAACTGGGCCATCGGCGTCCCGACCTTCGACGGCTCGGTCCCGGTGCAGAGCGGCGCGCAGATGGGCGCCTCGCTGATCGGGCAGGGCGGAGTGCGCATGAACCCGCTGAACATGGCGTCGGTGGCGTCCACCGTCGAGACGGGTGTCTTCCACCAGCCGTACCTGGTCTCCCCCTCGGTCGACGACCGGACCGTCGCCAAGGCCTCGCGCACGATGTCCGCGAAGACCCAGTCCGAGCTGAAGGAGGTCATGCAGTACACGGCCGCGTACGGTACGGCCGCCAAGGCGATGGCCGGTCTCGGCCCGGACTACGGCGCCAAGACGGGCTCGGCCGAGGTCGACGGGCAGAAGAAGCCCAATGGCTGGTTCACGGCGTACAAGGGCGATCTGGTGGGCGCGGGCGTGGTCCAGGCGGGCGGCCACGGCGGCGACACGGCCGGGCCGATCGTGGCGGCGCTGCTGAAGCTGGGGTCGTCGCTGTAGGCGGCGCTAGCCGGCCACAGGGGTGCTCATGTAGGTGCGCCTGAGGAAGCGCAGCAGCGCCTTCGACTCGAACTGCACCACCGACGTGCCGTGGTCGGAGTGGAACTCCACCACGGCCTGCACCCGGCCCAGCGGCCACACCCGTACGTCACCGCTCGCCGCCGGAGCCCTGAGTCCCTGCTCCAGCAGCGCGCGCGAGAACGTCCACTCGTCCGTCCCGGGCAGGCCGACGCGCACCGAGCGCGGATCGTCTTCGGGGTCGTAGCGCAGGACGACGGGCACCGCACCCGGATCTACCGGCACGTCCTCGTCCGTGACGATGTGGGCTCGCGCATACTGCTCGACTACAGACATCGGACTGCCCTTTACGCTCCGTTACCTTTGCGAAAGCTGTGCATCCGCTTCTCTCCAATGTCGCACATATTCCGGATTGTGCTTGCGGAGGTCGTGGTATTTTCCGCGCCCCCGGGGCGCCCCGATGTGCCTCGGTGCGCGCTACACGACTCTCTCGCTCTTGCAAAAGCTTCGCAACAACCGCTTAAAATCGAGTGGTGCATGTACCTGACGGATTCATCGACGCCCCCACCTCGGCGGTCACCGCGGTGGTCGCGGCCGGCGCCCTCGCCGTGAGCCTGCGCGGCGCCCGCCGTGAACTCGACGAGCGCACGGCGCCGCTCGCCGGCCTGGTGTCGGCGTTCATCTTCGCCGTACAGATGCTCAACTTCCCCGTCGCGGCCGGAACAAGCGGCCATCTCCTGGGCGGAGCGCTGGCCGCGATACTCGTCGGCCCCTATACCGGCGTCCTGTGCGTGTCCGTGGTCCTGCTGATGCAGGGCATCCTGTTCGCGGACGGCGGCCTGACCGCGCTCGGCGTGAACATCACGGACATGGCGATCGTGACGACCGTCGTCGCGTACGCCGTCTTCCGGGGCCTGCTGAAGGTCCTGCCGCGCACCCGGCGTTCGGTGACCGCCGCCTCCTTCGTCGCCGCCCTGCTCTCCGTCCCGGCCGCCTCCGTCGCCTTCACGCTCCTCTACGCGATCGGCGGCACCACCGACGTGTCCATCGGCAAGGTGGCCACCGCCATGATCGGTGTGCACGTCCTCATCGGCATCGGCGAGGCCGCGATCACCGCGCTCACGGTCGGCGCCGTCATCGCCGTACGCCCTGACCTGGTGTACGGGGCGCGCGAGCTGCGGCAAGGGCTGAAGTTGCGCGTGAACGGCGTGCTGGTGGACGCGCCCCCGTCGCAGCCGGCGCCCACGGCGCCCGTGGCAGCGCGCACCTCGCGGCGCGCGCTGTGGATCACGGGGCTCGCCACCTCCCTGGTGCTCGCCGGGTTCGTCAGCTTCTACGCCTCCGCCGACCCGGACGGTCTGGAGAAGGTCGCCCACGACAGGGGCATCGACGTGAAGGCGGAGGAGCATGCCGCCGCCGACTCCCCACTCGCCGACTACGGCGTCAAGGACATCTCCGACGCCCGCCTCTCCGGCGGCCTCGCGGGCGTCATCGGTGTCGGCGTGACCGTCGTCGCGGGCAGCACGGTGTTCTGGGCGGTGCGCCGGCGCCGGGGCGCCGAAGAACCGTCCCGGGCGCTCTGACATGGGTGCAGGACACGCTCACCGGCTGTACCGGCACGCGCACTCCCCCGTGCACGCGCTCCCCCCGCACACCAAGCTCGCCGCGGCCTTCGCCTTCGTGGTCGTCGTGGTCTCGACACCGCGTACGGCGATGTGGGCGTTCGCCCTGTATGCCGTGCTCCTCGCGGGCGTCGCGCACCACGCGCGTGTGCCCGCTTCCTTCGTGCTGCGCCGGCTGCTGATCGAGGTGCCGTTCGTCGCCTTCGCGGTGCTGATGCCGTTCGTGGCGGAGGGCGAGCGGGTCGACGTCCTCGGCCTCTCACTCAGCGTGAACGGCCTGTGGGGCGCCTGGAACGTGCTCGCCAAGGGCACTCTCGGCGTCGCCGCCTCCGTCCTCCTGGCGGCCACCACGGAGCTGCGGGAACTTCTCCTCGGCCTCCAGCGGCTCAGGCTCCCCCCGCTGCTCGTCCAGATCGCCTCCTTCATGATCCGCTATGGCGACGTCATCACCGACGAGATGCGCCGGATGCGGATCGCCCGGGAGTCGCGCGGATTCGAGGCGCGGGGCGTGCGCCACTGGGGCGTGCTCGCGAAGTCCGCCGGCGCGTTGTTCATCCGCTCCTACGAGCGCGGGGAGCGCGTCCACCTGGCCATGGTGAGCCGGGGGTACGCCGGTTCGATGCCGGTCATCGACGAGGTGACGGCGTCCCGGGCACAGTGGTCCCGCGCCCTCGCGCTGCCCTTGTCCGCCCTTGTCGTCTGCGTGTTGGGATGGGCCCTGTGACTACCGCTCCCGCCTCCCTGGAGGTCTCCGGCCTCGCCTTCGCCTACCCCGACGGGCACCAGGCCCTGTTCGGCGTGGACTTCACCGTCACGCGCGGCGAGCGCGTCGCGCTGCTCGGGCCGAACGGCGCCGGCAAGACCACCCTCGTACTGCACCTCAACGGCATCCTGAGCGGCGGCACGGGCACGGTGACGGTGGCCGGACTGCCGGTGGGCAAGCGGCACATGGCGGAGATCCGGCGCCGGGTC
Organism: Streptomyces sp. NPDC051105; assembly: GCF_040682795.1. Classification (NCBI taxonomy): domain Bacteria; kingdom Bacillati; phylum Actinomycetota; class Actinomycetes; order Kitasatosporales; family Streptomycetaceae; genus Streptomyces; species Streptomyces sp. NPDC051105. The sequence continues at coordinate 77,623 of NZ_JBFBBR010000014.1, read as the reverse complement.
GGCATCGTGTTCCAGGATCCGGACGACCAGCTGTTCATGCCCACGGTGCGCGAGGACGTCGCGTTCGGTCCGGCGGCGGCCGGCCTGAAGGGCGCCGAACTCCAAGCACGCGTGCGTACCGCCCTGGAACGGGTCGGCATGGCCGACTTCGCCGAACGCCCGCCGCACCACCTCTCCTTCGGCCAGCGCCGCCGGGTCGCCGTCGCCACCGTTCTCGCCATGGAGCCGGAGATACTCGTCCTCGACGAACCCTCCTCCAACCTCGACCCGGCCTCCCGCCGCGAACTCGCCGACATCCTGCGCTCCCTGGACGTCACGGTTCTCATGGTCACCCACGACCTGCCCTACGCCCTGGAGCTGTGCCCGCGCTCCCTGATCCTGAGCGACGGCACGATCGCCGCCGACGGCCCCACCGGTGAACTCCTCTCCGACGACGCCCTGATGCGCGCCCACCGGCTGGAACTGCCGTTCGGCTTCGACCCGCGCGCGGCGACGGCCGGACGTGGGGGCGCCTGACGCGTTTCCGTGACGGCCGTCCCACGCACCCCCGCGTCCGTGACAATGGGCGGGTGACGCATCAAGAGGACACGGGGTCGCCACGGCTGGACGACCAGCTGTGCTTCGCGCTGTACGCCGCGCAGCGCGCCGTGACCGCCGCCTACCGCCCGCTCCTCGACGACCTCGGGCTCACCTACCCGCAGTACCTCGTGCTGCTCGTCCTGTGGGAGCGGGGAGAGACCACGGTGAAGGAACTGGCCGGCGCGCTCCGCCTCGACTACGGCACGATGTCGCCGCTGCTCAAGCGGCTGGAGGCGGCGGGTCTGGTGCGCAGGGAGCGCTCGGAGCGGGACGAGCGCTCGGTGCTCGTCGCGTGCACCGGGCGTGCGGAGGAACTGCGGGAGCGCGCGGCGCGCGTACCCGGCACCCTGCTCACGGCGACGGGGCTCGACGGCTCGGATGTGGCGCGGTTGCGCGAGGAGTTGCGGGCGCTCGCGGACCGGGCGAGCGGCGCGTCTTCGCGCCCCGCGTAGCGGCGCCCGCACCCGGCGCACACCTCAACACCGCGCGCTCCGCCGCCGCCCTCACCACCCCCGGCCCCCTGTTACCCACGGTTTCCACCCCCTGGTAACCCGAAGACTTCCTACCGGTCGGTACCTTGTGCACGATGTACTTGCACACCACCGTGTTGCCCACCATCGTTTCCGCCCTGGGGGAGGTCCCGCCGTGACCGAAGGCGCCACCGTCGACAGCCGTCCGACGAAGATCATGTATGTCGCCGAGGCGACCGCGCACGGTGGCCGGGACGGGTACGTGACCAGCCAGGACGGCCAGATCGAACTCAAGGTCGCGATGCCTCCGGAGCTGGGCGGCGACGGCAATGGCACCAACCCCGAGCAGCTGTTCGCGGCGGGCTACAGCTCCTGCTTCCACAACGCGCTGATCCTGGTCGGCAACCGCGCGGGCTACGACCTGACCGGCTCCACGGTCGCCGCGAAGGTCGGTATCGGCCCCAACAAGCGGCGCGGCTACGGTCTCGCCGTCGCGCTCAGTGTCTCGCTCCCCGTCCTGGACGCGGACATCGCGGCGAAACTGGTGGACGCCGCCCACGAGGTGTGCCCGTACTCGAACGCGACGCGCGACAACATCGACGTGACGATCGTGCTCGGCTGACCGCGTGCCTCTCCCACCCAGGCACACCCCAGGGCCACCTCACTGAGGCACAGCTCACGCCCGTACCGCCCTGGTACCGAGGAATCGCAGGCCCCGCGGGTGCGTTCCCCCCAAGGGTCAGGCGATCAGGAGGGATGTGGCGGACGTGGACGTGAACGGCACTGTGGCCGAGGGCTTCGAGCCGGTCAGGGACGCGTTCGCGAAGAACTTCGAGTTGCTCGGGGACCGGGGCGCGGCGGTCGCCGTGTATCGGGACGGGCACCGGGTCGTCGACCTGTGGGGCGGCGCCCGGGACTTCGACGGGGGTGCGGGCGACGCTTCCTGGGAGCACGGCACCGCCCAGATCGTGCGCTCGGCGACCAAGGGCGTCGCCGCCGCGGTTCTGCTGCTTCTGCGACAGCGCGGGGAGCTGGACCTGGACACTCCCGTGGGTGATCACTGGCCGGAGTTCAAGGCGGCCGGCAAGGAACGCACGCTGGTGCGGCATCTGCTCGCGCACCGCGCTGGCGTTCCGGTGCTGGACAGGCCGCTCACGCCCGAGGAGGCAGCCGACCCCGATCTGGGCGCGGCCGCGGTGGCGGCGCAGGCGCCGGCGTGGGAGCCGGGCGCCGATCACGGCTATCACGCACAGACCTACAGCTGGCTGACCGGTGAGCTGGTGCGGCGGGTGACCGGGCGGCCGATCGGCGAGTGGATCGCGGAGGAGATCGCAGGGCCGGTCGGTGCCGAGCTGTGGCTCGGGCTGCCGGAGACGGAGCACGCGCGCGTGGGGTGCGTCGGGCCCGTCGAGGGCCCCGAGACCGCCGGCGCGCTGCGGACCCGCCCCAAGCGCGCCGTCTCCGAGGCGTACGCCGACCCCGGGTCGCTGACCCGCCGGGCGTTCGGCGCGATCAGCCCGCTTCCGGACGAGAACGACCCCGCCTACCGCGCGGCCGCCCTGCCCGCCTCCAACGGGATCGCCACCGCCGACGGCCTGGCCCGCTTCTACGCCTCCCTCATCGGCGAGGTCGACGGCGGCACGCGGCTGTTCACGCCGGAGACCGTTGAGCTGGCCCGCGCCGAGCAGTCGGCGGGGCCGGACCGGGTGCTGGTCATCTCCACCCGCTTCGGGCTCGGCTACATGCTGCACGGCAGCGCGTCCCCGCTGCTCTCTCCCACCTCCTTCGGCCACCCCGGCCGCGGCGGCGCGCTCGGCTTCGCGGACCCCGAGTCGGGCATCGCCTTCGGCTATGTCACCAACGGCTTCCGCAAGAGCGTGACGGCGGACGCACGGGCGCAGGCGCTGGTGCGGGCGGTGCGCGCAGCGCTGTCGTAGCCGCCGCACGCGCCCACGCGCCCACGTACGCGCCTCCGAACCCGCGTACGCGCCTCAGCGCCCCGCGCACGCGCCATGCCCGCGCCCCGCATCCCGCACCCACGCCTGGCGCGCCTCGCGCGCCTGCGCGCCCCGGGCCGCCCACGCCCCCGGGCCGCCCACGCCCCCGTGCCGCCCACGCCCCCGTGCCGCCCGCCCCTCACACGTTGATCGGGTGCGAGTGCCGTCCGGAGTCCGCGTCGATCTCGCCGTGCGCCTTGGTCAGCAACTGCATGGCCAGTTCGTTCAAAGCGCGGGCTCCCGCGATCTCCTCACCGACTCTGGGCTGATTGCTGTCGGAGTCGTGACGGCTCGCATGGCCGTGCGCTCGTACCTCGGTGCCGTCGGGCAGGCGCACCATGGCCACCGCGCGCGTGTGCGTGTCGTCCTCCAGGAACTCCATCTCGACGTGCCATCCCACAGCGGTTTGCATCATGGGGACCACCTCCGGAATCGCTGCTTCCAGGGTGCTCCTCGGAGGGCCGGGCCGTCACGTCGGGGGGGTCCCGCTGACCGGCTACTTGTCGTCGAAGCTCGCGAAGTACGCGGCGGCCATGTCCTCGTCGGCGTGGCCCTGGGCGGCGGCGCGGGCGAAGCGTTCGGCGGCCGCCTCGGCGACGTCGAGGCGCACGCCGTGGCTCGCCCCGGCGGCGACGATCAGCCGGGCGTCCTTCCCGGCGGTGTCCACCGCGAACGACGGCGGGGTCAGCCCGCCGTCAAGGATCAGGCCGGCCTTGGCCCGCATATAGCCCATGTCGAGCGGCCCGCCCGCGATCAGGTCGAAGAAGCTGTGCGGGTCGACGCCGAGGCCCTGCGCCAGCGCCATCACCTCGCCGGTCGCAGCGGTGGCCGCGATGACCCAGCTGTTGGCGACCAGCTTGAGCCGGGTCGCGGTGGCCGAGGACCCGTCGTCGCCGGTCCACACCGTACGGGCGCCGACGGCTTCGAAGACGGGCGTGACCGTCTCCCGGCCCTGCTCGGGCCCCGCGGCCAGGACGGTGAGCTGTCCGGCCTCGGCGGGCTGGCGGGTGCCGAGGACCGGGGCGTCGTAGAAGACCAGGCCGTGTTCGCGGGCGAAGGCGGCGAGCCCGGGGATCTGGTCAAGGCCCGCGGTGGTCGACTGCACCCAGGCGGCCCCGGGACGCAGCGCGCCGGCCGCCTCCCGCATCGTCTCCAGCGCGGTCGCGCCGTCGTACAGCATGGTCAGGACGACGTCGGCGCCCTCGACGGCCTCGGCCGGTGTGTCCGTGACCCGGGCACCGTCGGCCGCGAGGGGTTCGGCCTTGGCACGGGTGCGGTTCCACGCGCGGACGGTGTGCCCGGCCCTGAGGAGGTTGCGGGCCATCGCGGCACCCATGATGCCGGTGCCCAGCATGCCCACGGTCGGCTTGTCGGTCATGACGTCTCCCTGTTCTCGTACGTTCCACAGCCAGCTTGGCCCACCCGCGGCCCACCCGCGGCTCGCCCGGGGCGCGGCGACGCGGCGACGCGGCGACGCGGCGGAACGCTCAGGGGACCCCGGTCCGCCGACCGGGGTCCCCTGACGTGAGCGGGCAGGATCAGCCGTCGTTCTCCGCGGACGGGAGGTAGGCGCCGGGCACGTCGTTCGGCGAGTAGATCTTCTTGTCGCCAGGGTAGGGCTTGGTCCAGTTGTGGGTCTGGTACCAGGTGTAACGGTTCATCTGGGTGGGGTTCGCGTAGTCCGGCACGGCGTTCTTGCCGGTCAGCCGCTGGTGCGAGGCCCAGGTCCGCCACTGCGCCGCGACCGTCTTCTCGGCCGCCGGGACGGAGACGGACGTCGGGGCGGCCGCCGCCTTGGTGTCCTGGGCCGCCGGGGTGTCCGAACCGCAGGTCGGCTGCGGGCTCACGCCGAGGGTCAGCGAGGTCCGGTTCGGGACCGCCGTGAACGGCGTGTCGTCCGCCTTGCTCGTGAACGCCCCGTACATCGGGGTGGCCGCGCTGTCGAGCTGGTTCATCGGGTGCACGCCGAGGATCTGCTCGATGGTGCGGACCATGGTGATCTGCGAGTAGTAGTGGTCGTCGACCTTGCCATGCTGGGCGTACGGGCTGATGACCTGGACCGGGGCGCGGTGGCCGTCGACGTGGTCGAGGCCGGCCTGGGAGTCGTCCTCGACGACGAAGATCGCCGAGTCCTTCCAGTACTTGCTGTGGGTGATCTCGTCGACCATGCGGCCGACCGCGAGGTCGTTGTCGGCGACCTCGGCGGCGGCGTTGGCCGGGCCGCCGGTGTGGTCGTTGGAGAACCAGAACATGTTCAGGTTCGCCGGGCCGTTCTTCTCGAAGTCCTGCTTCCAGATCTGCTCTTTGTAGATGTCCGGGACGGTGAGGTCGAACAGCGGGAAGCCCTGTACCGACACGTCGTTGAGGGAGGGGATCGCCGAGCCCGTCTTGATGGGGTAGGCGGTCTGCGCGCCGGTCGCGGCCATGTTCTTGCTGTCGCAGTACAGGTTCTGCCAGGTCGCACCGGCCGGCTTGCTCTCGTACGACTGGAACTCGCCGAAGTCCTTCACGGACTTGCCGGCCGCCTGCGCTCCGGTCCAGATGAACCCGGTCTTCTGGTGGCCGAGGACGTCGTCCTCGGTGTCGTAGCTGCGGGTGTACTCGCCGGCCGACGACTCGGTGTACTCCGGGTTGTCCGACTGCATCAGCCAGTTGTGGCCCTCGGCGGAGTTGGTGCCGATGTCGTAGAAGTTGTCGTACAGCCCGAACTGCTGGGCCAGCGCGTGCTGGTTCGGCGTGACGTTCTCGCCGAACTGGGTGAGCGCGGAGTTTCCGTTTCCCTGCGGGAGGTCGCCGAAGACCTGGTCGTAGGTGCGGTTCTCCTTGACGAGCAGGAAGACGTGCTTGATCGTCGACGGGTCGCCGATCCTCTTCGGGACCGGGACGGCCTTCTTGTGGCTGTTGCTCTTCGCGGTCCTGACCGAGTTGGACGTCCAGCCGTTCTGCTTGAACAACTTGTTCGTCTCGGACCTGACGACCTGGTCGCTCGGCATCGTGAACTGGGTGAGGCTCGACGTGGTGTCGTGCGTGTTGTGGCCGGCGGCGTCGGGACGGAGCGCGTCGATGCCGCGGGTGTTGGCGACGACGATCTTCTGGCCGACGGCGGTGATCCCCGACGGGAAGTAGTCCGTGGGGAGCAGGCCGACGTAGCGGGCCGGCTGCTGCGCGGAGGTGTAGCGGTAGACGGCGACGGCGTTGGCGCGGCCGAGCGTCACCAGGAGGCGGCCGTCGTCGGTGAGGGTGACCGCGTTCGGCTCGTAGCCGACGGAGGCCTCGGGCCACGGCTGGGTGGAGATGGTCTGGACGACCTTGTCCTTGCGGCTGTCGATGACCGACACGCTGTTGTCGGCGGTGTTGGTGACGAACACCGCGCCCTTGCTCGCGTACACGGCGGTCGGGTGCAGGCCGACGTCGATGGTGCCGACGGCGGCGGACGGGTCCGCGGTGTCGATGACGCTGACCGTGCCGGTGGTGCTGGCGCCGGTCTTCGGGTTGGCGACCACGTCGGTGCCGTAGGAGTTGATGGTGGTGTCGCCGGCCTTGGCCGGGCGTCCGCCCTCGTTGCTGACGTAGAGCTTGCCGCCGACCAGCGCGAGACCGCGCGGGGCGTTGCCGACCGCCCAGGTCTGCTTGATCGTCCCGGTCGCCGCGTCTATGGCGACCACCTTGTTCTGGCCGTTGACCGCGGAGTACACGGTGGAGCCGTCGGCGGAGAACACGGCCGCGCCCACCAGCGCCTGCTTGGACCCGGCGGCCGCGATCGGTACGGCCGTGGGGCTCGCGAGGGTGCCGTCGGCGTTGACGGTGAACTTGGTGTAGCCGTTGGCCTGGCCCAGCCACAGCTGCTTGCCGTCGGGCGAGTAGGTCGGGCCTTCCTGGCCGACCGCGCCGCTGCTGATGCGCAGGTTGTCGGCCGCGCTGGTGCCGATCTTCTGCTTGACCTGACCGGTCGCCAGGTCCACGACGACCAGGGAGGCGTCGCCGTCGGCGACCGAGGCGGCGAGCTGGGTGCCGTCCGGGCTGACGACCGACGACATGATCTTGCCGTCGTTGATGACGCTACGGGTGCCGTAGGGGTTGATGTACTGGTCGGCGGAGACGACCTGGCCGTTGGCGGTGGTCTGGCCGACCTGCTGGGTGCCGAACTGGTACGTCGAGGCGACCGCGGTGCCCGTGACGCCGAGGGCGACCGCGATACCCGACGTCACCAGCAGGGCCCGGCGGCCGACATGTCTGCCGAAGAGGTTGAACTGTTTCTTCTCGCTGATCCGACGCTGGCGTGTTACCTGCACGGAACTGTTTCCCTTCAGTGGGTGTCAAGCAGGTCGACGTTGCCGTCGAACTGCCACAGCGGATTCGGGGCGTCGCCGGTCGAGGTCCGCACCAGGAAGTAACCGTTGACTTCCTTGGGACCGTCGCCGTCGGCCACGAACCGCCCGTCTGAGGTGATGTCGAGCTGGTAGATCGCCGTCCCGGTGACCGGGACGCCGGGGAGGCGCCAGCTCACGACGCAACGCCAGTCGTTGCCCGCGCCCTCCTGCGCGACCCGGCCGTCGCTCTTGGTGCACGCCGCCGTGGCCTTCAACTGCGCCTCGGTGACGGCGGGGCGGTGCAGTTGCCCGGTCTGCAGCCGGTAGAGGTGGCCGAAGGCCGTCGCGAGGGACTTCTGGACCTTTTCCTGCTCGATCCCGGAGTCCGTCGACGGGGTGGCCACGGCGACCACTGCGACGGTGACGGCGGTCAGCGCGGCCAGCGGCAGCACGCCGAGGGTGATCGCGCGGCGCCCGGAACCGTCGTAGGCCGGATTGGTGAAGTCGCGCCGCACGAACAGCACATGGGCCAGTACGGTCGCGAGCACCGCCCACACCAGGCTGACCGCGACGGCGATCAGCAGCGGGGCGAGCTGGGCCGGGCTGGTGAACAGGCCGTTCCAGGAGATGAAGGCGTAGGTGGGCAGGGCGAGGCGCACGGCGACGGGCAGCGGCAGCATCTGGGCGACCGACATCGCGAGCGCGACGATCGGGGGCAGCAGCAGGCCCATCGGGGAGCGGCCCAGCGCGACCGACCCCAGCAGTCCGATCGCGGCGAGCGCGAGGGTCGGTGCGAGGGCCGCGAGCCAGGCGAGCAGGACCCGGCCGGCCGCGTCCCCGGGCGACAGCAGGTGCCCGTCCAGTCCCACCAGGGGCTGGTTGCCGACCGCCACCAGTCCGCCGACCGTGCTGGAGACGACCAGCCCGGCCACCAGCAGCAGGATGACGGTGAGGCTGGCCAGTGTCTTCGCCACGAAGATCCGCGCGGGTGAGCGGACCGCCACCAGCAGATGGCGCCAGGTGCCGAGCCGGTCCTCGGCGGCGAACACGTCACCGGCGACCACCGACGTCAGCAGCGGGAGCGCCCAGGTGCCCGCGAAACCCAGTATCACCAGCGGCCCGGCCCACCCGGTCGCGTGCATCCAGCGCCCGAAGAGTGTGTCGGCGGGCAGCGTGCTCTGCTGGCTGACCCCGGCGACGAACAGCCCCGGCGCGATCCAGCAGGCGAGCACCAGCAGCCGGATCCGCCACTGCGAGACCAGCTTCACCAGCTCGAAGCGGTACCCGCGCGAGACCGGGACACGACGGGCGTCGGCGGGTTCGGTGAGGACGGAGGCGGTGGGGTCGGTGGCGGTGGGGTCGGTGGCGGTGGGGTCGGTGGCGGTGGGGTCGGTGGGGGTGGTCGCGGTCATCGTCCGGCCTCCTGATGCTCGGTGAGGGCGAGGAACGCGGCTTCGAGGGGCGATACGACGGGGGCGAGTTCGCGCACCGCGACACCCGACCGCACGACCTCCGTGACGAGTTCGTCGAGGGCGGCCACCAGGGCGCGTACGACCAGCACGTCGGGGTCCTTCCGCAGGCCGAGGCCGGTGTCGTCGACGATCCGGATCCCGGCCACGTCCGCGGCCAGCCGGCGCGCGGTCTCGGTGTCTGAGGTGCGCAGCCGGTAGTCGAGTTCGCGGTTCTCGGCGGCCAGCTTGGTCAGGGGGCCGGAGAAGACGACGCGGCCGGTGGCGAGGATGGTGACCTCGGAGCACAGCGCCTCCAGGTCGTCCATCCGGTGGCTGGAGAGCACCACGGCGGTGCCGTCGGCGGCGAGCCGGCTGAGGACGCCGTGCACATGTCTCTTGCCGGCCGGGTCGAGGCCGTTGGCTGGCTCGTCGAGCACGAGCAGCCGGGGCCGGGTGAGCAGGGCGGCGGCGAGCCCGAGCCGCTGGCGCATGCCGAGGGAGAAACCGCGGGTCTTGTCGTCGGCGACATCGGTGAGCCCGACCTCGGCGAGCACGTCGTCGACACCCGTGGTTCCCGCGGTCTTCGCGGTCCCCGCGGTCTTCGCGGTCCCCGCGGTCTTCGTGGTCCCCGCGGGCCCGGTGCCGAGACCGCGCAGCGCGGCCAGCGCGGCGAGGTTCTGCCGGGCGGTCAGCGAGGGGTAGAGACCGGGCGCGTCCACGAAGCCGGCGACGCCGTCGGGGGCGGCGAGCGCCCGCTCGACCGGGGTGCCCAGGATCTCCAGCCGGCCGCCGTCGGCGACGGCCAGCCCCAGCAGCAGCCCGAGCAGGGTCGTCTTACCGGCGCCGTTCGGCCCGACCAGGCCATGGATCTGACCTTGCGTCACGTCGAGGTCCACGGCGTCCAGTGCCACGACGTCACCGAAGCACTTGGTGATCCCGCGGGCCCGGACAGCGTGAAGTGTGTCCATGAGTCCCATGCGTCCCTTCTTCCGCAACCCGCAGGGACTTTATGGAGAACACACAACCCGGGCACAGGTGGTCGGTTGAACGTTCGAGGAACGGTTCGTCAAGGCAACGGCAAGTCCGGTGAACTGACGCACTACCCGGCGTGCAGCATCAGCCCGATCCCGACGACCACCAGACCGGCCGCCGCGATCCTGGGCGCCCCGAAACGCTCCTTGAAGAAGACCGCTCCGATGGCCGCCCCGACGATGATCGACGACTCGCGCAACGCGGCGACCGGTGCCAGCTCGGCGCGGGTCTGTGCCCACAGGACCAGTCCGTAGGCGAAGACGGACAGCAGGGCGCCGAACAGCCCCAGGGCCGCGAACGGGCGGGCCGCGGTGAGCAGTTCGCCGCGTCTGCGGTACAGGGCGTACGCCGGGATCACGAGCCCTTGCAGGGCCATCAGCCAGGCGATGTAGCCCACGGAGGATCCCGAGGCCCGGACCCCGAGGCCGTCCAGGACGGTGTACGCGGCGATCGTCAGGCCGGTGGCGAGGGCGGCCCCGATCGCCGTCCAGTCGGGGCGGCGGCCGCGCAGGCCGCACAGGGCGACCCCGGTGAGCCCGGCGCAGGACACGGCGATGCCCGCGGCCGCCGGGGCGTCGGGCACCTCGTGCGCGAACACGGCGGCGAACAGCGTCACCAGCAGCGGGGCGGTGCCGCGCGCGATCGGGTACGCCTGCCCGAAGTCCCCGAGCCGGAAGGAGAGCATCAGCAGCGCGAAGTAGGCGACATGGACGACCGCGGAGGCGATCAGGTACGGCCATGCGCCGGCCGCCGGTGCGGTGCTGAACGGCATCAGCAGCAGCCCGATCAGCACGCCTCCGCCGGCGATCAGCGAGGAGCCGACGAGTTTGTCGGTGATCCGGTGGGCGATGGCGTTCCAACTGGCGTGCGTGACCGCGGCGAGCAGGACGGCCGCGGTGACCAGTGGGGTCACGCGGTGGGCTCGCGCACGTCCACGACGGTGGCGCCGGCGTGCTCCACCAGGGCGGCGGGCGCGATCGGGAAGACGGCGTGGGGGTTGCCGGCCGCGGCCCACACCAGGTCGTGCCGCAGCAGTGCCCGGTCGGCGAGCACGCGCGTGTGTGTCCGGTGCCCGAAGGGCGGCACGCCGCCGATGGCGTACCCGGTCGTCTCGCGTACGACGTCCGCCTTGGCCCGGGTCACCTTCCCGGCGCCGAGTTCCTTGCGGACCAGTTCCACGTCGACCCGGGAGGCGCCGTCCATCAGCACCAGCACCGGCACCCCGTCGGCCGCGAAGATCAGTGACTTGCAGATCTCGCTCAGCTCGCACCCGACCGCGGCGGCGGCCTCGGCCGCGGTACGGGTCGCGTCCGGGAACCGCCGGATCCGCGAGGTCAGTTCCCCGAGGCGCAGCTCCTCCAGGGCGGCGGCGAAACGAGGATGGGCACCGGAGCCCTGGGCGTCGGCGTCAGTGGCGGCTGTCGTCGTCATGGGGGCACGCTAGCCAAGCCGGGGAAGTGACGGCGAGTGGTTAACGCGGGGCGCGGCGCCGGGGCGGTCACGGCACGAGGAAGCCGGTGAGGGCGCCCCGTCCCCACGGACCCTCACCGGCGGTCTGTCACGAGCCGTACGTCAGACGCGTACGAGCTCCCGGTCCTCGTCGTCCTTGCCGGCGTCCTTGCCGGACAGGGCGCGCAGGCCCTCGCCCTCGACGTCGACGTTGGGCAGCGCCCGGTCCAGCCACTTCGGCAGCCACCAGGCGCGCTTGCCGAGCAGGGCGAGCACCGCCGGGACGATCGCCATGCGGACGACGAACGCGTCGAAGAAGACGGCGATGGCCAGGCCGAAGCCGATCATCTTGATCATGGACTCGCTGGAGGTGATGAAGCCGCTGAAGACGGAGATCATGATGACCGCCGCGGCGGCCACGACCCGCGCGCTGTGCCGGAAGCCGGTCACCACGGCCTGGCCTGGCGTCTCGCCGTGGACATACGCCTCCCGCATCCGGGTCACGAGGAACACCTCGTAGTCCATGGCGAGGCCGAAGACCACGCCCACCATGAAGATCGGCATCATCGACATGATCGGGCCGGTCTGCTCGACGCCGAGCAGGCCGCCGAGCCAGCCCCACTGGAAGACCGCGACGACGGCGCCGAGCGCGGCGAGCACACTGAGCAGGAAGCCGAGGGCCGCCTTCAGCGGGACCAGGATGGAGCGGAAGACCGCGATCAGGAGGAGGAAGGCGAGGCCGACCACCAGCGCCAGGTACGGGATCAGCGCGTCGTTGAGCTTCTGCGAGAAGTCGATGTTCATCGCGGTGGTGCCGGTGACCAGGACCCGCGCGCCGGTGTCGGCCTTGACGTCGGCGCCCTGGTCGCGGATGGCGTGCACCAGGTCCTCGGTCTGCACCGAGGACGGCTTGGAGTCCGGGATCACCGTGATCGTCGCGGTGTCGCCGGCCTTGTTGAACGTCGCCGGGGTCACCGTCACGACGTCCTTGAGGCCCTTGATGTCGTCGGCCACCTTGGTGGCCGCGGCCTTGGGGGCGTCACTGCCCTTGGCGTCGACCACGATCATGAGGGGCCCGTTGAAGCCGGGACCGAAGCCCTCCGACAGCAGGTCGTAGGCCCGGCGCTGGGTCGTGGACGTGGGCTGCGAGCCGTCGTCGGGCAGGCCCAGTTCGAGCTGGGTGGCCGGGAGGGCGATCGCGCCCAGTCCGACCACGCCGAGCAGCAGCACGGCCGCCGGGCGGCGGACCACGAAGCTCGCCCAGCGGGCGCCCAGGCCGGGCTTGTCCTGCCGGCCGGCATGGGCGTGCGTCCGGCGCTTCTCGCCCGCGGCCCTGACCCGCCGGCCCGCGTAGCCGAGCATCGCCGGGATCATGGTCAGCGCGATGAGGACGGAGACCACGACCGTGCCCGCCGCCGCGAGGCCCATCTTCGTCAGCATCGGTACGCCGACGACCGAGAGGCCCGCGAGCGCGATCACGACCGTGAGGCCCGCGAAGACCACCGCCGAGCCTGCCGTACCGGCGGCGCGGCCGACCGCCTCCTCGCGGTCGCGGCCCTCCGCCAGTTCGCCGCGGTAGCGGGAGACGATGAACAGCGCGTAGTCGATGCCGACCGCGAGACCGATCATCAGCGCCAGGGTGGACGTGGTGTCGCCGAGGTCGAGCGCCTTGGCCAGGGCGGTGATGGTGGAGACGCCGATGCCGACGCCGATGATCGCCGTCAGCAGCGGCAGTCCGGCCGCGACCAGTGAGCCCAGGGTGATGACGAGGACGACGGCGGCGATGGCGAGACCGATGACCTCACCGGCGCCTCCCGCGTCGGCCCCGGACTGGAGCGCGTCCCCGCCGACCTCTACGGCCAGCCCGGCCTTCTGGGCGTCGTGGCCGGCCGCCTCCAGCGCGTCGCGGGAGGAGTCCTTGAGCTCCGTGCCGGAGACGTCGTAGCGCACCGAGGCGTAGGCGACCGTGCCGTCCTTGCTGACGGCGTGCTGCTTGTAGGGGTCGGTGACGGAGGTGACCTCCGAGCCGTCGGCCAGTTCCTTCAGGGTCTTCTTGACGGTGGCCTTGTTGAACTTGTCCGTCACCTTCTCGCCGGCCGGCGCCTTGAAAACCACGCGCGCGGTGGCGCCGTCGGAGCTGGAGCCGGGGAAGCGCTGGTCCAGCAGGTCGAAGGCCCTCTGGGCCTCGGTGCCGGGGATCGAGAACGAGCTGGAGCCGGCCGCGGGCGCGGAGGCGGCGGCGACGCCGGCGAGGGTCAGCAGCGCCACCCATATGAGGGCGACGTAGTGCCGTCGCCGAAAGGCGAACCGGCCCAGTTTGTAGAGAAACGTGGCCACGAAGGCGTACTCCCGGTCAGGTCGTGGGGTTTTCGGGGCAGGGGTGATCAACCCGGTGGGTGGCAGGGGTGATCGGCCCGACGACGTGAGCGGAGACGTCAGGTGGGCTGGCTGCGGGGAGGGGTCAGCAGATGGGTGCGCCGAGGGCGGGAAGCACCACGGCGTCGATGTACGACAGCAGGAAGGCCTGGGTGGGCGGCTGCTCGTCGATCATGGTGCGGGCGGCGAATCCGCCGATCATCATGTGCATCAGGAAGTCGATCGCCGGGTTGTCCGCACGGATCTCACCGCGGTCGACCGCCCGTTGCAGCACTTGGCGGAACTGGGCCATCTCGGGCTCGATCAGATGCTCCTTGAACGCCTTCAGGAGGTCCGGGTTGCCATGGACCGCCAGGGCGAGCGCGCGCATCAGCGCGGAGTTCTGCTCCATCTCGCAGTCGTCCGAGCGCATCGTGAGGGCGTGCAGGTCGCCGCGGAGCGACCCGGTGTCGATCTCGTCGAACGCGCTGCCCGGCTTCTGGTACCGGACCGCCTTGGCCACCAGTTCGGCCTTCCCGCCCCACTGGCGGTAAAGGGTGGCCTTGCTGGACTTGGTGCGGGCGGCGACGGCGTCCATGGTGAGGGCGTCGTAGCCGACCTCACGGAGCAGGTCGAGCACGGCCTCGTACAGCTCTGCCTCACGCTCGGGCGTGATCCGACTGCGACGCGCCGTTGCGACCTCAGTCATGCCACTCACCCTTCCCTGTTCCGTCGGCACCTCAATGCGTACATGTTGAAGATACCCCGGGAGATAGAGAAACGAAACCGTTTCGTACGTGTGCTGTCTCACGCTCGTCGGCCACGCGCGCGTGCCGCACGAGTTGCTGGGCCCCTGCACCCGGAAAAGCATGGGGAGGTGAGCTATCTGCGCATGCCGCATCTCCACGGTGACCTGTTGTGCTTCGTGGCCGAGGACGACCTCTGGCTGACCTCGCTGGACGCCCCGGGCCGCGCCTGGCGGCTCACCGTCGACCGCACCAAGGTCGGCCATCCGCGCTTCTCGCCGGACGGCCGTCAGGTCGCTTACACGAGCTGGCGCAGCCTGGTGCCCGAGATCCACCTGGCCGACGTGGACGGCGGGCCCGGGCGGCAGCTGACGTACTGGGGCAGCGCCGACACCCAGGTGTGCGGCTGGACCCCGGAGGGCGACATTCTCGCGGTGGCCTCCCAGGGGCAGCCGTTCTCCTACTTCACCTGGGCCTACAAGGTGTCCCCCGATGGCGACCCCGGCCGCAAGCTGCCCTGGGGGCCGGTCTCCGACATCCAGGTCGCCGACATCGAGGGCGGGCGCAGGACCCTGCTGCTCACCGGCACCCCACCGCACGAACCGGCCGGCTGGAAACGCTACCGGGGCGGTGCCATGGGCCGGCTCTGGCTGCACGGGCAGCGGCTGCTCCCCGGCATCGGCGGTCATCTGCACTCCCCGATGTTCGTCGCCGGCCGGATCGCCTTCCTCTCCGACCACGAGGGCGTCGGCAACCTCTACTCGTGCGCCTACGACGGCTCCGACCTGCGCCGCCACACCGACCACGACGCCTTCTACGCCCGGTACGCCGCCAGCGACGGCACCCGGGTGGTGTACCAGTGCGCGGGCGACCTGTGGCTCGTCGACGACCTCGGCCCGGACTCGGCGCCGCGCAGAGTGGACGTGCGGCTGTCCGGGCCGCGCGCCGGGCGCCGCCCCTACCAGGTGCCGGCCGCCCAGCACGTCGACGGCGTCTCCGTCGACGAGACGGGACGGGCCAGCGCCGTCGTCGTACGCGGCAGCCTGTACTGGCTCACCCACCGCGACGGCCCGGCGCGCACCATCGCCGACACGCCGGGGGTACGGGTGCGGCTCCCGGAGATGCTCGGCTCGACCGGGCAGATCGCGTACGTCACGGACGCGGGCGGCGAGGACGCGATCGAGATCGCCCACCTGCCCCGGGCGAGCGGCGACCGCCCACCGCGCCGACTGGCTTCCGGCATGCTGGGCCGGGTCCTTGAACTGGTGTCCGACCCGCTGGGCGAGCGGCTGGCGGTGGCGGCGCACGACGGGCGACTGCTGCTCATCGACGTGACCGAGGACGTTGAGGGCGTCGAGACATCTGTTGAACCGGTCGACGCCGCCGATACCGTCCATGCTGCTGATGCCGTCAATGCCGCTGATGCCGTCAATGCCGCTGATGCCGTCCATGCTGCTGATGCCGATTCCACCGATCCAGCCGGCTTGGTTGATTCCGCTGGGCCTGTTGATTCCGTTGACGGTATTGACGATGTTGATGCCGCTGCCCCTGCCGGCGTTGATTCCGTTGACGGTGAAGTCCCCGACGGCGTGGTCACCGAGTTGATCCAGTCGATCAATGGTCCGGTCCGTGATCTGGCCTTCTCACCGGACGGGTCATGGTTGACCTGGTCGCATCCAGGGATCGGCCGTTCCCTGCGGCAGATCAAGCTGGCCCGCATCAGCGACCGGCTCGTCATCGACGTCACCAACGGCCGCTTCGAGGACGAGAACCCCGTCTTCACCCGCGACGGCCGCTATCTCGCGTTCCTGTCCTGGCGCGGTTTCGACCCGGTGTACGACGTGCACACCGGCGACCTGTCCTTCCCGCTCGGCTGCCGCCCGTACCTGGTCCCGCTCTCGTCGGCGACCCCCTCCCCCTTCGCCCTCAGCCCCGACGGGCGACCCGCGGCGGGCGGTCTGGACCTCGTCGAGGACGAGGAGCCCGGCGAGGGCGGCACGGTCACGGTCGAGGTGGAGGGACTGGAGAGCCGGGTGACCCCCTTCCCGGTCACCGCCTCCAAGTACTCGGCGCTGTACCCGGTCGCGGGCGGCGGTCTGGTCTGGCTGCGCTGGCCGATCTCGGGTGCGCTGGGCGAGACCTTCGTCAACCCCGCGGACACCAGCGGCCGGCCGACCCTGGAGTACTTCAACATCAGCAAGGCGAAGAAGTCCGAACTCGTGGACCACCTGGACTGGTTCACGGTCAGCGGCGACGGCAGCCGACTGGTCGTGGTCGACGAGGGCGAGTTGCGGGCCGTGCCGTCGACCGAGTCCGGCGACGCCGACTCGACCGTCTGGATCGATCTGCGCCGCATCCTGCACCAGGTCGATCCGCCCGCCGAGTGGCGGCAGGCGTACGCCGAGGCCGGCCGCCTCATCCGCGACTACTTCTGGGACCCCGAGATGTGCGGCATCGACTGGGACGGGGTCCTCGACCAGTACCGTCCGCTGGTCGAACGGGTCGCCTCCCCCGACGAGTTCGCCGACCTCCTGCGCGAGGTCCTCGGTGAACTGGGCACCTCGCACGCCTATGTCTCCCCCGCCCGCCGCAACGAGGGCCCACCGCACTACCAGCGTTTCCAGGGCCTGCTCGGCACCGACTTCGTACGCCGGGACGGCGGCTGGACGGTCAAGCGGATCCTGCCCGGCGACTCCTCCGACTCCAAGGCGCGGTCACCGCTGGCGGGCACGGGGATCCGGGAGGGGGCGGTGCTCACGCACGTGGACGGCAGGCCGGTGGATCCGGTGACCGGCCCGTATCCGCTGCTCGCGGGAGCGGGCGGTACGACGGTGGAGCTGACCTTCGTGCCGGGCGACGGCGAGCCGGGGCCACCGCGCCGGGTCGCCGTCCTCCCGCTGATCAACGAGCGGCCGCTGCGTTACCAGGACTGGGTGGCCAAACGCCGTGCGGTGGTACGGGAGTCGAGCGGTGGCAGGTGCGGCTATCTGCACATCCCGGACATGGGCGGCTCGGGCTGGGCCCAGTTCAACCGCGATCTGCGCATGGAGGTCTCGCGGCCCGCGCTCATCGTCGACGTGCGCGGCAACGCGGGCGGCCACATCAGCGAACTCGTCGTCGAGAAACTCACCCGGACCATCCTCGGCTGGGACCTGACGAGGGACGCCCAGCCGGTGTCGTACGCCTCCAACGCGCCGCGCGGCCCGATCGTCGCACTCACCGACGAGGCGACCTCCTCCGACGGTGACATGATCACGGCGGCGATCAAGCTGCTGCGGCTCGGCCCGGTCGTCGGGCAGCGCACCTGGGGCGGGGTCGTCGGCATGACCGGGCGGCACCGGCTGGGCGACGGCACGGTGATCACGGTGCCGATGAACGCGGCCTGGTTCGAGGACTACGGCTGGTCCGTCGAGAACCACGGCGTCGCCCCCGACGTGGAGGTCCTGCGCACCCCGCTGGACTGGGCGGAGGGCCGTCACGTCGAGATGGACTACGCGATCCAACTGGCCCTGGACCTGCTGACCGACCACCCGGCGGCACTCCCCCCGGACTACAGCGAGACCCCGGACAGATCCCGCCCGAAGCTGCCCCCGCGGCCGACGGCTCCCTAAGGCGCCCGCAAAGGCAGGGCGTCCGCAAACGCAGGGCGCCCTCCGAGACGAAGGGCGCCCCACACACTTCGGCCGAGCCAGTACAACGACTAGGCGTCGTAGTCCTGGTTGAACCGGTCCTGCATCTCCTGCTCGGTGTCGTCCATGTTCTGGCGACCGCGCTCACGCATCTGCTGGCCACGCTCCTGCGTCGCCTGCTGGCCACGCTGCTGCGTGGTCTGGCGGCCACGCTCCTGCGTCGTCTGCCGGCCGGGCTCCTGCGTCTGCTGATGACCGTGCTGCTTGGCCTGTTCCTGGCCTTCGCGCATCTTCTGCTTGGCCTGACCCTGCGTCTTGCCGGCCTTGTCCTTCATACCCATGTGGGTTCACTCCCGTGGTGGGTGAGGGGGATTGGCCCATCGGTGGGGCCTCGACCAGACTCACACGGGGCGCTACAGTCCGCATTTCGATCAATGACGGTGCGTAGCGCGCGCCTCCTCATCAGCCGCCCCACCTGCGCCGACGAGCCCGGTGCGGATGCCCTGCAAGCGGGGCGCGAACCGCTTCATCTCGCGCTGCCCGACCGTCCCGATCAGCGCCGGCAGGTACCCGCGGACGCCCTGCATCCCCCGGAGCCACCACTGCCCGTACACATGTGCCGAGCGCCGCTCGATCCCGGCCACGATGCGGTCCACCGCGGGGCCCAGCGGATACGTCTTGTTCGACGGCCACGGCAGCCGCTGCCGCAGCTCCCGCATCACCTCGTCCTGGTCGGCGCCGCGCACCATGTCGGTGTCCGTCCAGGACAGATACGCGACCCCGACGCGCACCCCCTGGTGGCCGACCTCGGCGCGCAGACTGTGCGCGTACGCCTCCACGCCCGCCTTGGACGCGCAGTACGCCGTCATCATGGGCGCCGGCGTGATCGCGGCCAGCGACGCCACCTGCAGCAGATAGCCCCGGCTCTCCGTGAGCACCGGCAGGAACGCGCGTGCCGTCACCGCCGAGCCGATCAGGTTGACCTCGATCACCCGCCGCCAGGCCTCGGGATCCGACTCGGCGAACGGACCGCCGTTCGCCACCCCGGCGTTGGCCACCACGATGTCGGCCTTCCCGAACCGTTCCTTGACCTCCCGCGCCACCCGGCTCATCGCCTCGTGATCGGTGACGTCGGCGTACCAGTACGCACTGTCGGTGTGCAGCCTCCCGGAGACCTCCTTGAGCGCCTCCTCCTCCAGCCCGACCAGCGCGACCTTCGCCCCGCGCGCGGAAAGCTTGCGGGCGAGCAACTCACCGACCCCGCGCGCCGCTCCGGTGACGACGGCGACCTGTCCTTCGAGACCGACCCTGCTCATGAGCCCTCCTTGATCCGCTCGGACGCCTCGGCGCCGGCTCGGCCGGGGGTGTCCGTCGCATACGCGGTGACCAGTTCCCGGATCTTTTCGTTGACCAGTTCCGGCGCCTCGACCGGAGTCATGTGACCTATGCCGGGCAGCTCGGTGAGACCGAGGGAGTGCGGCAGCGCTGCGGCCAGCGCGCGGGCGTGCAGAGGGGGCGTGAGCCGGTCGGACGCGCCGCTGATGACCGCCGTGGGCGCGCGCAGCTCCCGTACGCCGACGTCAAGGTCGAGACGCGCGAGGACGAGCGCCCAGGCATGGCGCACGGCGCGCGGGCAGGCGTGCACGATCCGCGCGCACGCTTCCACCATGTGCGGGGCGGAACCGGCGCCCATGGTGGCGTACTTGAGGATGCTCCGGGCGACGGGCGTGACCGGCCCGAGCGGGGCGCGCGAGGCCAGGACGTGCGCCGTGAGCCATGCGCGCACCGCCCCGGCGCGCAACGGTATGACGCGCGCCTCCGCGACCAGCCTCGAACTGCCGGTGCTGCACAACAGAACCGCGGCGGCGTGCTCGCGGAAGCGCGGACGCGCGGAGGCCGCCATGACGCTCATGCCGCCCATGGAGTGCCCGACGATCACGGCCCGCTCCCCGCGTGCGAGCGTGTGCGCGAGGACCGCTTCGAGGTCGTCCGCCAGCGCCTGGGTGGTGCACGCGGGGCTCGCGGGACTGCGCCCGTGCCCTCTCTGGTCGTACGCGATGACCCGGTGGTCGGCGGCCAGGTCCCGTATCTGCGCCGCCCAGAAGGCGGTCGAGCAGGTCCAGCCATGGGCGAGGACGACGGGGGGCGCGTTCTCGGGGCCGTGCATTTCGACGTGCAGGTGCGCGCCGTCGGCGGAGACGGCGGTGAGTTCGCGCGCGGGCGCGGGCGGGGCGTACGGCCCGGTGGTCACGTGGGTGGGCCGGCTCACGCGCCCACCTCCGCACCGGACTTGGCGCCGTGCGCGCCGTCCGCACCGCTGGTCAGCGGCGCGCGGACCACCTCGTACTCCGCGAGATCCACCCGCTGGGTCGCGCGCCGGAACTCCGTCGTGGTGCCGGGCCAGATGGTGGTGTTGCGGCCGCTCGCGTCCAGGTACCAGCTGGTGCAGCCGCCGGTGTTCCACACCGTGCGCCGCATGCGTTCCTGGACCTTGTGGTTCCAGGCGGCCACGGCGGCGGGGCGCGCGTCGAGAGCCGCACGCCCCCCGAGGACACGGAGCTGGCGCAGATAGTCGGCCATGTAGTTCAGCTGGGACTCGATCATGAGGATCATGGAGGAGTTCCCGAGGCCGGTGTTGGGCCCGATGATCGTCATCCAGTTGGGGAACCCGGCGGCAGCGGCACCGCGCAGCGCCTCCATGCCGCCCTTCCATGCCTCCGCGAGGGTCCGCCCGTCGGCGCCGACGACTCGCTCGGCGATGGGCATGTCGGTGACGTGGAAGCCGGTGCCGAAGATGATCGCGTCGACCTCGGCGCTGCTGCCGTCGGCGGCGACCACCGTCGATCCGCGGATCTCGCTGAGCCCGCTCGCCACCACGTCCACGTTGGGCCGCGCCAGCGCCGGATAGTAGGTGCTGGACAGCAGGATCCGCTTGCAGCCGATGCGGTAGTCCGGGGTGAGCCTGGCGCGCAGCGCGGGGTCCTTGATCGCGCGGGCCATGTTGCGCTTGGCGAGGCTCTCCACCAGGCCGAGTTCGTCGGGCCGCTTGGTGAACGCCTGGACCTGCAGTTCCCGGATGCCCCACAGGAGGCCGCGCCGGGCCTGGGTGGTGAAGGGCAGCGCCCGGTGCAGCCGGCGCTCGGCGGCGCTGATGGCCCGGTCGACGCGGGGCATCACCCACGGCGGGGTGCGCTGGAAGAGGGTGAGGTGGGCGACCTCGGGCTGGACGGCGGGCACGATCTGGATCGCGGAGGCGCCGGTGCCGACCATGGCGACCCGCTTGCCGCGCAGGTCGTAGTCGTGGTCCCAGCGGGCCGAGTGGAAGACCTTGCCGGGGAAGGAGTCCAGCCCCGGGATATCGGGGATCTTCGGGTCGGACAGCGGCCCGGTGGCGGAGACGACGACGTCGGCGGAGAAGGCGCCGGCGGCGGTCTCGATCTCCCAGCGCAGCGCCTCCGCGTCCCAGGTCATCCTCTTCACCTCGGCGTCGAAGCGGAGGTGGGGCCGGAGCCCGAACACGTCGGCGACGTGCTCCAGATAGGCGCGGATGTGCTCCTGCCCGGAGAAGGTGCGCGGCCAGTCGGGATTGGGCGCGAAGGAGAAGGAGTACAGGTGGGAGGGCACGTCGCAGGCGCACCCCGGGTAGCTGTTGTCCCGCCAGGTACCGCCGACGCTGCCGGCCCGCTCCAGGACCACGAAGTCGGTGATCCCCTCCCTGCGCAACCGCACGGCCGCGCCCAGCCCGCCGAACCCGGACCCGATCACCGCCACCCGTACATGCTCGTGCTGGGCCATCCCGGAGCCTCCACACCTCGCCCGTGATTACGCCAGTGAACACTGGCACGATGGGACTGTAAAGCAGCTCCGTACTGCTGGGTAGGCCCCGGACGGAGGAAAGTTACCGGCGGTACAACATAGGCTGCGCACGTGACGGACGACGGCGGACGAACAACCTCCACGGCCTCCGCCCAGGGCGGCGGGCGCGAGTACCGCATGGAGGAACTGGCCGCACTGGCCGGCATCACCGTGCGCACCCTGCGCTTCTACCGCGAGCGCAAGCTGATCCGGCCACCTCGCCGCGAGGGCCGTATCGCCTGGTACGACGACCACCACCTGGCCCGGCTGCGCACGATCTCGGCGCTCCTGGAACGCGGCCACACCCTGAACGGCATCGCCGAGCTGGCGGAGGCCCTCGACCACGGCAAGGACGTCGCCGAACTCCTCGGTATCGACACCCCCACCGAGGAGGAGCCGGTCCGCCTGACCCCCGAGGAACTCGCCGCCCGCTTCGAGGGCGAGGTCACCCCGGAGAACCTCGCCGCCGCCATGGACCTCGGCTACCTCGGCACCGACGGCGACGACATCGTCCACATCAGCCGCCGCCTGCTCGACGCCTCGGAGGCCCTGGTCCGCGAAGGCTTCCCGCTCGCGGAGGTTCTGGCGGCGGGCCGCAGCGTCCGCGAGCACGCCGACGCCCTCGCCGAACTCTTCGCCGAACTCGTCCTGCGCCACGGCCCCCAGGAGGACATGGAACGCCTGCGCCCACTGGCCCGGAGCGTGGTGGAGGCGGAGGTGTCACTGGCCCTGGACCGCCGGATGAGCAAACGGGGCTAGGCCTTTTCGTTTGGATCACCGGTCGGACGCTCGTCTTCGGCATACCGGAAGCGGAGCCGCCTCTCGTCATGACGGCACAGGCGGACGGTGCGACGATCCGACGGTGCATGGACCTCGCCGATGATGCCGAGGAGGCCGGCTCGAGGAGTACACTATCGATCACTTCCACAAGGCCATGTCGACAGATACGCCCGTATCCCGCGAGCCGCCATGCGGAAGCGGTGTCCGCGTCACATCTCGAAGACCACCGTCACAGGAGCGTGATCCGACCACCGTTCCTCATGGGCGGCCGCCCGCTCCACGACTGCCTTGACGGCGCGGGCCGCCAGCCCAGGGGTCGCCACCGCGAGATCGATCCTCCAACCCGCGTCGTTGTCGAAGGCCCGCCCCCGGTACGACCACCAGGTGTACGGCCCCTCGACGTCCGGATGCAGCGCGCGGACGACGTCGACATAGCCGCCGTCGGCCGGGTCCAGGACACTGCCGAGCCAGTCCCGTTCCTCCGGCAGGAAGCCGGAGTTCTTGGTGTTTGCGCGCCAGTTCTTCAGGTCGGCCTGCTGGTGGGCGATGTTCCAGTCACCGCAGACGACGACCTCACGCCCGTCGGCGGCGGCCCGCTCGCGCAGTTCCTTCAGGTGGGCGAGGAACTCGTCCATGAACCGGTACTTCTCGTCCTGCCGCTCGGTGCGGACCTCCCCGGAGGGGAGATAGAGGGAGGCGACGGTGACACCGGGAAGGTCGGCCTCGACATAGCGCCCGCTCGCGTCGAACTCGTCCGACCCGAAGCCGATGCGCACGCTGTCCGGCTCGCGCCGGGTGTACAAGGACACACCCGCGCGCCCCTTGGCGGACGCGGGGGCGTGCACGACATGCCAACCGCCGGGCGCGCGCACCCCCTCCGGGAGCTGCTGCGGCTCCGCGCGCACCTCCTGCAGGCAGAGCACGTCCGCGGAGGTCTCCGCGAGCCACTCCACGAAGCCCTTCTTCGCGGCGGCCCGCAGCCCGTTCACATTCACCGAGGTCACAGTCAGCACCAGGGCACGATACCGGCACACTGGACGCAGTCCCGATGCCCACCGCGTTTACCGCCTGCACGAATATACGATGCCTCACATGAATATACGCCCGGTCGCCTTCGACCATCCCGACGCCGTAAAGCTCAACGACGAGGTCCAGGCCGAGTACCACGTGCGTTACGGCGAGGGGGGCGACGCCACGGTCCTCGACGCGGCAGACTTCGCGCCGCCGAACGGCGTCTACCTGATCGCGTACGACGAGTCCGACCGCCCCGTGGCCACCGGCGGCTGGCGCAGCCAGGACGAGAACGGCGAGGGCAACGAGGACGGCGACGCCGAACTCAAGCGCATGTACGTCGTCGAGGAGATGCGCGGCCGGGGCCTGGCCCGCCGCATGCTCGCCGCCCTGGAGGACGACGCCCGCGCGGCCGGCCGCCTCCGCATGGTGCTGGAGACGGGCACCAAGCAGCCGGAGGCCATCGCCCTGTACACCTCCAGCGGTTACGAGCCGTGCGTGAAGTTCGGCTACTACCGCCACTACGAGTCGAGCCGCTGTTACGCGAAGCCCCTGCGAGCAGACCTGTAATCGACTTCACATCCGGCCGCCACCTTGCCCCCGGCGCCGGGCATCGGGGGGACCGCGGCGCCGCCGGGTCGGTCCCACCTGCTGCACCCGACCGACCAGGTGGCCACCCCGCTCTCACCCTGGACCACCTCGCCTGCCGGCGCCCACCGGGTCGGGAGAACCCCGGAAACGACAAAGATCCCGGCGATCGGAACATCGCGGGGATCTCATCGTGCAGTGGGGCGTTCACGCGCGCTGATGACGTGCGGCGACAAGAGGCCCTGAAGATCGTTCCCCGTGCTGACGAAGATCGTTCCCCAGCCGCCTGG
The DNA here is from genome assembly GCF_040682795.1 of Streptomyces sp. NPDC051105. Taxonomy (NCBI): domain Bacteria; kingdom Bacillati; phylum Actinomycetota; class Actinomycetes; order Kitasatosporales; family Streptomycetaceae; genus Streptomyces; species Streptomyces sp. NPDC051105. The sequence continues at coordinate 53,081 of NZ_JBFBBR010000014.1, read as the reverse complement.
GAAACGGAACCGGTCGCCGCCGTTCGGCCGCTCGTGAGATGCGCGTGACCGGTCCGCTGCTCTGTGCCCCTCTTCCGGGTGATGACGCCGGGGCGAGTTTCGAAGTAGTTTCAAAGTTATGAGCACCGAGAGCGCCGCCGTGAACTTCTCCGAGCTGGTGAACAAGAACAAGCAGACGCTTGCCCGGCTCCAGGAATCACCGAGACTGCTCCTGCACCGCAGAGACGGCGAGGACCTGGTCCTCACCACCGCGGCGCGGGCCGAGCAGGACCAGACGGTGGTGTCGGCGGCCACCCGAATGCTGGCCGCGATGGCCCGCCGGGAGCTCGGCAGCATGGAACTGCTCCTCGACATACTGCCGGACGCCTTCCCATGGGTCCGTTTCCTGCCCGAGCCCGATCTCCACGCCTTCGCCGTCGAACTGGTCGACACCATGCGAGCCGCCGACTCCATCGGCAACAGCGCGTCCGTCGCCCAACTGCTCATCGCCTGGCAGCACACCGCCGAGGTCCACTCCGACCCCGAACTGCTGGCCGCACTGACCAGGGATCACGGCGAAGACTACGGCCCGGTACCGGACCCGCGGGGCACCGCATGACCGCGGGCCGCGGCGACCGCGCCGCACCACCGGCACCCGACGGCCACTGGAAAGTCCGCTTCGCCGACGCGGCCTCGGCCAAGGGCTGGGAGAGCCTCGCCCAGCAGGCCCGCGAGAACACCTACCGCGCCTGGATCACCATGCGCACCGCCCCCCGACCGTCCACTGAGACACCCCGGCACCACCGCCTCAAGGGCGGTCTGGCGCACGGAACCCACCGCGGACAGACCTGCGAGCAATGGCAGATCGAGGTGACCGGCGGCGGCCGCATCTGGTACCTCCTCGACACAGTCCGGGAGGCGTACTGGATCACCTTCGCAGGTACGGGGCACCCGCGGGCCACAGACCGCCGCTGAGGCGGCGGGCCACAGACCGCCGCTGAGGCGGCGGGCCACAGACCGCCGCTGAGGCGGCGGGCCACAGACCGCCGCTGAGGCGGGACAGCCGGGCGGGGGCGGAACAGGACGGCAAGGATCGTGGCGGGCGGCGGGGCCATGGAGGACAGGCCGCTTCCCGCACCCTTCAGGGGTGCCGGTGATAAGCCTTGTTGGCGATGCGCCATCTGTCGTCGGCACGGATCAGCAGGAAGATGTCGGTGAACGTGTCTGCGCCGTGCGAGAGCGTCATGGTTGCGGTCGCGACGGTGCCGTGGACGTCGATGGCGTCGATGCGGCGGGAGCGAGTCGGTTCGTCCCTGGCCGGCCGGCCAGGGAAGACAGTGCAGTACTCGTCCAGGCTCCACGAGACGAATGCGCCGTCCCGGAGTCCCTCGATGTGGGCGGTGGGAAGGAATGCGTCGCGGAAGTGGGTGGGGTCGCCGGTGGCGTGTCCGCGGATGTAGGCGCGGAGCGGTTCGAGTACGGCGTCCTCCCCAGCAGGGACCGTGGCGGCGACGGCGATGTCGGCTTCAGAGCCAGCACGGGTGTCGACCAGGCCGGCTGCGCTGCGCAGGGGGGTGTTGGACGAGGCGGCCAGCAGAGCCAGGTCCTTGATCGTGTGCGGTGTGGTCATGCACGGCAGGCTGGTGCACCACGAAGGCTGCGACAAGCGCAGATTTCGCAGGCCAACCCTGCGGAACTCGCATACCTGCTCGGCATACTGGCGCCATGGAACTGACGGTGTGGCGGACCTTCGTGACCGTGTGCCGGCTCGGGTCGCTGTCAGCGGCGGCCGCGGAGCTCCATCACACGCAGTCGGCCGTTTCCCGGCAGATCGCCGGGCTGGAGCGGCAGCTCGGTGTGCCGCTGATGGAGCGCCATGCGCGCGGGGTGCGTCCGACGCCTGCCGGTGAGGTGTTCCGGCACCATGCTCTGGCCACGCTCCACGAGGCCGACCGAGCCGTTCGGGCGGCACGGGAGGCTGGCGACGGGGGGTTCAACCGGCCGCTGGCCGTCGGTGCGACACCCTCTCTTGCCGCAGGGATTGTCCCCGAGGCCGTCCGGGCCCTGCTGAAGGAGGCCGGATCCATCCGGTGGAGCCTGTTCCCCGGCCTGAGCACGCAACTGCACCACCGTGTGATCGCCGGCGAACTCGACGTCGCCGTCGTCACCGACGCACCGCCTGGGCTGCCCCATGACCCGCGGGTCGAACGCCGGTTCCTCGGGTTGGACGAGATGGTCGTCGCGCTGCCCGTGGACCATCCGCAGTCCGGGCGCGGCCCGGTGCCCATGCAGGCGCTGGCCGACCAGACCTGGGTCGAGGACAACGACGGCTCTGCCGCACTCCTGCACCAGCACGCCGCCCGCGCCGGAGTCAGCGCCCGCATGGATCTCACCGCGGCCGATCTGCCCGGCAAACTGGCCCTGGTCGCAACCGGCCATGCGATCGCGCTGATACCCGGGGTGTTGACAGCCGCGCTGCGGCCCGATGTCACCACGGTGAGCCTCGTCAATCCCCCGGCACGCGGCATCTACACGGTCACACCAGGTCGTGGCCCCCACCCCCGCGCAGCGCCCCTGCTCGACCAGCTCGCCGCAGCCTTCGCCTCGGTGGTCCGTCCTGCCCACGCCGCGCACCCGCCGACCGGTACGGATGTCCACCCCACCGGGCCGGCACTTCACGACGGCATCACGGACTCGTAAGCGGGGGCTCTCCGGGATCGGGATGCCGCTGGCTTTCCCAACTGCCAGACGTGGTTCGGCGTTTGGGTGTCTGGGACATCTGGCGTGGCCTGCGATGTCTGGCGTTGCGCCTGTGGCGTCGTCGGGTTGGGGAGGACGAACGGGCTTCGCTGGCACGGATGAGACCGCAGCGGCCTCAGGCGTGCGTACGGCCGTGGACTTCTACATCCGCAACGCCGACCGTCTCCAGCAGCGCCAGCGTGAGCTGGAAACAGAACTCGCCGCAGTTCACACCGCCAGCGGTGTTCCGGTGCTGGACGAGGACCTGCTGGGACGGCTGGTGGCCTGCCATTTCCCGGAAACGACAAAGACCCCGACCGATCATCATGATCGGCGGGATCTCGTCAACCGCTCCCGAGCGAACTCAGGAACAGCCGTGCAGTGGACCTGAGGGGATTTGAACCCCTGGCCCCCTCGATGCGAACGAGGTGCGCTACCGGACTGCGCCACAGGCCCTTGCAACGAGTGAAACTCTAGCATCCCCGTCGGGGTGCTTGGAAATCCGTTCCCTGACTGGTCAGGACCGGGGTGCCGGGAGGCGCCCCGCGCTCGCTTGGTGTCACTCGTTGGCCGCGCGCGGGCGGTCGCCGTCCTCGTACTGGTCGAACAGGGGCGTGCGGCCGCGCTCGCGCGCCCGGCGCGCGGAGGCCGCGCGGCGCGCGTCGGTCCGGCCGTCGGCCGACTTGTCGTCGGCGGCAGCCTCCGGCTCCTGCGCCTCCGTCTCCGGCGCAACCGGCCTGGCCTCCTGCTCCGGCGCGACGGAGCTGGACCGCGCCGAACTCCAGGCGTCGGGCGCCCCCAGGTCCACGTCGGAGGTGGCGCGGGGCGCGACCGGCGCGGTCACGTACGTCGGCAATGGCACCGGCACCGGGTCCCAGCTGTCCCCGTGTCCGGGCCGCCGCTGCCGCTCGCGCTGCTGGTCGACCCACTCGGCGTGGTCGGTCTGTTCGACGAGGGCGCGCCGGTCAGCGGCGAGCGCGGACAGGCCGGGATCGGTCTCGGCCGCTGGTCCCTCGTCCGGTTCGTCGGCGACCGCGCCCGGATCGAGAGGCGCGCGCCGCCGCGGCTGGCGTTCCCGCAACCGCTGCGCGGCGACCTCGGCCTGACGCCGGTCCATCTGGTAGGCGAAGCGCCGGCGCTCCTGCGCGCGGAGGTAGGCGATGTAGGCGCTGAGCATGACGGCGGGTACGCCCGGCGCCCACAGGAACGCGAGCCCCCCGACGGCGGCGACGATCGCGCCCAGCGTGAACGCGACGAAGAGCAACACTGTGGTGCGCCGACGGCGCGCGAGTGCCTTCGTACGCCGGGCGCGCGCTTCGGCCGTCTGTGCCGAGGACGCGCGCCGCGCGGCCGGAACTCGCTTGCGCGCGGGGTTGGATGGCGGGGCGGGCGTGGCGCCTGACTGACGGGCCGGTGTGGACGGGGACTTGGCCGCCGACGCGACCGCCTGGTCGCGCTCCGGTTCCCGGCGCCCGGGTACCTCCGGCTCCGCCTCGGCCCGGACCTGACGACGGGTCGGAGGCATGGCGAAAGCCCGGACGTCCACCGAGTCGGTGACGACGTCCGGATCCCCGGCGTCCTGCTCCCCCTCAGAGGCGGAGCGCGCCCGCAGGTCCCTGGCGTATCGGCGCTCCATCCCCGCCCGTCCGGACAGCAGCCGGATGGCGGTGCTGAAGCGTTCCGTCGGACGGGCCTCGTTCAGCTCGTCCTGCCTACGGAGCCACATAGGCACCAAGTAGGCGGCCCAGGCCCCGACAATGACTGCGTAGATGAGGCCGCTGCTGCTCACGCCTCACACGGTAGAGGGGTTTGCATGGGGCCATCTGCCAATTGCGCCGGTGTGTCGCACGATCTGGCTGATATTTCGAGCTTTTTTTGTGACCGATGCGATCAGCAAGCCGTCGGAGCCGCGAATTCAATGCCCCGAGACGGTCACGAGTCGATCAATTTCGAACACGTATTCCATTTTTTCGCCTAGGCGGGATTCCCTGGAGTGTTCTGCGGATTCCAGGGCACGTTCGGGGTACCTGTCGTACCCGGCGCCTTCGGCGACTCGCTCCGGGAGCGTTCCCGCCGCCAGCGGCCGAGCAACCCCTCGGGCACCTCTTCCGCCGTAAGGGCGAAGACGAGGTGGTCGCGCCAGGCCCCGTCGATGTGGAGATAACGCGGCCGCAGCCCCTCCTCACGGAATCCGAGTTTCTCCACGACCCGGCGGCTGGGCCGGTTCTCGGGGCGAATACAGACCTCGATGCGGTGCAGACCGACCGTGCGGAAACAGTGGTCCACCACGAGCGCGACGGCCGTCGGCATCACCCCGCGGCCGGCCACCGACCGGTCCACCCAGTAGCCGACATGTCCCGAGCACATCGACCCCCAGGTGATCCCGGCGACCGTCAACTGCCCGACCAGGCGCCCCTGGTACTCGATGACGAAGGGCAGCATGCGGCCCGCGTTCGCCTCGGAGCGCAGGTGCCGGACCATCTGCCGGTAGGTCGGCCGGTGCGCGATGGGGCCAGTGGGCGTGGGCGGCGGGATGGTCGCTTCCCAGGGGCGCAGCCAGTCGCGGTTGCGCCGGTTGACCTCGCGCCAGGCCCGCTGATCGCGCACCCTTATGGGCCGGAGGACGACATCACCGTCCACCAGCACGACGGGCCAGGATGGGCTGTTCAGCTCGCACCCCCGGTGCTGGGTCTGGGGTGGTCGCCGCCTCGGATCTGGTCGACGGCGTGCGCCAGCAGCGGTTCCAGGACGGCCAGGCCGTCCCGTACCCCGCCGGTGGACCCCGGAAGGTTGACGATCAGTGTCCGGCCCGCCACCCCGGCCAGACCCCGGGAGAGCGCGGCGGTGGGCACCTTCTCCCGTCCGAACGCGCGGACGGCCTCCGCGATGCCCGGCACCTCGTGGTCGATCACCGCACGGGTCGCCTCCGGTGTGCGGTCGGTGGGCGAGATGCCGGTGCCTCCGGTGGTGACGACGACGTCGTACCCGGCGTCGACGGCCGCGCGCAGGGCGGCTGCCACGGGATCCCCGTCGGGCACCACCCGCGGCCCGTCCACGGTGAATCCGAAGCCCGCCAGTCCCGCCGCGATCAGCGGCCCACCCTTGTCCTCGTAGACGCCGGCGGCGGCGCGGTTGGAGGCGGTCACCACCAGCGCACGGTACGGCGCGCGCGGCGCACCACCGGCGGACGGCCCGGCGCTCACGCCCGGCTCCAGTCGCCCGACTTGCCGCCCGTCTTCTCCTCCACGCGTACGTCCGTGATGACCGCTCCCTTGTCGACCGCCTTGACCATGTCGATCACGGTGAGTGCGGCGACGGAGACCGCGGTGAGGGCCTCCATCTCGACGCCCGTGCGGTCCGTCGTCCTCACGGTGGCCTGGATCTCCACGGCGTCCTCCGCTACCGACAGATCCAGTTTCACACCGGAGACCGCCAAGGGGTGGCACAGCGGGATCAGGTCCGGGGTGCGTTTGGCGCCCATGATGCCCGCGATGCGTGCGGTGGCGAGGGCGTCGCCCTTGGGGACGCCCTCACCGCGCAGCAACTCGATCACGCGGGGTGAGACGAGGACGCGTCCGCTCGCGCGTGCGGTGCGCGCGGTCACGTCCTTGCCGGACACGTCGACCATGCGGGCGGCGCCCGCGTCGTCGATGTGCGTGAGGCGGTCTGGCACAGGGCGTCCGGGGGTGTCCCCCCGGGAAGGCTCAGTCATGCTGTGTGGCGCTCCCGGTCCGGGCCCGTCGCGGTGCGGCGCTCGAGCCTGCTGTGCGCGACACGGTACCGCCAAGCCGGCGCGCACCACCGGGCAGGACCGCCCGGCGAACGAGTACGCGCGCGGGTCAGCCGAGCAGGACGACCTCGACCTCGCTGCCGGGCTCGACGGACTCCACGTCCTCGGGTACGACGATCAGCGCGTCGGCGTGCGCCAGGGCGGCGACCAGATGCGAACCGGCGCCGCCCACCGCGGTCACCTCGCCGTCGGCGTACGCCCCGCGCAGGAACTGCCTGCGCCCCTTGGGCGAGCCGAGCGCCCGGTCCGCCTTGAGGGTCGCCTTGGTACGGGGCCGGTGCACGTCCGGGAGGCCCATCAGGGTGCGGATGGCGGGGCGGACGAACAGCTCGAAGGAGACGTACGACGACACGGGGTTGCCGGGCAGTGCCAGCAGGGGCGTGTGGTCGGGGCCAATGGACCCGAAGCCCTGCGGCTTACCGGGCTGCATGGCGAGCTTGCGGAAGTCGATGCCGCCGCCCGCCTCGTCCGCGTCGCCGACGTGGGCCAGCGCCTCCTTGACGACGTCGTACGCCCCCACGCTCACACCACCCGTGGTGACCATCAGGTCGGCTCGGACGAGCTGGTCCTCGACGGTGGAGCGCAGAGTGTCGGCGTCGTCGACGACCGCGCCCACCCGGTAGGCGATGGCTCCCGCGTCCCGGGCGGCGGCGGTGAGGGCGAAGCTGTTGGAGTCGTAGATCTGGCCGCTGCCCAGCGTCTCGCCGGGCTGGACGAGCTCGCTGCCGGTGGACAGGACGACCACACGCGGGCGCGGGCGCACGCGTACCGAGCCGCGGCCGATCGCGGACAGCAGCGCGATCTGCGGCGGGCCGAGAACGGTGCCGGCCTCCAGTGCGCGCTCGCCTGCCCGCACGTCGCTGCCCTTCGCGCGCACGTGCGCGCGTGCCTCGGCCGGCCGGTGCACGCGCACGTGCCCCTCGGCCCCCTGGGGCGCGAGGCTGCGCGCCACCATCCCCGCGACCGGTCCCTCGCCGAGTCCGCCGTCGGTCCACTCCACGGGGACGACGGTCTCGGCGCCGGGCGGCAGCGGGGCACCGGTCATGATCCGGGCGGCCTGGCCGGGGCCGACCGGGGTGAGCTCCGCCGCGCCCGCCGCGACATCCCCGACGACCTCCAGGACGGCCGGGAACTCCTCGCTGGCGCCCGCCACGTCCGCGACCCGTACCGCGTACCCGTCCATGGAGCTGTTGTCGAACGGCGGCAGTGACACCGGCACCATGACGTCGTCGACCAGGACGCAGCCCTGGGCGTCGAGGAGTTGCAGCTCGATGGCTTCCAGGGGTCGGACGGTGGTGAGGATGTCCTCCAGGTGCTCGTCCACCGACCACAGGTGGTCCTGGCCGGCGGGGCGGGTCGCGGCGCTGCTCAACTCTGCTGCATCTCCTCGGCTACGTAACTGCGAAGCCAGGTCCGGAAGTCCGGGCCCAGGTCTTCACGTTCGCACGCGAGCCTGACAATGGCACGCAGATAGTCGCCGCGGTCGCCGGTGTCATAGCGGCGGCCCTTGAAGACGACGCCGTGCACGGGGCCGCCGACCTTCCCCGCGGCGGTAGCCGCTGATGAATACGTCTGGGCGAGTTGCTGCAGGGCGTCGGTGAGCTGGATCTCGCCGCCGCGACCCGGCTCGGTGCGCCGCAGTATGTCGAAGACATGCGGGTCGAGGACGTAGCGGCCGATGATGGCGTAGTTCGATGGGGCGTCCGCCGGGTCCGGCTTCTCCACCAGGCCGGTCACCCTGACGACGTCACCGTCGACAGTGGTCTCCACTTCGGCGCAGCCGTAGAGGTGGATCTGCTCGGGGTCCACCTCCATGAGCGCGATCACGCTGCCGCCGTACTGCTCCTGAACCTCGATCATGCGCCGGAGCAGCGGGTCGCGCGGGTCGATCAGGTCGTCGCCGAGCAGGACGGCGAAGGGCTCGTGGCCGACGTGCGGGGCCGCGCAGAGCACGGCGTGGCCGAGGCCCTTGGGGTCGCCCTGGCGCACGTAGTGCATCGTGGCCAGGTCGCTGGACTCCTGGACCTTGGCGAGCCGGCTGGCGTCGCCCTTCTTCTGGAGCGCCGATTCCAGCTCGTAGTTGCGGTCGAAGTGGTCTTCCAGGGGACGCTTGTTGCGTCCGGTGATCATGAGGACGTCGTCGAGCCCCGCCGACACGGCCTCCTCGACCACGTACTGGATCGCCGGCTTGTCGACGACCGGCAGCATCTCCTTGGGAGTGGCCTTGGTGGCCGGCAGGAACCGGGTGCCGAGGCCTGCCGCGGGAATGACAGCCTTGCTGATCCTGGGGTGCGACTGAGTCATGTCCGCAACCTTATCCGGTGCCTTTGCGAAGAATCTGAGTCTCCGGTTAATTGGCACTCATATGAGCGGATTAGAAAGGATGCGGGGACGACCTGTGCAGCACAGTGAGCCCGGGGGCGAGACTGACAAGCGATTGTTGCGACGAGAATTCCTGGGGGTGAGGAACAGGTTGACGACAGACGTCGTCAGGGAGTCGTCCGACGCGCTGGCCGAGCACGCTCTGGAACTGCCCGAGCTGGCGCGTGCACGCACGGTGGCGGCGTACGTCTCGGTCGGGAGCGAGCCCGGCACCCTCACGCTACTCGACGCGCTGCTCACGCGGGGCGTACGCGTCCTGCTCCCCGCGCTCCTGCCGGACAACGATCTGGACTGGGGCGCGTACGCCGGGGAGGGCTCCCTCACGCGCGTCCAACACGGCGGGAAGATGGCGCTGTTCGAACCCTCCGGTGAACTCCTCGGCCCGGACGCCGTGCTCTCCGCCGACGTCGTGCTGCTGCCGGGGCTCGCGGTCGACGCGCGCGGGATGCGGCTGGGGCGCGGTGGAGGGTCGTACGACCGCGTACTGGCACGTCTGGAGCGCGCGGGTGCGCGGCCCGCGCTCGTGGTGCTGCTGTACGACACGGAGGTCGTCGAGCGCGTGCCCGCGGAGGAGCACGACCGGCCGGTGCAAGCGGTGGTGACACCGTCGGGCGCGCGCCGGTTCACGGGCTCTTGAGGTAGCCGGCACGCGGGGGGACGGCAGGCGCCGGTACGTGAAGCGGCCCTCCACGCGTGCGCGGAGGGCCGCTTTCGTCGGCGTGCGGTCAACACCGCTCAGGGCTTGAGAACGAGCGTGTCGCCGGTGCTCTTGTCGACCGCCTTGTCCGAGAACGACCACGGGAGCAGCTCGCCGTCGGCCCACTTGCCGGTCTGGTCGGTGTAGTGGGCGCTGAAGGCGTGGCCGGAGGCTCCGGTGAGGTTGATCCACTTGGATTTGTCGAGGTCGTCGAGGTTGACGACCATCCGCATGGAGGGGACCCAGACGACGCCGTAGCCGCCTGCGGCGTTCCAGCCGGTCGCGTCGACCGTGGCCTCGCCGCCACTGAGCTTCCAGGGGCCGCGGTTGAGGACGTACTGGACGATGGCCGGGCCGTCGGTGCCCAGGGTCTGGTTCTTCAGGAACAGGCGGTGCAGCCGGCCCCAGCTCCAGGTGTCGATGTCCTTGCCGAGCTTGGCGGTCAGCTCCCAGCGGGCGTCGATCATGGCACGCGCGAACAGCTCGTTCATGTTGTCGGCTTTGGGGCGGGTGCCCGCCGATGGCGTCTTCCACCAGTCGCTGTCCGGCTTCTCCATGAGGGTGCGGACCACCTCGAACCAGCGGTCGCCGCCGTCCGGCTGGGCCTGGTCGGCGTCGCGCTCGCCGCACTCGCGGACCTTGGTGTCGTCGTCGACCGGACCGGTGCCGTCGGCCTTGTCAACCCACAGGCACTGGCCCTTCACCCGCAGCTCCTTGGGCAGCTTGTTGCCGAAGGCCAGTTTGAGGATGTTGCGCCAGACCGCGTTGAAGTAGGCGGCGGCAGCGGAGTCGGCGTCCTGGGTGTAGTCCCAGCCCTCGAGGAGTTTCTGCGCCTCGCGGACGTCCTTGTCGTCGAGGTTGATCTTCAGCAGCTTGGGCACGAGCAGCTTGGCGATCTCGCTGCTGTTGTCCAGCTGCATCTGGCGCATGTCGTCGGTGGAGATCTTGCCGCCGTCCTTGATCTTCGACTCGATCAGGTCGGTGATGCGCTGGCTGCGAGTGCCGTAGCCCCAGTCCGTGGTGAGCGTGTAGGGGTACTTGTCCTTGTCGACCACGGCCTGGTTGGCGGTGACGATGTAGCCGCGCTCCGGGTCGTACTCGTAGGGCAGTTCGTCCTGCTTGATGTAGCCGGTCCACTTGTACTCGGAGTCCCAGCCGGGGGCCGGGATGGAGCCGTCGTCGGCCGACGAACGCGTGGGGATCTTGCCCGGCAGCGTGTAGCCGATGTGGTTCTTGGTGTCGGCGTAGACCAGGTTCTGCGACGGCACGTCGAACTGGGCCGCCGCCTCGCGGAACGAGCTCCAGTCGGACGCCTTGTCGAGGGCGAAGACGGCGTCCATGGTGGTGCCCGGGTCGAGGGCCGTCCACTTCAGCGCGACGCCGTAACCGTCGCCGCGGTCGGGTGCGGCGTTGTCGACGGAGGCCTTCTTGCCGACCTTGACGAGTTCGTCGTCGCGGTCGGACAGCAGGGGCATCCCGTCGGCGGTCTGCCGTACGACGATCTTCTTCGAGGTGCCGCCGGCGACCTTGATGGTCTCCTCGCGGCTCGTGAAGGGCTTGGTCCTGCCGTCGTACAGGTAGCCGTCGCCGGAGAGCTTCTCCAGGTAGAGGTCGGTGACGTCGACACCGGAGTTGGTCATGCCCCAGGCGATGTCCGCGTTGTGGCCGATGACCACACCGGGCATGCCGGCGAAGGTGTATCCGGTGACGTCGTACTGGCACTTGCTGGAGACCGTGGTGCAGTGCAGGCCCATCTGGTACCAGACGGACGGCAGCGAGGCCGACAGGTGCGGATCGTTGGCGAGCAGTGGTTTGCCGGTGATGGTGTACTTACCCGCGACGACCCAGGAGTTGGAGCCGATGCCCTGGCCGTTCACGCCGACGGCCGTGGGGACGTCGTCCAGGACGTTGTAGAGGGCCGCCAGCTGGCTTGTCAGCGCCGAACCGGTGGTCGACGAGGTGGAGGAGCCACTCGTGCCCGTCGAGGTCCCGGAGCCGCTCGTGGAGCCGCTCTGCTCGAACGTCTTGGTGAGCTCGTTGTACTGGCCCTCCTGGACGATCGGCTCGTTGCGGCCGTACGGGTATTCCGGGTAGAGGTCCTTGATCTGCTGCGGGCCGAGGCGGCTGGTCATCAGGGCCCGGTCGATCTCGTCATCCATGTTGCCGCGCAGGTCCCAGGCCATCGCCTTCAGCCAGGAGACCGAGTCGACGGGAGTCCACTGCTCGGGCTTGTAGTCGTTGATGAAGCCGAGGGCCGCGTACTCCAGGGAGATGTCCTTGCCGTCCTTGCCGGCGAGGTAGGCGTTGACTCCCTTGGAGTAGGCCTGGAGGTACTTCTTCGTCGAGTCCGACAGCTTGGTGTCGTACTCCTCCTTCGCGACCCGGTCCCAGCCCAGGGTGCGCAGGAACTCGTCGTCCTTCACCTGGCCCTTGCCGAACATCTCCGACAGGCGCCCGGAGGTCATGTGACGGCGCACGTCCATCTCGTAGAACCGGTCCTGCGCCTGGACGTAGCCCTGCGCCATGAACAGGTCCTCGTCGGAGGAGGCGTAGATCTGCGGGATCCCGTAGCCGTCCCGCTTCACGGTCACGGGTCCGGAGAGGCCCTTGAGCGTGAGCGAACCCTTGGTCTGCGGGAAGGACGCGCGGACCGTACTGATCGACCAGTACGCCCCGTAGGCGATGCCCCCGACGATGGCGAGGACTAGCACCAGAACGATCAGGCGGGCTCTGCGCCCCTTCTTCCTGCCGGACTTGCCAGGCTTGTCACCCGATGTGGCGGTGGTGTTGGGGGGCATCGCTGTCCTTGCTGTCCTAACGCGAGCGGCAGGCGGTCCTGGAGTGCTGGAGCAACCATAGGCGCAGGGCCTCGCGCGCCTTGACGCGGTGTCGGGAACCGGCGGGCACGGGCGTTCGATCTTGCCTCGTGGAACGTCAAGAAAGCGTCAAGAGTTAGGTAAGGTAACGAAGTACTTGGGTGCGGGGTGCCGCAGCCTCGGGTGTTGTGTACGTGAGCTCGCGTCGCCCGCGCGCGAGCCGACGAAGGGAATCGCCACTGACTGTCCAGCACCTCAACCAGCTCCTGCTCGTCTGCTCCCTGGTCCTGCTCGTCGCCGTCGCGGCGGTCCGGATCTCCTCACGCAGCGGGCTCCCCAGCCTGCTCGTGTACCTGGGGATCGGCGTCCTCATGGGCCAGGACGGCATCGGCGACATCCACTTCGACAACGCCGAACTGACCCAGGTCATCGGATACGCGGCCCTGGTCGTGATCCTGGCCGAGGGCGGTCTCGGTACGAAGTGGAAGGAGGTCGAACCGGTCCTGGCGTCCGCGTCCATGCTGGCCCTCGTCGGGGTCGGGGTGAGCGTCGGGGTCACCGCGGCGGGCGCGCACTATCTGGTCGGGCTGGGGTGGCGGCAGGCGCTCATCATCGGAGCGGTGGTGTCCTCGACGGACGCGGCGGCGGTCTTCTCGGTGCTCCGGCGCATTCCCCTCCCCGCGCGCGTGACGGGCACGCTGGAGGCGGAGTCCGGCTTCAACGACGCCCCGGTGGTCATCCTGGTCGTCGCCTTCTCCACCGCGGGACCGGTCGAGCACTGGTATGTCCTGCTCGGCGAGATAGCCCTGGAGCTGGCCATCGGTGCCGCCATGGGCCTCGCGGTCGGCTGGCTCGGCGCCTGGGGCCTCAGGCACGTGGCGCTGCCCGCCTCCGGCCTCTACCCGATCGCCGTGATGGCCATCGCGGTCACGGCGTACGCCGCCGGCGCACTGGCGCACGGCAGCGGCTTCCTCGCCGTCTACCTCGCCTCCATGGTGCTCGGCAACGCCAGGCTGCCGCACTGGCCCGCCACGCGCGGTTTCGCCGAGGGACTCGGCTGGATCGCCCAGATCGGCATGTTCGTCCTGCTCGGCCTCCTGGTCACCCCGCACGAGCTCGGCGACGACATCTGGCCGGCCCTGATCATCGGGCTCGCGCTCACCATGGTGGCGCGGCCCCTGAGCGTGATCGCCAGTCTCGCGCCGTTCCGTGTGCCCTGGCGGGAGCAGACCCTGATGTCCTGGGCCGGCCTGCGCGGCGCCGTCCCCATCATCCTGGCGACGATCCCCATGGTGAACGGCGTCGACACCAGCCACCGGATCTTCAACATCGTCTTCGTCCTGGTCGTCGTCTACACCCTCGTCCAGGGGCCGACGCTGCCCTGGCTGGCCCGCAAACTGCGGCTCGGCACCGGTCCGGAGGCGGCCGACCTCGGCATCGAGTCCGCACCTCTGGAGCGGCTGCGCGGGCACCTGCTGTCCGTCTCGATCCCCGAGGGCTCGCGGATGCACGGCGTCGAGGTCAACGAACTCCGGCTGCCCGCCGGGGCCGCCGTCACCCTGGTGGTCCGCGAAGGAAAATCGTTTGTTCCCCTGCCCACGACGGTGCTGCGGCGCGGGGACGAACTGCTCGTGGTCGCCACAGACCCGGTGCGCGATACCGCGGAGCGTCGGCTGCGCGCGGTCGGGCACGGGGGCAAGCTGGCGGGCTGGCTGGGCACGAACGGGACGGCGGGCGCCGGGTCGGGCGCGGGCTCGGGATCGGGGTCGCCCTCCGGGCGGTGAGCGCGGGCGCGCGGGGCGCGGGGCGGGCAGGGCGTGGGGCGGGCAGGGCGCGGGGCGGGCAGGGCCGCCGGGGGGTGCGGGGCGGTCGTGGGCGCGGGCGCACACGACGAGTGCGGGCGCGGGGAGCGGGAGGCGCGTGTTAAGGACGCGTTTCGGACGGTTCACACCGCCGCCAATCCCAGGTGAACGGCCCCCATGGTGCCCGTTTTCACAGGCACACAAGGGGTTGAGCCCTGTACGATAAAAGCACCCTGATCGAACCAACTCTGCCTGACGCAGAGCTGGCGCGACCGTATGGCGGCCGGATCGCTCTTCGCAGTGGACACCGGTATCTACCGCAGTTCCGCGCAAGAGGACAGCTCTCGGCGCCCCCGCACGGGCGCGCTACCAGGCGGCAGAAAGGCACGGGCCGTGGCATCCACGGTCACCACCGAGCCGTCGGAGAACTCGGCGGCGCCGTCCCGCCCGGGATACGGACAGTTGCTGCGCACCCGTGGCGCCTGGACGTTCCTGCTCCCCGGTTTCGCGGCGCGCCAGCCGTTCGCCATGCTCACCATCTCGATCGTGCTGCTCGTGCAGCACACCACCGGCTCGTACGGCGCCGCGGGTGCCGCCGCGGCGGTCACCGGTGTCTCCATGGCACTGTTCGCGCCCTACAGCGGCCGACTCGCCGACCGCTACGGGCAGCGCGCGGTGCTGACCCCCGGAGTGCTGGTCCACACGATGTCGGGCCTCGCCTTCACGGCGCTCGCGCTGGCGCACGCGCCCCTGTGGGCGCTGTTCGCGGCGGCCGTTCCGACCGGCGCCTCCGTGCCCCAGGTCGGCCCCATGGTGCGCGCCCGCTGGGGCGTGAAGCTCCAGGACTCGCCCCTCATGTCCACGGCGGCCGCCTTCGAGTCCGTCACGGACGAGCTCACCTTCGTCTTCGGGCCGCTGCTCGCGACCGCCCTGTGCACCACCGTGACGCCGGCCGCCGGCCTGGTCACGGAGGCCACGCTGACCCTGGTCGGCGGTCTCCTCTTCGCCGCGCAGAACAGCACCCAGCCGCGGGTGACCGGCACCGGCCACGCGCGCGTGCAGCACGTCTCCGCGCTCCGCGTCCCCGGCGTGCGGGTGCTGGTCGTCGCCTTCCTCGGCATCGGGTCCGTCTTCGGCGGCATGCAGGTCTCGCTCGCCGCGTTCACCGAGTCGATCGGCGAGCCCGGCCTGAACGGTGTCCTGTACGGCACCTTCGCGGCGGGCAACATGCTCTCGGGCATCGTCTGCGGCGCGATCGCCTGGAAGGCCGCCCCGCACCGGCGCCTGGTCGTGGGCTACGGGGCGCTCGCGCTGACCGCGTCGGCGCTGTGGACGTCGCACTCCGTGCTCGTCCTGGCCGGCCTCGGTCTACTGGTCGGCATGTGCATCGCACCCGCGCTGATCACCGGCTACACGCTGGTCGAGGGCCTGGTCCCGGCCGGCGCCCGCACGGAGGCGTTCACGTGGCTGACCGGCGCGGTGGCGCTCGGCCAGGCGGCCGCGGTCACGGTCGCCGGGCAGCTGGAGGACCGCCTGTGGGGCGGCGCCGGGTTCCTGGTGCCGATGGCGGGCACGGTGCTCGCCCTGGTGACCCTGCTGGCGCTGCGCTCGCGGCTCGTCACCCGGCCCCGGAACCGTACGGTCGCACGTGGCGTCGGTCACCGCGTGCCGGTGACGGTGGACTGATCCTCAGGAATACGTCACTATGGACCGTCGTTAGCACTCATCGAGTGAGAGTGCCAGGAGGAAGACAGTGCCGACCTACCAGTACCAGTGCACCGACTGCGGCGAGGGCCTCGAGGCGGTGCAGAAGTTCACCGACGACGCCCTGACCGAGTGCCCCAACTGCGGTGGCCGCCTGAAGAAGGTGTTCTCCGCCGTAGGCATTGTCTTCAAGGGCTCGGGTTTCTACCGCAACGACAGTCGCGGCTCCTCGTCGAGCAGCAGCCCCGCGTCGAAGCCGTCCGGCTCCGGCTCGTCGAGCACGTCGTCCGACGCGAAGTCGTCCGAGTCGAAGTCGTCGTCCTCGACGTCTTCGTCGGGTTCGACGTCCTCCTCGGGCTCCGCCAGCAGCTCCGCCGCCTGAGACTCCTTCCTCTCGGACCCCGCCGTCGTACGACGGCGGGGTCCGAGGTGTTCCCGGGCACCGGCTCCTGCCTGCTCCGGCGGCCAGCTAGTGTGCTGGGCATGGTGAACGCAGAGATCGGCGTAATCGGCGGCTCCGGCTTCTACTCCTTCCTCGACGACGTGACCGAGGTCCAGGTCGACACGCCCTACGGGCCGCCCAGCGACTCCCTCTTCTTCGGCGAGATCGCCGGCCGCCGGGTCGCCTTCCTGCCCCGCCACGGACGCGGCCACCATCTGCCGCCGCACCGCATCAACTACCGGGCCAACCTCTGGGCGCTGCGTTCCGCCGGCGTGCGCCAGGTGCTCGGCCCGTGCGCGGTGGGCGGCCTGCGCCCCGAGTACGGGCCGGGCACGCTCCTGGTGCCGGACCAGCTGGTGGACCGTACGAAGTCCCGGGCGCAGTCGTACTTCGACGGGCTGCCGCTGCCCGACGGCGCCGTGCCGAACGTGGTGCACGTCTCCCTGGCCGACCCCTACTGCCCCACCGGGCGCACCGCGGCGCTCAAGGCGGCTCGCGGCAGGGACTGGGACCCGGTCGACGGCGGCACGCTGGTCGTGGTCGAAGGGCCGCGCTTCTCGACCCGCGCCGAATCGCTGTGGCATCAGGCGCAGGGCTGGTCCGTGGTGGGCATGACCGGCCATCCGGAGGCGGCGCTCGCCCGTGAACTGGAGCTCTGCTACACGTCGTTGACGCTGGTCACCGATCTGGACGCGGGCGCCGAGACCGGTGAGGGCGTCTCGCACGACGAGGTGCTGCAGGTGTTCGCGGCGAACGTGGACCGGCTGCGGGGCGTGCTGTTCGACGCGGTGGCGGCCCTGCCGGAGAACGCGGCACGGGACTGCCTGTGCACGAACGCGCTCGGCGGGATGGATCCGGGGTTCCCGCTGCCGTAGCACGGGCCGCGGGCCGTTCCCGAGTACCCGGCGCCCTGTGGAAAACGGGCGGAACTTCCCGTTCGGGTGGCGGAGTTGTCCACAGCCCGTGGGTATTCCACGGGCTCCGACGCGTTTCGGCGCGAGGCCTCATCGTGGTCCCGCAAGCCGATTCCTCGTCGCAGGTGGTGATCCACATGTCCGTTCCCCCACCCTCGTCCTCCGCCTTCCCCCCTCCCCTTCGCGTTCCGCGCCCGCTGGGCACGGATGCGCCCGCCACCTGCGAGGTCCCGCACTTCGACCCGGTGCGGGTACGCGGCGGGAGCTACCGGCTGGGGCGGCTGCTGCGGCACCGCAGGCGGGCTCTCGCGGCCGGCCTGGCGGTCACGGCAGCAGCGCTCGTCGCGGCCGGACCCCGCGCCGCCACCGATCCCCTGCGCGCCGAGCGGCCCCGGAAACATCCGGTCACTCAGCCGGTACGGCGGCACGCCCCGCCCGTGGAGATGGTGACGGCGCCGGTGCGGATCGCCGACGCCGCGACGGTCCGCCTGCTGCGCCCGGGCGACCGGGTGGACGTCATCGCCGCCGGGGATCCCTCGACCGGTGGGGACGCCCGGGTGATCGCGCGCGGGGTACGTGTGACGGAACTGCCGGAGCCGGTCGAGGGAACCTCGGAGAGCGGGGCGCTGGTCGTGCTCTCGATTCCGCGTGCCGCCGCGGCACGGCTGGTCGGCGCGAGCGCCACGGCGCGGCTGGCGGTGACGTTGTGCTGAACAGCCTGGGGAGATTTCTTGGGCGAATCCTGTCACGCCCCTGGTTCCAGCTACCGGATTGGGCACGAAGGCCCCTTGGTGACGTAGGTTGCGGAGCGTTTTGTTCCACACCCTGTGCATGCGAGGAGAGTCCCCGAGGTGAGCGAGAAGAACGAACCGGGCATATGGCAGGGCTTCAAGGCCTTCCTGATGCGCGGCAACGTCGTCGATCTGGCAGTCGCGGTGGTCATCGGCGCCGCCTTCACGAACATCGTCAACTCGGTGGTGAAGGGAATCATCAACCCGCTGGTCGGTGCGATCGGCACGAAGAACCTCGACCGCTACAGCTCGTGCCTGAGCTCGTCGTGCCAAGGGACCCACGGCATCCAGCTGATGTGGGGCTCGGTACTCGGAGCCACTCTGAGCTTCGTGATCACCGCGGCGGTCGTGTACTTCCTGATGATCCTGCCGATGACGAAGTACCTGGCCCGGCTGGAGGCCCGCAGGAGGGCGAGGGAGGGCACGCGCGAGGTCGTCGAGGAGACCGAGCTGGAGGTACTGAAGCAGATCCGCGACGGCCTGATCGCACAGCGCGGGTCCGGGCACAACGAGCGCTAGCGACGCTGCCGCGCGAGGTCCGGGCGACGGCGCGGGCCGCTCGGCGGTGGTGGGTCCGGGCGACGGCCCGGACCGCTCGGCGGTGGTGGGTCCGGGCGACGGCCCGGACGGTTCAGAGGTGGTGGGGCGGCTTCTCGTCGAGGAAGCGCTTGAGGTCCGCCGCGGAGTCCCCCGCGGGGCGTTCGCCCCAGCCGCCGTCCGTGTCGTCCGACGACTGCCGGTCCAGTGGGTCGTCGAAGATCAGCGCGGCCTTCGGGTCGCGCGGGTCGGGCTCGGGGGTGGCGGTACTCATGCCTCAAGGGTACGGTCCCGGCCCGGCCCCGTACGGTCCCGGCCCGGCCGAGGCGTCCGTCGGCCCCGAGCCTGCCACCCGGCCTGACCGGCACGAGGCCGCGGACGAGGCCGCGGATGCTGTGTCCTTTGGGGAGGGCGAGGGCGCCGACCCCTATACGGGCCCGGATCTGCTCACCGGATTCCGCGCGTTCCTGGACGAGCAGATCAGGCAGCTGTCCGAGAGCCAGGAGCAGCCCTCGGCCACAACGACGGCCCCCGAGCCGTACCCGGAGGCCGTGCCTGCGGCCGCCTGCGTCGCGCGCCCGTCCGTCGTCCACGCACGCGTGTACACCGTCCGTCCGGCGGTCCGGTCAGCGTTCCACCTGTATCCCTCTCGCCGTTCTCACCGCCCTCCGTTCGTGAACTCCTTCACAAGCTTTGGCTGCCCTTTTCTGCTGTGCTGGACGCATGACGTCGAGTTCCACTCCGGCGCCCGCTTCCCAGGGCGCGCCCCAGCCTCTCCGGCCGCTGCGCCGGCTCACCGCGCGCGGGCGCGACGAAGCCCACCGCGTCGCGTCGCCACTCGAGCTCTTCTTCGACCTGTGTTTCGTGGTGGCCATCGCACAGGCGGGTGGGGGGCTGGTGCACGCCGTCGCGGAGGGCCTTCCCGGCGAGGGCATCCTGAACTACGCGATGCTGTTCTTCGCCATCTGGTGGGCGTGAACCAACGGACCAACAGGTTATCGCGCGTCCGCCCACCAGCCACAGCCAACGTGCAGAAGCCCCGCCCGCACGCCACGGGGGCGACGCGTGGACGGGGCCACTGGATCAACTGTTCAGACCGGCCAAGACTCAGCGGGATCGTCCAACCAGGCGCGCTGACCAGCCGCCGAGACAGTGAGCCCGAACCGCTCGTATCCCGGCTTGCCCTGCCTCCCCCACCATCGGTAAGCCGACTCAACTTCGTCCCACAGTTGGCGGGGGCCGGACTGCCACACCTGTGCTTCGTCTCCGTCCCGGAACACGACACAAGCCCATGAGTGGTCGGTGAGCCCGTAGAACCACACAGGCCGCTTGCCGTCCTGCTTGTCGGCCACGACGTGAACGCAATCGCGGACCTTGAGCCCCATGGCGAACTGCTGGGGGCTGAACTGCTCACCCATGAATTCGTCTTCCGTGATCACGGTGGACGACTTGTCACGGTCGGCCACGCTATCGCTGACGTATTCAGAGTGCACGACAGCAGAAAGGCGCTGGGCTCGCGCCTTCATGAACTCCACCGGTCCCGTGAACGGACCTGTGGCGCTCTCTCCGTCGTCAGCGACGACCAGCCGGGCCACGGCGTCCCCGTTGCCATAGTGAGTCCCCCACGGGACCACGATGACCGCCCCCGGGCGGCTTTGCTCAACCCACGCGAACGGGATGGACCGGAAGCCACACGTGGCAATGATCCGGTCGTACTTCCCG
This sequence comes from Streptomyces sp. NPDC051105, assembly GCF_040682795.1. Classification (NCBI taxonomy): domain Bacteria; kingdom Bacillati; phylum Actinomycetota; class Actinomycetes; order Kitasatosporales; family Streptomycetaceae; genus Streptomyces; species Streptomyces sp. NPDC051105. The sequence goes on along the minus strand of NZ_JBFBBR010000014.1, from coordinate 32,766 downwards.
CCTTCCGGGTAACCCTTGAGCCCGTCTCGATTGATGACCTGGACTCCAAGCCCGAAGAGGTTGAGAGCCGTTCGCGCTTCGGCGGCAACGACCGGATCAAGTTCCACGGTGACGACGTTCTCAGACCTCAACCGGTGCGCCAGCAATGCGGCGTTCCATCCGGTGCCCGTGCCGATTTCCAAGACACGGTTGCCGGGCTTCACGTCCAGATCGCTGAGCATCCGGAAGACGACGGACGGCATAGATGCCGAAGACGTTGACACCTCACCTGGTTCAGTTCCGGTGTGCTTGCCGTCGTCCCATTGGGTCACAATGGGAACGTCGGAGTCCGCGTACCCGTACCAGAGTTCCGGGTCTTCCGACCTTGACACGGGAACGCTCTGCCCCGTCTTCATGTCGAACGGCCAAATGAGATCCGACAGAAATGAGGCACGGGGAACCGCAGCGAACGAGGGGGCCCAGTCCGAAGAGAGTGCGCCCCCAGACATGAGGACGCGCCCCAGCTCAGTACGGCTGGGGCGCTCCTGGTGTGCGTTGGCGGTCACTGGTTAGGCGGCCTTCGGCGGGTTGGGAACACCGGGACCACCGTCCGGGGTCGGCGGCGGGGGCGGCGGGGCAGGCTCGCCGGGCAATCCATCTCCGCCGCTGGCCTCATAGATCCTGATCACTGGTTTCCTTTCGTAGTGCTTCTCTTGAACCATTCGGCTGCCGACCGTCACGCAAGCAACCGAACGGGCTTAGCCCCACCCCTGCCAGGAATCCGACCCGAGTACGGGGGAGCCTCGAATTCGGCACGTCCGGCAGGGGCGGGAGTCATGTGGTGGCGAGGCAGCGCGGGCAGTTCACGGCGCGAGCCCATACGTCTTTCTCGTCGCTGGCCTTACCGGCCCCGCACACCGCCTTAAGCTCAGCCGTGCGGCGCGGGTCGTTCAGCGGACCGGTGAGCTTGTGCACGGTCATAACGTCCTCTCCAACCGTGCCCGCCGCCCACTCCACCGTTTCCTTGGGTCGCGTCTTCGTGCTCATGCCCTGCCCTTCTTCCGCTGCCTATGAAGCCTGCCGACCGCTACCAATTGCCGCTGCTCCCACTCAGTTGCCGGGCGAATCCTGCGGTAGTGCACGCGCCAAGCAAGACCAGTCGGGCGGTCAAGCTCGATAAACGGCGCGTCCACCAGTCGCACCCTGCCGGGCATTTCGTAGTCGCGATCAAAGGCGACCGAACCCACCACGACGGCTTCCGGCCCGGAAAAGGCAGGCTTGCGCTTCACGCTTCGCGGCGGTTTGGCCACAGGGTTCTTCGCTCTCATTCCCGGTCGGCCCTTCGGTGCGGGTGGTTCGCAATCTCTTCGTTGCAGTTCCGCACCGTGACAGGACTCCCCATGGTTCGGGCCGTCTCGCGCTGCCGGGCAAGGGCCGCGCACACGTCGCAGCCGTCCACGGGTACGGGCTCAAGGTCGGGGCCGCGAAGCGCTGCCGCTGCCTTGGTCGTGGGCTGAGCGTTCACCGTTCCAACCGCCTTCGTAGTCCAGCCTCAACGTCCTTGAGCACGTCCCGTGTTGGCTCTACGTAGCCGGTACGCGGTACCCACTCCGGGGCCAGCCGCCAGAACCCGCCCGCCTCTATCAGCGCGGCCAGCTCATCCACCTCGTCCGTGGGCTGGGGGGTCTGCGGTGCCTGGTCCATTGCTCGGGTCCTTCGTGCCGTCGTAGTGCGGTGCAACCGGAACTACACCCACAGTGACCCGCAAGGCGTACGCTCAACAGGTCTGGAGCCTTTCCAACGCACTTGGAAAGAGTGGGGAGTTGGACACATGACCGAACCGTCACCCGATCAGCGCGACGAGCCCGCCAACGGCCTTGAGTGGTTCGGGCGGGAGCTTGAGGAAGCGCTGATCCACAAGGGGGCCAGCCAGCGAGAGCTAGCAGACTTCACGGGCTACAAAGAGCCGTACGTGAGCAAGGTCAAGAAAGGCAAGGCCATGCCTTCCCCGGCCTTCGCCGAAGGCTGCGACCGCTTTTTCAACACGTCCGGGTGGTTCGCCCGGATACTGGTGAGGATCAGCGAGCGTGGACACCCCGGCTGGTTCGTCCCGTACATCAACCTGGAGAAGCAGGCCAGCCAGATTGAGGACTACTCCAACGGTCTGATCATGGGCATGTTGCAGACGTGGGAGTACGCGGAAGCCACGTTCCGGGCGACTTTCCCGTACGAGACTGCCGACCAGATCAAGACCAGGGTTGAAGCCCGGTTGGCCCGGCGTGAGGTCTTGGAGCGGGAAGCTCCACCCCTGCTATGGGAGATCCTTCACGAAGCGACGTTGCGCACCGTGGTGGGCAGCCGGGCCGTCATGGCTGACCAGCTCCGTCAGCTTGCCGCCGACGCAGGAAAGCCCCACGTCACGCTTCAAGTTCTTCGCTCCCAGACGGGTGCCCCCGCGTCGGGTACACCCTTTACGCTGCTTACACCAGACGACGGGGCAACAGTCCTGTACACAGAGGCCATGGGGCAGGGGCACGTGACGGACTCCGCGCAATCGGTGAACCACGGACGTGCGACGTTTGAGCGTCTGCGGGCATCCGCACGCGACCCCGAAGAGTCCGTGGCTCTGGTTCGTGAGATCGCGGAGGAGTACGACAGATGAGCAAGACGCACGGCCCCCAGCCTGACCAGTGGGTCAAGAGCACGTACAGCGACGGAAACGGCGGCCAGTGCATTGAGTGGGCTCCGGAGTACGCCCGTGCCACGGGTGAGTTCCTGGTCCGTGACAGCAAGGACCCAAACGGACCGACCCTCAACCTGACCGCCGAAGGCTTTGCCGGACTGGTCGCCTTCGCCAAGTCCCACGGCTGACCAGCCGACCCACCTGCCCGACCAGAGCCCCGCCACTCCACCCCCTTCGGAGCGGCGGGGCTCTCGCGTGGCGCGACTACCCAACGTAGCCGCCATTATGGCCGGCTGGACCTCGGAAAATATGGACATTGCGGGTCCAACCCATCGCCCTGCCGACTGCTCCACAACTCAACGTGACGGAACGCAAGAAAGCCCGGCACCGACCCGCAGTGACGCGAGTGGGTACCGGGCAGGGTCTAGAAGTGGCAGGGGCACACCATGCAGGCGAAGAGGTCCGTGGGCAGCGGGGCCCGTCCCAGCTCCGCCGTGAAGAGTCCCGCGAACGGAACCCACAGAGGATGAGTCGGCGGGTTGGCCGCGTCGCCCAACCGACAGGCCAGCGAAGCGAGTTCAGGACTCACGGGGTGTTGAAGGGTCACGTGGTGTGCTCCGCGTCGTAGTCGTCCAGGGCTTGCCGGGCAAGGCGCTGCATCTGTTCGAGCGGGCTTTCCGTACCGCTGGACTCCGTGCCGGTCTCAAGGTCGCGCATCGCAGAGTGCAGCGCAGAGAAGTACCTCAGCGCGGGATGCGCGACGGGGAGCCCGCTGGCACCGATGACCATGAAGCCGTCTGTGGCAACCTGGCGAATCAGGGACTCCCAGAGCGCCCGTACGTCGTCCAGTCGTTCCGGGGCGCTCTCAGGGGCACTGAGGGGCGTCACGGTGGCAAGCCTGCCGTTCGGCGCTGCCGCCCTTCGAGCACGGGACGCGGCGACCCTGCAACGGCTATCGCAATACCGCTGACGCGCATCGGCGCTCTTGCCGAATGGTTTTCCACACGGCCTGTGTTGGCAGTTAAGTACCTTCACGGGTGAACCTCCTTTCGGGGAAGACGAACAACGCCAAGGGGCCTGTTCGTTACGGACGCGCGTTTCTTTGGGGAGTCGGGATCGCCAGCGGGCACGCGTCCCCACCTTTGGAAGCGCCCCGCCCGCCCCGTGGCACTAAAGGCAGACGATTGCGTCTGTCGTATGAGGATTGGACTTGCGGGCAATGGCAGCGCCGTGAGGAACGCTCAGGCCGTCATGCCTGCCGGTCTCTCGCCAGCAACCGACGCACGACATACGGATGTTGGGGCGCTCGCGCTTACCGCCCGACTGGATAGGAAGCGACCACGCCAACACCACTGCCGACGCTGGCCCGTTGCCGTCGCAGTAGTCGCACCGCAGATGAATCCCGCGTCTTCCTATCCCAGCCATGCGCGCTGCCGTCTCGACTAGCAGGGGCTCGCGCTCAGCGGGCACGGGGCGGATAACGGCAGCCCATCGGATTAGTCGCTCACGCGTCCGGTTGCTAATCAACCAGGAACACCCCCGCCCAGTGAAGTGCGCTTTGACACTCCTTGCATGCAAGCGATAGACCCGACTTCTTAGCAGTAGGAATCTTCACGCCGCATCGCTCGCGCACCAATTGCGGGTCCACAACGTCAACGTCTTCCGGCGCGTGATACCTGATGGTGTCGCCGTTGCGGCACTCGCCAACGAGACAAGGCAGGAGCCCAGGAAATCCCGCCGCTGCCGCCTTGGTGGCCACGCTCTCCAGAAACCTGGTTTCCCGCTCTCTGCGCGCTTCCGCCTCTTCCTTGCGCAGACGCGCGCACGTTTCGCATCGGCAGATCATTACGCACTGACCTTGAGCACCTGAACACGGGCAGCGTCCGCCAAGGTGACGGAGGAAACCCGAGAACGACCGGCAATGAAAACCCGATCCCGTTCAAAGGCTTCCGGCGCTGCCTCAGTCTTGAATATCTCAAGGTTCTTGCGCAGCGCCACGGCAACAGACGAGAGATCAGCGACCAGGACTGTACCGGCAGGAATGCCAACGGTTCCGTCTGCCAGATCAGGAACGCTGACTAGCTCGGGAATCTTGTCCAGCTTGGTGCCGTCCACCTTCTTCTTGATTCCCGCAATGCCGGAAGGACGACCAACGACCGCAGTAGCCTGCCCGCCCGAATCCTCAATACGGGCAACAGCGTCGGCCAGCGAGTCAAAGTCAATCGCCGTAACGGTAGTCGTGTGGCCGTCTGCAATCATCCCGGTAACGGTCACGTCGCCGTCTGTGCCACCGTTGATGAGTACGTGGTCCATTCGCTGACCAACGGCAGCGGCAAGGGCCGTATTGATAGCCGTCTCAGTCGGAGGAACATCGGAAAGGGTGTCCTTGTCGATGCTCACCATGGCGGACACCTTGACCGCCTGAAAATCTGGGGCCGTGACCGCATTCTGAATGAATGTCGCCGCCTCGTTTCGCGGCTGGAGAACGGCCGTCACCCTGGGGGCAATCGGCACATAGCCGCGCTGCCGCTTGAAAGGGAAAGAGGAAACCTTCTCGATGAGCCTTGATCCCTTACCCGCAGCGGAAAGGATTTCCGGCGCATACGCCGTTCCCTCCGCATCCAGCCAGTCAGCGTCTCGCGTCTCGGAGAGCGACCGGCCAAAAATCTTTATCTCAGCACGGGAACGCTTGGCGTCGTCGTCGGTGACAATGCCAGCCATGCGGGGCGGGTAGGTGTCGTTCACGGCATCGCTCTTTTCGGTGGCGGGAATGGCGGGAATGTGTCCTGCGGTTCGCATGGAACGCACGGCAACGCTGGTATCGGGATATGCGGGGTTGAGGACCGGCCCCAGTTCGAGCACGCGCATTCGCGTGACAGTGCGCAGAGGAGTTCCGTCCGGCGCTTTCGACCATTCGTCATCGTCGGCACGGAACGTGAACGAGCAACCGGGGATGTCGCCACGCTGTACCAGCGCGAATACGTCGCGTCCGGCTGCCGTATCGGGCAAGGCGCATTCAAACCAAATGCCGGTCTGGTCAGCGCCAAGCCGCAGCGTCCCCGAGGAACGGCGACCCAGGTAATTCCTTGTGTCGTGGTCGAACGTACACAGAACGTCAGTCGCGTCATTTTCTGGCGACCAGGCAGCGGGGCTGATCTGTTCGACAAATGGCGGATTCCCCAGCGGTGCGGATGGGGAATTGAATACGATGCCGTACCCGCGAATTACGAGCGTCGCGCCGACGCTTCGCGCTGATAGAGCGCGTACGAGCGCTCGGGTTTCGGTGGCGCTGTGCAAGGGTGCCCCCTAATGAGAATGAAGATCACCACCGACTCACGTGAGTCGGTGGTCTGGATATGCGAAAAGCCCGGAATTCCGCTAAGACCGTGGCAGCGGCCATTCAGCGGAAATCCGGGCTAAGGGCTATGGGGGCGCACTGCCATGCGCTAAGCGGAGTAGGGGCGACCCGTGACCGGAGTCAGGGACTCGACAGTCACGGGACGCATCCCGCGCACCCCTACACACAACTACTAGAGCGCAAGGGTTGCCTGAGATTCGAGCGGTTGCGCCCCCGCAAGGTTCCCTGCGGTGAAACGGTGGTTTGAGGGCGGTTTCTGTTTTCCTTGAAGGTTTCTCATGGGATACCTAAAACTAAGTAAGAACCACCGTTTCACCGCACTGCGCTGGTTGGGCATTCGCCCCGCAGGGGCAGCATTGGCGGCGTCGGCACCTCAGTCGCCCTTGTGCGCCCCGTAGGGACGCGAACGGCCCGCCACAGGGGTAATCCCAGTGACGGGCCGTAAGAGGCGTTCGTGGGCCCTTATGCGGCTTCGGCCATCTGCCGTCGAACTCGGCTCCGCTCGACCGCAGCAAGCGCCGCGTCAACGTCGCGCGCATCGTGCTTGTCTCGCCATTGCGGCTTGAGCCGCTTTTCGATCGGCGTACGGTCCCCCTTGTAGCGCGCCGGGAGAATGGTGACCTCCTTGACGGCCGCCCTGATCAAGGCCCGGCGTCCTTCGACGCCCGCCACTTCCCAAAGAGCAATCAACGATTCGGAGTTTTGGAGCGGAGTAAGGTCCGCCCCCTTGCCCAGTTCTGCAAGCTCGCCCTTGAGGCCGTCAATCTGATTGGACACGTCACGTCGAAGGTTCTCGAACGTCTCTTCATCCATGCCCGCTGAGACCCCCAGGAAGTATTCCTTGTTGAGCTTGAGCTGACGCGCAAGGGCATTGTCAAGCGCTGCCGTTACCTGTTGCTTTCGGGCTTCCTTCGTCGGGTCTTCGTATGCCAGCCATTCACGGGCAATTGTGTGAATGGTGGGAGACTCCGGAGACAGGCTCAGGATGTGATTTCGCCACATCGTTTCCATGACATTGTCAACTCGGCTACGCGTGGTTGCCACGCCGATGCATACTGACGGCCCTTGATTCGTCCGAGCGACGCAGCGGTAATTGGCACCGCCATTGCCCATAGGTCCCTTGCAATGCGGGCATCTAAGCGTGCCAGTCATGATGGTGACGGGCTTGCGAACGCCCCGCGTCTTATCGCCAATTGTCGTTCCGGGGCGCGCACGTCCGCTGATGATTTTGTTGATTTTCTGCCATTCGGCGAACGTAACCACCCCGACACCAGCTTTAATGGGGTGTCCATCTGCTCCCATTAGCGGCTGGGCCCGCCGGTACCACTTGTCAATGGGCGTGCCGTTCTCATCGGCCGCTCGCTCACGGTCCGGGATGAGTCCTGCCCAACTAGGTGACTGCGCAAGGTGAAGAATGGTTTGCGCGCGCCACATCTTGCCCTTACGAGTTCGTATGCGCCGCCGGTTGAGGTCGTCGGCAATATCGGCTGGTGTCACGTACTTGAGCAACCGTTCCGCAATCAGCTTGCGTGCGGTCGGGTACTCATCTGCCTGATGGCTGAGTTTCCCCGAGCCCTTTACGCACTCAAGGCCGTACGGAGTCACGCCGCCCGGCCAACGCCCCTCAGCCTTATGAGCATCACCGCCAATCTTCGTCCGCTCAGCAATCGACTTGGCCTCTTCCCGGGCACGGTCAGCGAGGATTCCGAAGACCATCCGCATTCCCGGAAGGCTTGAGTCCAGCCCTTCGGACGTGACGACAATCCGAGCACCCTTTGGTTCCATCTCGTCAATGAGCCGGTCTACCGCCCCCATACCGCGACGGGAAAGCCGGTCCGTCCGCCACACATAGAGCGTCTTGGACTTACCGTCTTCGATGATGGCCCCGGTAGCCTTCTCGAATTCTTCTCTCCGGACGTACGCCTTAGAGGCTGAGCGCTGCTCAAACCACACGTGCCGAATGCGCTTGCCCTCTTCCTTGGCCTTGCGGCAAAGGTCCCTCAGATGTTCGCGGAGCGTCGAAAGAGTGTCCTTTTTCTTTGAGCGCCTGATGTACGCCTCAGCCAAGTCGGCCGGATCTCCGATGGCTATATCCCAAAGCCCGAGCGCCTTGATCTCTGCGTCCTTGAAGCCCATCGCTCGCAGCGTGGCCAAGTCGTCGCGTTCCATGTCCATCCGTCCGCCGAAGGTTGACCGCTTCGGCCTTCAGGGAGCGCAAGAGTTGCCTAGAGCGCATACCCGCAGGTCAGAGCGGTGTTGCTCCGTTGGCTCACGGGTGGGCCTGGATGAACTTCACCTGGTTCTCCTCGGCGTACGACAACGACGACGCGCTCTACCGGGTCGTCACCCTGCTCCAGGTCGCCGGCGTGTTGGTGCTGGCGGCCGGGGTCTCGCGCTCCTTCGCGGACCACGACTACGTGGCGGTCTGGCTGGGCTACGTGATCATGCGGCTGGCGATGGCCGCGCAGTGGCTGAGAGCCGCGCGATCGGCCGAGGGCGCGGAGAGAACGATGGCCCTCCGGTACGCGGGCGGCGTGCTGCTGTGCCAGGTCGGCTGGACTGGCCTGGTGCTGCTGCCGGAGCACGCGCGCGCCTGGGTGTTCCTGGTGATGGCGGTCGTCGAGATGTGTGTCCCGCTGTACGCGGAGAAGGCCTCTGCCACCTCGTGGCATCCGCACCACATCGCCGAACGCTACGGGCTGTTCACGATCATCGTGCTCGGAGAGACGATCGCGGCGGCGACCGTCGCCGTGAAGTCGGCCCTGGCCGAGCATGACGCGCTGGGAGAGCTGCTGCCGATCGCGGCGGGCGGACTGCTGATCGTCTTCTCCGCGTGGTGGATCTACTTCGTGGTGCCCATCCACGGCCATCTGCGCTCCAACAGGGAATCCTTCCTGTGGGGTTACGGCCACTACCTGATCTTCGCCTCGGCGGCCTCGATCGGCGCGGGCCTGGAGGTGGCCGTCGAGCAGGCGGTCGGCGCGGCGCACATCTCGACGCTGGCCGCCTCGGCGGCCGTGACCCTGCCGACGGCGCTGTACCTGCTGGCCGTGTGGGCGCTGCACTCGCGGTACTTCAAGGTCGGCATCGCCCAGCAGCTGGTGCTGCCGATGACGGCGCTGCTGGTGATCTGCTGCACCTTCCTGGGCGACTGGGCGGTGCCGGCGGCGGGTCTGGTGTCGGCCCTGGCGGTGGCGACCGGGACGACTCTGACGGCGCGCACGGCCGGCCGCGAGCGCCCGGCGGACGCCGCCGCGGCCGACTCCTGACGCTCCGCGACGACCGCCGGCTGGGCCAGACTGGCCGTCATGACAGTTGACGCATTGACGGACGTGGCCGGGCTGCGGGTGGGACACGCGTCCCGTAGCGGCGACGGCTGGCTCACCGGGACCACGGTGGTGCTCGCTCCCGAGGGCGGCGCGGTCGCGGCGGTGGACGTGCGCGGCGGCGGTCCGGGTACCAAGGAGACGGACGCGCTCGACCCGCGCAATGTGGTGCAGCGGGTGGAGGCGATCGTACTCACGGGCGGCAGCGCCTACGGGCTCGACGCGGCGTCCGGGGTCATGGCCTGGCTGGAGGAGCGGGGGCGCGGGGTGCGGGTGGGAGCGGATCCTGCGCACGTCGTGCCGGTGGTGCCCGCCGCCTGCGTCTTCGACCTGGGGCGGGGCGGGGACTTCCGGGCCCGGCCGGACGCGACCACGGGGCGCGCGGCGGTCGAGGAAGCCGCGGCAAGCGCACCCGGGGCGCCGGTGCGGGAGGGATGCGTGGGGGCCGGCACGGGCGCCGTGGCCGGGGCGCTGAAGGGCGGGGTGGGCAGCGCGAGCGCGGTGCTGGAGTCAGGGATCACGGTGGCCGCGCTCGTGGTGGCGAACGCCGCCGGCGCCGTGATGGATCCCGAAACAGGCGTCCTGTACGGGGAGTTGTTCCAAGGACGCGTGGAGTACCCCGAGGAGCGGGTGCACGAGGCCGCGCGCCGGCGGCTCGCCGAGGCCGCCGCCGAGAACGGGCTTCCGCCGCTCAACACCACACTCGCCGTGGTGGCGACCGATGCCGACCTCTCGAAGGCGCAGGCGCAGAAGCTGGCCGGGACGGCGCACGACGGGATCGCGCGCGCCGTGCGGCCGGTGCACCTGCTGCACGACGGGGACACGGTGTTCGCGCTGGCGACGGGCGCGCGCCCGCTCGACTCGAGCCCGCTTGCGCTCAACGAGATCCTCGCGGCCGGCGCGGACCTGGTGACGCGCGCCGTCGTGCGCGCCGTGCGGGCCGCCGAGTCCGTGGCCGGGCCGGGCGGAGTGTGGCCGTCGTACGGGGAGTTGTACGGGGCGCGATGACGGCGGCGAGGGGCGTGCCCTGACTCTCACGTGCCCCCGCTGATTGTCCCGGTTCTGTCACGTGATGGCGTTCGCGACCGTTCGGGGGAACCCGAACCCGCGCCGACGCCCTCTCTCTCCACGCACTGGAGCGGATCACGCACATCACAAGAACCTGGAGCAGCCCGTGACAACGCCGGACATTGCAGCGCGGCGCGCACTGGGGGCCTGTGCCGCCCTGATGGTCGGCGCCCTCACCCTGACCGCCTGCGGCGGCAACGCCAATGCCAACAGCGGCGACAGCAAGGGCGGGCAGGACAACGCCACCAAGACGTCCACCGCGAAGATCGCCATCTCGGCGAAGGACGGTTCGACCGGCGCGTCCATCAACACGACCGGCGTGCAGGTCAGCGGCGGCAAGCTGACCGTCGTGAAGATGACCGTGGCGGGGTCGGGGCAGGCCGTGGACGGCACCCTCTCGGCGGACGGCAGCACCTGGAAGCCGAAGGAACAGCTGGAGCGCGGCACGAAGTACGAGATATCGGCGACCGCCAAGGACTCCAGGGGGCTCACGGCGGCGGCCAACTCCATCTTCACCACCGTCAATTCGGCGAACAGCTACATCGGGACGTACACGCCGGACAACGGGACGACGGTCGGTGTGGGGATGCCGGTGTCGTTCAGCTTCGACAAGGTCATCAGCGACAAGAAGGCCGTGCAGTCGCACATCACGGTGACGTCCAGCAGCGGCCAGCAGGTGGTGGGGCACTGGTTCGGGTCGCAGCGGCTGGACTTCCGGCCGCAGGAGTACTGGAAGGCCGGCTCCAAGGTCACGATGAAGATCGACCTGGACGGCGTCGAGGGCGCGAACGGCGTCTACGGGGTGCAGAAGAAGACGGTGACCTTCACCGTCGGGCGTTCGCAGGTCTCCACGGTCGACGCGAACACACAGACCATGACGGTGGTCCGGGACGGCAGGACGCTCAAGTCGGTGCCGGTGTCGACGGGCAGCCCGGAGCACACGACGTACAACGGTCAGATGGTGATCTCCGAGAAGTTCACCCAGACCCGGATGAACAGCCAGACGGTCGGCCTGGGCGGGGAGTACGACATCCCGGACGTGCCGCACGCGATGCGGCTGACGACGTCGGGGACGTTCATCCACGGCAACTACTGGTACAACAAGGGCAACCCGCCGTTCGGCCGCGAGGGCACCAGCCACGGCTGTGTGGGGCTCGCGGACGTGCAGGGCGCGCAGGGCGACACGACGGCCAAGTGGTTCTACGACGAATCGCTCATCGGGGACGTCGTCATCGTGAAGAACTCCCCCGACAAGACCGTGCAGCCGGACAACGGGCTCAATGGGTGGAACCTGTCGTGGAGCGAGTGGACCGCGGGAAGCGCGGTCTGACCGGCTGGTTTTGACAGATCGTCGGGCCGCGCGGGAACTTTTCGCGCGGCCCGCGTGTTTTCGCGGCGTACGTTTTCTCGGTTCCCGGACATGATGTCCGACCGAGGGGCTACGGTATGCACCCACAAGGTGACATGCAGCAACGCCGGGAGAAACCTTGAGCGTTCCGTACGAGACGGCAGCGTACGAACCAGCCGAGTCGCCCGAGTCTCCGGAGGAGCATCTCGCGCGGCTCCTCGGCCGTGCCCTGAACTCCTTCGAACTGCCCGATGAGGCGATAAGGCAGCTGGACTGCGCGCTGGCGCACGACAGTTCGCTGCACTCCGCGCACCACAGCGCGGGGCTGCACCGGGAGACGTACCGGCACACCTGGCTGCTCGCCGACGGGTCGGCGGTCACTCTGTGGGAGCTCGTGCACAACACCGCGCCGGGCAGCGACCCGCAGGCCGAGGTGTACGTCGACGAGGAGGAGCTGCGGGCCGCGACGGCGCGGCTGCCCTTGCCGCCGGACACCCCGGACTTCGAGCTGCCGGTGCTGATGACGCTGGCGGCGGTCCCCGAACCCCGGCACGTGTATGTGCCGGACGACTCGGCGGACCACGCGCGCCGGCTTCTGCGCCGTGCGGAGAACACCGACCGGCCGGACACGGAGACGGCCCAGCTGCTGGCGACGGCGTTCGCGCACCAGATCACCCAGGCGTTCGGACGGCCCGGGCGGGCGGGCCGGACCGGCTTGAGCTTCTCGCTCTACGAGCACGCGTTCCTGCTGAGCGACGGCCGGGAGCTCTCCCTGTGGGAGGTCGAGCACACGGCGACGCCGGACGGGCGGCACATGTGCGAGGTGTACCCGTCGGAGGATGCGGCCCGGGAGGCCATGGAGCGGCTGGCGGCGCGGCGGTCCTGAGCCGAGCGGGCTCCCCGTCCACCGCGCCTCAGCGGCCGCCGAGTCGGCGTACCAGGCCGGCGAAGGCGTCCTGTTCGGCGGGGGTGAGTTCCACGGACTCCCGTGGCGGACCGGCCTGGAGCGGGTGCGGGTGGCCGGGAAGGACGCGGGCCGCATGCCAGGCGGTGGCCTCGCGGCGGGTGTGGCGCAGCACGCGCATCAGGACGACCACCCAGGCGACGGTCGCCAGGGCGAGGGCGGTCACTCCGATCAGCTGGAGGGGCGCAACGTGCTCAGGCATGCGCCCCAGTACACACCACGGTCCGGGACTTTGGTCCCGGACCGTGACGTATCTCGCAGGTGCCGCGAACAACTCACAGCGAATCAAAGGGACAAGAGGGTGCGGGCGATCAGGCCGCGACGGGCTGCTTGGTCTCCTTCGTGGTGGCGGCCGGGCCGGCCGCGGAGCCACCCGCCGGGGTCTGCGCGGCCGGCTTGCGCAGGCCCTTCAGGATGACGACCAAGGCCGTGGTGACACAGACACCGGCGGCGATGGCGATCAGGTAGAGGAACGGGTTGCCGATCAGCGGGACCACGAAGATGCCGCCGTGCGGGGCGCGCAGGGTGGCGCCGAAGGTCATCGACAGGGCGCCGGTGACCGCGCCGCCGACCATCGAGGACGGGATGACGCGCAGCGGGTCGGCGGCCGCGAACGGGATCGCGCCCTCGGAGATGAAGGAGGCGCCCAGGACCCAGGCGGCCTTGCCGTTCTCGCGCTCGGTCTCGGTGAAGAGCCTGCCGCGCACGGTGGTGGCCAGGGCCATCGCCAGCGGCGGGACCATGCCGGCCGCCATGACCGCGGCCATGATCTTCATCGCGGAGTCACTGGGGCTGGAGACCGCGATACCGGCGGTGGCGAAGGTGTACGCGACCTTGTTGACCGGGCCGCCGAGGTCGAAGCACATCATCAGGCCGAGCAGGGCGCCGAGCAGGACGGCGTTGGTGCCGGTGAGGCCGTTCAGCCAGTCCGTCATGCCCTTCTGGGCGGACGCGATGGGTTTGCCGATGACGACGAACATCAGGAAGCCGACGATCGCCGAGGAGATCAGCGGGATCACCACCACCGGCATGATGCCGCGCAGGGCCGCCGGGATGTTGACCTTCTGGATGCCCATCACCACCGCACCGGCGATCAGACCGGCCGCCAGGCCGCCGAGGAAGCCGGCGTTGATGGTGAGGGAGATCGAGCCGCCGACGAAGCCGGGGACCAGGCCCGGCCGGTCGGCCATGCCGTAGGCGATGTAGCCCGCCAGGACCGGCACGAGGAAGGCGAAGGCCACGCCGCCGATCTGGAAGAACAGCGCGCCCCAGCTGTCGGCCTGCGTCCACAGGAAGTGGTCCATGACCGACGGCGCCTTGTTGATCTTGTATCCGCCGATCGCGAAGCCGATGGCGATCAGCAGACCGCCGGCCGCGACGAACGGGACCATGTAGCTCACACCGGACATCAGCCACTTGCGCAGCTTGGTGCCGTAGCCCTCGCCGGAGTCTCCGGCGCGTTCGACCGGCGTGGCCGGCGCGGAACCGGAGGTCACCTCACCGCGGGCCGCCCTCTCGCGGACCTCGCCGATCAGTTCGGCGGGGCGGTTGATGCCCGCCTTCACGCCGACGTCGACGGTCGGCTTGCCGGCGAAGCGGTCCTTGTCGCGGACGGGTACGTCGTGCGCGAAGATCACGCCGTCCGCCGCCGCGATGACCTCGGGGTCGAGCCGGGTGAAACCGGCCGAGCCCTGCGTCTCGACGACGAGTTCGACGCCTGCCTCGCGGCCCGCGTTCTCCAGGGACTCGGCCGCCATGTAGGTGTGGGCGATGCCGGTGGGGCAGGAGGTGACGGCGACGATACGGAAGGGGCGCTCGGCAGTCGCATCCGCGCCGGCGCCCGGGGCGGGCGCCTGCGCCGTGTCTGCCGCTGCGGCGCCGGCGGAGGCCGCCGCCGGCGTCGCAGCGGTGTTCTGGGAGGCGCTCACGGCGCCCTCAGCGGCGCTCGCGGTGCCCTTCGAGCCCGCGCGGGCGCCCGTGTCACCGGCGTCCGCGGCCTCCGCGCCCTTCGCGGGGGTCTCGTCCCCGCGGATCAGCGCCGCAGCCGTCTCCGCGTCGCCCGCCGACCGCAGCGCGTCCGTGAACTCGCTGTTCATCAGCTGGCGGGCCAGCGAGGAGAGGATCGTGAGGTGGGCGTCGTCGGCGCCGGCGGGGGCCGCGATCAGGAAGACGAGGTCGGCGGGGCCGTCCGCCGCGCCGAAGTCGATGCCGGCGGCGCTGCGCCCGAAGGCGAGCGTCGGCTCGGTGACGTGGGCGCTGCGGCAGTGCGGGATGCCGATGCCGCCGTCGAGGCCGGTCGGCATCTGGGCCTCGCGGGCGGCCACGTCGGCGAGGAAGCCCTCCAGGTCGGTCACCCGGCCCAGGGCCACCATGCGCTCGGCGAGGGCGCGCGCCGCCGCTTCTTTGGTGTCGGCGGACAGGTCGAGATCGACCAGGTCCGCGGTGATCATGTCGCTCATCGCGGGCTCCTATGCACGCGTGTCGCCCGGGGTGTGGGGTGGGCGAGGGTGGGGACGGGGGTGCCGTGGGGGGCAGGGTGGGAGACGGGGCAGGGGAAGCCCCGCCTCCCGGGGACGGCAGGGCGGCTCAGGGTGCCCCGTCGGCCCGTCGGCGCGGTGAGTAAGACTGAACCTCGCCGCTCCTGGGCGGGTTGTGGAAGGGCGGCGCCGACCAGAGACGCGGCCGCCTGCGGGGTCGTACGAGCGTTCATGACACCGGCTCCGTCAGGTCGCGGTCGACGGGGACGCGGTCGGTGACGGTCACCGCCGTGGGATCCAGATCGGCAGGGGTGGGCATGACGCTGCCGGGCAGTTGGACGGCGGCGGCGCCGTGGGCGACGGCGGAGGCGAGGGCCTTGGGGCCGCTGCCGCCGGCGATGAGGAATCCGGCGAGGGAGGAGTCGCCGGCGCCGACGTTGCTGCGGACGGTGTCCACGCGGGCGCTCGCGAACCAGGCGCCCGCGTCCTCCACGAGGAGCTGGCCGTCGGCGCCCAGGCTCGCGAGGACGGCGCGTGCGCCCATGCCGCGCAACTCCTCGGCCGCCTTCAGCGCGTCGCCGACCGTCGCCAGGGGGCGCCCGACGGCCTCCGCGAGCTCCTCGGCGTTCGGCTTCACCACGTCCGGGCGCTCGCGCAGCGCTTCCAGCAGCGCGCGCCCCGAGGTGTCCAGCGCGATGCGTGCGCCCCCGGCGTGTGCCCGGGCGACCACATCGGCGTACCAGGACGGCGCGAGCCCCCGGGGCAGGCTTCCGCAGCACGCGATCCAGTCCGCGTCACGGGACTGCTCGCGCACCGTCTCCAGGAGCAGCTCCTGCTCCGCCCTCGAGAGTTCCGGACCCGGCGCGTTGATCTTGGTGAGCACCCCGTCGGACTCCGCGAGGGCGATGTTCGAGCGGGTGGCTCCGGCGACCGGGACCGGAGCGACCTCGATGCCCTGCGCGTCGAGCAGGTCGGACACGAGCGCGCCGGGCGCACCCCCCAGGGGCAGCACGGCGACCGTGCGCCGGCCGGCGGCCGCGACGGCGCGTGAGACGTTCACGCCCTTGCCGCCGGGGTCCATGCGTTCGCCGGTGGCTCGGATGACCTCGCCGCGCTCCAGGGAGGGGACCTCGTAGGTGCGGTCGAGGGAGGGGTTGGGGGTGACGGTGAGGATCATGGCCGTACCGCTCGTGCCGTTCGTCGCGCTCGCGCTGTTCGTGGTGCTCATGCTCGTACTACTTCCGTGCCGCCGCGCTCGATGGCGGCGGCGTCGTCGGGGCTCAGCCCGCTGTCGGTGATCAGCAGGTCCACGTCGCTCAGGTCACAGAAGCGGGCGAAGTGCTCCTGGCCGTGCTTGGCGGAGTCGGCGAGCAGGACCACCCGGCGGGCCGCGGCGACGGCCGCCCGCTTCACCGCGGCCTCGGCGAGGTCGGGGGTGGTCAGGCCCTGGTCGGCGGAGAAGCCGTTGGCGGCGACGAAGAGGACGTCCGCCCGGATCTCGCTGTACGCGCGGAGCGCCCAGGCGTCCACGGCGGCGCGCGTGCGGTGCCGTACGCGCCCCCCGACCAGATGGAGCTGGATTCCCGGATGGTCGGCGAGGCGGGCCGCGATCGGCAGGCTGTGCGTGACGACGGTGAGGGACGCCTCCAGCGGGATGGCACCGGCCAGGCGGGCGACCGTCGTGCCGGCGTCGAGGATCAGGGTGCCCTCGGTCGGCAGTTCCGAGACGGCGGCCTTGGCGATGCGGTCCTTCTCGTCGGCCGAGGTGGACTCGCGTTCGGCGAGGTCCGGCTCGAAGTCGAGGCGGCCGGCCGGGATGGCACCGCCGTGCACCCGGCGGACCAGACCGGCGCGGTCCAGGGCTTTCAGGTCACGGCGGATCGTTTCCGCGGTGACCTGGAACTCCTCGGCGAGCGACACGACGTCCACCCGGCCGCCGTCACGGGCGAGCCGGAGGATCTCCTGCTGCCGCTCCGGTGCGTACATGCCCTGCGCCTCCGCTCCAAGATACGTCCGACTGGTGTCCGGTTAATGTCCGACTGAGTCCGACTCGTGCCCGAACTTGTGGTTTCGCTGGAGGCTACGCCCGGATTTCCAGAAAGTAAACAGGTTCGGGCATGGATCGGGCGCGATCGGACTTCCGAGCTGTTCGGAGGGGTCGGGCGGGAAGCACGGGAGACTCCTTCGCGCATGCCGAAGGGCCCGGCACCGGGAGGTGTCGGGCCCTTCGGCAGGGGGCGCGCTCAGTGGACGAGCGCGCCCTCCTCCTTCGTTCGCGCCGGGAGCGGCTCCTGCACGCCGCCGCCCTCCAGGTGCTGCGCCGGCCGCTTCGGCAGGGCGGACATCAGCAGGAACATCACGACCATGAGGGCGGCCACCCAGAGCAGCGCGTGCTGGAAGGCGTTCACGAAGGCCGGGCCGAGCGGGGCGGAGGTCAGGCGGTCGTCGACGACGCCGAAGAAGACGACCGAGACCAGGCCGAGACCGAGCGCGTTGCCCATCTGCTGCACGGTGTTGATCAGCCCGGAGGCGGAACCGGCGTGCTCACGCGGCACCTCCGACAGCACCGTGTCGGTCAGCGGGGCGACGATCAGGCCCATGCCCGTACCCATCACGACCAGCGGCAGGGCCATCTGCCAGGAGGCGATGGCCAGGCCGTAGCGATCGGACTCCCAGATGTAGACCAGGACGCCGAGGCCCATCACCAGGGCGCCCGCCTGGAGCACCTTGCGGCCGAAGCGCGGGACCAGCTTCTGCACGGACAGGCCGGCCGCGACGGAGACGGCGATCGAGAACGGCACCCCGGTCAGGCCGGCGTGCAGCGGGGTCCAGCCGAGGCCGACCTGCATGTACAGCGTCCAGACCAGGAAGAAGATGCCCAGCGCGACGCCGAAGACGGTCTGCACGGCGATGCCGGCGGCAAAGCTCTTCACCCGGAACAGAGACGGTTCGATGAGCGGCGAACCGTCGCGGGCGGCCTTCCGGCGTTCGTACGCCACCAGCGCGCCGAAGACGACGAGCGCCCCCGCCATCGACGCATACCCCCACAGCGGCCAGCCCAGCTCGCGGCCGCGGGTCAGCGGGTAGAGCAGCATCAGCAGGCCGAGGGTCACCAGAGCGACACCGACGAGGTCGAGCTTCAGGGCGTGCGGGGCCTTGGATTCGCTGATGTAACGGCGACCGAGGAGCAGGGCCGCGACGCCGACCGGGAGGTTGATGAGGAAGATCGGACGCCACTCGAGGCCGAGGACGTTCCACTCCGTCAGGAGGGCGCCGAGCACCGGGCCGGAGACCGCGCCCAGGCCGACGATCGCGCCGAACAGGCCGAAGACCTTGCCGCGTTCGTGCGCCGGGAAGGTGGCGTGCACGATCGACAGGACCTGCGGGACCATCATCGCGGCCATGCCACCCTGCAGGATGCGGGCGGCGACCAGCATCTCCGGGTCGGCGGCGAAGCCGCACAGGGCCGAGGCGAGAGTGAAGCCAGCGACACCGATCAGGAACAGACGTTTGCGGCCATGAATGTCGCCGAGGCGGCCGCCGGTGATCAGGCCGGCGGCGAAGGCCAGGGCGTAGCCGGCGGTTATCCACTGGATCTGGCCGAAGGAGGCACCGGCGTCCCGCTGAATGGAGGGGATCGCGACGTTGACGATCGTGACGTCGACCAGGTCCATGAAGGCGGCGGTCATGACGATGGCCAGGGCCAGCCAGCGGTGCGGGGCACCGGGGTCGGCCGACGTGCCGGGCGCCGCCGGGGTCGCCGTGGCGGGTTGGCTGCGGATTCGTCGTGGTGGAGTGCGCAGTTCCCCGCGCCCCTTTGCGGCGTTGTCGTCAACGGAAGTCATGTCGTCAACGTAGGACGCGAATAGGTCAGATCCTGTCCTAGTCATGCGGCATCCTCTGACGCATGACGACAGACACTCCGGCTCGGCTGCTTCAGCTCCTGTCTCTGCTCCAGACGCCCCGTGAGTGGCCCGGCGGTGAACTCGCCGAACGGCTCCGGGTGTCCCGGCGCACCGTGCGGCGGGACATCGACCGGCTGCGGGAACTGGGGTATCCCGTCGAGGCCAGCAAGGGGGCCGACGGCGGGTACCGGCTGGTCGCCGGGAAGGCGATGCCGCCGTTGCTGCTCGACGACGAGGAGGCCGTCGCCATCGCGGTCGGGCTGCGCGCCGGGGCGGGACATGCCGTGGAGGGGGTGGACGAGGCGTCGGTACGGGCGCTGGCGAAGCTGGAGCAGGTGCTGCCGGCCCGGCTACGGCACCGGGTGGCCACGCTTCAGGCCGCGACCACGCCGCTGACCATCGGGGACGGGGCGAGTATCGCGCCGGAGACACTGACCGTGATGGCGTCGGCGGTGGCGGGCCGGGAGCGGTTGCGGTTCGCCTACCGGGCGGCGGACGGAAGCGAGACACGGCGGCAGGCCGAGCCGTACCGGCTGGTGTCGACGGGACGGCGGTGGTACCTCGTGGCGTACGACCTCGACCGCGACGACTGGCGGACGTTCCGGGTCGACCGGGTGAGCGAGCCGTTCGCGACCGGGGCGCGGTTCGCTCCGCGGGAGATGCCGACGGGAAGCGCGGCGGAGTATCTGCGCCGGTCGATCCAACGGCAGCAGGAGACGTACGAGTTCGTGGTCGCGTTCGCCGGCACGGTGGAGGAGGTGGCGGCCCGGCTGCCGGGGTGGCTGGGGACGCCGGTGGACGAAGGGGGCGGGTGGTGTGTGGTCCGGGGAGTCGGCGGGGATCCGATGGAGTGGCTGGCGGTGCGGTTGGTGATGGCGGGGGGCGAGTTCGTGGTGCGGGAGCCTCGGGAACTCGTGGAGTGCGTAAGGGAGTTGGGGGGTCGGCTGGTTCGGGCGGGTGGGGGTGCGTGAGCGGGCGGGCAGGGCGCCTCCCAGGCCTTTCAGACTTTGGAGGTCCTTCAGGCGCTGGAGGTCCTTCAGGCGCTGGAGGTTCTTCAGGCGCTGACAGCCCCTCAAGACACTGGAGGCCCTTCAGGCGCTCGAGGTGCTTCAGGCGCTGACGACCCCTCAAGACACTGGAGGTCCTTCAGGCGCTGGAGGTCCTTCAGGAGCTGGAAGTCCTTCAGGCGCTGACGGCCCCTCAAGGCACCGGAGGTCCTTCAGGCGCCGGAGAGGCACGACTGCCCGCAGCCGGCTCGACCGGTCGTACCGGCTACGCCTGCTCCTCCCAGGCGAACCCGCGCAGATCCCCCAGGTTCCGCAGCGCCAGCGCCGCCGGTCCCTCCGCGCCCGACGGGGACGCCGTGCCCGCCGCCCAGGACTCCACCGCCACCCGGACCGCCGCGCCGGCCACCGCCGAGGTGAAACGGAGGTGAGGAGTGGGGGCAACGTTGTCGGGTGTGGTGCGCTCCGCCAGGATCGTCGCCAGGAGGTCTTCCGAGGACTGGCAGACCTCCGCCCACACCTTGCGCAGGGCCGGGCTGGTGTCGGCGAGGTGGATCAGGGTGCGCACCCACTCCCAGGACGCCGCGGAGACGCCCACGCCGGGGGTCAGGGTGTGGTGGACGGCGTGTTCGAGCGCCTCGGGGACCGAGAGGGACGCCGGAGCCGACCGTACGGCCTCCGCCCAGCGCTGGGCGCCCGCCGCGTAGAGCGGGGCGACCGCCTCCTCCTTCGTGGCGAAGTAGCGGTAGAACGTGCGGGGGGCGATGCCGGCGGCGTGTGCGATGTCCTCGGCGCGGGTGGCCCGTAGGCCCTGCCGTACGAAGAGGCCCGCGGCCGCCCGGGCGATCTCCATGCGGGTCTCGGCCTTGCGCCGCTCTGTCAGGGAGACACCGGGAGGATCCTGCCGAGGGGTGTTGCCGGTGGTACTGGGGGTGCTCACCTCGGCAGGCTATGCCGCTATGGCAGAATCTGCCATCCGGCGGTTCACCCCGTGGTTCAGGTACGGGGTGGGCCGCCGTTCCAGCATGCCGGGAAGAGCTCCAGCATGCCGGGGGGAGAGAGACAGGGCCCGGCAAACGCGCCGAGCCGTGGCGGGCGGACCGAGTCGCGCCGAGCCGTATCGAGCAACCGCAGCGCAGTCGCCGGGCCATCGCCGGACTGTCACCGGGCAGCAATGGAGCCGGGCTCCGGCACCCGGGGGGGGGTTAGGCGCCGAAGCCCGGCTCTGCGGAAGTCCCGGCGCCGGGGGGGATGGCGCGTCGGGACATGGCTCACCGAGGGGTCGTCATACGTCGTCGTCAGAGATCGGCGCAGGCTGCCACCGGGAGTCGAGCAGGCACCGGTCCGCCGAAACGGACCCTCCGGCGGACCTCCGCGGCAAACTCACCGAAGCCTGCTCTCCTGAGTCGGGTCTCCCGAGTCGGCTCTCCTGATCGAACCGACCACCACCCCAGCCGGAGCCCTCAACTCCCCGGCCCGAAATGGTTGTTCCCTACACACGGCGCCTTGAAGCGGCGGTACCGCGCCATGTTTGCGCCGTCTTTCGCCACCCGGCGCACGCGCTCGGCGTGAACGGTTCCACGCGCGCCCCCAGGCTCGCGAGCCCGCACACCCCCCGGAGTCTCCACGGACCCGCGAACCCCCGCCGAAGCGGGAGCCCCATGCGCACGAGCCCCCTCGCACTCCCTTACGCCGCCGGCTCGAACCCCGTGCTGCGGGCCAGCTTCTTCAGCTCCAGCAGCGCGTGCTTCTCGATCTGGCGGATGCGCTCGCGGGTCAGGCCGTGCTCCTTGCCGACCTCGGTCAGCGTGCGCTCGCGGCCGTCCTCGATGCCGTACCGCATCTTGATGATGGAGGCCGTGCGCTGGTCCAGGCGGCCGATCAGGTCGTCCAGTTCCTCGCTGCGCAGCAGGGTCAGGACGGACTGCTCGGGGCTGACCGCCGACGTGTCCTCGAGGAGGTCGCCGAACTGGGTGTCACCGTCGTCGTCCACCGACATGTTCAGCGAGACCGGGTCACGGGCCCAGTCGAGGACGTCGATGACGCGCTCGGAGTTGGAGCCCAGTTCGGCGGCGATCTCGGCGGGCTCCGGGTCGCGGCCGTGTTCCCGGTTGAACTCGCGCTGGACGCGCCGGATCCGGCCGAGCTCCTCCACCAGGTGGACGGGGAGCCGGATGGTCCGGGACTGGTCGGCGATGGACCGGGTGATCGCCTGGCGGATCCACCAGGTGGCGTACGTGGAGAACTTGAAGCCCTTGCGGTAGTCGAACTTCTCGACGGCGCGCACCAGGCCGGCGTTGCCCTCCTGGATCAGGTCGAGGAGGGGCAGGCCGCTGCGCGGGTAGCGTCGGGCGACGGCCACGACAAGGCGGAGGTTGGAGCGGATGAAGACGTCCTTGGCCCGCTCGCCGGCGACGACGAGCGCCTCCAGCTCCTCGCGGGTGGCGTCCGACCCGGACTCCTCCTCGCCGTCGAGGACCTGCCGCGCGAACACCCCCGCCTCAATGGTCTGGGACAGCTCGACTTCCTTGGCGGCGTCGAGGAGCGGTGTGCGCGCGATCTCGTCGAGATACATGCCGACCAGATCGCGGTCGGCGATCTCGCCGCCATGGACGCGGCGAACACTGCTTGCCGAGTCGGCCGTCTCGCCGGTGGCGGACTGACGACGGGCGACGGCACGGGTTGCCATGCGGTGCTCCCTTGCGATGGTGGGCGGGCGGGGTGGTCCTATCCGGTTCTTCTCGGTCTTCGGTGGATGCTCGGCGCTCGGCTCGCGGCGCCCCGGAAGTCCGCTTCTGGAACTCCCGGCGTCCTGGTCGGGTGCCCGGCATCCGAAGGAAACAACGACTGGAATCCGGACAGAATTCCCATGCCGCCCCCCGATTTTTCTGATCATGCAGTACCCTGTCGAACCGACCGAGGGGGCCTGATGTCGTCGGAACGTGCAGAGGTGCAGGTCAGGCCGGGAGTCGAGGGGGACCTCGAAGCCCTCACGAACCTCTACAACCACTACGTACGTGAGACGTCCATCACCTTTGACACGACGGTCTTCACGCCGGAAGAGCGTCGTGCGTGGTTGCTCTCCCACCCGGAAGACGGCCCGTACCGGCTGATGGTTGCCACGTCGGCGGACTCACAGGAAATTCTCGGGTACGCCACATCCAGCCCTTACCGCGCGAAACCCGCCTACGGGACCTCGGCGGAGACCACGGTCTACGTCGCCCCGGACGCCGGCGGGCGCGGCGTCGGCACGCTCCTCTACAAAGCCCTCTTCGAGGCGCTCGCGGACGAGGACCTGCACCGCGCCTACGCGGGCATCGCGCAGCCGAACGAGGCGTCCACCCGGCTGCACGAGCGCTTCGGGTTCCGGTACGTCGGCACGTACCGCGAGGTGGGCCGCAAGTTCGGCCGCTACTGGGACGTGGCCTGGTACGAGAAGGACCTCTGACCGGGCCGGCTCAGCCGAACTGCACCGACCGCTTCGCCATCCCCATCCAGAACCCGTCGATCACCGACTTCTGCGCGTCCAGTTCGCCGCCGGCCTCCGCCGCGCCCATGGTGACGAAGAGCGGGGCGAAGTGCTCGGTGCGCGGGTGGGCGTAACGGCCGGCCGGGGCCTTGTCGAGGAAGTCGAGGAGGGCGTCCCAGTCACGCTCCTCCAGCGCCCGGTGTCCCCAGTCGTCGAACTCAGAGGACCAGGAGGGCACCCCGGCCCCGGTGTGACGCAGGGCGGCCAGGTTGTGGGTGAAGAAGCCGGAGCCGACGATCAGCACGCCCTCGTCGCGCAGCGGGGCGAGCCGGCGGCCGATCTCCATCAGGCGGACCGGGTCGAGGGTGGGCATGGAAATCTGGAGGACAGGGATGTCCGCGGCCGGGAACATCTCCACCAGGGGCACGTAGGCGCCGTGGTCGAGTCCGCGGTCCGGGATGTCCTGCACGGGGGTGCCGGGGGCGCGCAGCAGCTTGCGTACGGACTCGGCGAGCGCCGGCGCGCCGGGGGCCGCGTACCGCACCTGGTAGTAGTGCTCGGGGAAGCCCCAGAAGTCGTAGACGAGGGGGACGGTCTGTACGGCACCGAGGGCGAGGGGGGCCTCCTCCCAGTGGGCGGAGACCATCAGGATCGCCTTGGGGCGGGGCAGACCGGCGCTCCAGGCGGCCAGTTCGCCGGGCCAGACCGGGTCGTCGGCGAGCGGCGGCGCGCCGTGGCTCAGGTAGAGGGCGGGCATGCGCTCCCGGGAAGCGGCGGATCGCTCCTGTGCGGCGGCGGTCATGACGGCGGCTCCCTCCACGGACGGGAACCCCCCAGGGCCCCATGTTCCCTACGTTTTAACTCTCAAGCTTTTCGTGGAACACCATACGCCCCACTTGTTTAACCTTCAAGGAGAGGCTCGTACAGTGGGATACATGAATACGGCATCCACATCCGCGACCGCCGAACGGCACCGTTGGCTCAGCGACGACGAACAGCACGTCTGGCGCTCGTATCTGCACGCCACGACCCTGCTGGAGGACCATCTGGACCGTCAGCTCCAGCGGGACGCGGGGATGCCGCACATCTACTACGGCCTGCTCGTCGGGCTCGCCGAGGCGCCCGGGCGGCGGCTGCGGATGACCGAGCTGGCCATGGGGGCGAAGATCACCCGGTCCCGGCTCTCGCACGCCGTCGCGCGCCTGGAGAAGAACGGCTGGGTACGCCGGGAGGACTGCCCCTCCGACAAGCGGGGCCAGTTCGCCGTCCTGACCGACGAGGGCTCCGAGGTGCTGCGGCGCACCGCGCCGGGCCATGTGGCCGCCGTACGGCAGGCGCTGTTCGAGCGGCTGACCCCCGAACAGCAGCAGACCCTCGGCGAGATCATGCAGATCGTCGCCGAGGGCCTGCAGCCCAACGAAGCGGGCGCGGACCTGCCCTGGCTCCGCTGAGGAGGCTCAGGAAGCTCAGGACAGGTCCGCGTGCGGGTACCCGGTCGACCGGTGGCCGGTCAGTGGTCGCTCAGTGAGTCGCTTAGAGGTCGTCGCTCAGAGGTCGCTCAGTGAGTCGCTCAGAGGCTCAGTGGGCGACCACCGGGATCGCCACCTCGTCCTCCGCGCCCTCGCCCGAGGCCACCGTCGTGGTGTCCGGCTTGCCGGCGTTGACGAAGGTCACCACGACCACCGCGGCCAGCACCAGCATGCCGACGGCGACCCAGATCGCGTTGGCGTAGCCGTGCACGGCGCCCTCCATCTGGACCAGCTGCTGCTGCGACTTGGAGGTCGCGGTGGCGATGTGGTCCTTGATGTACGACGTCGTCGCGGACGCGGCGATCGTGTTCAGCAGGGCGGTGCCGATCGCGCCGCCCACCTGCTGCGAGGTGTTGACCATCGCGGAGGCGACACCGGCGTCCCGGGGTTCGACGCCGAGCGTGGCCAGGGACATGGCCGGCATGAACGCCGTACCCATGCCGAGACCGAGCAGCAGCATCGCCGGCAGGATCGTAGAGGCGTACGACGAGCCGATCTCCATCTGGGTCATCACCAGCATGCCGGCCGCGGCGACCAGGAAGCCGGGGCCCATCAGCGCCCGGGCCGGGACCCGGGTCATCAGACGGGTGCCGATCTGGGTCGAGCCGACCATCATGCCCGCGATCATCGGCAGGAACGCGAAGCCGGTCTTGATCGGCGAGAAGCCCTTGATGACCTGGAGGTAGTAGGTCAGGAAGAGGAACGTGCCGAACATCGCGATGATCGCGATACCGAGCGAGAGGTAGATACCGCCGCGGTTGCGGTCGAGGACCACGCGCAGCGGCAGCAGCGGGGCCTTGACCCGGGTCTCGGTGACGACGAACGCGACCAGCAGCACCACGGAGGCGACGAACAGGCCGATGGTGGTGGCGTCGCCCCAGCCGTCGGACTCGGCGCGGGTGAAGCCGTAGACCAGGGAGACCAGGCCGAGGGTGGACAGGAGCACGCCGGGGATGTCGAGCGGGTTGCGGTTGCGCCCGCCCTCCGGCTCGCGGATGACGAAGTACGCGCCGAGCGCCGCGACGATGGCGAACGGGATGTTCACGAAGAACGTCCAGCGCCAGTCCAGGTACTCGGTGAGCACACCGCCGAGGATGAAGCCGACGGCGCCGCCGCCACCGGCGATCGCGCCGTAGATGCCGAACGCCTTGGCACGCTCCTTGGCGTCCGTGAACATCACGGCGAGCAGGGAGAGCGCGGCCGGGGCGAGCATGGCACCGAAGGCGCCCTGCAGGGCGCGGGCGCCGAACATCATCGCGCCGCTGGTCGCCGCGCCACCGAGCGCGGAGGCGGCGGCGAAGCCGATCAGGCCTATGACGAAGGCCCGCTTACGGCCCCACAGGTCGGCGATCCGGCCGCCGAAGAGCAGCAGACCGCCGAAGGCGAGGGCGTAGGCCGTGACGACCCACTGCCGGTTGCCGTCGGAGATGCCCAGGTCGGTCTGGGCGGAGGGCAGTGCGATGTTCACGATGGTGGCGTCGAGGACGACCATCAGCTGGGCGAGCGCGATGAAGACGAGCGCTTTCCAGCGGTTGGCGTCACCGGACTGCGCCGGTGCGCCGGGAGCCTTGGCGGCTGTTTCTGACATGGGGGTACCCACTTCGTGACTTCGTGAATGCGTGACGGAAAGCCGGTGCTTGCTTCGTGACGGAAAAACGGATCGGTGGAGCGCAGACGGTGGTCGGCGCGGATCAAGGGGTGCGCCGAACAAAGGACCGGTGCTCGGTCCGGAACTGATCGGCCCCTGTGGGACGGTGCGGTCTCTCTCGGTCGGTCAGGCCTGGCGGAGGTCCTCCATGGTCACGGCCGTGCCCGGCAGGGCGGAGCAGGCCGGGGCCCGCAGTCCGTCCAGGAACAGCTGCAGATGACGGTGGACGAAGCGGTCGCCGACCAGGCAGTCGGTGCCGAACGGGGGCCGGCTGAGCTGGGCCACGGCGATCATGACGTCGCCGACACCCACGTCCGGACGGAGCTGCCCGGCCGCCTTGGCACGGTCCATGAGCTGGTCGATGAGCTGCTCGCACCGCTCGCGCGCCGCTTCCAGGTCGGGGTGGTTCTTGTCGAAGGTGCTGGAGACCATCGGGCACAGCGCGCTGACCCGCTCGTCGGCGGAGGCGTGCACGAACCGCTCCAGCGCCCCGAAGGCGTCCCCGCTCTCCGCGAGCGCGAGCTCGGCCGCTTCCGACGTCCGGTCCATCACGGAGCAGACGACCTCGCGGACGAGTGCGTCACGGTCGGGGAAGTTGCGGTACACCGTGGC
The DNA here is from genome assembly GCF_040682795.1 of Streptomyces sp. NPDC051105. Taxonomy (NCBI): domain Bacteria; kingdom Bacillati; phylum Actinomycetota; class Actinomycetes; order Kitasatosporales; family Streptomycetaceae; genus Streptomyces; species Streptomyces sp. NPDC051105. Next base: position 5,396 of record NZ_JBFBBR010000014.1, on the reverse strand, counting down.
GTTGCCGACGCCGGCCCGGCGGGCGATCTCGTCGAGCGGCACGTCGGGGCCGTACTCGGTGAACATCTCGCGGGCGGCGGTGACGATCCGCTCCCGGTTGCGCAGAGCGTCGGCGCGGGGCCGGGGCGCCTTGCGCACGGTGGGGATGGCGGTCGCGGTCTGCACGGCGCACTCCTGGTCTTGGTCTGGGTGGTGCCTTGGGCTTCCACGATCCGGGGATCCGCTCCCCGTTTCGCGCGGACACAGGTCTAAACGGGGAGAGGGTCCCCGGTTATTTCCCCACCTTCCCCAAACTTCCTGTGACCTGAGTCACACCTTCTGCCGCGGGGAATCCCACGATCGGCCTCTCCAGCGCGCGCCCAACGCCCCCTCGACACAGGGTGATCGAAAGGGTGCAGCCGGAAACCGGCGGCTGCCGTGGAGCGGAAGGTCCATGCATGCAGCCGCAGCCCCGCCGCCCGATACCCCCGAACCGCCGGATAGGCCACCGCCGTGCGGTCTCCCTCGCCGCCGTGACCGTGCTGATCCTCGCGGTCGGGACCTCGGCGGGCACCGGGCACCTCACGGCGGCGCCCACGCCGGCCGGCGCCGGTCCGATCGCGCTGGCCCGCTCCTCGGTCTATGGCCCCTGTCTGATCAGCGGCGGCCACGAGGTCCAGATGACCGAGGGCATACCGACCCCGGGCGGCTACTCCCGCTCCACCGGCACCGTGCACGCCCTGACCCTGATGGTCGACTTCTCCGACGCGCCCGGCCAGGGCAGCGCGCTCGACCGCTACCACGAGTTCTTCCCGCAGACCCAGGACTGGTTCCGCACCGCCTCCTACGGCAAGCTCGACTACCAGCCGGCGGCCCCGGTCGACCACTGGCTGCGGATGCCCAAGCCGTTCGCGGCGTACGGCATAGAGCGCGGCGCCCCCTTCGACCCCGGCTACCGGCAGCTGGTCCAGGACATCGTGGCCGCCGCCGACCCGGACGTGGACTTCCGGTCGTACGACCTCCTGAACGTGCTGATCACCCCGAACGCCGGCCCCTCCGCCCTGGACACGGTGCTGTCGGTGACCTTCGCCGGCAACTCCGACGCCCCGGTCGCCGACGGCGTCCCGGTCGCCAACGCCTCCTTCGTCTACTCCCGCCAGGACGACGGCTCCGGCTCCTACCCGCAGACCGGCTACCGGGTCCTCCCCCACGAGAACGGCCATGTCTTCGGCCTGCCCGACCTCTACACCCAGGAGGGCGGGGGCGCGGTCGGGCACTGGGACATCATGAGCGAGGACTGGGGCGCCGACAACGACCTCCTCGCCTGGCACAAGTGGAAGCTGGGCTGGCTCGACGCCGACCAGGTCAGCTGCGCGGCGGCCCACGGCTCCACCGACCACACGCTGACCCCGCTCGCCCGCGCCGGCGGCCCCAAGCTGGTCTTCGTCCCCGTCGACGCCCGCACCGGCTACGCCCTGGAGGTCCGCACCCAGGGCGGCAACGACGAGGAGGTCTGCCGCCCGGGCGTCCTCATCTACAAGGTCGACGCGAACGTCGACACCGGCCGCGGACCGATCAAGGTGTACGACGCCCACGGCGACACCGGTGGCTGCACCCGCAGCCCCAACGTCCAGGCGGAACTCTCCGACGCCCCGTTCGGCCCGGGCGAGACCTTCAAGGACCCGAAACACGGGATCGAGGTGCGGGTGCTGGGGGTGGATGCGACGGGGGACTACCAGGTGCGGATCGCTCGGGGGTAGGAGGGCGTGGGGGTGGGGGAAGGGGGCGCGGGGGGTGAACGGGGGGGGCGCGGGTCCACGGGGAGCGCTGGTGGAGGGGGAGCGCGAGTGGAGGGGGAGTACTGGTAGGGCGCGAGGTTGCGCGCTCCAGCACGGGGGTGTGGAGCGTGGCGCGGAGTCGCGCAAGCCGGCGCGGGGGTGCGCAAGCCGGCGCTGGGTCGCGGCCCCCGGCGCGGGACTGCCGGACCCGGCGCGAAGTCGCGGCACCCGGCGCGGGACTGCGGGACCCGGCGCTGATCGGCTCGGGCGTCCACGGTTTACGGTAGGCGTGCCCCGATCGAGGCCTGTGCTGATGGCCGTACCGGAGAGTCGATGACCGCCGCCACCCCCCTGCCCTCCTCCACCGCACCGCACGAGCCGCCCGCCGAGGCGGTCGCGCCGCTGATCCGAGGCGTGGCGGTGCTGGAGGCGCTGACCGAGGCGGGCGGGACCCTGAGCGCGAGCGCGCTGGAACGCCGTACCGGCCTGGCCCGTTCCACGGTCGACCGGATCACCGCGACCCTCGCCCGCATGGGATACGTCCGCCAGGCCGGCCGGGACGCGGTGCTCACTCCGCACGTGATGGAGCTCGGCAACGCCTACCTGGCCGCCCTCCGCCTGCCCGCCCTCCTCGACCCGTACGCCGACGCGCTCGCCGACGAACTCGACGAGTCGGTCTCGCTCGCGGTCGCCGACCGGGACGGCATCCGTTTCATCCACCAGGCCACCCGCCGCCGCGCGATGTCCGTCAGCTTCCGCATCGGCGACCTGCTGCCGGCCGAACGCACCGCCCCCGGCCCGCTGTTCGCGGCGGACTGGGCGGAGACGGAGTGGTCGGCCTGGCGGGCCCGGCGCGCGGCGGACCCGTCCGACGCGGGTTTCCCGGCCGTACCGCCCCGCGTCCCCGGTACCGGTGTCGGGGACGGCTTCGAGGCGCGGGCGGACCGGGCCCGCGCGGACGGCTGGGCCCTGGACGACCAGCTGATCGAACCGGGCCTGGTCGCGGTGTCGGTTCCCGTCCGTGACCCGGCCGGCGGCAGGGTCGCCTGCGTGGCCAGCGTCGTTAGCCACACCAGCCGTCACACGGCTGCGGACCTGCGCGCCACGCTGCTCCCCCGCCTGCGCACGGCGGTGGCGGCGATGGAGACGGAACTGCGCGAGGCCCCGCCGCCGTACCCGGGGCCCCCGCCCGCCGGCCTGGCCGGCTGGACCACGGCGTCCAAGCACGAGTTGGGCCGCGACTTCGTGGAGTCACTGGCCCGCGGGCTGACGGTCCTCACGGCGTTCGGCGAGGGCCGCTCGGCCCTGACGCTGACGGACGTGGCGCAGGCGACGGGCCTGGCCCGGGCGACGGCCCGACGGGCACTGATCACGTACGAGCACCTGGGCCTGGTGACCGCGGAGGGCCGCACGTTCGCCCTCACCCCGCGGGTGCTGTCCCTCGGCTATCCGCCGCTGTCCCGCACCACCCTCGCCCGCCTGGCCACCCCCCGCCTCCGAGCCCTCACGGACCGCCTGCACGAGCCGGCGGCCCTGGCCGTACTGGTGCCGGGGACCGACCCGCCGGAGATCCAGTACATCGCGGTGGCGACCGCGAGCCGCGTCCTGACCGTGGACATCACGGTCGGCACCCGCCTGCCGGCGGCCCGCACCTCCCTCGGCCGGGCCCTCCTCGCCCCCGACGAACCACGCGGATACGCCCTGGCGGACGAGGAACTGGAGTCGGGTCTGCGCTCGATCGCGGTACCGGTACGCGACCGCACGGGCCGCCCGGTCGCCGCTCTGAACGTGGCCACTCACGCGGCCCGCCGCACTCTGGAGGAATGCGTGACCGAACTCCTCCCGGAACTCCGTGCCACAGCCACCCACATCCAGACCGACCTGCACACCGCTTCCCGCTTCACCCGGGTCCCGCCCTCCTGAAACGGCGGGGCAGGGGCTGCTCATCGGATCGCCAGATTCTCGAGGCACGACCTGACCGCCGCTCGCACCCACAGGATCATCCGCATCTGTGAGCGCTGAAGCTCAGTGGTGAAAGAGCTCCCCGTCCCCGGCCCGCCCGCACTCAGCGCAGCCGCGCGAGCAGCAGATTCGGATCCGTGCGCGTGAGGTACGCCCCGCTCGCCACGTACACGGTCGAGCCCTTGACCGCCACCGAGGTCGGGTTCTCGATCCCGTCCGCCGCCGTCAGTACCGTCTGAACCATGCCGTCCGAGCTGACGATGCTGGCCTGGTTGGTGCCGTTCTGGGCGGCCAGCACCTGGTCGCCGCGGCCGGTGAAGGTGAAGTCGTCGATCCCGGACAGGCCGGTCGCCTTGACGGTGTCCGTACCTGCCGTGCCGTCCTTGTTGATCGGTACCCGAAGCAACGTACCGTTGCCGGTGTTGGTCACCCACACGGCGCCGTTGTGCACCTTGACACCGTTGGCCCCCAACGAGGACGTCGAGGTCGAACCGGGTTGGAAGTCGCCTCCCTGTGTCCACAGGGAGGCGACCCTCGTCCTCAGCGACACCTTCCACACGGTGCCGGACGAGGAGTCGGTCGCGTACAAGGTGTCACGGCTCGCGTCGATCGCCAGGCCGTTCAGCACCTTCACTTCGGGCATCGCCACCACCAGCACGGGAGTGCCACCGCCCGCCGGGATCCGATAGATGCCGGAATTGGCGCCCGCGTTGTAGTTGACGTAGAGCGTGCCGTCGGCGGTACGTACGATGCCGGACGCCGTCGCCGTCGCGTTGCCGGTGGGCGGCGCGGGAAGGGTCGCCAGTACGGTGATCGTCCCGCTCGTGGCCACCTGGGCCACCTGCCGGGACTTCTGGAACGTCACATCGGCGGCCCCGCCCGGCTCCAGCGTGATGTTCTCCGGCTGCTGCAGGGTGGCGATGTCGAAATGGACGACCTCGCGCGCACCGCTCAGCGGCGCGGTGGCACCGAAAGCGGTACCTGTGGTTTGTGCGCCGACGACCAGTCCGGCGAGCGTGACCGCGCTCAGCAGGAGGGAGCGGCGATAGCGGCGAAGGCGAATGGAAATGAGGGCTCCCCGGGTCGTTGGCGGACCGATGCGAGCAGTTGACGGGCCTGATGCTCGCAACCTTGTCTGAGAACAGCCCAGGATTCGCATGAGAAACCCCCTTATCGCCGTGCCAACCGCGCCGCCCGCTCGGGCCGGCGGATTCAGCTGATGTGCGCGAGCAGCAGATCTGGGTCCGTGGGCGTGAAGTGCGTATCGCTCGCCACGTACGCGTCGCACCCTTGGCCACCACCGACGTCGGGTTCGCGCCGAAGGCCGAGTACCGGACCAATGGGCATCCGGCCAGTATCTGGGTGCGCGAGGACGTGCTCCTCAACAGACTCACAAGTCTGCTGAACTCGTGAGTTGCTTTCACCGATTCTGCAGAATTACGGAATCACCGTGAAGGGCGGAATCATTACTTCGTCAGGTCCCGGCGGGGCAGCATCAATTCATCCGCAGGTCGGGGCGAATTCACATGGCTGGGCACGGGAGTTCCGGAAAGCACGGAGTCCCGGACGCGTGGCCACGCGTCAGGCCACGAAGCCGCCGGCGGCGGACGGTCCGCCGTACGCCCCGTGTGTGCTGTGCCGGGAGCCGACCCAGTACCCCGAGTCGTACAAGGGCAT
>NZ_JBFBBR010000013.1:198054-274546 GCF_040682795.1 Streptomyces sp. NPDC051105 | reverse complement strand
CTTGAGGGGCGCGGGGACTGACGCCCCTGAAAGGGGCGCGGGGAACTGCGCGAACGGCCCCCACGCACCCGCAGACGCATCGCGACCGGTCCTGGCACCCCCGTGGGCGTCAGCCCAGCCGTGTTCGTGTCTCCGGGCCGCCGAACGCCACCACCGGCCCCCCGTCCCCCTCCTCGCCCAGCAACACGCCCCCCAGCACCGCCCCCGCGAGCCCGCTCTCGTGGGCCGCCTCCCCGGCGTACGGGTTGCCATGGGCGCGTACGTCCCGTCCGGCCAGCTCCCGGGCCCGCCGCGCCAGCCGGTCGGCGTCCGCGGGAGCGGCCCGCCGCGCCTCCGCCAGCAGCGCCCGTGCCTCCGCTCCCACCGCCCCCCGATGCACCCCGACGAAGTCGTCCGCCGCCTCCAGCGCGCTCCGCGCCACCAGGTCCGCCCCGGCGGCGATCACCCCGGACCGCCCGCCCCCGGTCCCCTCCACCGCCCGCACGACCCGGCGCAGGGCGTCCAGCGGGTCGTAGGGCCCACCCGCCAGCTCCCCCCGCACGGCGGCCAGCACGGTGTCGGCGTGGGCCAGGCGCGCCGGCGCGCCTGGCGCCCGGACGCCCGCCAGTTCCGCCTCCGCGCCCGTGAGCGCGGCCGGCACCAGGCCCGCCGCCGTCCGCAGTTCCGCCGCGAGCCGGGCCACCCCGTCCAGCAGCACCCCGGCCTGCGCCACCGCCCCCTCCGCGGCGCGCAGGCCACGCCGGAACCCGTCACCGTCGCCCGAATCGGCGTCCTGGCGTGCCTGGTTGAGTCGTCCGGTCGCGAACACCAGCCGGTCCTTGGCCTGTTCGACATACCCCACCACGGCGGCCACGGCCCCGCTCCCGTACCGCTCGCCCGCCTCCGTCAGCGCACTCGCCACCCCGCCCGTGCGCGCGGCCAGTTCCCGGAACCGCCCCTCGGCCACCGCCAGCGCGTCCCCCGCACCCCACGCGGCGTCGAACCCCTCCGCCGCCGCGTCCAGTTGCCGCCCCGCCTCCGCGCACCGCCCCACCACCCCCACCAGCGCCTGCCGCCGGCCGGTGGCGTCCCCGGGTATCCCCTCCTCGTACCGCCGCCAGATCGCGAACGCGGCCGACAGCTCGGTCCCGGCCGCCCGCAGAGCCGCTGCGGCGGAGTCGCCGCCGTCGACGTACCCGAGCGCCTCCCGGCTGGTGCGGACGCAGTCGTCGGCCAGGATCAGCGCGGCCCGCGCCTGCCGCTCGACATCCACCACCGACGGCGTCGGCGGGGCGGCGGAGACGATCCCGGGGGTGGTCCGCGAGCGGGACCGCCGTACCCGCCGCACATACCCGTAGCCGCCCAGCGCACCGGCGGCCGCCACCGCGACCAGCGGCATGACGTAGTCGGCGGTCGACGCCCCGTCCGCCCGGGCCGCGGCGACCGGCTCGCGCGCCGCCGCGGGAACCGGATCCTGAGCGGCGGTCGTCATCACCGGCAACACCAGCCAGACCGCTCCGGCCACCCCGCCCAGCACGGCGTGCCCCACCCGCACGCCTATGTGCCCGGTGGCGTGCCTCGGACGGCCCCGGATCAAGGATGACGTCACATTTCGGAGCGTATGGGCAGCCTGTCGGCTTCGCGACCGGGGCGGGGACGGGCGGGGGACGACGAGAGCAGGGGGACGGCCGATGGCAACGGAATCAGAGTCGGAGGGGGAGGCGACGGGGGAGGCGGAGGGCGCGCCGGAGGTGCCCGGCATCCGGAAGAGAGCCCCCTGGCTCCGCTGGACCCGGCGTGTCGGGCTCGCCGCGGTCCTGCTCCTGGTCCTTCCGCTCCTCACCGCCGAGACCGCCCTCCGCGTCAACTACACCGGCGACCCGGGGCCCGGCACCCACACCCGGGACAAGGACGTCCTCTGGCTCGGGCACGCCTGGGTCGACGGCCGTAAGAGCGACGCCGACGTCACCGCCCTCGCCGCCCGGCTCGCGGACACCGGCATACGCGACCTCTACGTCCATGCCGGACCACTGGAACACAACGGCACGCTGCCCAGAACGGACTATCCCAAGGCCCGTTGGCTGATAACGGCCGTGCATCGAAAACTCCCCGGCGTCCGCGTCCAGGCCTGGCTCGGCGACGAGATCGCGCCCGAGAAGCCGTACGCCATGCATCTGGAGAAGAGGGAGACGCGTGCCGCCGTCGTCGCCTCGGCCCGGCAGGTGATCGCCGCCGGCTTCGACGGGGTCCACTTCGACCTGGAGCCCCTGCACTCCGGCGACCGGAACTACCTGGCTCTCCTCGACGCGCTGAGGCCGGTGACCCCGCTGCTGTCGGTCGCCGCACATCAGATCGACCCGCTTCCCGCCTTTCACTCCTTCTGGGGTACCGTCACCGGCCATCCCAAGTGGTGGTCACAGGCGTATTTCGGACAAGTCGCCCGCCGCGTGGATCAGATAGCGGTGATGTCGTACGACACCATGCAGCCCCTGCGGAGCCTGTACGGCGGGTACGTCGCGCAGCAGACCAGCCTCGCGCTGGAGGTCACCCCGGCAGACACCGACCTCCTCATGGGTCTGCCCTTCTACCACGAGAACCGCTTCGGCCACTGGGCGCACGCGGAGACCGTGCCGGCGGCCGTGCGAGGGGTTCGGCTGGGACTGTCACGCACGGACGCGGATCGCGCTAACTTCGGCGTCGCCCTGTACGTCGACTTCGCCGCCACCGAGGATGACTGGACCTCTTATCGGAAGGACTGGGTTCGTACGTCATGACAACCGCTCGTGCCCACCTCACCCGTGACGACCTCGCGCCGCTCGCCCGTGAGGCCCTCGGCCGTGCCCCCGCCGCCGTCACCCGGCTGCGCGGTGGCTCCAAGAAAGGCGTCTACCGGCTCGCCCTCGACAACGGCAGGTCCGCGATCGCCTACGTCTGGTCCCCGGAGGAGGACTACTGGGGCCCCGCCGACGCCGACATCCGCGACCCCTTCGCACACGCCTCCGGGCTCGGCCTCTTCCTGTCGGCCCACGACCGGCTGACCGAACTCGGGGTGCGCACCCCCCGGCTGCTGTTCGCCGACGAGGAGGCCGAGTACCTGCCCTCGTACGCGGCGGTCGTCGAGGACGTCCGCGGCGGCAGCCTGGAGGTGCTGCTGCGCAGCGACCCCGGCGCGGCCCGGGTTCCGCTGGCCCGGCTGGCCGGGACGCTCGGCGTGCTCCGGGATTGCGCGTCCTCGGGGTACGGCAAGGCCGCTCTGGTGGAGGAGGGCGGCAAGCCGCTCGGCAGCTCCTGCGAGCAGGTCGTCGCGGACCGGGCCCTGCACGACATCGCGGAGGTGGCCGAGCGGGACCCCCGGGTGCGGGAGGCCCGCCAGGCGCTGTCGGAGCGGGTCCGTGAGCTGTACGACGTGATCGAACCGCGCGACCACGCCTCCCTCGTGCACGGCGAACTCGGCCCGGACCACGTTCTGGTGACCGAGGAGGGCGATCCCGCGCTCATCGACATCGAAGGCCTGATGTACTTCGACGCCGAATGGGAGCACGTCTTCCTCCAGCTCCGCTTCGGGCCCGCCTACGACGTGCTGCGCACCGCCGACCTCGACGAGGACCGCATGGAGCTGTACCGGCTCGCGATGCACCTCAACCTCGTCGCCGGGCCGCTCAGGCTGCTGGACGGCGACTTCCCGGAGCGCGAACCGATGCGGGACATCGCCGAGTTCAACCTCCGGCAGGCGCTCAGCCTCCTGCGGGGCGCCTCCTGATCTTCGAGCCGAGCCACACCAGCGGGTCGTACTTGCGGTCGACGGCCCGTTCCTTCAGGGGGATCAGCGCGTTGTCGGTGATGTGGATGCCCTCGGGGCACACCTCCGTGCAGCACTTGGTGATGTTGCAGTAGCCGAGACCGTGTTCGTCCTGGGCCGTGCGCTTGCGGTCCAGGCCGGACGCCTCGGCCGCGTCCAGCGGGTGCATGTCCAGCTCCGCGACCCGCATCAGGAAACGCGGCCCGGCGAACGCCGTCTTGTTCTCCTCGTGGTCGCGGACCACATGGCAGGTGTCCTGGCACAGGAAGCACTCGATGCACTTGCGGAACTCCTGGGAGCGGTCCACGTCCTCCTGGAACATCCGGTACTCGCCGGGGCCCACTCCGGCCGGCGGTACGAACGCCGGGACCTCCCTGGCCTTCTGGTAGTTGAAGCCGACGTCCGTGACCAGGTCGCGGATCACCGGGAAGGCGCGCAGCGGGGTGACCGTGAGGGTCTCGTCCCGTTCGAAGACGGACATCCGGGTCATGCACATCAGGCGCGGATGGCCGTTGATCTCCGCCGAGCACGAACCGCACTTGCCCGCCTTGCAGTTCCAGCGGACGGCCAGGTCGGGGGCCTGGGTGGCCTGGATGCGGTGGATGATGTCCAGGACCACCTCGCCCTCGTTCACCTCGACCTCGAAGTCCTTCAGGCCGCCGCCCTCGACGTCGCCTCGCCACACCCGGAAGTGGGCCGTGTAGCCGCTCATTCGTACAGCTCCTCTTCGGCGAGGTACTTGACCAGCTCCTCCTTCTCGAAGAGGGCGAGCAGGTCGGCGCGGATGGGGTCGGTGGTCTCGCGGGTGAGGGTGATCTGGCCGCGCTCCGGGTCGGTGGCCGCCAGCCCGCCGGCGGGGTCGGCCAGTCGGCAGAGCAGGTTGATCCGGCGCCAGCCGCGGTCCATCGTCGGATGGTCCTCACGGGTGTGGCCGCCGCGCGACTCGGTGCGCTCCAGGGCCGCTCGGGCCACGCACTCGCTGACCAGCAGCATGTTCCGCAGGTCCAGGGAGAGATGCCAGCCCGGGTTGAACTGGCGGTGCCCCTCCACCCCGGCCCGGCGCGCCCGCACCCGCAGCGCGGCGAGCCGCTCCAGGGCCTGCTCCATCTCGCCCTCCCGGCGGATGATGCCGACCAGGTCGTTCATGGCCTGCTGGAGCTCCTGGTGGAGGGTGTACGGGTTCTCCGGCGGCCCGGCCTCGGGCTGCTCGCTCTCGGCGGAGAACGGCCGCAGCGCCTCCGCGGCCGCCGAGTCGACCTGGATGTCGTCCACCGCCGGCCGGGTGTCGAGGTCCGCCGCGTAGTCGGCGGCGTGCCAGCCCGCCCGGCGCCCGAACACCAGCAGGTCGGACAGGGAGTTGCCGCCGAGCCGGTTGGAGCCGTGCATACCGCCGGCCACCTCACCGGCCGCGAACAACCCGGGCACCCCGCGCGCCGCCGCCGTGTCGGAGTCCACCCCGACCCCGCCCATCACGTAGTGGCAGGTCGGCCCGACCTCCATCGCCTCCGCCGTGATGTCGACGTCCGCCAGCTCCTTGAACTGGTGGTACATGGAGGGCAGCCGGCGCCGGATCACCTCGGCCGGCATCCGCGTCGACACGTCCAGGAAGACCCCGCCGTGCGGGGAGCCGCGGCCCGCCTTCACCTCGGAGTTGATCGCACGGGCGACCTCGTCACGGGGGAGCAGCTCCGGGGGACGCCGGTTGTGGTCCGGGTCCTCGTACCAGCGGTCGCCCTCCTCCTCGGACTCGGCGTACTTCTCCTTGAAGACGTCCGGGACGTAGTCGAACATGAACCGCTTGCCCTCGGAGTTGCGCAGCACCCCTCCGTCGCCGCGTACCGACTCCGTGACCAGGATCCCCTTCACCGACGGCGGCCAGACCATGCCCGTCGGGTGGAACTGCACGAACTCCATGTTGAGCAGGGGAGCCCCGGCCAGCAGGGCGAGCGCGTGCCCGTCGCCGGTGTACTCCCACGAGTTCGACGTCACCTTGAAGGACTTGCCGATGCCCCCGGTCGCGACCACCACGGAGGGCGCTTCGAGGACGAAGAAACGGCCGCTCTCCCGCTCGTACGCGAAGACCCCCGACACCCGGCGGCCGTCCTTCAGGATCCGGGTGACCGTGCACTCCTGGAAGACCTTCAGGCGGGACTCGTAGTCGCCGGTCTCCTTCCGGTCCTCCTGCTGGAGCGAGACGATCTTCTGCTGCAGGGTCCGGATCAGCTCAAGACCGGTGCGGTCGCCGACATGGGCGAGGCGCGGGTACTCGTGGCCGCCGAAGTTGCGCTGGGAGATCTTCCCGTCCTTCGTGCGGTCGAAAAGGGCGCCCCAGGTCTCCAGCTCCCAGACCCGGTCCGGGGCCTCCGTGGCGTGCAGTTCGGCCATCCGCCACTGGTTGAGGAACTTGCCGCCGCGCAGGGTGTCGCGGAAGTGGACCTGCCAGTTGTCGTGCTCGTTGACGTTGGCCATGGCCGCCGCGATACCGCCCTCGGCCATCACCGTGTGCGCCTTGCCGAACAGCGACTTGCAGATCACCGCCGTACGGGCACCCCGCTCGCGTGCCTCGATCGCGGCGCGCAGCCCGGCGCCGCCGGCCCCGACGACCACGACGTCCCACTGCTGCCGCTCCACCGCTGCCATCAGAAGCCCCTGTCCTTAAAAGAGTCGCGGATCGTCGAAGACACCGGACGCGAGCAGGTAGACGTAGAAGTCGGCGAGCGCCACGCTCACCAGCGACGCCCAGGCGAGCTGCATGTGCCGGGCGTTGAGCCGGCCGACGAACTGCCACGCCTTGTAGCGCACGGGGTGTTTGGAGAAGTGCTTGAGCTTGCCGCCGACGATGTGCCGGCAGGAGTGGCAGGACAGGGTGTACGCCCAGATCAGCACGATGTTGACCAGGAAGACCAGGGTGCCGAGGCCCATGTGGCCCCAGTGCTCGTCCGTGTCCCGGAAGGACAGGACCGTGTCGTAGGTCAGCACGCAGGCGACCAGCAGGGCGAAGTAGAAGAAGTACCGGTGGAGGTTCTGCAGGATCAGCGGGAAGCGGGTCTCACCGGTGTACTTCGCGTGCGGCTCGGCCACCGCGCAGGCCGGCGGGGAGGCCCAGAAGCTGCGGTAGTACGCCTTGCGGTAGTAGTAGCAGGTCAGCCGGAAGCCCAGCGGGAAGATCAGGATGATGATCGCCGGGGAGATCGCCCACCAGCTGCCGAAGAGGTCGGCGTTCGGGCCGGACGGCATGGTCTTGCAGTTCTCGGCCAGACAGGGCGAGTAGAACGGCGAGACGTATGGCGCCGAGTAGTAGTCCGCGTTGGCGAAGGCACGCCAGGTCGAGTAGACGACGAACGCGAACAGACCGGCCGCGGTGACGGCGGGTGCCAGCCACCAGCGGTCGGTCCGCAGGTGCGGGGCGGAGATCGCGGCGCGCGTACGGGTGCGTACGCCGCCGCTGTTCGGATGTGGTTCCGTACCAGTGGCCAATGGATGACTCCGGTCGGTTCGGGGGTCGGGGCCTGCGGGCAGCACGCCTGTCGGCGGATGCCGGACGCGCCTCTTACGGTGCGCGCCGGTCGCGGGCGCCGAGACCCTCGTCGTCCGTGTCCGTCCACAGGTTGATGTCGTAGGGGTCGTCGGAGATGGTGACGAGTTCGGGGCGCTTGGCCGGGGTGCCGGTGGTGGCCGTCTCCCGCAGCAGCGCCACGCTCTCGCGCAGGTGATCGGCGTCGGTACGGACGCGGCGCATCTCCAGTCCGCCGCTCCCGAGCTGCTGCTCCAGGCGGCCGACGGACCGGTTCAGGTCGTCCAGACAGCGCTGTACTGACGTCAGGTCGTCGTGCACGGACATGACGTGACCTCACTTCCGCGGACTTCGGTGTCCAAGGCGGCAACGTTCATGCGCCTGCGAGTGTTGCGCGTCACACCTGCCGGTGTGAAGGCATGTGCAGCGATTGGCGGATTGCGCGCCTCCGTCGCACGCCCGCACGCGCTCTGTGTGCGCCGGGGACGGGCGCCGCCGCGAGGGGTGCCGCCCGGTGGCGTCGCCCGGGTGGGCGTTGCGCCGCACGGGTGGGCTTTGGCAGCCCCCGCCGCCGTGTCGTCCCCGGCCGACGGACCCCGTCCATTTCAGTGGGGTCCGTACTTCTGACGTACATGTGATCAACTCCAAAATACCCCCAAATGTGAACAGACCCCACCCGTGTCACCGGGCCTCCCGGAGGTAGCAGAGATGTCCCACCACGGCGTCGGACCCAGGCCTGGCCGCAGTGCGGTCATGCGTTCCGTCACGTTCCTGACCGCGGGCGCGCTCGCGGTGCCCTTCCTCGCGGGCTGCGGCTCCGACGACGAGGGCAGCAAGCCGCTGGCCGGACAGGACATCGCGGCGGTCGCCCGTGACGCGGTCGCCGAGGGCGGCACCCTCAAGTGGGCCGTGGACGCCGTACCGGAGACCCTCAACACCTTCCAGGCCGACGCCGACGCGGGCACCACCCGGGTCGCCCAGGCGGTCCTGCCGTCGATGTTCACCATCGACGCCACCGGCCGCCCGGTCCGCGACCCCGACTACCTGGAGTCCGCGAAGGTCATCGAGACCGAGCCGCGCCAGGTCGTCCTCTACAAGCTCAACCAGCAGGCCGTCTGGAGTGACGGCCGGGAGATCGGCGCCGCCGACTTCGCCGCCCAGTGGCGGGCTCTGTCCGGCAAGGACTCCGCCTACTGGACCGCCCGCAACGCCGGTTACGACCGCATCGGCAAGATCGAGCGCGGCGCCAACGACCTGGAGGTCCGGGTCACCTTCGAGCGGCCGTACACCGACTGGAAGTCGCTGTTCTCGCCGCTCTACCCCAAGGAGGTCATGGGCACCCCGGACGCCTTCAACGACGGCGCCCGCCGGAAGCTCACGGTGACCGCGGGACCCTTCAAGATCGACAAGGTCGACACCGCGAAGAAGGACGTCGTCCTCACCCGCAACCCGCGCTGGTGGGGCCGCCCGGCCAAGCTCGACGAGATCGACCTGCACGCCGTGGACCGGGAGAAGCGGGCCACCGCGCTCGCCGCCGGCACGGTCGACGTCGCCGACATCGACGCCTCCGAGGCCCAGCGGATCATCATCGCCGGGCGGGACAAGGGCACCGGCACGCCGTTGCAGGGCGCCGGGAAGACCTCCGCGAAGAAGCTGCGCTCCTGGGCGCTCACCCTCGGCATGGACGAGGAGAAGCTGCCCAAGGGGCCGAAGAAGCTCCGCAAGACCATCTCCAAGTGGCTGGAGCAGCAGCAGGAGCTGCGCGACTTCGACGTCCGCAAGTCCCTGGAGCCCGCCTTCACCCAGCTCGCCCTGAACGGCTCCGAGGGCCCCCTCGCCGACGAGCGGGTGCGCCGGGCCGTCGCCCGCGCCCTCGACCGCCAGTCCCTGGCCAAGCTGGTGCTCACCCCGCTGGGGCTGCCCGCCGTGCCGGTCGGCAGCCACCTCGCCCTGTCCGGGCAGGCCGCCTACGCCGACAGCAGCGGGTCGATCGGCGGCCTCGACACCCACGAGGCGCAGGCGCTGCTCGCCGACGCGGGCTGGGTGGCCGGCGGCCCGATCAAGGCCGGGGACAAGGCGGCTGGCGCGCAGAGCGGGAACGGCGACAAGACGGGCAAGGGCGAAAAAGGCGACAAGAGCGGCAAGGGGGGCAAGGGGGACGACTCCGACGGTGGGGACGACGGGCAGTACATCGTCGGGGAGGACGACAAGAGCCCCGACGCCCCCGGCGCCCCCGACGACAAGGACACCCGCGACCACCAGAAGGACCACGCCCATGGGGCACCCGGGGCGTACGCGCCGAAGGGCACGGCCGCGCCCAAGGGGGCACAGGCGGCGGCCGCACCGCTGGCCAAGGACGGCAAGGCCCTGAGCCTGCGGTTCGTGCTGCCGTCGGGGCCGGGGTCACAGACGCTCCAGGACGTCGCCGACCGGATCCGGCAGATGCTGGCGGCGGTCGGCATCCAGGCGGAGATCACCAAGGTCTCCGACGAGAGCTACTTCAAGGACCACATCGCCTCCGGGCAGTACGACCTCGCGCTGTACTCGTGGCCGTCGTCCGCGTTCCCGGCGACGGACGCGCGGCCGATCTACGCGAAGCCGGTGCCGGCCGCCGACGGGTCGCTGAACGTCGAACAGAACTACACGAGGGTGGGCACCGACCAGGTGGACCAGCTCTTCGACCAGGCGCTCGGGGCGCTGGACGAGGACGAGGCGGACGGGCTGCTGCGGAAGGCGGACTCGCGGATCTGGGCGTCCGCCGGGTCGCTGCCGCTCTACCAGCGACCGCAGCTCGTGGGGGCCAGGAAGGGGCTGGTGAACGTAGGCGCGTTCGGTTTCCAGACGCCGGTCTACCAGGACATGGGGTTCCTGAAGAAGGGCGCGAAGGTCTCGGCCAGCCCCAGCAAGGGGTAGCGGGAGAGCGGATTCGCGATCGGGTGCGGGCGGCCGTCGTGGCTGGTCGCGCCCGTGCGGCGGAGTCACGGGGCGGTACTCCCGGGCCCCCGAGGGGTCGGCCCGGCGCGCCCCGGCGTGAGCGGCCCCGTACCATGGGGTGAGGCCGTGGCGTGTTCAGCCCGGCAGGGTGCGCGTAACACCGATGTACGCGCAAGCCCCTTCCTCATACTCCGGGAGTACGCCGCACCATGGCCACGCGCCACGACATCCGCAACGTCGCCATCGTCGCCCACGTCGACCACGGCAAGACGACCCTCGTCGACGCCATGCTGAAGCAGGCCGGTGCCTTCGCCGCGCACGCCGCCGAGTCGCTCGACGACCGCATGATGGACTCCAACGACCTGGAGCGTGAGAAGGGCATCACGATCCTGGCCAAGAACACGGCCGTGAAGTACCACCCGAAGGACGGTGGCGAGGTCGTCACCATCAACATCATCGACACCCCGGGCCACGCCGACTTCGGCGGCGAGGTCGAGCGCGGTCTGTCGATGGTGGACGCGGTGGTGCTGCTGGTCGACGCCTCCGAGGGGCCGCTGCCCCAGACCCGCTTCGTGCTGCGCAAGGCGCTCCAGGCCAAGCTGCCCGTCATCCTGTGCATCAACAAGACGGACCGCCCCGACTCGCGCATCGACGAGGTCGTCAACGAGGCCTACGACCTCTTCCTCGACCTCGACGCCGACGAGGACCAGATCGAGTTCCCGATCGTCTACGCGTGCGCGCGTGACGGTGTGGCCTCGCTGACCAAGCCGGAGGACGGCACCGTCCCGGCCGACAGCGACAGCCTGGAGCCGTTCTTCTCCACGATCCTGTCCCACGTCCCGGCTCCCGAGTACGACGAGGCGGCCCCGCTCCAGGCGCACGTCACCAACCTGGACGCGGACAACTTCCTCGGCCGTATCGCCCTGCTCCGGGTCGAGCAGGGCGAGCTGCGCAAGGGCCAGACCGTCACGTGGATCAAGCGCGACGGCACGATGTCCAACGTCCGCATCACCGAGCTGCTGATGACCGAGGCGCTCACCCGCAAGCCCGCCGAGATGGCGGGACCGGGTGACATCTGCGCGGTCGCCGGTATCTCGGACATCATGATCGGCGAGACCCTCGCCGACCCCGAGAACCCGATCCCGCTGCCGCTGATCACGGTCGACGAGCCCGCGATCTCGATGACCATCGGCACCAACACCTCGCCGCTGGTCGGCCGGGGCGGCACCGGCAAGGGCGCCGACAACAAGGCCGCGGTCAAGGACCGCAAGGTCACCGCGCGTCAGGTCAAGGACCGCCTCGACCGCGAACTGGTCGGCAACGTCTCGCTGCGCGTGCTCGACACCGACCGTCCGGACGCCTGGGAGGTCCAGGGCCGTGGTGAGCTGGCGCTCGCCATCCTGGTCGAGCAGATGCGCCGGGAGGGCTTCGAGCTGACCATCGGCAAGCCGCAGGTCGTCACCAAGCTCGTCGACGGCAAGGTCTACGAGCCCGTCGAGCGCATGACGATCGACGTGCCCGAGGAGCACATGGGCGCCGTCACGCAGCTCATGGGCGTGCGCAAGGGCCGGATGGACAACATGTCCAACCACGGCTCGGGCTGGGTCCGCATGGAGTTCGTGGTGCCGTCCCGCGGTCTCATCGGCTTCCGTACCGAGTTCCTGACCGGTACGCGCGGCACGGGCATCGCCCACTCCATCCACGAGGGCCACGAGCCGTGGTTCGGCACCCTGACGACCCGTAACAACGGCTCGCTGGTCGCCGACCGTGCCGGCGCCGTCACCGCGTTCGCGATGACCAACCTCCAGGAGCGCGGCGTCCTGTTTACCGACCCCGGCACCGAGGTGTACGAGGGCATGATCGTCGGCGAGAACTCGCGCTCCGACGACATGGACGTGAACATCACCAAGGAGAAGAAGCTCACGAACATGCGGTCGTCGTCGGCCGACTCGTTCGAGGCGATCGTCCCGCCGCGCAAGCTCTCCCTGGAGCAGTCGCTGGAGTTCTGCCGTGACGACGAGTGCGTCGAGGTGACCCCGGAGGCCGTGCGTATCCGCAAGGTGGTCCTGGACCAGAAGGAGCGCGGCCGCACCGCCAGCCGCGCCAAGCACGGCTGACACACGCCGTTCCAGCAGGAAGCCGGGCACCCCGCAATGCGGGGTGCCCGGCTTCGTGTTGAGGGGGGAGGTAGGGAAAACCCTAATTCTCGTCGCGGATCCGTGAGGGCGGACCGCACGGCACTAGGCTGCTGGCAGCATGGGCCCCGGCTGTGTCCAAGCGCACTTTCCGGGATTCTGCAAGTGGATTTTCATCCGACTCGAGTTCGGTAAGCGGACATGCGAGCCCGATAGGTGTGTAACAAGTCCGTTTCGCAGGGATCTTTCTGCAAACCCTTTGTCCGGATTTTGGAAGATGTTCGCTTCAGGTGTGATCGAACCGAGACCTTATGAGTGTGGTTCGGTCATGGCGCATGGCAGATAGTTAGGCGCGTAGAGCTCGGATCCACGGGTCATGCGCTGGGTGGCGCTGACCTGCGAGCGCGGGGAGTACACCTCACGGTTTCAGGCGCCGGTGACGGCGAAGTGTCGTGTGCTTCCTTCTGCGGTGAATCAATGGACTCATGAGGAGGAGCCCCATGCGTGGTGCCAAGAGCGCCAAGTGGGTTGCGATAGCCGCCGTTGTGGCGCTGGGTGCGACGGCCTGTGGCGGCGGGGGGGACGACGGCAGCTCCGGCAGCGGCAAGGGCAACGGCGTCGTGTCGGTGGAAATCGGCGAGCCGCAGAACAGCCTGGTTCCCACCAACACGTACGAGACCGAGGGCGGCCAGGTCATCAACGCCCTCTTCACGGGTCTGACCAAGCTTGACGCCGACAACAAGGTCGTCAACGCCATGGCGGAGTCGATCGAGTCCAAGGACAACAAGGTCTGGACGATCAAGCTCAAGTCGGGCTACACGTTCCACAACGGCGAGAAGGTCACCGCCCAGTCCTTCGTGGACGCCTGGAACTACGGTGCCAACCAGACCAACGCCCAGCAGACCAACCCGCTGTTCAGCCACATCCAGGGCTACGCGGACCTCAACCCGGGCGAGGGCAAGACCCCCAAGACCGACAAGCTGTCCGGTCTGAAGGTCGTCGACGACAACACCCTCCAGGTCACCCTGACCGGTGCGTTCTCGGCGTTCCCGTCGCAGCTGTCCTTCACCGCGTTCGTCCCGCTGCCCAAGGCGTTCTTCAAGGACCCGAAGGGCTTCGGCGAGGCTCCGATCGGCAACGGTCCCTTCAAGATGAAGGGCAAGTTCAAGCACAACGAAGAGATCGACACCACGAAGTACGACAAGTACCCGGACGCCTCGAAGATCGAGGTCAAGGGTGTCAACTTCAAGGTCTACTCGAACCTGGACACCGCCTACAAGGACCTCGTCGCCGGCAACCTCGACAGCCTGCTGACGATCCCCACCTCGGGTCTGCCGACGTACCACAAGGACCTGCCGGGCCGTTACATCGACGAGGCCGACTCGGCCGTCGGTTACATCGGTTTCCCGATCAAGTACAACAAGGCCTTCCAGAACGCGGACCTCCGCAAGGCCATCTCCATGTCGATCGACCGCAAGACGATCGCGGACAAGATCTTCCTCGGTGCGCGTACGCCCGCGGACGACTACATCAGCCCGATCATCGACGGCTACCGCAAGGGCGCCTGCGGCGACGCCTGCACGCTGAACCCGACCGAGGCCAAGGCGCTCTACAAGAAGAGCGGCGGCCTGCCCGGCAACACGCTGGAGATCGGTTACAACGCGGACGGCGGCCACAAGGAGTGGGTCGAGGCGGTCGCGAACCAGATCCAGCAGAACCTGGGGATCAAGGTCACGGCCAAGCCGTTCGAGCAGTTCCAGACCATCCTGAACGACCTGGACGCCAAGAAGTACCAGGGCGCGTTCCGTATGGGCTGGTCCATGGACTACCCGGACATGGAGGACTACCTCCGTCCGATCTTCTCCAAGGACGCCATCACCAACGGCTCGAACTACGCCGGTTACGTCAACGAGGACTTCGAGAAGCTCCTCGTCCAGGGCGACCAGGCCGCGACGCACGAGGAAGCCGTCAAGAAGTACCAGGCGGCGGACGACGTCCTGCTCAAGGACATGCCGTACATCCCGGTGTACTTCTACACGATGAACGCCGGCTTCAGCGACAAGATCAAGTCGATGAAGGTCGCCGGTCACCAGATTCTGTGGGACACGGTCAAGCTCAGCTGACCGGCTTCCAGCAGTTCTGACACAGAGCGGTACGGGGTGAGCAGGGGGAGGAATAGCCTTCCCCTGCTCACTCCTGCTGCCGTCTTCCGTCCGACCGTGCCGATCCCCCCGGCCGCGGTCGGGCCGAGCACCCCCCTCTGGAGTACCCATGGGCCGATATGTCGTGCGCCGCCTCCTGCAGGTGATCCCTGTGGTGATAGGCGTCACGTTCATCATCTTCTGCCTGGTCTTCGCTCTGCCCGGCGACCCGATCCAGGCACTGGCCGGCGACAAGCGCGCCGACCCCAACATCGCGGCGATCCTTCGCGCGCACTACCACCTGAACGAACCGCTCTACCAGCAGTACTGGCACTACATCAGCGGCGTCTTCACCGGTGACCTCGGCGAGACGTACAACGGACGTGCCATCTCGGACATCGTCTCCGAGCGGTTCCCCGTCACCCTGAAGCTGGGTCTGACGGCGTTCGCCATCGAGGCTGTCATCGGCATCCTCGCGGGTATCTTCTCCGCCCTCAAGAAGGGCAAGTTCATCGACAACGTCGTGCTGATCTCGACGCTCGTGCTGATCTCCATCCCGGTCTTCGTGCTCGGTAGCGTGCTTCAGCTGGAGTTCGGCGTGAACCTGAAGATCACGCCGGTCGCCGGTATCGAGAAGGGCTGGCCGCAGAGTTACATCCTGCCCGCCATCGTGCTCGCCTCGACCTCGATGGCGTACATCTCGCGCCTGGTGCGGACGAGCATGACGGAGTCGATCCGCGCGGACTACGTCCGTACCGCGGTCGCCAAGGGGCTGCCGCAGCGGCGGGTCATCGGCGTGCACGCGCTGCGCAACTCCCTGATCCCCGTGGTCACCTTCCTGGGCTTCGACCTCGGCGCTCTCATGGGTGGCGCGATCATCACCGAGCGTGTGTTCAACATGCCCGGTATCGGTGGTCAGCTGGCCCAGTCCGTCTATCTGCGCGAGCGGCCGGTCGTCGTCGGTCTGGTGACCCTGCTGGTCCTGATCTACCTGGTCGCCAACCTCCTCGTAGACCTGCTGTACGCCGTGCTCGACCCGAGGATCCGTTATGAGTGAGAAGACGATAGAGAGGCCCACCACCGACGAGGCCGCCATCGCCAAGGAGATCGAGGCCGAGGAGAAGGCCGCGGCCCGTCAGGCGAGCCTGCTCAAGGACGGCTGGGCGGATCTCCGCAAGCGGCCCTTGTTCATCGTGACGGCCCTCATCATCGTGTGCCTGCTCGCCCTGGCGATCGCGCCCAGCCTGTTCACCGGCCGTTCCCCGTTCTCGGACGGTTTCTGCCAGCTGCAGAACTCCATGAACGGACCGTCGTCCGGGCACCTGTTCGGCTACGACGTCCAGGGCTGTGACATCTACACGCGGACCGTGTACGGCACCCGCAACTCGATCGTCGTCGGCGTGGTGACGACCGTGGTCACCACCCTGATCGGCGGTCTGCTGGGCATGCTGGCCGGTCTGCTCGGCGGCTGGATCGACGCGTTGCTGTCCCGGATCACCGAGGTCTTCTCGGCGCTCCCGCTCATCATCGGCGGCCTGCTGATCATGTCCATCTGGGGCGGCGGCGACGTGTGGTCGGTGTCGTTCATCATGGCGATCCTCGGCTGGCCCCAGGTCTTCAGGATCATGCGCGGCGAGGTCATCGGCAACAAGTACAACGACTACGTGATGGCCGCCCGGGCACTGGGCGCCGACTCGTGGCGGATCGCGTTCCGGCACATCCTGCCGAACACGCTCGCCCCCGTCATCGTCATCACCACCATGAACCTCGGTGTCTACATCGCCGCCGAGGCCGCCCTGTCCTACCTGGGCATCGGCATCCAGTACCCGAACATCTCCTGGGGTGTCATGATCAGCGACGCCCAGGACCGGTTCCTGACCAACCCGCACGCGCTGCTGTTCCCGGCAGGTGCGCTCAGCATCACCGTGCTGGCGTTCATCGTGCTCGGCGACGTGGTCCGCGACGCCTTCGACCCCAAGATGCGCTGAGGGAGGCGTACGTGACCATCATCGACCCGACGGACGCCGTCCCGGCTCCCCGTCCCGGGGACCCGGAGCGAACCGGCCCGCTGCTCGAAGTGCGCGATCTGCACGTCGAGTTCCAGACCCGTGAAGGCGTGGTCCGCGCCGTCAACGGCGTCAACTACTCCGTGAACTCGGGGGAGACCCTCGCCGTGCTCGGCGAGTCCGGCTCCGGCAAGTCCGTGACCGCGCAGGCGATCATGGGCATCCTGGACATGCCGCCGGCCCGCATCCCCAAGGGGGAGATCCGCTTCTACGGCCAGGACATGCTCACCATGTCCCACGAGGAGCGGCGCAAGCTGCGCGGCGCCCGGATCGCGATGATCTTCCAGGACGCGCTCTCCGCACTCAACCCCGTGCTCAGCGTGGGGTACCAGCTCGGCGAGATGTTCCGCGTCCACCAGGGCATGTCCCGCAAGGCGGCCAAGGCCAAGGCCGTCGAGCTGATGGACCGGGTGAAGATCCCGGCCGCCGCGGCCCGGGTGAACGACTACCCGCACCAGTTCTCCGGCGGTATGCGCCAGCGCATCATGATCGCGATGGCGCTCGCCCTGGAGCCCGACCTGATCATCGCCGACGAGCCGACCACGGCCCTCGACGTGACGGTCCAGGCCCAGGTGATGGACCTGCTCGCGGAGCTGCAGCGCGAGTACCAGATGGGCCTGATCCTCATCACCCACGACCTCGGTGTCGTGGCGGACGTGGCCGACAAGATCGCCGTGATGTACGCGGGCCGGATCGTGGAGACGGCGCCGGTGCACGAGCTGTACAAGCGTCCCGCGCACCCCTACACCCGCGGTCTGCTCGACTCCATCCCGCGCCTGGACCAGAAGGGCCAGGAGCTCTACGCGATCAAGGGCCTGCCGCCCAACCTCCTCAAGGTGCCGAGCGGTTGTGCCTTCAACCCGCGCTGTGACAGGGCACAGGACATCTGCCGTACCGACCGTCCGCCGCTGGTCCCGGTGACCGAGCGCGACGGCACGGAACTGCCGGGCCGCGCCAGCGCGTGCCACTTCTGGAAGGAGACGATCCATGGCTGAGTCGACCAAGACCGACGAGCCGATGGACGCGACGCCGAACGTCTCCGACGTCGAGGTCGCGGACGTGCACACCGAGGACGAGGCGGTCGCCGCCCTGGAGGCTCCGGTGGACCGGGGCGAACCGATCCTGCAGGTGCGCAACCTCGTCAAGCACTTCCCGCTGACGCAGGGCATCCTCTTCAAGCGGCAGATCGGCGCGGTGAAGGCCGTCGACGGCGTCTCCTTCGACCTGTACCAGGGCGAGACCCTGGGCGTCGTGGGCGAGTCCGGCTGCGGCAAGTCGACGGTGGCCAAGCTCCTGATGAACCTGGAGCAGGCCACGGCCGGCGAGATCTTCTACAAGGGCCAGGACATCACCAGGCTCTCCGGCAAGGCGCTCAAGGCCGTCCGCCGGAACATCCAGATGATCTTCC
Source organism: Streptomyces sp. NPDC051105 (assembly GCF_040682795.1). Lineage (NCBI taxonomy): Bacteria > Bacillati > Actinomycetota > Actinomycetes > Kitasatosporales > Streptomycetaceae > Streptomyces > Streptomyces sp. NPDC051105. The sequence goes on along the minus strand of NZ_JBFBBR010000013.1, from coordinate 256,570 downwards.
AGGACCCGTACACCTCGCTCAACCCCCGGATGACGGTCGGCGACATCATCGGCGAGCCGTACGACATCCACCCCGAGGTGGCCCCCAAGGGCGACCGGCGCAAGCGGGTCAAGGACCTGCTGGACGTCGTGGGTCTCAACCCCGAGTACATCAACCGGTACCCGCACCAGTTCTCCGGCGGACAGCGTCAGCGCATCGGCATCGCGCGCGGCCTGGCGCTCAACCCGGAGATCATCATCTGCGACGAGCCGGTCTCCGCGCTCGACGTGTCCGTCCAGGCACAGGTCATCAACCTGATGGAGGGGCTGCAGGACGAGTTCAACCTCTCCTACATCTTCATCGCCCACGACCTGTCGATCGTCCGGCACATCTCGGACCGGGTCGGGGTCATGTACCTCGGCAAGATCGCCGAGATCGGCTCGGACGAGCAGATCTACGAGCACCCGACGCACCCCTACACCCAGGCCCTGCTGTCGGCCGTGCCCGTGCCGGATCCGCAGGACCGTGAGCAGCGCGAGCGGATCATCCTCACCGGCGACGTGCCCTCTCCGGCCAACCCGCCGTCCGGCTGCCGCTTCCGCACCCGCTGCTGGAAGGCCGAGGACAAGTGCGCCACGGAGGTTCCGCTGCTGGCGATCCCCGAGCGCTTCAAGGACTCGGACACCCCGGCGGCCCACGAGTCGGCCTGCCACTTCGCCGAGGAGAAGGACATCGTCCACGCGGCCTGACGTCCCGGCACCACCACGGTTCCCGGTACCTCCTTCAGGGGTACCGGGAACCGGCATGTCCCGAGGAGGCGGTCCCGATGCTGCACCATGTCGAGCTGTGGGTCCCCGACCTGTCCCGTGCCGCCGGCGAATGGGGCTGGCTCCTGGGCCGGCTCGGCTACCGCCCGTACCAGGAGTGGGCGCACGGCCGCAGCTGGCGCTTGGGCGCGACCTACCTCGTCGTCGAGCAGTCGCCCGCGATGCGTTCCGGCGCGCACGACCGGATGCGTCCCGGTCTCAACCACCTCGCGTTCCACGCCGGACCGCCCGCACAGGTCGACGAGCTGGCGGACAGGGCGCCCGCGCACGGCTGGTCGCCGCTGTTCACCGACCGCTACCCGCATGCCGGCGGCCCGCAGCACTACGCGGCCTATCTCGTGAACACCGATGGTTTCGAGGTGGAGCTGGTCGCCGCGGACGGACCGCCGCCCGGTCTCACGCCGTGATCCCGGCCCGTGCCCAGTGGCATGCCACCTGGGCGCCGCCCGCTCCGCCCAGCACCTCCAGGTCCTGGCTGCGGCAGGCGTTCGCGACGCCCGCCCGCTCCGCCTCCCCGCTCGCCAGGACCTGGCAGCGGGCGTGGAAGCGGCAGCCGGAGGGGATGCGGGACGGATCGGGTGGCTCGCCCGTGAGGACCACCGGCTCGCCCGGCGCCTCCGGCAGGACCGACAACAGCGCCTGGGTGTAAGGGTGCCGGGGAGCCGTGAGGACCTGTTCGACGTCGCCCGTCTCCACGATCCGGCCCAGGTACATCACCGCGACCCGGTCGGCGATGTTCCAGGCCAGACCGAGGTCATGGGTGACCACCAGCGCGGCCAGGCCCAGTTCGGCGCGCAGCCGCAGCAGCAGCGCCAGGATCTCGCCGCGCACGGAGGCGTCCAGGGAGGCCACCGGCTCGTCGGCGACGATCAGTTCGGGTTCCAGGACCAGCGCGCCCGCGATCACCACGCGCTGGCGCTGCCCTCCGGACAGCTCGTGCGGGTAGCGCAGGAAGAAGCGTTCCGGTGGACGCAGTCCCGCGTGGCCGAGTGCCTCGGCGACCGCCGCCCGCTCGTTTCCCGTACGGCCGTGGATCCGCAGCCCCTCGGCCACGGCGTCGTACACCGTGTGCCGGGGATTGAGCGAGCCGGTCGGGTCCTGCAGCACCAGCTGCACCCGCCTGCGGTACGCCCGCAGCGCCCGCGAGGAGTACTCCAGGGGCTTCCCGGCGAACGAGATCCGTCCCTCGGTCGGTGTCACCAGGCCGAGCAGCGAGCGCGCCAGCGTCGTCTTGCCGCAGCCGGACTCGCCGACCAGCGCCACGATCTCCCCGGCCCGGATGTCCAGTTGGACGCCGTCCACGGCCCGGGCCCCCGGGGCGCCGTGGCGTCCGGGGAAGGCCACGTGGAGCCCCTGGGCGCTGAGCAGCGGCGGGGGTGTCGTCGTCATGAGGCGCTCCTCGTGTCCTCGGCCGCGGTGGCCGGTCCGGGCGCTGCCGCCGCCACGTGCACACAGGCGGCCCGGCGGCCCGGCTCGGCGCCCCGCAGCACCTGGTCCTGTGTGGCACACCGGTCCAGTGCGACCGGACAGCGCGGATGGAACGCGCAGCCGGAGGGTAGTGCCGACGGGTCGGGCGGGTCACCGGCCAGGCCGCGCGGGGCGAACCGGGAGGCGGGGTCGCCGATGCGCGGGAACGCCGCCGACAGCGCCTCGGCGTACGGGTGCCGGGCGTCCTCGTAGACCTGGCGGGCGGGGCCCTCCTCGACGACGCGGCCCGCGTACATCACCATGAGCCGGTCGCAGGTGTCGGCGAGCACCGCCAGATCGTGGCTGATCATGATCAGGCCCACGTCCTGCTCCGCCACGAGCCGTTCGATCAGCCGCAGGATCTGCGCCTGGATCATCACGTCCAGGGCCGTGGTCGGCTCGTCCGCGATGATCAGCCGTGGGTCGCAGGCCAGCGCCATGGCGATCATCACCCGCTGGCGCTGCCCGCCGGAGAGCTCGTGCGGGTACGCGGAGGCGCGGGACGCCGGCAGGCCCACGTGGTCCAGCAGCTCGCCGGTCCGTCTGCGCGCCGCGGCCGCCGTCGCCCTGTGGTGCAGCAGGATCGGCTCGGCGATCTGGTCGCCGACGCGGTGCACCGGATTGAGCGAGTGCATCGCCCCCTGGAAGACGATCGAGGCGCCCGCCCAGCGCACCGCCCGGACCTGCCCCCAGCGCATGGCCAGCACGTCCTCGCCGTTCAGCACGACCTCCCCGGACACCCGTGTCCCGGCCGGCAGCAGTCTGAGCAGCGCGAGGGCCAGCGTGGACTTGCCGCAGCCCGACTCACCCGCGATACCGAGCTTGCGCCCCGCCGCCAGCGACAGGTCCACGCCCCGCACCGCGTCCGCTCCGCCGGGGTAGGTCACCTCCAGGTTCCGGACCTCCAGCAGCGTCAACGGGCCACCCCCAGCCTGGGGTTGAGGACGGACTCCACCGCGCGTCCGCACAGCGTGAACGCCAGTGCGACCGCGGCGATCGCGATGCCCGGCGGCACCAGATACCACCAGTCCCCGGCGCTGACCGCCCCCGCCTCCCGCGCGTCCTGCAACAGCCCGCCCCACGAGATGACCGTCGGATCACCGAGGCCGAGGAAGGCCAGCGTCGCCTCGGCGAGGACGGACGAGGAGATCATCAGGGTGGTCTGGGCGAGGACGAGCGGCATCACGTTGGGCAGCACATGCCGGGTCATCACATGCCAGTGGCCGCCGCCGAGCGCCCTGGCCCGTTCGATGTACGGCCGGGACTCCACCGCGAGCGTCTGCGCGCGCACCAGCCGGGCCGTCGTCGGCCAGGAGGTGACGCCGATGGCGAGGATCACCGTGCCCAGCGACCGGGACATCACGGTGGCCAGCGCGATGGCGAGCACCAGCGCCGGCATCACCAGGAACCAGTCCGTGATCCGCATCAGCACGGTCGCGTACGCCCCCCGGAAGTGCCCGGAGGTGACGCCGACGACCGTACCGATCACCACCGACAGCACCGCCGCCAGCAGCCCGACCAGGAGCGAGATCCGCGACCCCCACACCACCAGGCCCAGCAGATCACGCCCGAACCGGTCGGTGCCCAGCGGGAACCGGCCGCTCGGCGCCTCCAGCGGACCGCCCGGCGCGGTGGTCACCCCGGCCACGCCGGAGCCGACGGTCAGCGGCGCGGTCAGCGCCACCAGGGCGAACAGGACGAGCGCGGTCAGGCCGACCAGTCCGGCGCGGTGGGTGCGGTACTGCCGCCAGAACCGTAGGGCGGAGCGGCGGCGACGCTGCCAGGCCAGCGCCCGCGGTCCGGCGGCCTCGGGAACCCCGGCCTCCGGCGCCGGCGGGCGGGTCTCGGCCGTCATCGGCCCACCCGGGGGTCGAGCAGCGGATATACCAGGTCGGCCAGAGTGTTCATGATGATCACCGCCGAGGCGAAGAAGAGGAACAGCCCCTGCACCAGGGGCAGGTCGGGCACGCTCAGGGCCTGGTAGAAGAGTCCGCCGAGGCCCGGCCAGGAGAAGACGGTCTCCACCAGGATGACGCCCGCGACGGTCCGGCCGAGGTTGACGAAGACCAGGGTGACCGTGGGCAGCAGCGCGTTCGGTACCGCGTGCCGGCGGCGCACCAGGTCGTCCCGCAGGCCCTTGGCGCGGGCGGTCGTGAGGTAGTCGCTGCCCATCTCGTCGAGCAGTGCCGAGCGGGTGACCAGCAGCGTCTGCCCGTACTCGACCGCGACGAGGGTGAGCACCGGCAGGACGAGATGGTGGGCGACGTCCAGGACGTAGGCGAAGCCCTCCTTGCCGCCCGTCTCCATGCCGCCGGTCGGGAACAGCCCGGGGACGGGGCCGAGGCCCACGCCGAACACGATGATCGCCAGCAGGCCGAGCCAGAACGACGGCACGGAGTACAGGACCAGCGCCAGGCCGGTGTTGAGCCGGTCGCCGAGCCGGCCGTGCCGCCATGCCGAACGGGTGCCGAGGAACATGCCGAGCGCGGTGTAGAGCACGAAGGCCGTGCCGGTCAGCAGCAGCGTGTTCGGCAGCGCCTCGCCGATCTTGTCGACGACCGGGGTACGGAACTGGTACGACGTGCCCAGGTCGCCGGTGAGCGCCTTGCGGCAGTAGTCCGTGAACTGCTCCCACACCGGCAGGTCGAGCCCGAACTCCCTGCGGTACTCGGCCAGTTGCGCGGCCGAGACCGGCCGGCCGCCCGTCATGGTCTTGACCGGGTCGCCGGGGATCAGCCGGAACAGGAAGAAGCCGGTGACCAGGACGGCGAGCAGCGAGACGGCGGCACCGCCCGCCTTGGCCGCCCCGTAGCGCAGATACCCGGCGGCCGTGCGCGCCCGAGGTCCGCGGGCCGCCGGACCGTCCGGAACCGGTACGGCGTCCGTGTCGGGCGACGCGGACACCGCGTCGCGAGCGGTCGGCTGCATGGGCTACTCGCGGTCGTCGGCGGTGGCGCGGCGGCGCCGCGCGAAGAACACCCCGGCGCCGGCCAGGACCACGACACCGGCGACGATACCGATGACGACCCCGGTCGAACTGCCCCCGGAGGAGCTGCCGGAGCCCGCCGGCACCGCCGACCACCAGCTCCAGTAACCGTCCTGGCCGTAGATGTTGCCGGCGGCCTTGGGCATCGTCTCGATCGACTTGATCTGGTCGGTGCGGTAGGCCTCGACGGCGTTCGGGTAGGCCATGACGTTCATGTACCCCAGGTCGTACAGCCGCGACTCCATCTGCTTGACGAGAGTGGCCCGTCCGGCGGAGTCGTACTCGGCTAGCTGCTTGGCGTACAGGTCGTCGTACGTCCTGTCGCAGACGAAGTTGTCGGTCAGGCCGGTGTCCTTCGGGGTGGCGGGCAGGGCGGCGCAGGTGTGGATGGACAGCACGTAGTCCGGGTCGGGGTTGACGGACCAGCCGTCGAAGGCCAGGTCGTACTTGCCCGCGAGCCAGGGGTCGGTGACGTTGTCGAGGCAGTCGAGGGTCGCGCCGATGCCGAGCTTGGCCCACCACTCCTTGAGGTACTGGCCCACGGCCTTGTCGTTGGGGTCGGTGGCGTGGCACAGGACGCGGTAGTTCAGTGGTTTGCCGTCCTTGCCGACCCGTTTGCCGTCGGCGTTCTTCCGGTAGCCGGCCTGGTCGAGGAGCTGGGCGGCCTTCGCGGGGTCGTAGGCGAGTTCCTGGCTCGCCGAGGGCTTCCAGAAGTACGTGGAGAAGCGCGGCGGGATGTAGCCCTGGCCTTCGACCGCGTGTCCCTGGAACACCTTGTCGACGATGGTCTTCCGGTCGACGGCCAGGAACAGGGCGTGCCGCACCCGCTCGTCGAGCAGGGAGGGGTCGCCGTCGCCGAACTTCTGGCCGTTCTTCGCCTGTGCGCCCGGGTTGGTGGCGAGGGCGTAGAAGCGGCGGCCGGGGGCGTCGTTGACGCGGATGTCCTTCTGCCCCTGGAGGGAGGACGCCTGAGCGGGCGTCAGGGCCGGGGCGCCCGCGACGAAGGAGACCTCGCCCTTGCGCAGGGCGGCCACGGCGGCGTCCTGGTCCTTGTAGTACTTGAAGACCAGCTCGTCGAACTTGGGGGCGCCGCGCCAGAAGTCCTTGTTGGCCTTGAGCCGGACGTAGCTGTCCGCCTTGTAGTCGGTGAGGACGAACGGTCCGTCGCCGACGACGGGGAACTTGCCGTCGTTGTTGAACTTCGAGAAGTCCGAGACGTCCTTCCAGATGTGCTCGGGCACGATCGGCACGTCGAGGGCGGTCATCGTGGCCTGCGGCTTCTTCAGTTCGATGACCAGCTTGGTGGGGCTCGGGGCCGTCACCCGGCGGAAGTTGGTGACGAAGTTGCCGTTCGCGGTGGCGGCCGCCTGGTCCGTCATCAGCTTGTCGAACGTCCAGGCCGCGTCTTCGGCGGTCACCTTCTGCCCGTCCGACCACTTCGCGTCGGAGCGGATCGTGTACGTCCAGGTGAGCTTGTCGGCGGACGCGGACCACTTGGTGGCCAGACCGGGAATCGGGTGGGCGTCCCCGGGGTCGTAGTCGGTGAGGTACTCGTACATCAGCCGCTGGAGGCTGGTGCTGAGCAGACGCACCGCCAGGAAGGGGCTCAGCGAGTCGACGCTCTGGGCGACCGCGACGGTGAGCACCTTGTCGCCCTGCGCGGCCTCGGCCTGTTGGGGCGCCGGGTTGAGCGGGGTCGCGAGGAGCGCCGAGACCGTCAGGGTGAGGGCGCCGGCGGCTGCCACGAGCCGGGGCGTACGGGGGCGTGGGCTTCTCGGGTGGGAACGACTTGCGCTGTGCTGGGCTTGTGGGCTCATGGATCGTGACCTCGCGTCATCGCTCGCACAGGGACGCTTGCTCGGACTTCAGGGCCGGGTTCTCGCCTGGTGACGCCAGTGGGGTGATGAGTGTGTCTATCAGCGGCTGTCTGGGTGCGTCAACGGCGCGTGGATCCACTGTGGCCTGCGGAAAAGGCGAGTTGACGCCCCATCGGATCATTATTGGTCTAGACCGGTAAAAGGGGCCTGGTGGGACGCTGGCGCCGCCTGTGCCGGATGCGGCCGCGGTGAAGCGCGCCTCGTCGTCGCGGGTGAACACCCGGCGGAGGCGCCGCCACCCGGATGGCACCACTCCTCCGGGTGGGCCTCCGGGTGGGCCTCCGGGTGGGTTGTCCTGCGGATGGGTGCAGTGAATATGTGTTATGCGCCATTTCTGATGATATTGACCGGTAGCGCATCACTCACGGATCACCCTTCACGGAGGAGGCACGCCATGCGTTCAGCCACGCACGCCCGATGGGCGGCCTGGGCTGCGGTGACGGCGCTCGCCGCCACGGCCTGCGGGGGCGGCAGCGGCGGGGGCGGCGGCGACAGCGCCGTGCTCAGTTCCTCCTGGGGCGACCCGCAGAACCCCCTGGAGCCCGCCAACACCAACGAGGTCCAGGGCGGCAAGGTCCTCGACATGATCTTCCGGGGCCTGAAGAAGTACGACCCGAAGACCGGCAAGGCCCAGGACATGCTCGCCCAGAAGATCGACACGAGCGATTCGCAGAACTACACGATCACCGTCAAGGACGGCTGGACCTTCTCCAACGGGGAGAAGGTGACCGCCCACTCCTTCGTCGACGCCTGGAACTACGGGGCGAGCCTCAGGAACAACCAGAAGAACGCCTACTTCTTCCAGTACATCGAGGGATACGACAAGGTCCACCCCGACAGCGGCAGCCAGAGCACCGAGGCGCTCTCCGGCCTGAAGGTCGTCGACGACCAGACCTTCACGGTGAAGCTGCACCAGAAGTTCTCCAGTTTCCCCGACACCCTCGGCTACGCGGCCTTCGCCCCGCTGCCCCGGTCCTTCTTCACCGACCACGCCGGCTGGCTGAAGCAGCCGGTCGGCGACGGGCCGTACAGCATCGAGTCGTACACCAAGGGGTCGCAGATGTCCCTGAAGAAGTGGGACGGCTATCCCGGTCCCGACAAGGCGCAGAACGGTGGCGTGACCCTCAAGGTCTACACGGACAGCGACACCGCCTACACCGACCTCATCGCCGGCAACCTCGACCTCGTCGACGACGTTCCCGCCTCGCAGCTGAAGAACGTCAAGAACGATCTCGGTGACCGGTACATCAACACCCCGGCCGGCATCATCCAGACGATCGCCTTCCCCTACTACGACAGCGCCTGGAACAAGAGCGGATCGGAGAAGGTCCGCACCGGACTCTCCATGGCCATCAACCGGAAGCAGATCACCGACACCATCTTCCGGAACACCCGCACCCCCGCCACCGACTGGACCTCGCCGGTGCTCGGCCTGGTGGGCGGCTTCAAGGAGGGGCTGTGCGGGAGCGCCTGTGACTACGACCCGGCACAGGCCAAGAAGCTCGTCCAGGAGGGCGGGGGACTGCCCGGCGGACAGCTCAAGATCACGTACAACGCCGACACCGGCTCGCACAGGATGTGGGTGGACGCCGTGTGCAACTCCATCAACAACGCACTCGGCAACGACAAGGCGTGCGTCGGGAACCCGGTGGGCACCTTCGCCGACTTCCGCAACCAGATCGGCCAGCACAAGTTGACCGGGCCGTTCCGGGCGGGCTGGCAGATGGACTACCCGCTCATCCAGAACTTCCTCCAGCCGCTCTACTACACCAACGCCTCCTCCAACGACGGCAAGTGGTCCAACCAGGACTTCGACAAGCTCGTCGACCAGGCCAACGCCGAGACCGACACGGGCAAGGCCGTCGGTACCTTCCAGAAGGCCGAGGAAGTCGTCCGCGACAACATGGCCGCCATTCCGCTCTGGTACCAGAACGGCAGCGCCGGCTACTCCGAGCGGCTCTCGAACGTGGCCCTCAATCCGTTCAGCGTCCCCGTGTACAACGAGATCAAGGTCAGCTGACGCGGCATGGGGCGCTATGTCGTCCGGCGGCTGCTCCAGATGATCCCGGTGTTCGTCGGGGCCACGCTGCTGATCTTCCTCATGGTCAACGTCATGGGCGACCCGATCGCCGGGCTGTGCGGAGAACGGGCCTGCGATCCGGCGACCGCCGCCCAGCTGAAGAAGGAGTTCGGACTCGACAAGCCGGTGTGGCAGCAATACCTCACCTACATGGGGAACGTCTTCACCGGGGACTTCGGTACGGCGTTCAACGGACAGCCCGTCACCGAGCTGATGTCCACCGCCTTCCCCGTCACCATCCGGCTGACGATCGTGGCCATCGTCTTCGAGGTCGTCATCGGCATCACCCTCGGCGTCCTGACCGGTCTGCGGCGCGGGCGGCCCGTCGACACCGGGGTGCTGCTGGCGACCCTGGTCGTCATCTCCGTACCGACCTTCGTCACCGGCCTGCTGCTCCAGCTCCTGCTCGGCGTGGAGTGGGGCTGGATCAAACCCTCCGTCTCCCCGGACGCCACCTTCGGCGAGCTGATCGTGCCGGGGCTGGTCCTCGCCTCCGTGTCGCTCGCCTACGTCACCCGGCTGACCCGTACCTCCATCGCCGAGAACAGACGGAGCGACTACGTCCGTACGGCCGTCGCCAAGGGTCTGCCCCGGCACCGGGTCATCACCCGGCACCTGCTGCGCAACTCCCTCATCCCCGTCGTCACCTTCATCGGCACTGACATCGGCGCCCTCATGGGCGGCGCCATCGTCACCGAGCGGATCTTCAACGTCCACGGCGTGGGCTACCAGCTCTACCAGGGGATCCTGCGCCAGAACACCCAGACGGTCGTGGGCTTCGTGACGGTGCTGGTCCTGGTGTTCCTGGTGGCCAACCTGCTGGTGGACCTGCTCTACGCCGTACTCGACCCGAGGATCCGCTATGCCTGAGCAGCCGTTCGAGCCGGACCGGGCCATCGCCGGGACGGGCATGGGCGGGGCGATGGACCTGGCGGCGAGCGAGGCGGAGACGCTGGAGCAGCATCCATCAGCCGCCTCCGGCGGACGGGCACCGGGCGGGCCGCTCGGCACCGGGCCGGCCGACAAGCCGCGCTCGCTGTGGTCCGACGCCTGGCGGGACCTGCGCCGCAACCCGGTCTTCCTCGTCTCCGCCCTCGTCATCCTCTTCCTCGTCGTCATCTCCCTGTGGCCGTCCCTGATCGCCTCCGGCTCCCCCCTCACATGCGACCTCGCCAAGGCCCAGGAGGGCTCCCAGGCGGCCGCTCCGTTCGGTTACGACGGACAGGGCTGCAACGTCTACACGCGGACCGTCTACGGGGCCCGTACGTCCGTCACGGTGGGCGTCTGCGCCACGCTCGGGGTCGCGCTGCTCGGGTCGGTGCTCGGCGGTCTCGCCGGGTTCTTCGGCGGGTTCTGGGACTCGGTGCTGTCCCGGATCACCGACGTCTTCTTCGCCATCCCGGTGGTCCTCGGCGGTCTCGTCCTTCTCTCCGTGGTGACCAGCAACACGGTCTGGCCGGTCATCGGGTTCATGGTGCTGCTCGGCTGGCCCCAGATCTCCCGGATCGCCCGCGGCTCGGTGATCACCGCCAAACAGAACGACTACGTCCAGGCCGCCCGCGCGCTCGGCGCCTCCAACTCCCGCATCCTGCTGCGGCACATCGCGCCCAACGCGGTGGCCCCCGTGATCGTCGTGGCCACCATCGCGCTCGGCACCTACATCGCGCTGGAGGCGACCCTGTCGTACCTCGGCGTCGGCCTGAAACCGCCCAGCGTCTCCTGGGGCATCGACATCTCCGCGGCCTCGCCCTACATCCGCAACGCCCCGCACGCCCTGCTCTGGCCCTCCGGGGCCCTCGCGCTCACCGTCCTGGCCTTCATCATGCTCGGCGACGCGGTGCGCGACGCCCTCGACCCGAAGCTGAGGTGAGCGCCGCCGTGCTGCTCGAAGTGCGCGACCTGCACGTGGAGTTCCGGACCCGGGACGGGATCGCGAAGGCGGTCAACGGGGTCTCCTACGCCGTCGACGCCGGGGAGACGCTGGCCGTGCTCGGGGAGTCCGGATCAGGGAAGTCGGTCACGGCCCAGGCGGTGATGGGGATCCTGGACATGCCGCCGGGGCGGATCGGCGGGGGCGAGATCCTCTTCCGGGGGCGGGATCTGCTGAAGCTCAGAGAAGAGGAGCGGCGGAAGATCCGGGGCGCCGAGATGGCCATGATCTTCCAGGACGCGCTGTCGGCGCTGAACCCGGTGCTGAGCGTGGGCGACCAGCTCGGCGAGATGTTCGTCGTGCACCGGGGGATGTCCAGGAAGGCCGCGCGGGCCAAGGCGGTCGAGCTGATGGACCGGGTGCGGATCCCGGGCGCCGCCCAGCGGGTGCGGGACTATCCGCACCAGTTCTCCGGGGGCATGCGCCAGCGCATCATGATCGCCATGGCGCTGGCCCTGGAACCGGCGCTCATCATCGCCGACGAGCCGACCACGGCGCTGGACGTCACCGTCCAGGCCCAGGTCATGGACCTGCTCGCGGAGCTGCAGCGCGAGTACCGCATGGGGCTGATCCTGATCACCCACGACCTGGGCGTGGTCGCGGACGTCGCCGACCGGATCGCGGTCATGTACGCGGGGCGGATCGTCGAGTCCGCGCCGGTGCACGACATCTACAAGGCGCCGGCGCATCCGTACACGCGCGGGCTCCTCGACTCCATCCCGCGCCTGGACCAGAAGGGGCAGGAGCTCTACGCCATCAAGGGCCTGCCGCCCAACCTCATGCACATCCCTCCGGGGTGCGCCTTCAACCCGCGCTGCCCCCTGGCACAGGACGTGTGCCGCACCGACGAGCCACCGCTGTACGAGGTGGCTCGACACCGGGGCAGTGCCTGTCACTTCTGGAGGGAGTGCCTCAATGGTTGACGCGATGGTTGAGCCGATCCTGGAAGTGAGTGGACTGGTCAAGTACTACCCCTTGACGCAGGGCATCTTGATCAAGAAGCAGATCGGTGCCGTCAAGGCCGTTGACGGTGTCGACTTCGTGCTCAACAAAGGAGAGACCCTCGGCATCGTCGGGGAGTCCGGCTGCGGCAAGTCGACAGTGGCCAAGATGCTGGTCAATCTCGAGCGGCCGACGGCGGGGTCGATCAAGTACAAGGGCGAGGACATCACCAGGTTGGGCGGACGGGCGCTGAAGGCCGTCCGCCGCAACATCCAGATGGTCTTCCAGGACCCGTACACCTCGCTCAACCCCCGGATGACGGTCGGCGACATCATCGGGGAGCCGTACGAGATCCACCCCGAGGTGGCCCCCAAGGGCGACCGTCGCAAGCGGGTCCGGGAACTGCTGGACGTCGTGGGTCTCAACCCCGAGTACATCAACCGCTACCCGCACCAGTTCTCCGGCGGACAGCGGCAACGCATCGGCATCGCACGGGGGTTGGCGCTCCGCCCCGAGGTGATCGTCGCGGACGAACCGGTGTCCGCGCTGGACGTCTCCGTCCAGGCCCAGGTGATCAACCTGCTCGACCGGCTCCAGAACGACTTCGACCTGTCGTACGTCTTCATCGCCCACGACCTGTCGATCGTGCGGCACATCTCGGACCGGGTCGGGGTGATGTACCTCGGGCGGATCGTGGAGATCGGCAAGGACGAGGAGATCTACGAGCACCCGACCCACCCCTACACCCAGGCGCTGCTCTCCGCGGTGCCGGTACCGGACCCGGAGGCGCGGGAGCACCGGGAGCGGATCATCCTGAGCGGGGACGTCCCGTCGCCGACGAATGTTCCGTCGGGGTGCCGGTTCCGCACGCGGTGCTGGAAGGCGCGGGAGCGCTGCGCGATCGAGGTGCCCATGCTCGCGGTGCCCGACGTGTTCCGGCTGGTGCCGGGGCCGGCGGCCCATGACTCGGCGTGTCACTTCGCGGAGGAGAAGCGGGTGGTGCCGCCGGAGGGGCCGCCGGACGATCTTGCCGACGGGGGTGCATAAGGCTATGAACCGGGGTCAATCGCGTTAACACACAGGCAACTTCGGCGACCCGGTCCCGATATACGGACGCGGCACTGTAATCAACGTACGGCCGTGCGGGTGCCGTAAACGGGCCGGAGCGCGCCATGTCGCTCCGGCCCGTTGCCGTGTGCGGGTGCGTGCGGGCTGATCGCGCAGTTCCCCGCGCCCCTAACGGGGCGCTAGGCCCAACGTCCTCTTCAAGAAGTCCAGCTGGAGCAGCAGCAGGTTCTCCGCCACCTGTTCCTGGGGGGTCATGTGGGTCACGCCCGACAGTGGCAGGACCTCGTGCGGGCGGCCCGCCGCCAGCAGGGCGCTCGACAGGCGCAGTGAGTGGGCCACCACCACGTTGTCGTCCGCCAGGCCGTGGATGATCATCGTCGGGCGGTGCGGTTCGGCCGCGTCGACCAGGCCGGCGTCGTCGATCACCGAGTTGCGGCGGTAGACCTCCGGCTGCTCGCCCGGGTGGCCGATGTAGCGCTCCTGGTAGTGGGTGTCGTACAGGCGCAGGTCGGTCACCGGGGCGCCCACCACCGCCGCGTGGAAGACGTCCGGGCGGCGCAGGGCCGCGAGGGCGGCGAGGTAGCCGCCGAAGGACCAGCCGCGGATCGCGACCTTGGTGAGGTCGAGGGGGAAGTCGGCGGCGAGCGCCTGGAGCGCGTCGACCTGGTCCTGGAGGACGATCGCCGCGATGTCGTCCTTGATGCACTTCTCCCAGGCGGGGGAGCGGCCCGGCGTGCCCCGGCCGTCGGCGACGATCACCGCGAAGCCCTGGTCGGCGAACCACTGCGAGGTCAGGTGGGCGTTGTGCGCGGCGACCACGCGCTGTCCGTGCGGACCCCCGTAGGGGTCGAGCAGAACCGGAAGGGGAGTGTCCCCGTGGTAGTCCCGTGGCATAAGCACGGCGCACGGAATTCGGCGTGCGCCCCCCTCGGTGAGTGTCACGCGCGGGGACAAACCAGGATCTTCGGCGTACGACGTGACAGTTGCCAGATGTTTTCCGTCACGCAGCACCTGGACGTGGGCGCCTGGCCGGTCCAGCGCGGCGGACATCAATACGGTCACGCCCCCGGCGCGCACGGCCGTGTGCACGCCGGGCTCCTGCGACACGCGCTCCACGCCGAGTTCGTTGACGCGGTAGACGTGTACCTCGCCGGTTTCGGGGGACTCGGCCTCCTCGCCGGCGGACGCGGAAACCAGCACGTCATCGGCGGTCACGTCGAGAACCGCACGGATGTGCAACTGGGCACCCGTGAGTGGCCGTTCACCCACCGCGAGCACCCGGGCGCCGCCCTCGTCGGCGATCCGGACCAGCTGTCCGGAGGGGCTCCAGCAGGGCACTCCACCGAACAGTTCAAGCCATGTTGGATCTTCGTCGGCGTGCACCATCCGGGTCGCCCCCGACCCCGGGTCCACCGCGAGGAACAGCTGGCTGCGCTGGTCGCGCGCCTGTACGAGCAGTAGTGGTGCACCCGCCTCTGACCAGTGCACACGCGCCAGGTAGGGGTAGCGTGTCCGGTCCCAGGAGACCTCCACGCGCCCCCCTTCGAGGTCGTAGGCGAACAGCCGTACGTCCGCGTTCTCGGTGCCCGCCGCCGGGTAGGCGACATGATGTGGCTCACGCTCGGGGTGGGCGGGGTCGGCGATCCACCACCGCTGTACCGGCGTGTCGTCCACCCGGGCCACGAGCAGCCGGTCGGACCCCGGCGACCACCAGAAGCCGCGCGAACGCCCCATCTCCTCGGCCGCGATGAACTCGGCAAGTCCATAGGTGACCTGTTCCGACTCGGGCTCCGCCAGTGCCCGGTCGCCCGCGCCGTCGGCGCCCACGACCCGCAGGGCGCCCTCCACGACGTACGCGACATGGCGGCCGTCGGGGGACGGGCGCGGGTCGATCACCGGTGCGGGGACCGCGAGTTCGCGTGTCGTGCCGACCCTGAGCTCCGCCGTGAAAAGCCGCCCTGACAAGGCGAAAGACGCCAGCTCCAGGGTCGCGTCGGTGGCGTAGCCGACGATGCCGGCACCGCCCTCACGGCTGCGTTCGCGACGGGCCCGCTCCTGTGCCGAGAGGTGTTCGTCGGCGCCGCCGAGCAGGGTGCGGGGATCGGCCGCGAGGCGCTCCTCGCCGCTCGGCACATCGAGAATCCACAGGGAATTGGCCCGGTCCGTACCGGAACCGGAGCGCAGAAACGCCACGCGGGAGCCGTCGGGGGCCACGGTGAACGCGCGCGGCGCGCCGAGCGTGAAACGCTGGGTGCGGGCGTGCCGGCGGGGGAATGAGACAGCCTCGGTCTTCATGCCCCGACCATATTGGCCATGCGCCCCCTTGTGCGGCCGTGCGCCGAGCGATGCGCGAGCACGCATAGTTATGATCACTACCGCTGAGTGGGTATGAACCTGCTGGCTTGCGCATGGATTTGCCGTACCGATCTACAACCCCCATACCCGAACCCCCCGCGTCCCTGGGATCTTTGGAGGTGAGCCGCCGTGGCACTCTCGATTTCGGCGGTGGTGCTGCTGGCGATCATCGTCTTCTTGCTGATCAAGAAGTCGGGTTTGAAGGGCGGGCATGCCGTCGTCTGCGTGCTGCTCGGTTTCTATCTGGCATCCTCGACCATCGCGCCGACGATCAGCGATCTGACGACCAACGTCGCCAGCATGATCGGCAGCATCAAGTTCTGACGCGCGGTGCGGGGTGTGTCTCCGGCGCACACGGGCGACCGGAGACGCCCTTGCGCCGTTGTCCCGTTCCGCTGCTTCCCGCTGTCCTCCTCCGTAAGCTTGACCGTCCTGGGACAAGCGAAGGCTGAGGCGGGGGCGCGTGGACGGGCAGGGCATGGACGGGCGGAACGGAAACGCTGACGACCGGCTTCGGCAGGCGGCGAAGGCGTCACTCGTCGGCTGGAGCCGCTAGGCGTTCGACAAGCTCCGCCGGGGCCGCAACGACGCCGCGCGGACCCCACCCTCGACGACGCCGACAGCGGTCTGCCGCCCGAGGCCATCGCCGAGGAGATCGTCCGCGACCTCCAGGCCGCCCTGAACGAATTCACGGCCATCGCCTGTTCCCTGGGACAACCAGTTGCTCGATGAAGGTCGCTGACTCCCGTGCAGTCAGAGCCTCCGCCCGGATGATGCCATAGCGCAGTTCGAGGATCCGGAGTTGCCTCAGGTCGGAGACTGGACGCCCGTTGAACTCGTCGTCCATGCGCCCAACCGCCGTGCCATCCCCGAACTTCAGAACCTGGATGCGCCCTGCGGTCCCAGGGTGCTCCCGGCGGTCCATCGGCATCACCCCCGCCTTGTGTGGCCGAATCCAGTGATTGCAGGGGGTGGGATTCCTCCAGCCCGTCACCACCGGAACCCGCAGTCCCGTGTTCCGGTGACAGGGGCGCTCTCTTTCCAAGAACCACGACGGCGAAAAAGGACCCTGCCAAGCCCCACCCCTCCCGCCCGCGGCGCACTCTCACCCGGGCGGGTGAACATCGCCGACTCGGCTGGATTCGCGGCCCCTTGCCTGCCCTACGCTCGGCGCAACACAACCGCAGACATGCGACGGCCCCCGCCGGGACGGCAATCCCAGTGCGAGGGCCTGACCACCGAGGAAGACAAGGACTTCCCGATGGATACGCAGCACCCTAGCGCGCCCCCGCGCGCCCAGTCCCGGATTGCCGCCGACAACCACCCGAACCGGCGGCCCCATTCCTGTGGCGGGCTCATCCACGAGAACACCCGCCACACCGACCGCTTCACGGTGATCGGCAACCACCTCACCCAGCACCCGGACCTGTCCCTGCTCGCGATCGGACTGGGCTGTCACATCCAGTCGCTGCCCAAGGGCGCCCAAGTCGACATCAAGTCCCTCACCGCTCGATTCCAGGAGGGCGCGACCCGGATCGCCGCAGCGCTGCGCGAGCTGGAGGCCCACGGGTACCTGCGCCGCGAGCGCGAACGCGTGCCCGGCGGCCGTATCGTCACCCGGACGATCTCCTGCAACCGGCCGACGGCCACACGCGGGGAGACCCGGTCCGACGCCTGCCCGCCCCCACAGCCATCGGCGGCAGTGCCGACACCGAAGGCACCTCGGCCGAAGGCACCCCGCAAGCCTCTCGCCGCCGTACCGCAGCCCTCGCGCCCCCACCCGAAGCTCATCGAGGCGGCCACCGACCTCCTCGCCGCGCTCCGCCGCGACGACCCGCGCCTGCTTCTCTCCGCCTGCGACACCGCCCATCTCGCTCCCGGCGTGGCCGCATGGCTGGAGCGGGATGTCAGTGCCGTCGCCGTACGGCACGCGCTCACCGTGGATCTGCCGCCAGAGGGGCAACTGCGTCGGCCGGCGGCCCTGCTCGCCCATCGGCTCGCCGTCCAGTTGCCGCCTCCGCCGCCGTTCCGGGCTCCGGCCCAGCCGCCGAGCATCCCGGCTCCGCTGCGGAACTGCGACGGCTGCGACCGCGCCTTCCGCTCTCCGACCCCAGGACGCTGCCATGACTGCCGCACTCCCGTCGCCACCGCCGCGTGACGCCGCTCTGCCCGGTTCCCCGGACCCGGCCCGGATACTCTGGCCAGGGCACCCTCTGGAGGACACTATGGGCACTCAGGACGACCACGGAAACGAGCTGATCCCCCGGCCCGAGCTGATACCGGATGCCCTCCGCGCAGCCCTCGCCGTCGTCGCTCCGGGGCGCCTTGACGAGATGCAGGCCATGAAGGACGAGGCCTTCGCCAAAGCCGTCGAATGGCGGTCTCTCAGGCCGGTGCAGAGTTGGGTTCCGATCTGGGCCAAGGAGATCGAGATCGCCCGCCGACCGGACCTGTCGGTCCGCTACGCCCGGGCGGAGAGAGATCTGGAGCACGAGGATCCGACCATCGCGGGAGAAGCCCTTCGCGAGCTGAGCGCGGTCCTCGAAGAGGCGCTGAAGGCTGTACGCGAGTGAGCTGGAAATGGGAGTAGGCCTTCGGGGCCGAAGAGGTCGCCCGCACCGTTCCAGCGGACTTCGTGAACGACGCCATCGACTGGATCGAGCGCATCGCGCTGGCCATCGCCCATGTGCTCGACGAAGAAGGGTGACGGCCGGGCGGGGAGGCGGTACGGCTGTCGGTGGCGTTTCGTAGGGTGGACACATGACGGAACCGCCCGCCCGGCCGCTGCCCGCCCGGCGTCTGCTGCTCGTGCACGCGCACCCGGACGACGAGTCGATCAACAACGGCGCCACCATGGCCCGCTACGCGGACCAGGGCGTCCACGTGACGCTGGTCACCTGCACGCTCGGCGAGGGCGGCGAGGTCATCCCGCCCGAGCTGCGGCATCTGACCGGTCCCGCGCTGGGCGAGTACCGGCGGGGCGAGTTGGCCGCCGCCATGCGCGAGCTGGGCGTCGGGGACTTCCGGCTGCTCGGCGGCCCCGGCCGCTACCGGGACTCCGGCATGATGGGCACCGCCGACAACGAGGACCCGCACTGCTTCTGGCAGGCCGACGTCGACGAGGCCGCCGGGCACCTGGTCGAGGTGATCCTGGAGGTCCGCCCCCAGGTCCTGGTCACCTACGACGACAACGGCGGGTACGGCCACCCGGACCACATCCAGGCCCACCGAGTGGCCGTGCGAGCCGTCGAGCTGGCCGCCGAGGCCGGCCACCGCGTCCCCAAGGTCTACTGGAACCGCGTCCCGCGCACGGTCGCCGCGGCCGCCTTCGCCCGGCTCCGGGACGATCTGCCGGGACTGCCGTTCGCCAAGGCCGCCGCCGTCGACGACGTACCGGGCGTGGTCGACGACCACCGGATCACCACCGAGATCGACGGCGCCGCGTACGCCACCGCGAAGACCGCCGCGATGGCCGCGCACGCCACCCAGGTCGAGGTGGCGTCGCACGGCGCCCCCTGCTTCGCGCTGAGCAATGAGTTGGCGCAGCCCGTATTCATCACCGAGTACTACGAGTTGGCGGTCGGTGAGCCGGGCGCGGCGCGCGAGACCGATCTCTTCGCCGGTATCAGGGAGGCGTCATGAGTTCCGCCGGACGCGGCTCGATGCTCGCGCAACCGTTGCAACGGCCCCCCGCCGGGCGGATCGCCGCCCTGTTCGGGCTGGCCGTGCTCGGCGCCCTGGTCGGCGTCGCCGGGGCCCTCGTCCAGGCCGCCTGGTTCCCCGGTGGGCTGCTGCTCGCCCTGGCCGGCGCCGCCGGGCTCTTCCTCGGCGGGGCGCGGGCGCTGGGCAGCCGGTCCGGGGCCGCGGCGCCCGCGTTCGGCTGGGTCGTCGCCGTCATCCTGCTCACCGCCAGCAGACCCGAGGGTGACTTCCTGTTCGGTGCGGGAGGCGGTTCCTATCTCTTCCTGCTCGGGGGCATGGCGCTGGCTGTGATCTGCGCCACTATAGGTTTGGGGCGGCAACCTGACACGGACGGTGCCCGACTTGGCAAGTGACGTACCACTTCGCCGTGGGGCGCGCGTGCGAGTCCGGTGTGGGTTTCCCCAGCGGTCATGGGATAAGCGCCAGAAGTGGCCAGTATGGTGGTGCGCGCCGCCGAGCCGCCCGAGCAAGGTCGAACGGGCGGCGGAGCCAACCGGGAGAACCTGCCTTGAGTCGTGAAACTGACACTCCTTCCTCCGGGCCCGACGGGCACGGGGGAGCCGCATACCCCTCGGGCACACCGCCGTACGGGACCCCCATGGCTTCCGACGACGGCAAGGGCGCGCGCCGTTCGGCCGCGCAGCCGGAGGAACGCAAGACCGAGACCACGCTGACGACCCGGATCCGGATCAACATCCCCGGATCCCGGCCGATTCCGCCGGTGGTCGTCCGTACCCCTGTCACGGACGCCGAGAGCGGCGCCGGCGAGGAGACGGGCACGCACGCGCAGCCGACGGGCGCCACCATCTCCACCGGGTCCACCGGGTCCACCGGCACCGTCGAGCCGCCCGCCGAGACCGCGCCCGGGCCCGGCACCGGGGAAAAGTCCAGCGACTGGTTCGCGCCGCGCAAGTCCGGGCCTGCCAAGGGCGGTCAGCGCGGCGGCGCCACCAACGGTGCCGGCACGCCCGGCGGTTCGCCCGCCGCGGCGCCGAACGGCCCGGCCGGACAGGGCGCCCCTGGTGCCCCGCGTCCGAACGGCGGCCGCCCCGGCGGTGTCGTCGGCTCCATGAGCGTGCCCGGCGCCTCCCGGCCCGGTGCGACCAACGGCGCGGGGCTGCCCACGGGCGCGACCGGCGGCCCGGTGGCTCCCGGGCACGGCGGCGGCACCGGCTCGTTCGACGTGACCGAGGCACTCGCCGCGGGCCCGCTCGGCGGACCCCGGGGCGGCGCCAAGGGCCCCGGCGAGCCCCGCCGCGACGAACTGCCGTACTTCACCGAGAACGGCGGCCAGAACGGAGCCCAGCCCGGCCCCGGTGCGCCCGGCGGCGGCCCGGCCGGTCCGGGCGGCCCCAGCGGCTTCAACGGCCCCGGCCTGCCCGGCGGCCCCGGCGGCCCGCAGGGCCCGGCGGGCCCCACCGGCGGCCCGGTCACCGGCGACGGCCCGTTCATCCCGCCGGTCAACGGCGGCGAGCCCTTCGGCGCCCCCGGCGGACCCGCCGGCCGCAATGCCGGTCCGGGCGGCCCCGCCGGCCGCGGTGCCGGCCCCGTCGGCCGTCACGCCCAGGCCGGACCCGGCGCGCGCACCGCCCCCGCCGGTCCCGGCCTCGGCCCCGGCGGCGGCCTGAGCGACGACACCGCGATCCTCACCCCGCAGAAGCCCGCCCCCCAACCGGGCACGCCCGGCTACGGATCCCCGGCGGACAACGTCTCCGGACACACCGTCACCAGCGGCATGCCGGTCGTACCGCCGGGCGCGAACTCCCCGTTCGCGCCGGGCACGCCCGCCGACGGCCCGCTGCCGCACACGCCCCCGAAGCTGCCCGAACCGGTCTCGCCGCCTCCGGCCGAGTCCAAGGGCAAGGCCAAGGCGAAGAAGAAGCGCGGCAAGCTGCCGCTGCTCGTCGGCGTCGTGGTGGTCGCAGGCCTCGGTGTCTACGGCGCCGGGCTTCTGATGAACCACTCGGACGTGCCCAAGGGCACCACGGTGCTCGGCGTCGACATCGGCGGCGGCACCCGCGACGACGCCGTCAAGAAGCTCGACGACGCGTTCGGCTCGCGGGTGAACAAGCCGCTGAAGCTGTCGGTCGACGGCAAGGCCGTGTCGCTGCCGCCGGACCAGGCGGGCCTGCAGTTCGACATGCAGTCCACGGTCGAGGAGGCCGCCAAGAGCGACTACAACCCGGTCTCCGTGATCGGGGCCCTGTTCGGCCAGAAGCGGGTCGTCGACCCCGCCATGCCGGTCGACGAGGAGAAGCTGCAGGCCGCCCTCAAGGGCCTCGGCGGCGGCTCCGGCTCGGCCACCGAGGGCACGATCAATTTCACCTCCGGCAAGGCCGTCGCGGTCTACGGCAAGGCGGGCAAGGGCATCGACGCGGCCGCCTCCATGAAGGCGGTCGAGCAGGCGTACGAGTCGATGGTGGAGACGGGCACCACGTCCGCGGTGAACGTGCCGACGACCACCGTGCAGCCGACGGTCTCCAACGCGGAGGTCGACCGCGAGATGAAGGCGTTCGCGGAGCCGGCGATGTCGGGCCTGGTCACGGTCAAGACGGACACCGGCGTCCCGCTGCCGATGAGCCCGCAGAACTCCCTGTGGAAGTTCCTCCGGGTCAAAGCTGTCAACGGCAAGCTCGTCGACAGCCCCGACCTGAACGCGCTCAAGGAGCTCTACGGCCGCACCTTCGACAGCGTCAAGATCACCCGCGCCAGCGGCGAGAAGACGGCCGTCACCCCGCAGGACGTCTACGTCGCCCTGCGCCAGGCGTTGCTGAGCAAGACGAACCGGGTGGGTGTCATCAAGACGAACCCGAGCTAGTCGAACAAGAACGAGAGAGGGCACCCGGTGATCACCGGGTGCCCTCTCTCGTTCTTGTCACGTGCTGCTCATGACATCTGTCATACGGCACTCCGGACGGTCGGCACTGCCCCCGGCCAGGGGGTCGCCGCGAGCATGGACGGCATGACAACGACAGCGGCGACGACCGCCACCGGTGCCCCGGTGGTGGTCGGGTTCGACCAGGTGAGCAAGACCTACGGGAAGGTGCGGGCCGTCGACGGGCTCTCGCTGCGGCTGCACCCGGGGGAGACCGTGGCCCTGCTCGGGCCCAACGGCGCGGGCAAGTCGACCACGCTCGACCTGCTGCTCGGCCTCAAGCAGGCCGACACCGGCTCGGTGAGCGTCTTCGGCATGACCCCGCGCGAGGCCATCGTCGCCGGCCGGGTGGGCGCGATGCTGCAGAGCGGCGGCCTGATGGACGAGGTCACCGTGCGCGAGCTGGTCAAGCTCGCCTGCGAGCTGCACCCGAAGCCCTACAAGGTCAGCGACGTCCTCGCCCGCGCGGGCATCTCTGGGATCGCCGACCGCAAGGTCAACAAGCTCTCCGGCGGCCAGTCCCAGCGCGTCCGCTTCGCGCTCGCGACCGCCGGCGACAGCGACCTGGTCGTCCTGGACGAGCCGACCACCGGCATGGACGTCTCCGCCCGCCAGGCCTTCTGGGCCACCATGCGGGAACAGGCCGACCAGGGACGGACGGTCCTGTTCGCCACGCACTACCTCGAAGAGGCCGACGCCATCGCCGACCGGGTGCTGGTGCTGCACCGGGGCCGGCTGCTCGCCGACGGAACGGCAGCAGAGATCAAGGCCAAGGCGGGCGCGCGCCGGGTCTCCTTCGACCTGGAGGGCGAGATCGACGAGGCGTCGCTGCGGGCGCTGCCGTTCCTCACCGCCGTCACCGTGTCAAAAAGCGGCTTCGCCGCGGGGAGCGGCCAGACCGTCCGCATCCAGTCGTCCGACGCCGACGCCACCGTCCACGCCCTCTACGGACTGGGCGTCTACCCCCGCAACCTCGAAGTCGCCGGGCTCGGCCTGGAGCAGGCGTTCGTCGCCATCACGGAGGCCGAAGAGGCCAAGGAGGCCACGCAGTCGTGAACGCCCTGATCAAGCTGGAACTCGCCCGCGCCCTGCGCAACCGCAAGTTCCTGTTCTTCTCGGTGATCTACCCGTCGATCATCTTCCTGCTGGTCGCCAGCCAGGGCGACACCACCCAGACCGTCGACGACTCAGGGCTCTCCCTGGCGGCCTACGTCATGGTCTCCATGGCCTCCTTCGGCGCCCTGACCGCCGTCCTGATGGGCAACAGCGAGCGCATCGCCAAGGAGCGCGAGAGCGGCTGGGTACGGCAGCTGCGGCTGACCACCCTGCCCGGACGCGGCTACGTCCTCGCCAAGACCGCCGGCGCCGCCGTGGTGAGCCTGCCCTCCATCGTGGTCGTCTTCGTGGTCGCCGCCACGGTGAAGGACGTACGGCTCGATGCCTGGCAGTGGCTCGCCCTCACCGGCGCCATCTGGGCCGGCAGCCTGGTCTTCGCCGCGCTCGGCGTCGCCATCGGGTATCTGGCGAGCGGCGACGCGGTCCGCCCGATCACGATGATCACCTACTTCGGCCTGTCGATCCTCGGCGGCCTGTGGTGGCCGTCCTCCTCCTTCCCGACCTGGCTCCAGGACATCGCGAAGTGGCTGCCCACGCACGCGTACGCTGCTCTGGGACGGGCCATCGAGCAGAGCCAGGCCCCGCAGGCCCAGGACATCGCCATCCTCGTCGTCTTCTTCGCCCTCTTCGTCGGCGGCGCGGCCTGGCTGTACCGGAAGGACACGCTGAAGGCGTGAGCACGATGACGGAAGACCTGCGTTCCGAGGACGAAGCCCGGGCGGACCGGCTGGTACGGATCGGCCGGCCGCCCCGCAGCCGGGGCGAGGCGATGCGCAAGATGGTGTGGGTCCTGCCGTGGCTGGTCTTCCTCGCCTCCCCGGCGGACGACCTGGCCTCCGGCCACCACACCACCCAGGTCACGGTGACCGGCTGGGCGGGCCTGACGGCCTTCGTCGGGATCTACCTGTCCATCGTCTTCCGCTCCATGGGCCGGCCCTTCCGCGGCTGGATCGTCACCACCGCGATCGCCGTGGAATGGACGCTCGCGGTCACCCTGGCCTTCACCCTCGGCGGATCCTGGTTCGGCCTGTTCGTGTACGTCTCCGTGATGTGCGGAGTGACCTTCCCGCTGCGGGTCGCCTACTGGACGATCCCGCTGACCACCGCCGCCATGATGCTGGCGGGCTGGTACGTCCACGACATGGACGAGGCCTGGGGCCTGTTCCTGGTGGTGCTGCTGGTCGGCTTCTCCATGACCGGCGTACGGCAACTCGTCGCCACCACCATCGAGTTGCGCAAGGCCCGTGCCACCGTCGCCCAACTGGCCGCCAACGAGGAGCGGTTGCGCCTCGCCCGCGACCTGCACGACCTGCTCGGCCACTCGCTCTCCCTGATCACGCTGAAGAGCGAACTGGCCGGCCGGATGCTCCCCGACCACCCCGACAAGGCGGCCCAGCAGGTCTCCGACATCGAACAGGTCAGCCGCCAGGCCCTGGTGGACGTCCGCGAGGCGGTCACCGGCTACCGGCGGCGCCGGCTCGCCGACGAACTCGCGGGCGCCCAGGTCGCGCTGACCGCCGCCGCGGTCACCGCCGAGGTCCCGGCCGACCCCGACCTCGCCGGCGTACCCGAGGACGGCGAGGCGGCGCTCGCCTGGGCGCTGCGCGAGGCGATCACCAACGTCGTCCGGCACAGCGGCGCGAGCGCCTGCACGGTGGAACTGCTGCGCCGCCAGACCCTGGACGGCCCGGTCCTCGAACTCGCCGTCGAGGACAACGGCTCGGGCGGTTCCGGCAAGGGCCCCGGCAACGGCCTCACCGGTCTCACCGAGCGGCTGGAGAAGGCCGGCGGCACGCTGGAGGCGGGGCGCCTGAAGCGCGGTTTCCGGCTGGTCGCCCGGGTCCCGCTCGGCGTCGGCGGCGCCGTAGGATCCGGGGCATGAGCAGCACGATCAAGGTCCTCCTCGCCGAGGACCAGTCGATGGTCCGCGAGGCGCTGGCCGCCCTGCTGGGCCTCGAGGACGACATCGAGGTCGTGGCCCAGGTAGCGCGCGGCGACGAGGTGCTGGCGGCGGCGCGGGCGCACGGCATCGACGTGGCCCTGCTCGACATCGAGATGCCGGGCTGCACGGGCATCGAGGCTGCGGCCCAGCTGCACAGGACGCTGCCCGCCGTGAAGCTGGTCGTCCTCACCACCTTCGGGCGGCCCGGCTATCTGCGCAGCGCCATGGAGGCGGGCGCCGACGCGTTCCTGGTCAAGGACGCCCCTGCCGCCCAACTCGCCGAGGCCGTCCGCAAGGTCCTGGCCGGCGAGCGCGTCATCGACCCCACCCTGGCCGCGGCGGCCCTGGCGGAGGGCGCCAACCCCCTGACCGACCGCGAGCGGGAGGTCCTCCGCGCGGCGGCCGACGGCTCCACGAACGCGGAACTGGCGGCGGCACTGCACCTTTCGCAGGGGACGGTACGGAACTACCTCTCCACGGCCATCCAGAAGCTGGCGGTACGGAACCGGGCGGAAGCGGTCCGCATCGCACGGGAGAAGGGCTGGCTGTAGCGGACCGGGGCGCCCGCTACGGAGAGACCTCCGGCGCCGCTCAGTTCAGCCGGGCCCGTGCCGCCCGGGCCTCGCCCCGGACCTTCTCCGCCGCTCCCTCGTCCACCACGTCGATCAACTCGGCGTACTCCTCCAACTCCTCGGCGCCGTCGACGAAGTCACCCCGCTCCACCAGCAGCCGCGCCCGGTCGTACCGCAGCCGGGCCGGGTGCGCGGGCATCCGCAGCGACAGGTCCACGGCCCACAGGCCCACGTCCGACCGCTCCGGCCGGGCCGCCGCCCATGCCCGTACGTTGTTGAGGATCCGCCGTACGACGTCCAGCGGATCCGCCGGCTCCAGCATCGCCGGCTCCAGCGGCACTCCCGCCGCCCCCACCACCAGCGACTGCGCGTCCGCCCCGCTCAGTACCCGCCCCCCGTCGAACGGATCGGCCAGCACCTGCTCCTCGGCCGGTCCGAACCCCACCACGAAGTGCCCCGGCAGCGCGACCCCGTACACCGGAGCCCCCGCCCGCCGGGTCACCTCCAGCCACACCACGGACAGCAGGATCGGCAGCCCGCGCCGCCGGCGCAGCACCTCGTGCAGCAGGGAGGACCCCAGTCGGCGGTAGTCCGCGGCGGCGCCGTGGAAGCCGAACCGTTCGCCCAGCACCCGGTGCGCCGCCGTGGCCCAGGCGAGCGGCCCGCCCGGCCGGTACGGCAGCTGCCCGGCCAGCCGGTCCAGCTCCATCTGCGCCGCGTCGATCCCGGCCTCGTCGAGCGAGCCGTCGGCCGCCGCGCCCAACAGCAGACACAGCGTCGCCAGATCGGGCCGCTCGGACCGCGCCTCCTCGGCGAACCGCTCCCTCACCTCGGCGGCCCGTTCCGGCGGTGGCGGACGCAGCTGCGGACGTGGACCCGGATCGGGATCTGGATACGGAGGATGCATAGCTGTTCGGTGCCCTTCCGGAACGATCCGTACCGCGGCGGCCTCAGCGGCCGTCCGCTCCCGGCGCCCTGTAGTGGTGGTAGGCGTGGTGCGCCCCGAACCCCAGCCCGGTGTACATCGCCCGCGCCCCCGTGTTCTCCGCCTCCACCTGGAGCCAGGCCGCCGACGCGCCCTCCTCCAGCGCCCGCCGGGCGAGCGCGGCCATGACCTCGGTGGCCAGCCCCCGGCGCCGTAGCGCCGGATCCACCTCGACAGCGGCGAACCCGGCCCACCGGCCGTCCACCACCAACCGCCCGATGGCCGCCGGGGCACCCTCGCCGGGAACGGTCGCGAACCACACGGACGGCCCTCCGCCCAGCACCCGCAGGGCGACCTCGCTGACCCCCTTGCGCTGGTAGCGCGTCAGCCAGGCCTCGTCGGCCGTCCGGGAGAGCACCACACAGGCCCCCTCCGCCCGGTCCGCCACCGGCGCCAGCGCACCGGTCCACAGCTCGGCACTCACCTCACGCACCCAGCCCCGCCGCTCCAGCTCCGCGCTGAGCAGCTCCTGGGTGCCCTCGGCGCCGGTCGCCGTCTGCACGTACGCGGGCAGCCCGCGCTCGCCGTACCAGCGCCGTACCGCATCCAGGGCCGCGTCGAGCGGCAGCCCCGGATCGCCGAGCGGCAGGACGCTGTTGGCCCGCCGGGTGAACCCTCCCGAGGCCCGCAGCTCCCACTCGCCGAGCCGCTCGCTCTCCACCGGCCGCCAGCCGCGCGAGGCGACACGCGCCAGTTCCCGATAGGTCGCCGCCGGTCCCCGGCGGCGCGCCGGAGCGGCCGGCACGATCTTGGCCGCCACCAGCGCGGCCTCCGGTATCCGGACGATCTCCCCGTCCCGCCGTGTGATCGTCAACATGCCGTCGTCGTCCCATGATGTGAGAACACCCACCGTGTCGGTGAACTTCTCCTCGGTGAGGTCATTTCCGGTCAAACGGCGTACGGAGACCCGTTTACCCACGTCAGCAGCGGTGACACGGACCTCGAAGCGTCCTGCGGCCGAGATTTCCACTGGTCAGTTCACCCCTCCTGTTCGGATCATGCCCGAGAACGGAGATACTAGGGGCGGGCATCGACGACGCCGCGCTCCCGCGCGCCAGGCGGCGGAGCCTACGGAGGCCCGCCAGCGCCCAATCGAGGAGGAACGACAGCGTGACCTACGTCATCGCGCAGCCTTGTGTCGACGTGAAGGACAAGGCGTGCATCGAGGAGTGCCCGGTCGACTGCATCTACGAGGGCCAGCGGTCCTTGTACATCCACCCGGACGAATGCGTTGACTGTGGTGCCTGTGAGCCGGTCTGCCCGGTCGAGGCGATCTTCTACGAGGACGACACTCCGGAGGAGTGGAAGGACTACTACAAGGCCAACGTCGAGTTCTTCGACGAGCTCGGCTCTCCCGGCGGCGCCAGCAAGCTGGGCCTGATCGAGCGCGACCACCCCTTCGTCGCCGCGCTGCCCCCGCAGGCCGGGTAACCCGCACAGGCGGCCCGCCGCACCACCGTGCCGCCTCGGTCCCGTACGGCCTGATCGCACCCGATCGGCGCCTGCGGGACCGAGGCGTTTGCCGTGCCGGTCCTGCCGGTCGTACCGGCTGTACCGGCTATACGGCCGTACCGGTTGTACGGTCGTACCGGTCGTACCGAAGAAAGTGAGCCAGTGACCGTGTCCGCAGTCTCCGAGCGTCTGCCCACCTTCCCCTGGGACAAGCTGGAGCCGTACAAAAAGACGGCAGCGGCGCACCCGGACGGCATCGTCGACCTCTCGGTCGGCACCCCGGTGGACCCGGTCCCCGACCTGATCCAGAAGGCCCTGATCGACGCGGCCGACTCGCCCGGCTACCCCACGGTCTGGGGCACCCCGGCGCTGCGCGACGCGATCACCGGCTGGGTCGGGCGCCGCCTGGGTGCCCGCGACGTCACCCACCGCCATGTCCTGCCGATCGTCGGCTCCAAGGAACTCGTCGCCTGGCTCCCCACCCAGCTGGGCCTCGGACCCGGCACGGCGACATCCAAAGACGTGGTCGCCTACCCCCGCCTCGCGTACCCCACGTACGAGGTCGGCGCCCGCCTGGCCCGCGCCGACTACGTGGTCTACGACGACCCGCGCGACCTGGACCCGACGAACCTGAAGCTCCTCTGGCTGAACTCCCCGTCCAACCCGACGGGCAAGGTGCTGAGCAAGCAGGAACTCACCGAGATCGTCGCCTGGGCCCGCGCCCACGGCGTCCTGGTCTTCTCCGACGAGTGCTACCTCGAACTGGGCTGGGAGGCCGACCCGGTCTCGGTCCTGCACCCGGACGTGAACGGCGGCTCGTACGACGGCATCGTGGCCGTGCACTCCCTCTCCAAGCGGTCCAACCTGGCGGGCTACCGCGCGGCCTTCCTGGCCGGCGACCCGGCGGTGCTCGGCCCCCTGCTGGAGATCCGCAAGCACGGCGGCATGATGACGTCGGCACCGACGCAGGCGGCGGTCGTGGCGGCCCTCTCCGACGACACCCACGTCCAGGAACAGCGCGAGCGCTACGCGTCCCGCCGCGCCCTCCTCCGCGAAGCGCTGGTGGCCCACGGTTTCCGCATCGAACACAGCGAGGCGAGTCTCTACCTGTGGGCGACGCGGGACGAGTCCTGCTGGCAGACGGTGTCCCACCTTGCCGACCGCGGCATCCTGGTGGCACCGGGCGACTTCTACGGCGAGGCGGGCGAGAACTTCGTACGCGTGGCCCTGACGGCGACGGACGAGCGCGTACGGGCGGCCGTGGAGCGGCTTTCCTGAGACGCCCGCAGGCCGACGCGCCCCCTCGGGGGCGCGGGCCGCATCGATGTGCGGCTCCGCCGCGCGGGCGCGAGCCCTCACCGGCCCGCGCCCGACGTCCCGGTCGGGGGCGCGGGGCTGTGCTCACGTGCGGCTCCGCCGCGCGGACGCGAACAACCCCCAGCGGCCCGTGGCTGGAACACGACGAGAAGGGACCCGGGAAAATCCCGGGTCCCTTCTGAAATCACCGGCCTGCGATCGCCGGCGTAACGGAGTCAGCCCCCGATGGGGAGCCCCTTCACCGGCAGCCCGCCCTTGGCGAGCCCGTCCGTCGGCAGCCCGCCCTTCGTCGCCGTGGCCGCCGTCTCACCCAGCAGCCCACCGGCGGAGCCGGCCGCGTCGCCCGCGGCGTGCTGCACCACCGGCGCCGCCACCTTGACGGCCTTGCCGCCGGTCTTGCCCGCGGCCGGCAGCGCCGACTCGACCGCCTTGCCACCGGTGTGGCCGACGGCCCCGGTGACGTTCTGCGCCGCGGCGTCGGCGGTGTTGCCGACGCTCGCTCCGTCCAGGGCGGTCATACCACCCAGGTTCGGGGTGGCCGGCAGACTCGGGGCCGCGCTGGCGGAGCCGGCCGCACCGACCCCGGCAGCCGCTCCCGCTGCGACGAGCAGCGCGGCACGGGCGATGCGGCGGGTCAGAGGGAGGGACATGATGCTCCATTCGACGGGAGGGAACGTGATCGCCGTGACTACCGCTCGAAGCCCGCGAAGGTTGCGGAGGCCCAAGGTAAAGAGTTGATAACGCATCGCATTATCGGGTGTGGATAAAAACGGGCAAAGAGTGCCCGGGTCGAGACCTCGCCGAGACCTGCAGAATCCTTACGGCCTCGTGTTCCCAAGGGATTTCGCGCACGCGCGCGTGGCTGTACGAAAACCTGCGCACACCATGCGCGCGACCCGCCGGGGCCGACCCGCAGGAGTGACGGGCCGAACTACTGCCCGGTCACGATCCGCACGGACCCCGCGGACTTCTCCGCCCCGCCCGTCCCCTGCGAACCGGCGGCCGCCTGCCACTGGCTTTCCGTGCTCCCGGCGGACCACTCCCGGCCGGCGTACGACACCCGCTGGATGTGCAGCGCCGAGGAGTTGGCGACCGCCCAGTGCGCCAGCTGCCAGCCGCGCTCGCGCTCGGTGCGCCCGGACTTGTCGGTCTTCCCGCCCTCCGGCACCGGCACGGTCACGGTCCGCCCGTGCGCCGTGGCGGTCACGCTCGGCGTCGGTGTCGGCGAACTCGCGGACGAGCCGTTCACCTCCGCGCCGGCCTCCTCGACCGCGTCCCGCCCGAAGTCCCGTACCAGCGCGGTCCGTACCGCGTCCGGACCCGTCGCCGCCGCCTCGGTGGTGGCCGCCGGGCGCCCGTCGCAGGTCAGCGTGGCCGCCGCCTGCCCGGTCAGAGCCGCCGCGAGCAGCGTGGCGTCCGTCTCGTGCTTGGCGTACGCCTCCGGGTAGCCGCTGCGCTGCACGCGCTGCGCGGCCACCGTCAGCGGCAGGGTCGCGTAGTCGCGCACCTTGGCCAGGTGGGCGTAGAACATGCCTGCCGCGTACGCCGGGTCCAGGATCTGCTTCTCGGTGCCCCAGCCCTGCGAGGGCCGCTGCTGGAACAGGCCCAGCGAATCCCGGTCGCCGTGCTCGATGTTGCGCAGCCCCGACTCCTGGAGCGCGGTCGCCAGGGCGATGGCCACCGCCCGCTCGGGCATACCGCGCCCGGTGCCGACGGCGGCGATCGTCGCCGCGTTCACCGCCTGTTCGGGCGTGAACTCGTACGACTCGCTGTCGCTGCGGCCCGAGACGACCTTGCAGCCCTCGGCGCCACCGCCGCCGGTGACGTACTGGACGACCAGATAGGCCGCGACGGCGCACAGAATGATCAAACCCGACACGAAACGCAGGGCACGGCGGCGACGCGTGGGGCGGGTGGGGGACGGCTCTGGCACGCGTACAACATACTGGAGAGTACGAGCGGCTCAACCCCGGGTGCGAAAGCCTGTGAAACCGCCCGCCCGGTGCTCCGCGTTAGGGTCGGGGCCATGGCCGACACCTCGCTTGACCTCACGCTGGACGCCGCCGCGCTGACCGCGCGACTCGTGGACTTCCCCTCGGAGAGCGGCACCGAGAAGCCGCTCGCGGACGCGATCGAGGCCGCGCTGCGCGCCCTGCCGCACCTGACGGTCGACCGGCACGGCAACAACGTGATCGCCCGCACGAACCTCGGCCGCGCCGAGCGCGTGATCCTGGCCGGCCACATCGACACCGTCCCGATCGCGGACAACGTGCCGTCCCGGCTGGACGAGGACGGCGTGCTGTGGGGCTGCGGCACCTGCGACATGAAGTCCGGCGTGGCGGTCCAGCTGCGCATCGCGGCCACCGTCCCCGCCCCGAACCGCGACCTGACCTTCGTCTTCTACGACAACGAGGAGGTCGCCGCCCATCTCAACGGCCTCCGGCACGTCGCCGAGGCGCACCCGGAGTGGCTGACGGGCGATTTCGCGGTCCTCCTCGAACCGTCGAACGGCGAGGTCGAGGGCGGCTGCCAGGGCACCCTGCGCGTCCTGCTGAAGACCACCGGCGAGCGGGCCCACTCCGCGCGCTCCTGGATGGGCTCCAACGCGATCCACGCGGCCGCCCCGATCCTCGCCCGGCTCGCCGCCTACGAGCCGCGCTACCCGGTCATCGACGGCCTGGAGTACCGCGAGGGCCTCAACGCGGTCGGCATCTCCGGCGGGGTGGCCGGCAACGTCATCCCCGACGAGTGCGTGGTCACCGTCAACTTCCGATACGCCCCGGACCGTTCCGAGGAGGAGGCGATCGCGCACGTCCGCGACGTCTTCGCCGACTGCGGGGTCGAGGAGTTCGTGGTCGACGACCACAGCCCCGGTGCGCTGCCCGGCCTCTCCCACCCGGCCGCGGCCGCCTTCATCGAGGCGGTCGGCGGTACCCCGATGCCCAAGTACGGCTGGACCGACGTCTCCCGTTTCTCCGCCCTCGGCGTTCCGGCGGTCAACTACGGGCCCGGCAACCCGCACTTGGCGCACAAACGGGATGAACGGGTCGAAACCGGGAAGATCCTGGCGGGTGAGGAGCGGCTGCGCGCCTGGCTGGCCGGCTGAGCCACCCGGCGGCGCTTCGCACCGGACATGCCGACGTCCCGCGCCCGTAACCCGGGTGGATCTACGCTGGGGCGGATACACCTGCAAGCGGAGGGAGCGCACATATGCCTACCGGGAACCCCGAGGGGAAGAAGGTGCCGCCGGACGAGCAGCGCCTGGGACCGGTCCTCCGACGGCGCGGTCAGGTGACCGCGAGCACGACGGACCAGCGTCTGCTGGACGCGGGCGGACCCTCCGACTGGGTCCACACGGATCCCTGGCGGGTGCTGCGCATCCAGTCGGAGTTCATCGAGGGCTTCGGCACGCTCGCCGAACTCCCAGCCGCGATCAGTGTGTTCGGTTCGGCGCGGACGCCGGTGGACTCGCCGGAGTACGACGCGGGGGTGCAGCTGGGCCGGGGCCTGGTCGAGGCCGGCTGGGCGGTCATCACGGGCGGCGGCCCCGGTGCGATGGAGGCGGCCAACAAGGGCGCCCTGGAGGCGGGCGGCGTCTCGGTCGGCCTCGGTATCGAACTGCCCTTCGAGCAGGGCCTGAACGCCTACGTCGACATCGGCCTGAACTTCCGCTACTTCTTCGTGCGGAAGATGATGTTCGTCAAGTACGCGCAGGGCTTCGTGGTGCTGCCCGGCGGGCTCGGCACCCTCGACGAACTCTTCGAGGCGCTCACCCTCGTCCAGACGCAGAAGGTCACCCGCTTCCCGATCGTGCTGTTCGGCAGCGCGTACTGGGGCGGCCTGGTCGACTGGCTCCGCACCACCCCGGTGGCCCAGGGCAAGGCCTCGGAGAAGGACCTCCTCCTGTTCCACGTCACGGACGACGTGGCGGAGGCGGTGGCCCTGGTCTCGAAGGAGGCGGGCCGCTAGGACCGGTCGTTTCCCGCCCACCGCGCCCACCCCACTCGCCCTGCTGAGAAGTCGGGGCCCGAGGGTTTTCGTGATCGTTCCGGGTGACCGGGTCGGTTCGTGCGGCTCCCGACCCACCGAGTCGGGCGGGGGAGGGTTTCGGGGTCCGGGGCCGTCGCCCCCGGCCGCTACGCCAGCCCCCGCCGGGCGACGGCCGGAGGCCGGTGGCCCGCGATCGACGCCACCATGTCCAGGACCTGCCGCGTCTCCGCCACCTCGTGGACGCGGTACACCTGCGCCCCCAGCCACGCCGACACCGCCGTCGTCGCCAACGTGCCGATCACCCGGTCCTTCAGCGGCCGGTCCAGCGTCTCGCCCACGAAGTCCTTGTTGGACAGGGAGACCAGCACCGGCCACCCTGTCTCGACCATCTCGCCCAGCCGCCGCGTCGCCTCCAGGCTGTGCCGGGTGTTCTTCGCGAAGTCGTGCCCGGGATCGATCATCACCGACTCCCGGGGCACCCCCAGCGCCACGGCCCGCTCGGCCAGCCCCAGGGTCACCCGCAGAATGTCGGCCATCACGTCGTCGTACGTCACCCGGTGCGGCCGTGTCCGCGGCTCCGCCTCACCCGCGTGCGTGCACACCAGCCCCACCCGGTACCGCGCCGCGACCTCCGCCAGCCCCGGATCGACCCCGCCCCACGCGTCGTTCAGCAGATCCGCCCCGGCCTCGCAGACGGCCTCCGCGACCGAGGCCCGCCAGGTGTCCACGCTGATCACGACCTCCGGGAACCGCCGGCGCACCTCCGCGACGAACCCGACGATCCGCCGGGCCTCCTCCTCGGCCGTGACCTCCTCGCCCGGCCCCGCCTTCACCCCGCCGACGTCGATGATCGCGGCCCCCTCGGCGATCACCTGCTCCACGCGCGCGAGGGCGGGTTCGTCGTGGAAGGTCGCTCCCTGGTCGTAGAAGGAGTCCGGTGTCCGGTTCACGATGGCCATGATCACCGGTTCGTGCGGTGCGAATTCCCGCTTGCCCAGCCTGAGCATCGCCTGTGACCTCTCGTAGTAAGTCCCTGGGTACGACCGCCTGCGACCCTAACTGTCAGACTCGCATGGCACGATCGGACACAGACACATTCGACACCGAGCACACTGGGCGCACTCCGCACCATGAGTGCGCACCGAGCTTCATCGAGCCTGGGGGCCACCGCGATGGTTATGTTCCTGTTCCTGGTCGTCGCGCTCGCGGTCGTGGTCGCCGCGGTCACGCTCTCCGTGGTGAGCGGCGGCGAGAGCGGCCCGCTGCCCGAGGTGGCGCCCGAGCGCTTCCAGGACCCGCTGCCCCCGGACCGGCCGGTGAACCGCGCGGACGTGGAGAGCCTCCGCTTTCCGCTCGCCCCGCGCGGCTACCGCATGGCGGACGTGGACGACGCGCTCAGCCGCCTCGGCGCCGAACTCGCCGAGCGCGACGCCCGGATCGCCGACCTGGAGTCCACGCTGGCCGGCGCCCAGGCCGCACCGCACGCCAGGCACACCTCGCTGGACAAGCCCGAGCCGGAGGACCGGCCGTGACCGACCTGACCGACCTGACCGCCGGCGCGGCCGTGGCCGGGCCGGACGGCAGGCTGCGCTGCCCCTGGGCCCTGTCCACCGAGGACTATGTGGCGTACCACGACGAGGAGTGGGGCCGCCCGGTCCACGGCGACGACGCCCTCTACGAACGCCTCAGCCTGGAGGCCTTCCAGTCGGGCCTCTCCTGGATCACGATCCTCCGCCGCCGCCCCGGCTTCCGGGCCGCCTTCGCCGGCTTCCGCATCGAGAAGGTCGCCACCTTCACGGACGAGGACCGGGAGCGGCTGCTGGCGGACCCGGGCATCATCCGCAACCGCTTGAAGATCGACGCGACGATCGCCAACGCGCAGGTACTGGCGGAGTGGGAACCGGGCGAGCTGGACGAGCTGATCTGGTCGTTCGCCCCGGGGCCGGGTACGTACCCGGCCCCGAAGACCATCGCCGACGTCGCGGCGGTCACTCCGGAGTCGACGGCCCTGTCCAAGGCCCTGAAGAAGCGGGGCCTGCGCTTCATCGGCCCGACGACGGCGTACGCCCTGATGCAGGCGTGCGGGTTGGTGAACGACCACTTGGAAACATGCGCGGCCCGAAACGCCGGTTAGGGGCGCGGGGCTGTGTCGATGCGGGCTACCGCCGCGCGGGCGCGATCAGCCGGCACGCACGCGCGGTCCGCGACGGTGCCCCCTGCCCCTCTCTCACCGCCCCAGATACTTGGGCTTCTCCTTGTTCACGAACGCCTGGACGGCGATCCCGTGATCCTCGGAGGCCCCGGCCCGGGTCTGCAACTCGTCCTCCTTGTCCAGCGTCTCGTCGAGGGAGTGCGTGAGTCCGTAGGCCACGGCCTCCTTCAGCGCCGCGTACGCCACCGTCGGCCCCTCGGCCAGCTTCCGTGCGATCTTCTCGCCCTCGGCTCGCAGGTCGGCGGAGGGCACGACCTTGTTCGCGATGCCCAGCTCGTACGCGTCCTGCGCGCTGATGCTCCGGGGAAAGAGCAGCAGGTCGGCGGCGCGCCCCGGCCCCACGACCCGCGGCAGGGTCCAGGACACCCCGGAGTCCGCGGTCAGCGCGACCCCCGCGAACGACGTGTTGAAGGCGGCCGTGTCGGCGACCACGCGATAGTCCGCGGCCAGCGCGAAGCCGAGCCCGGCGCCGGCGGCGACGCCGTTCACCGCGGCCACCACCGGCTTCGGCGCTCCCGCCAGTGCCCGCACGATCGGGTTGTAGTGCTCCCGGACCGTCGTCATCGTGTGCCCCGCCCCCGTCTCCCGGTCGGAGGCGAGCAGCGTGATGTGTTCCTTGAGGTCCTGGCCCACGCAGAAGGCCCGGTCTCCCGCGGCGGTCAGCAGGATCGCCCGGACGGCCGTGTCGGCCGCCGCTTCCCGCGCGACCTCCCGAAGCGCGACCTTCGTCGCGATGTTCAGCGCGTTCATCGCCTCGGGGCGGTTCAGCGTGATCGTCGCGAGTCCGTCGCTCACCTCGTAGAGCACGGTGTCGGTCATGGTGCGTCCCCTCCGTCGTCTCCGTCGTCGCGGCTGACGTACCGCTCAGTACGTCGATGTCCGAAGGACAGCATGGCGGAGTTCACCGTCCGGGGACCGGAGCCGTCGTGTGACCTGCGTCAAAGAAATCCGCAGCCGACTCGGTCGGCGTAAGGACGCGGGGCGGCGCAGTATCGCAGTCACATCGCCGAATTGAGTGGTTTTGCTCGCGCGCGTTGCCCAAGCGATGCCGACTGATGTTGGTCATCGGGTCCTGAGATGCGGGATAATGGCCTGGAAGCAATGTGTTCGATGCCGGTGCCGCGTGTCCCGCCAGGATCGCGCGTGCCCTCGTGGGCCGTCGGCAGACGATGAGCTGTTTTCAGGAAGGGGAACCAGCATGGCGGCCATGAAGCCGCGGACGGGTGATGGCCCGCTCGAGGTGACCAAGGAGGGGCGGGGCATCGTCATGCGCGTTCCGCTCGAAGGCGGCGGTCGGCTCGTCGTCGAGCTGACCCCTGACGAGGCCGCGGCGCTCGCCGACGCCCTCAAGAACGTCGTCGTCTGAGGCGGCAGCGACCACACCCTTTCGGCCGCCCCGGTACCATATGCGGTGCCGGGGCGCTGCCGTGCCCCCGGCCCTTCACCGCCGCGGTCCCCCCGGGGTCTCGGCGTCCCGCCGCCGTCTCGACGGGGTCAGCGCTTGACGGCGCAGAGCAGTCCGTCGCCCACCGGCAGCAGGGACGGCACCAGCTCCGGGCTCTCCCGGACCGTGCGCAGCAGCTCGCGCAGCCGCAGCACCTCGGTGGGCTGCGGCCCGGAGTCGACCGTACGGCCGTTGGCGAAGACGCCCTCGAAGACCACCAGGCCTCCCGGCCGCAGCAGGCGCAACGATTCAGCGAGATAGTCGGAGTACTCCTGCCGGTCGCCGTCGCAGAAGACCAGGTCGTAGCCGGCGTCCGCGAGACGGGGCAGGACGTCGAGGGCGCGGCCGGGGATGAAGCGGGCCCGGTTGCTGGCGAAGCCGCAGGCACGGAAGGCCTGCCGGGCGAACTGCTGGTGCTCCGGCTCGGGGTCGACGGTCGTCAGGACACCGTCCGCGCGCATGCCGTGCAGCAGATGCATCCCGGACACCCCGCACCCGGTACCGATCTCGGCGACCGCCTTGGCGTCCACGGAGGCGGCGAGCAGACGCAGCGCGGCACCCGTGCCGGGCGACACCGAGCGCAGCCCTGCGTCGCGGGCCCGGTCACGGGCCCACCGCAGCGCTTCGTCCTCGGCGACAAAGGCGTCGGCGAACGCCCAGCTCGTCTGCCGGTTGCCGGTAATGACCCTCTCCTGTCCCCGTGGTTGCCTGGGCGTGACTGTATCCGTTGGCGCCGGGAACCCGCAGATGGGACCAGGCGTTTAGAGGGATGGAAGACGAGGCGGGGGGACACGAATGGATCACGATGCCGAGACGGCGGTCGAGCAACCGCCGATGCTGCAGGACGAGCCGTATCAGCAGAGATCAAATTCTTGTAAAACCGCTTATCCGGTGCTAACGGGCGAGGTGGCTATGGTAGGGGCTCCAGTGGACACCACCAGAGCCGACAGGGGAGGTGCGGCCGCACCTGGGGATCGGGGAGGAGCGCTACGGCGCTTCCTCGGATCGGCGGGCAGGCCGAAATCCGTGAACGACACCGCTGCTGACCCCAGCCACGCCGACGCGCTCGCCATGGGCGAGGACCGGACCGCGACCTTCTCCACCGACGCGGACGGGCAGGCATGGACTCCGCCCACGTGGGAGGAGATCGTCAGCACGCACAGCGGCCGCGTCTATCGCCTGGCCTACCGCCTCACCGGCAACCAGCACGACGCCGAGGACCTCACCCAGGAGGTCTTCGTCCGCGTCTTCCGCTCTCTGTCGACCTACTCGCCGGGCACTTTCGAGGGCTGGCTGCACCGGATCACGACCAACCTGTTCCTCGACATGGTCCGGCGCAAGCAGCGCATCCGCTTCGACGCCCTCGGCGACGACGCGGCCGAGCGCCTGCCCAGCCGCGAGCCCACGCCGTCCCAGGCCTTCAACGACGCGCACTTCGACGCCGACGTCCAGCAGGCCCTGGACACCCTGGCGCCCGAGTTCCGCGCCGCCGTCGTCCTGTGCGACATCGAGGGCCTGTCCTACGAGGAGATCGCCGCGACCCTCGGCGTCAAGCTCGGCACGGTCCGCTCCCGTATCCACCGCGGCCGCTCCCAGCTGCGCAAGGCCCTCGCGCACCGGTCCCCGGAAGCCCGCAAGTCGGAGCGCCGCTCCTTTGTGCCCCGTGTTCCCGCACTGGGAGGAGGGGGCGCGTCCGCGTGAGTGGTTCACGACCGAAACCGGCCGAGCGGCAGCTCGCCGAGCAGCATCTGGGAGACCGACTCTCCGCCCTGGTGGACGGAGAGCTCGGTCATGAGTCGCGTGACCGCGTCCTGGCCCATCTGGCGACCTGCGCCAGGTGCAAGGCGGAGGCCGATGCCCAGCGCGCGCTGAAGAACGTCTTCGCGGAGGCCGCCCCGCCCCCGCCCTCCGAGAGTTTCCTGGCCCGCCTCCAGGGGCTGCCCGGGGGCGGTGACACGGACGGCTCGCCGTTCGGCGGCGGAAGCCCCTCGGGACGCCGGTCCGACAGCGGGGTCTTCGGCGTGAGCCACGAGGACCGCTTCGAGTTCGGCTACGTCCCGGCCCACCCGCACGACCCGGCCGTGGCCGCGGGCCGGGGCTTCCGTATCCACCCCGTCGGCCGTCCGGACGGCGACCGCTCCGCCTCGCGCGGCATGCGGTTCGCGTTCGTCGCCGCCGGCGCGGTCTCGCTGGCCGCCGTCGCCCTCGGCGGGGTCACCGCGGGACTGCCCGGCTCCCCGGCCGCCGACACCCGCAGCGGCACCGGCGGCGGCAGTATCGCCCCGGCCGGTACGACGGGCACGGGCATCGCGAACGCCGCCGACGCGCAGCGCCGCCGCTCGCTCTCTCCGCTGCTGTCCTCCGGCACCCTGCTCGGCGGTGCCACGACCGCGGCTCCCACCTCGGTCTCCGCGCCGCTGCTGCCCGGGGTCCCCTCCCCGGCCGCCGGAGAGAGGGCGCTGCGGGAACTGACCGCACCCGTGCTGGCCGGCGCCGCCGCCGTCTCCCCGCTGATACGACCGCTGACCGCCAACCCGCCGTTCGCCCTCACCTCGTGGACCAACACCCCCGAGACGACCGGCGCCGCACTGCTCGCCGCACCCGTCCCCGACACGACCTCCGCTCCTCCCTCCCCTTCCTCGCGCGCGGCCCGCTGACACCTGCCGAAAGGCCCCTGCGCGGTGACCCGCGAACCTGGTTGAATCCTGTGAACAGACCGTGCCCGCGGCGACTGCCCCGGGCACGGATTCGACCTTTCCGGCCCGCCGTCGAAGCGCGGGCCGTGGTTCGCCCGCGAGCAGACCATGGACGAGGGGCTACCGACGTCACCGGAGGCACCCGGCGATGCGGTGCTCGCCGCGGGGAAGCGGGCCGAGGAGATGACTCCGGCCGCGCCGAGCGGGACGCCCGGCGAGGAGCCGGAGAAGGCCCAGCGGGTTCGGGAGGCCCCCGAGGCCGATGCCGAGGCTGACCTCGCGCTGGTGCCGCCCGACCCGGCCGCCGACCGCCCCCAAGGGCCCCAGCGGCCCCGGCACGTCCCCGACCCCTGCAGCACCCCGCCCTACGGCCGCCCGGGCCCGTGGGCCCCCGTCCTCGGTTCCTCGGACAGGAACTGACAGAAACCTCACAGGCGGGACTCCACTCGTGCCCCGACTAGGCAAACAACCCGGAAAACCGGTCGTACACACGGAGCCGGACACCTCGGGACGGTACCGGTCGGACAGGTCCGCCGGGTACCGTGGACCCGGCCCGGACCACGGAACACCGCAACAGCGACCGGAGGGCCGAGGACCGAGGACATCGCAAGGAGCTTCAGGTGTTCAATGACATAGGACCACTCGAGCTGGTGACCATCATTGTGCTCGCCGTGCTCGTCTTCGGTCCGGACAAGCTCCCGAAGGTCATTCAGGACGTGATGCGGACCATCCGCAAGATCCGGGAGTTCTCGGAGAGCGCCAAGGCGGACATCCGCCAGGAACTCGGCCCGGAGTTCAAGGACTTCGAGTTCGAGGACCTCAACCCCAAGAACTTCGTCCGCAAGCACCTGGACAGCGACGAGCTGGGGCTGAAGGAGATCCGCAACGGCTTCGACCTGAAGAAGGAGATGGCCGAGGTCACCGACGCGGTGCACAGCCGCGAGACCGACTCCTCTCCCTCCACGGGGACCACGGGTTCGACGGGCGGCCGGATCGACATGAGCAAGAAGCCGGAGGACCCCGGCAAGGACGACCGTCCGCCGTTCGACGCGGACGCCACCTGAGCTGTACCGGACACCCTTGCCCGAGCGGCGCACGTGACGCGTTTCATACCGCGTCTGCGCCGCTCACGGCTTGATCCAGCCGCCCGCGCGACCCACGCGCCGGGCGGTTTCGCTGCTGGTCCCAGCGGTGTGGATATGCTGCCGAGTTGTTGTGCGGACCGGACGAGTGCGCCCGAAGGGGGGCGGGCCGCCCCGGACCGACTGGAGCTAGGAGGCGTCCGGGCAGATGGAGACGACAAGTCGGGTGGGCGAACATACGCCGGTCGCGGAGAACGGACAGCCGGTCCTCTCCGCCCGTCGCACGGTCGACGGCTACCTGGAGGCGCCCTTCCCCTGGTACGGCCTCGACGAGGCGTTCACAGGGCCGCGCTGGCTGATGCAGGTGGGTGCGGCGGCCGACGGTGCGGTGGAGCACGGGTCGATCGGGCACGGGGACGAGCCGTCGGTGCGCAACGAGCATCTGGCCGCGTCCGTCGGTGAGCCGAGGGAGAAGTTCGCGGTGGTCGTGACCGTCGCGGCGAACCCGTCCCGCAGGAGCGCCGACGGGACGGGGCTGCTGGAGGCCACCTCCGTGTCGTCGGCCGCGTGGCTGGCGGGGGTCGGGCTGCTGTCCTTCACCTGGCCCGGGCAGATGGACCACAGCCTGCGGGACGACTGGCTGGAGCAGCAGACCGAGACGGCGTGGGAGCTGGCCGACGAGTTGAGCGGGCCGGAGTGGTCCACGCTGTCGCTGCCGGTGGACGGGGTGGCCACGCCGTTCCACTACCGGGAGTCGGAGTTCGGGTGGGTGCTCGCCGGGTCCACGTCGCAGGGGGTGCATGTGGGGGCGTACGGCAGGGGGATGTCCGCGTACGGGCTGGGGTTCGCGATGATCAAGGACATCACGTCGTACGCCTGACGGTTGCCGGTCACCGCCCCGCGCTCCGAGGAGGCGGGGCGGCAACAGGGTCCGCTTTCCCGGCCCCTCAGGGGACCTTGATGAATCCCTTCAGGATCGCCGCGACCGCCGCGAGCTGGGCGAGGAGGTAGGCGACCTGTCCGGACAGGCCCCGCAGCCGGTGGATCGAGACCAGGAGGGCGAAACGGCCGGGCCAGTACTGGCGTTCCTCCTTCAATGTCAATGTGTCCATCCATAGGCCGGTGAGGGTGAGGATGAACAGCATGACAAGGGAGTACAGGAGCAGCATGGTGGGGTTCGAGTCGATGAATTTGGTGAACAGAGCGGCCAGTACGGCTGGCATGATGTAGGCGAACGTAAGGCTCCATGCCCGGACGGCGCTCTGACGGCCCGGGAGCAGACGCCAGAGAGCACCGAGGACGAATCCGGCGCCGGCCCACGCCGTCTGAAAGGTGATGAGCCCGGCGACGAGGTTCGGAACCGCCGTGGGCTCGAATGGGAGTTGCTGCCCGTTGTACCGGTCGTGTGACTCGACGTAAAGCAGGGTGAAACTGGCCGGAATCCCGAAGCAGAACGCCAGACGTGCGCCCCGCACCGCATTGGGCCACCAGTGGGTTTCCGGCCCCCAGGCCAGAGCGACGTCGAGAATGGAAATCTGGCACGGCGGACTCTTCTTGAGGCATCGCTCCACCAGCCAGCGGCGCAGCCCGCGAAGCTGCTCCTCCAGTTGCTCGCATGTCACGCCGTTGGCGCGCCCCTGATCCGCCAGTTTCAGTTGATGGTTGAGATTGCGATACTGGTGAACCTTTTCCATCAGTTCGCCTCGGCTGTGGGCTCCTGGTCTGTGCATGTGAAAGAGGTATCCCGTCCTGCTCAGCACCGACCAGCGTCGCCCTGCGGCAAGGACGGCGAAGAGCGAGAGGATGTTCAGTAGGAACCAGATGCCGTACTGCGCGTTGTAGCTGGCGAATTTCGCTCCCCTCATGCCCACGGTCAGGGAGAACAGTGCGGCCATCAGCAGGAGGTCGG
This sequence comes from Streptomyces sp. NPDC051105, assembly GCF_040682795.1. Classification (NCBI taxonomy): domain Bacteria; kingdom Bacillati; phylum Actinomycetota; class Actinomycetes; order Kitasatosporales; family Streptomycetaceae; genus Streptomyces; species Streptomyces sp. NPDC051105. Next base: position 213,765 of record NZ_JBFBBR010000013.1, on the reverse strand, counting down.
GCCTGTCGGGCCCGAAGGGGATGTATTCTATTTTGCTGCTCACCCGAGCCCGCTGGGCGGTGAAGTGAAGTTTCAGCAGGGCGAGGAGTGCGATACCGGCCAGGAACCAGCTGTAGGCGAAGATCCAGGTGAGTTCCGTGGAGGAGAAATTCGCCAGATTTTTTCCGATGTAGTTTCCGCGCTCCGTGGAGCTGCTCTGGTCGATGAGCCAGGTTACGCGTTTCCATTGGTTTTCACTTGCCCAGAGGACACTCCAGAGCAGGCTTCCGGCGACCAGCGCCAGCAGGGCTGAGACGACGGTGACGCAGAGGACCGGCTTTTCGTCCCACTTGCGGGACCAGCCGGCGGGGACCAGTCCTCCTTCGCGGGCGAAGCGCCAGGTCCAGGCGGCCATGGCGGCAAGCCACAGCCACACCGTCGTCAGGCCCATGAGGATGTACCCGACCTCGCCCGCGACGTCCGGCGCTCTTGGCTTCTTGAGAACCAGGCTTTCGGGCAGGTCGAAAAGTCCGTGGCCGAGGACCACCAGGATGCCCGCTGTCGCCATGACCGAGGCGAACCCGATGACGGTGTACGCCTGGCGGCGCCGGCGGCGTGCGGAGTCGTCGGGCGACAGGGCTCTCGGGGTCGCGGGGCGGTGCCAGGGGCGGGCGACAAGGATCAGGGTCAGGCCGACGGCGATGCACACGAGCATGTGGGACCGCGGGTTGTCGGGTGCCGGCTCACGAAGGAACAGCAGCAGTGTCAGGGCGACCGCACCGCTGAGCAGTGCCCACTGCAGAACCGGTTGTGCGACGCCCTGCTCTCCTCCGAACATGCCGACCCGCCGGACGGGCCCCGGCCCCACGACGGCGGGAGACCCGTACGGACGTCGGGCGCGCTGGGCGGCCAGGGCGAGCACGCCGGAGGCGCACACCCACCAGATGGCGATGCCTGCCGGTTTCCAGATCGACTGGTCCCACAGCAGCGGGAAGGACCGCTGCCACGGCAGATCTACTGCGATGCATTTCCCGGGACAGATGCCCTCGGGTTTCTGCGGCGCCCACATTACCTTGGCCTTGTCGACAGACGACGTTTGGCCGTAGTGCTCGAAGTTGAGGTCACCCAGCTCGGCCTCGACACTCCATTGGGCTCCGCGCAGCGTCGTCGGCCGGAGGTCAATCTCCCATTTTTTGTCTTTCCCCCTGGGCTTTCTGATCTCCCAGGGGCCGAGCCGGTAATCCTGAGCTGCCCGGATCCAGGTGATGGACTTGTAATCCACCTTGACCATGTCGCCGCTTGAGGTGGCGACAGGATCGGTGGGTCGCCATTCAGTCGTGCGCAGTGCGTGGTCCGGCCCGCGCAGCAGGCAGCGCATTGCTTTCTGGTAGTCGGCGGAATTTACGCTGAATGTCAGCTGGTTTGCCATACTCCATTCCCGCACAGGAACCTCGACCGTCATGTCCGAGGACACCTCTACGAAATTTCTGCCGTGCTGGCGAAAGCGGATGGCGGCGTCCACCGTGCCGCCGTTGAGCCGATCCTCCTGGCAGTCGTCGTGACTGATCCGCTGTGCCTCCGCGGAGCCGCACCCCCACCACATGAATGCCAGGACCAGCAGCGACAGCAGTCGCCACCACCGGATACTCCTCATCGCGCAGCCACCTCCCGCCGAGGAACCTAGTGACGGCGTCGCGGGTGACCTGCACGGACACGCAGAGGACGAGGTGCGCCCACCCCTTCGCCCCAGTCTGCGGAATTGAAGGAAAACAGTCCGGGGCTGATAATGGAATCCGATGACCGTCAGGTGGTTGACGGAGGCATTATGACCGACATAAACGTTTCCGCTGCGAGAGCTTCACTTCCGCACTTCGAAGAAGCCGAGCCACTGGGTCCCGAGGACGCGGAGTTCGTCCGGGATCTGGCGGCGGTGTTGGCCAAACACGGCAACCTGAACCGTTTCGGCCTCTGTCTGTTGCACGATCATTTCCCGATCGCCGCCGATGAGGTGCTGGTGGAGACGAACGACTCCGCGGCCCGCACGCTGCACGCGCACGTGGAGAAGGCAGACGGCACCCAGCACACCAAGGCCTCGCAGTGGCGCTTCCTGTCGCACGCCCGGGAAGGTCAAGGCGGGGAGCCCGAGGGAGGCTCCTTCCAGGTGCTCATGCTGTGCCTCACGCAGGACCTGTGCCCAGGGAGCGACCAGCGGCCGAAGGGGCCGCCGCGCCCATGAGAGCCCGGCGCCCCCTACGTGGCACAGGCGGCTAGAACTTGTTGCGGGGTGTGATGCCCAGGGACATGCCCGACAGGCCCCGCTGCCTGCCTCCCAGCTTGTCGGCGATTCCGCGCAGTGCCGCACCCGCCGGGCTGTCAGGGTCCGACAGGACGACCGGCTTGCCCTCGTCGCCGCCCTCGCGGAGGCGGACGTCGATGGGGATGTTGCCGAGGACCGGGACGTTCGCACCCGTCGTGCGGGTCAGGCCGTCGGCGACCACCTGGCCGCCGCCCGTGCCGAAGACGTCGACCATCTCGCCGCAGTGCGGGCAGGGCAGGCCGGACATGTTCTCGACCACGCCGACGATCTTCTGGTGGGTCTGGACCGCGATGGAGCCGGCCCGCTCGGCGACCTCCGCCGCCGCCTGCTGAGGCGTCGTCACGACCAGGATCTCGGCGTTCGGGACCAGCTGGGCGACCGAGATGGCGATGTCGCCGGTGCCGGGCGGGAGGTCGAGGAGGAGGACGTCGAGGTCGCCCCAGTAGACGTCCGCGAGGAACTGCTGGAGGGCTCGGTGCAGCATCGGGCCGCGCCAGACCACCGGGGCGTTGCCCGGGGTGAACATGCCGATCGAGATGACCTTCACGCCGTGCGCCGACGGCGGCATGATCATGTTCTCGACCTGGGTGGGGCGGCCGTCCGCGCCGAGCATGCGCGGGACCGAGTGGCCGTAGATGTCGGCGTCGACGACACCGACCTTGAGGCCGTCGGCGGCCATCGCGGCGGCGAGGTTGACCGTGACCGAGGACTTGCCGACGCCGCCCTTGCCGGAGGCGACCGCGTAGACCCGGGTGAGGTTGCCCGGTTTGGCGAAGGGCACCTCGCGCTCGGTCTGGCCGCCGCGCAGCGCGGACGCCAGCTCCTTGCGCTGCTCGTCGCTCATCACGTCCAGGGTGACGTCGACGCGGGTGACCCCGTCGACCCGGGAGACCGCCTCGGTGACGCGCTGGGTGATCGTGTCGCGCATGGGGCATCCGGAGACCGTCAGGTACACGGTGACCGCGACCGCGCCGTCCTCGCCGATCTCCACCGATTTGACCATCCCCAGTTCGGTGATGGGTCGGTTGATCTCGGGGTCGTTCACCGTCGCCAGTGCCTCGCGCACCGCGTCTTCGCTAGCCATACACACGATGGTACGGCGATGCGCGGCGCCGCTATAACGCCCCTCACCGGTCGTCTACGTCACGCCGTGCCGACCGTTCCGCCGGGAATACGCCATGCCCGTCCCGCCGCTCGTCCATCTCCTTGAGGAGGTCCTGGAGCTCGGAACGGATCCAGTCCCGGGTCGCGACCTCGCCCAGGCCCATGCGCAGCGCGGCGATCTCCCGGGTCAGGTACTCGGTGTCGGCGATGGACCGCTCGTTCTGCTTGCGGTCCTGTTCGAGGTTGACCCGGTCGCGGTCGTCCTGCCTGTTCTGCGCGAGCAGGATCAGCGGGGCCGCGTAGGAGGCCTGGAGGGACAGGGCCAGGGTCAGGAAGATGAACGGGTACTGGTCAAAGCGCAGCCCGCCGGGCGCCGCGATGTTCCACACCACCCAGACGATGACCACGACGGTCATCCAGACGATGAACCGTCCGGTGCCCAGGAAACGGGCGATGCGCTCGGACAGCCGGCCGAAGGCCTCCGGGTCCCACTCGGGCAGGAGCCTGCGCCGTGGCGGGCGCGGCTGGTCCAGGCGGGGTCCGCGCGGCCGGGTCGCGGCGGTCGCGCCGGACGGCGTGCGCTCCCGGGTGCTCTCACGTTCAGGCGCCACGATCCCCCACCCCCTTCCCCTGCTCCTTTTCCTTCTCCTGCTCCCTTTCCTGTTCCTGTGCGTCCTCGTCCAGGTGGAACTCGGTCTCCCGCCAGTCCTCCGGCAGCATGTGGTCCAGGACGTCATCCACGGTCACCGCGCCCAGCAGCGACCCGGTCTCGTCCACCACGGGCGCCGCGACCATGTCGTACGTGGCGAAGAACCCGGCGATGATCGGCAGTGTGGCCTCGGGGTCGAGCGGTTGCAGGTCGTCGTCGAGGAGCGCGCTGACCAGGGTGTACGGGGGGTCGCGCAGCAGGCGCTGGAAGTGGACGGTGCCCAGGTACTTGCCGGTCGGGGTCTCGTCGGGCGGGCGGCAGACGTAGACCTGGGCGGCGAGGGCCGGGGAGAGGTCGGGGTTGCGGACCCGGGCCAGGGCGTCGGCGACGGTGGAGTCGGGCCGCACCACGATCGGCTCGGTCGTCATCAGACCGCCGGCCGTGTGCTCCTCGTACGACATCAGCCGCCGCATCTCGGCCGCGTCCGCCGGCTGCATCAGGCTCAGCAGCCGCTCCTTGTCCCCCTCGGGGAGTTCGGCGAGCAGGTCGGCCGCGTCGTCCGGGTCCATGGCCTCCAGGACGTCCGCCGCCCGCTCCTCCTTCAGCTTGCCGAGGATCTCGATCTGGTCGTCCTCGGGAAGCTCCTCGAGTACGTCGGCCAGGCGGTCGTCGTCCAGAGCGGCGGCCACCTCGGCCCGGCGCTTGGCGGAGAGGTGGTGCAGCACGTTGGCGAGGTCGGCGGGGTGCAGCTGCTCGAAGGTGGCGAGCAGGCTCTCGGCGCCCTGGCCGTGCTCCTCCAGGGAGAAGCCGGTGACCTGCGACCACTCGACGGTGAGGGACTCGCCTCTGGTCCGCCGGAAGGTGCCGGTGCGGCCCTTGCGGACGAAGACGCGGTCGACCTCCCACTCCCGGCGGGCCTGCCGCTGGTGTGCGCCCAGGTCCAGGACGGTGACCTCCTCGCCGGTCTCGACCAGCTGGACGCGGCGGTCGAGGAGTTCGCCGAAGACCAGGCGCTCGGTGGGCCGCTGCTCGAAGCGGCGGACGTTCAGCACGCCGGTGCTGATGACCTGGCCGGACTCGATGCTCGTCACCCGCGTCATGGGCAGGAAGATGCGGCGCCGGGTGGACAGTTCGACGACCAGGCCGAGCAGTCGCGGGGGCTTGCGGCCGACGCGCAGCATGACGACGAGGTCCCTGACGCGTCCCACCTGGTCGCCGTTGGGATCGAAGACGGCGATACCGGCGAGGTGCGAGACGAAGATCCGGGGAGCGCCGGCTGCCATGGGTCCGCTTCCTTTTTCTACCGAAGTACCGCTTGGTGACTTTCCTGTCCTGTTCGCCTGCTCGGTGGGCTTCAGGCTAGCCCGTACCGATCGGATACGCCCTGGTGGGCGGTCCGGACGGACTGGCTCCGCCGGGCGGCCGAGGCACCGGTACGCTGCGGTACGCCGTGCCGGACCCGTCAGAGAGGTGGCCCTGTCCTTGACCGCGATTGCTCCGGGCCGTACCCGTACTCGCCGCGCCGCAGTGGTGACCGCGATGTGCGCGCTGGCCCTCCTCACCGCGTGCAGTGAGGATCCGGACGCGGGCACCAACGGGGTGGGAAAGCTGGCCCCGGACGTCATCCAGTCGAAGACCCGGGCGGCGGCGACGTCGGTGGCTACGGTCCGGATGGCGGGGACCGTGGTGACGAGGGGGCGTACGTACCAGCTGGACATGCGCCTGAACGCGGACGGCGGGACCGGGTCGGTCACGTCGAAGGGGTCGACCTTCCACCTGCTCCGGGTGGGCGACACGCTGTATCTGCAGGCCGACGCGGACTTCTGGACCCATGCCGACGGGAGCGACACCAGCGCGGCCGGCAAGCTCGACGGCAAGTACGTGAAGGTCCCGCAGGGCGACCCCTCGTACAAGAAGTTCAGCGGCTTCACGGACAAGGACCTCCTTCTCTCGGGCCTGCTGACCCTGCATGGTTCGCTCTCGGCCGACGGTCACCACGAACAGTCGGGAACCCCCACCATCCGTATCGCCGGCGACGGCGGCTCCGGCGGCACGCTGGACGTCTCGCTGAAGGGGAAGCCGTATCCGCTCCGCCTGGAGCGCGCGGGCGGCGCCGGCACCCTCACCTTCACGGACTGGGGCAAGTCCTTCAGCGTCACCGAGCCGGAGAAGTCCGAAACCGTGGACTACGGCAGGCAACTGCCCACGTCGTAGCGGCGCCGTTGCGGCGGATCCGAGAAGACGCCGAGTTGTCGGGGAACGAACCTGCCGGTGCGGGGGTCCGCGGCGGCGGTGCTCGGCCGCGACGGTGCCGTCCGGCCGTGCCGAACCTGGCTCGGCCCTCGGCTACTTGGGCTTTCTGCGCCTCGCGAGGAGTTTGGGCAGGGCCGCCGGGATCGGATGGCGGGTGGTGGCCGGTGACGGTACGGGCGGCTCTGCCAGGCTGCCCGTCGGCAGGGGTGCCGTCGCTCCCGTCGGGCACAGGCGCAGCACCCTGCACTCCCTCGCCCAGCGGTCCGTCATGGCCTCGCCGTCGGGTGCGTTGAGGCGCTTGCCCTTCAGCTCCGCCACCGCCGCGTCCCACTCGGGGGAGCCGGCGGACAGCTCCGTCACGGTCGCCGTCCAGGTGACCAGCCGGCCGCCCTTGTCCTTGCTGCGGACGGTCACCTCGGCCGACCCGCCGTCGGCCAGCCCGGTCAGCGGCTGCTCGGTTCCGTCGCCGACCAGGCACACGCCCCCGTCGGCCCAGGCGTGCCACACCGCACGCGCGGCCGGCGCCCCGGCACCCCGGACCCAGATGAGGCCGGACTTCTTCGTGGCCTCCTCGACGAGGGCCCGGTCGAGCAGCTGACGTGTCATGGCGTCCAGCCTAGAGCCAGCCGTTGCGCTTCAGGGTGCGGTGGATGCCGAGACAGATGCAGACCGTGATGCCCATGATCACCGGGTAGCCGTACTTCCAGTGCAGCTCCGGCATGTACTTGAAGTTCATGCCGTACACACCGCACACCATCGTCGGTACGGCGATGATCGCGGCCCACGCCGTGATCTTGCGCATGTCCTCGTTCTGCGCGACGGACGCCTGCGCGAGGTTGGCCTGCAGGATGGAGTTGAGGAGTTCGTCGAAGCCGACGACCTGCTCGTGGACGCGGGCGAGGTGGTCGGCGACGTCCCGGAAGTACTTCTGGATGTCGGGGTCGACCAGCCGCATCGGGCGCTCGCTGAGCAGCTGCATCGGACGCAGCAGCGGTGACACCGCGCGCTTGAACTCCAGCACCTCGCGCTTCAGTTGGTAGATGCGCGCCGAGTCCACACCGCGCGAGACGCCGCCCTTGCGGCCGGGTGAGAAGACCTCGGTCTCCACCTCGTCGATGTCGTCCTGCACGGCGTCGGCGACCGCGACATAGCCGTCGACGACATGGTCGGCGATGGCGTGCAGGACGGCCGAGGGGCCCTTGGCGAGCAGTTCTGGGTCGTCCTGGAGCCGGTGCCGCAGCGCCCGCAGCGAGCCCTGCCCGCCGTGCCGGACGGTGATGAAGAAGTCCCGGCCGGTGAAGCACATCACCTCGCCGGTCTCCACGACCTCGCTGTTGGCGGTGAGCTGGTCGTGCTCGACGTAGTGGATGGTCTTGAAGACGGTGAAGAGGGAGTCGTCGTAGCGTTCGAGCTTGGGGCGCTGGTGGGCCTGCACGGCGTCCTCCACCGCCAGCGGGTGTAGCCCGAACTCACCCGCGATACCGGCGAATTCGGCCTCGGTCGGCTCGTGCAGGCCGATCCACACGAACCCGCCGTCCCGGCGCACCTGGCGCATCGCCTCCTGCGGGGTCAGCGGCTTCGGCGTCTCCACGCGGGCGCCGTTGCGGTAGACGGCGCAGTCGACGACGGCCGACGGCGTACCGGGGTCGCGGGTGGTGTCGTACGCGCCGGTCTCCGCGCGCAGGCTCTTGCGCTGGGAAGGACGGGTCGGGCGGACCACGGCACGGAGGTCGCGGATCATCGACATGGGCAGGCTCCTTCGCGACAAGCAGCGGGTGACCGCCGGCGAACGGGTGGAACTACCCGGAATGGGGACGTCCTGACTGCGGATGTTTAGCACGTCCACAAAGCGGGGAGCACCGCACCGTTGCGGTGGCGACTTCGCTACTGATTCGGATCAGACGAACGGATCCAGACAGATCCGGAACGGACCGGCCAGAGGGATCGGGCAAGCGAAAACGAAGTGCTCTTCCGAACGACAACGCGAACGTGAAGGCGGCAGCCGACCAGGAGACGAAATCAGCGGGCGGAAGAGCGAGTGGTACTGCACGGGTGACTTCGATCCATGACAGCCCCACCTCCTCCAGCCGGTCCCTCGTAAGGGAGTGCTCATGGCGTCGGGGTCTGACCGCGACGCTCTGCGTGCTGCCCCGAACCACCGCGGTCAGAGTAGCAGTAGCCCTCAGTGTCAAGGCGCTGCTTTGCCCGGTACTGACGAGTTCTATGCTCACGACATGGCTGATGTTCTTCCTCTGGTCGAGGCCCGGTTGACCACCGCACTGGGCGAACCGGACGCACGCGCGGCGGTCACCTTCCTCGGTACGGACCGCATCGAGGTGCTCCGTTTCCAGGAGGATCTCCAGGGCGAGAACGTCCTGCGCTATGCCACGCTCGGCATGTCCGCGCAGCCGATGACCGACCCCGCCGCGATGCTCGCGGACCCCGTCAAGGGGCCCCGCGCCGAATTGGTCCTGTCGGTCCGCGCCGGGCTCGCGGAGACCGACAAGGTGCTCCGCGCGCTCGCCGTCCTCGCCGCGTCTCCGCAGGTGGAGGGCGTGATCGTGACGCCGGGTGCATCGCTGGACGTCGGCGAGCCGCTGTGGCCCGGCGCTCCCTTCACCTCGGTCCTGGTCGGCGAACCGGGCGGTCTCGTCGAGGATCTGACGCTGGACGAGCCCCTCGATCCCGTACGGTTCCTGCCGCTGCTGCCGATGACCCCGAACGAGGCCGCCTGGAAACGCGTGCACGGCGCCCAGGCCCTCCAGGAGCGCTGGCTCGCGGGCGGGACGGACCTCCGGGATCCGCACCGCGGGTCCGTCCCGCTGGACTGATGCACGAGGGTGAGCAACCTCACCAAGCGCCCTGCGGAAATCGTCAGTTGGCAAAGACGGAGACGCTGTCCTCGGTGGCGTGCCCCGGCTCCAGCTCCGCCGCCTCGTGCGTGAGCGCGTTCCGCCGTACGAGAACCACCACCGCGCCCAGCACGGCGGTGACCGCCGCCACCACGAACGGGATGTGGATGTCGGTCCACTCCTCGATCTTCGGCGCGAAATAGGGAGCGGCCGCGGCGGCGAACCAGCGGACGAAGTTGTAGCCCGCGCTCGCCACCGGGCGTGGCGCCTCCGACACGCCGAGGGCCAGTTCGGTGTAGACGGTGTTGTTCACACCGATGAACGCGCCGGACAGGATCGTGCAGACGATCGCGGCGGTGTGGCTGCCGTAGCCGAGGACGACGACGTCCACGGCGAGCAGCACGAGTGAGCCGCCCAGCACCTTCAGCGAGCCGAAGCGCCGCTGCGTGCGCGGGGCCACCACCACCGAGAAGAGCGCGAGCAGCACACCCCAGGCGAAGAACACGGCGCCCGAACGGTACGGGGTCATGTCCAGCACGAAGGGGGTGAAGGCCAGCACGGTGAAGAACGTGTAGTTGTAGAAGAACGCGGAGACGGCGGCGGAGGCCAGGCCGCCGTGGCCGAGTGCCCGGATCGGGTCGAGAATCGAGGTCCTGCGGGCGGGCTTCGGCTGTTCCTTCAGGAACGCGGCGATGCACAGGAAACCGACCGCCATCAGGGTGGCCGTGCCGAAGAAGGGGTAGCGCCAGCTGATGTTGCCGAGCACCGCGCCCAGCAGCGGGCCGCACGCCATGCCGAGGCCGAGCGCGGACTCGTAGAGCAGGATCGCCGCCGCGCTCCCGCCGGCCGCCGCGCCCACGATGACGGCGAGCGCCGTCGAGACGAACAGGGCGTTGCCGAGGCCCCAGCCGGCCCGGAAGCCGACGAGCTGGCCGACGGTGTCGGAGGTGCCGGCGAGGCCCGCGAAGACGACCACGAACGCGAGGCCGAGCAGCAGGGTCTTGCGGCCGCCGATCCGGCTGGAGACGAAGCCGGTGAGCAGCATCGCCACGGCGGTGATCAGGAAGTACGAGGTGAAGAGCAGGGATACCTGGCTGGTCGTGGCGTCCAGGCCCTTGGCTATGGAGGGCAGGATCGGGTCGACGAGTCCGATGCCCATGAAGGCGACGACGGACGCGCCGGCCGTCGCCCACACGGCCTTCGGCTGTCGCAGGAGGCTGCCCGCCCCCGCGTCGAACGGTTCTGCTGACTCTGCCATGCGCTTCCTCCGCCGCTCTCGTCTGCTCACGCCAATTTGGTTGGTATATACACAGAGTAAGTTAGGGCGGCTAATTAATGCAAGTTACATCTAACTCCATCCGGTGACCGGTTCCGCCCGGACGGGTGATCGTCCTTGACGTGGGGGATTCCGGGTAGGACCGTGGGGCCCTATGAGGGGCGAACCCAGTTGCCCGAAGTGCGGTGGCCGGGTCAGGGCTCCCGGCCTCTTCGCCGACACCTGGCAGTGCGAGGTGCACGGGACCGTGCATCCGGTACAGCCCGTGATCCCGCCCAGCGTCGAGGCCCTCGATGCCGTGGTGCACCGCACCCAGGTGCCGGTGTGGATGCCCTGGCCGCTGCCGGTCGGCTGGCTGTTCACGGGCGTGGCCTGCGCCGGTGACGACCGCAGCGGTGGGCGCGCGACCGCCGTCGCCTGCTCCGGACCCGCGCCGCTCGGCGGCGTAGGGGAGATGATCCTGGTCGCCGAGGAGTTGGGGGTCGGCCTCGGCGCCCGGTACGCGGGGATCGACGGACCGGATCCCGGGCCCTCGATGGACGTGGAGAAGCCGCCGCAGGCGAAGGTACTCGCGGCAGGCCGGCCGGCGCCGCTGTGGCATGTACCGGGAGTGCCGGACGACAGAGCCGTCTTCGCGGGCGAGGCCCGGGGGATGTGGCTCTGGGCGGTGGTGTGGCCCGAGCAGACCGGCTTGCTGATGTACGACGAGCTGGTGCTCACGGATCTGCGGGACGCAGGCGCGGAGGTGGACCTGGTGCCCTGCGGGGCGCTGTCGCCGCGCCTGCTGGAGCCCTAATGCGTGGCAGCAGGGGCTGCCTGTGACCTGCCTGTACGGGGCGCCCCCGGCTTTCGGGTGTGACAGGGCATCCGCTTCCGGCCGCTATCCTTGACGCGTCCCTTCCGTCCCGTCCCGCCTGGAGTCCGCGTCGTGCGAATCGATCTGCACTGCCACTCCACCGCGTCCGACGGTACGGACAGCCCGGCCGAACTGGTCCGGAACGCCGCCGCTGCCGGGCTGGACGTCGTCGCGCTGACCGACCACGACACCACCCGGGGGCACGCCGAGGCCGTCGCCGCGCTGCCCGCGGGGCTCACCCTGGTCACCGGGGCCGAGCTGTCCTGTCGTGTCGACGGCGTCTCCATGCACATGCTGGCCTATCTCTTCGATCCCGAGGAGCCCGACCTGCTCGCCGAGCGGGAGCTGGTCCGGGACGACCGGGTGCCGCGGGCCCAGGGCATGGTCGCCAAGCTGAACGCGCTGGGCGTGCCGGTCACCTGGGAGCAGGTGCGGCGGATCGCCGGCGACGGTTCCGTGGGGCGGCCGCACGTCGCCTCCGCGCTGGTCGAGCTCGGTGTCGTACCGACCGTGAGCGACGCCTTCACCCAGGAGTGGCTGGCCGACGGCGGCCGGGCCTTCGTGGAGAAGCACGAGACCGACCCCTTCGCGGCGATCCGGCTGGTCAAGCAGGCTGGCGGGGTATGCGTGTTCGCGCATCCGGCGGCCGCCAAACGCGGGCGTACGGTGCCCGAGTCGGCGATCGCCGAGCTGGCCGCGGCCGGCCTCGACGGCATCGAGGTCGACCACATGGACCACGACGCCGACTCCCGGGCCCGGCTGCGCGGACTGGCCGCGGAGCTGGGGCTGCTGGTCACCGGCTCCTCGGACTACCACGGCAGCCGCAAGACGGTGGCGCTGGGCGAGTACACGACCGACCCCGAGGTGTACGGGGAGATCACGCGCCGTGCGACCGGCGCGTTCCCCGTCCCGGGGACTGGCGGACTCTGAGGGCCGCCCCAGTCTCCGTTCCCCTTCTCCGGTTCCCGTTCCCGAGTTTCCCCGCACAGCAGGCCGTGCCCACCCTCTCCCGGGCTCGTCCGGGCCCGCGCGCGGTGACCCCCATTTTCCTGCGGCACGACCGCCCGCAGCGCAGACCAACGCACAAGGCTCACGCATGTTCGACGTCGCCGTCTTCGGCTCTCTCTTCCTGACCCTGTTCGTCATCATGGATCCCCCTGGGATCACCCCGATCTTCCTCGCCCTCACCTCCGGCCGGCCCGGCAAGGTGCAGAAGCGGATGGCCTTCCAGGCCGTGTGCGTGGCGGGTGGGGTGATCACCGTCTTCGGGCTCCTGGGCCACCAGATCCTCGACTATCTGCACGTCTCCGTGCCCGCCCTGATGATCGCGGGCGGGCTGCTGCTCCTGCTGATCGCCCTCGACCTGCTCACCGGCAAGAACGACGAGCCGAAGCAGACCAAGGACGTCAACGTGGCGCTGGTGCCCCTGGGCATGCCGCTGCTGGCGGGACCCGGCGCGATCGTGTCGGTCATCCTCGCCGTGCAGAAGGCGGACGACGTCTCCGCGCAGGTGTCGGTGTGGACCGCGATCCTCGCCATCCATGTCGTGCTCTGGCTGGTGATGCGGTACTCGCTGCTGATCATCCGGGTCATCAAGGACGGTGGCGTGGTCCTGGTGACGCGGCTCGCGGGCATGATGCTCTCGGCGATCGCCGTGCAGCAGATCATCAACGGCGTCACCCAGGTGATCAAGGGCGCGTAAGGGCGCGTAGCCGGGGGGCGCGGACAGACGCGGAACCCCCGCACGGCGTCGTGCCGTACGGGGGTTCCGAAGACTTTGCGGTGCTGCGTGCGTCAGTGTGCGTCGTCGTATCTCGTCGTATCTCGTCGTGTCTCGTGGCTCGGGTCTCGTTACGAGGCCTGGTTCTCGGCCGGTCGGATCCACAGCCGCTGCCCGATGGCGGCGGCCTGCTGGACGATCCTGTTGACGGAGGCGGCGTCCACGACGGTGCAGTCCACGGTGGTGCCGTCGACTTCGTCCAGTCGCCTGATTTCGAAGCGCATCTGCCTCTCCCTTCGTCTCGTGTTCCTCTCAGTCAACGGCTTGCGTGTTACAAACATTCCCTTGGCTAAAGAAATTTTTCGAACGCCTAATTACCGACCGGTAAGAGACCTTCAGGAGACTGACCGGGACCGGTTGTGTTCGCAGCGTGACCGCCGGGACAATGGAGGCGATGAAAGACGACCTCGCCGCCCTCCAGGCCCGCATCGACCGTACGAACGAGCTGCTCACCCGCATGCTCGCCGAAGTGGCGAAGACCCCTTCGACGCATGCGATCTTCGTCGACGCGGGCTACCTCTACGCGGCCACGGGTCGGCTCGTCGCCGGGACGGAGGACCGCCGGGCCTTCGACCTCGACGCCGAGGGGTTGATCGAGGCGCTCATCGACAAGGCACGCCAGATCTTCGCGGACAGCCGGCTGCTGCGCGTCTACTGGTACGACGGCGCGCGTCGCCGCATCCACACCGCCGAGCAGCAGACCATCGCCGAACTGCCCGACGTCAAGGTCCGGCTCGGCAACCTCAACGCCAACAACCAGCAGAAGGGCGTCGACTCCCTGATCCGCACGGACCTGGAGTCACTCGCCCGGCATCGCGCCATCAGTGACGCGGCCCTGCTCGGCGGGGACGAGGACCTGGTCTCCGCGGTCGAGGCCGCCCAGGGCTACGGCGCCCGCGTCCACCTCTGGGGCATCGAGGCGCCCGAAGGCCGCAACCAGGCCGAGCCGCTGCTCTGGGAGGTAGACAGCCAGCGCACCCTCGACCTCGAGTTCTTCAAGCCGTACGTCGCCCGGCGCACCGCCCACGCCTACGAGGCCGGCGCCACCAGACCCACCCGCGAGGACGTCCGCTTCGTCGGCGCGCAGATCGCCGCGAAGTGGCTGTCCTCACGGGGCAGAGAGTCGCTCGTCGAGTTGCTGCCCGGCCATCCCTACCTGCCCGGCCCGGTCGACCAGGATCTCCTCGTCGAGGCCGAGGGCCTGCTCCAGTACTCCCTGCGCGGCCAGGCCGACCTGCGCCGAGCCCTCCGGGAGGGCTTCTGGGAGCACCTCCAGACCCAGTACTGAGCCGCTTGCGACTAACTGTTCGCGCTGTCCCAGAAGGTGGCGATCGCCTCGGCGGTGGGGGCCGGGCGTTCGGTGTTGGGGGAGTGCTCCGCACCCTCGACGACCGTGCGGTGGGCCCGCAGTCGTAGCGCCATGTCGTCCAGCAGCGGCAACGGCCAGGTGTCGTCCCGCGCACCCGACAGCACATGGAACGGCAGCGGTAGGGCGGCGAGTTCGTCGACGCGGTCCGGCTCGGTGCACAACTGGCGTCCGGCGGCGAGGAGCTGGGCCGGCTTGGTGCCCAGCCAGCGGCGCCGCAGATCCTCCTGGTCCTCCTGGCCGTTCTGGCCGGCCAAGTCCTGCGGGCCGCCCTCGTCCAGCTCCTCCGGCGCCTCCATGGCCTGCATGGCCTCCCACACCCCGGCCATCGGCAGCACCGCGAGCGCGTCCCGCAACAGCTTCACCCGCTGCTGCTGGGGGACGGAGATCTGCGCCGGGCCCGAGGACATCAACGTCAGCGAGCGGAACGGCTTGTGGTCGAGGAGCACGGCCGCGCGCGCGATCTGACCGCCGAGGGAGTGCCCCAGCAGATGCACGGGCCGTCCGTCGCCGACCGCCGCCGCCTGCGCGAGCACGTCCCGCGCCAACTCCTCCTGGGCGTACGCCGACTCGTCGTCCTCCGGGCCGTCCGACTCGAACTGCCCACGCCCGTCCACGGCGACGGTCCGGTACCCGCGCGCGCCCAGCGCCTCGTGCAGCGGGTTGAAGTCCTCCTTGCTGCCGGTGAACCCGGGCAGCAGTAGCGCGATCCCCTTGGGCTCGGCCCCGGCGGCCACGGGCGCGTCGATGACGGCGAACTCACCACGCGCGGTGGCGAGCGCGTACGCGCGGGCACCGACGGGCGGGACGAAGGTACGAGGCCTGCTCATGGGGAGAGGCTATCCGGCGGACGGCGACAGGCCGTAAGCCGGCGGATGAATACCGCCGGCCGGCTGCCGGGCGGGTGTGTGGGCGGGCGGGTGTGTGGGCGGGCTGGTGTGTGGGCGGGGAACGCCGACGGCCCGGCCCACACAGGGTGGGCCGGGCCGTTCGGTCACGTGCGACGCGCTCAGGCCTCGGGAGCCGCGGCGGCCGCCTTCCGGGTCCGACGGACCTTCGGCTTCGCCTCCACGTCGGTGGCGTCGACCGTCCCGGCGGACTCGGTCGCCTTCCGGGTGGTACGACGCCCCGGCTTGACCTCCGGCTCGCCGCTGGCCTGCGCCGGGATCTCCGCGCCGACGGCAGCAGCCGTCTTGCGGGTCCGGCGGGGCTTGGCCTCGGTGGCCTCGGCCGTGTCGACGGCCGTTTCGGCGGCGGCCGCGGTCTTGCGGGTGCGGCG
>NZ_JBFBBR010000013.1:0-197954 GCF_040682795.1 Streptomyces sp. NPDC051105 | reverse complement strand
CGGCTTGGTCTCCGTGACCTCGGCGGTCTCCGGGGCGGCGGCCGTCTCGGTGGCGGCGGCCGTCTTCCGGGTCCGGCGCGGCTTGGCCTCGGTGGCCTCGGCCGTGTCCACCGCCGTTTCGGCGGCGGCCGCGGTCTTGCGGGTGCGGCGCGGCTTGGTCTCCGTGACCTCGGCGGTCTCCGGGGCGGCGGCCGTCTCGGTGGCGGCGGCCGTCTTCCGGGTCCGGCGCGGCTTGGCCTCGGTGGTCTCGGCCGTGTCGACGGCCGTTTCGGCGGCGGCTGCCGTCTTGCGGGTACGACGCGGCTTGGCCGCCTCCGTCTCCGTCTCGGCCTCGGTCGTCGCCGGAGCGGCGGCCGCGGTCTTACGGGTCCGGCGGGGCTTCGACTCCGTCGCCTCGACCGTGTCCACCGTGTCCACCGCGGCCTCGGCGGCCTTGCGGGTGCGGCGGCGCGGCTTGGCCTCCGCTTCGACGGACTCCGCGGTGTCCACGGCCGTCTCGGCGCTCGCCGCGGCCTTGCGGGTGCGGCGCGGCTTGGTCTCGACGGCGACCTCGGGCTCCGGCGTCGCCACGACCGCTTCGGCCGGCTCGGCGGCCTTGCGGGTCCGGCGGCGGACCGGCGTCACCGGGGCCTGGACGGTCTCGACGGTCTCCTGCGGAGCCTGCGTGACCTCGGCCGGTGTCACCGCGGCCTCCGCGGACTTGCGGGTCCGACGGCGGCGCGGCTTCTCCGCGGCGACCGGCTCCGCCACGGCCTCGACGGTCTCGACGACCGCCTCCGGCGACACGGTCTCCGGCGTCACGGTCTCCGGCGTCACGGTCTCCAGTGCGGCGGCCGTCACCGGCTCCGGCGACGCTCCGCCGCGCGTACGGCGCCGACGGCGCGGGGTGCGGGACCCCGCGGGCTCCGACGCCGTGACGGACTCGGCGACGGGGGACGCGGACTCGGCGGCCGGCGCCGAGGACGTCGTACCGGATGCCGCATCCAGCGCCGTACCGGCGCGGGTGCGACGGCGGCGCCGCGGGGTGCGGGACGGACGCTCGCGCTCCTCGGCGCGGGCCTCGACCCGGTCACCGCGGTCACCCCGGTCGCCTCGGCCACCGCGACCACGGCCACCGCGACCGCCGGTCTCGCCCAGGTCCTCCAGCTCCTCCGCCTCGAGACCGGCGCGGGTGCGCTCCGAACGCGGCAGGACGCCCTTGGTGCCGGCCGGGATCTTCAGGTCCTCGAAGAAGTGCGGGGAGGTCGAGTACGTCTCCACCGGCTCGGGGAAGCCGAGTTCCAGCGCCTTGTTGATGAGCTGCCAGCGCGGGATGTCGTCCCAGTCGACGAACGTGATCGCCGTACCCGACGCACCCGCCCGGCCCGTACGGCCGACCCGGTGCAGATACGTCTTCTCGTCCTCGGGGGACTGGTAGTTGATGACGTGGGTGACGCCTTCGACGTCGATACCGCGAGCGGCGACGTCGGTGCAGACGAGGACATCCACCTTGCCGTTGCGGAAGGCGCGCAGCGCCTGCTCGCGGGCACCCTGGCCCAGGTCGCCGTGGACGGCGCCGGAGGCGAAACCGCGGCGCTGCAGCTGCTCGGCGATGTCGGCGGCGGTGCGCTTGGTACGGCAGAAGATCATCGCCAGTCCGCGGCCCTCGGACTGGAGGATGCGGGCGATCATCTCCGGCTTGTCCATGGAGTGCGCGCGGTAGACGAACTGCGCGATGTTCGCGACGGTCGCGCCCGTGTCGTCCGGCGCGGTGGCGCGGATGTGGGTGGGCTGGCTCATGTACCGGCGCGCGAGGCCGATGACCGCGCCCGGCATGGTCGCCGAGAACAGCATGGTCTGGCGCCTGGCCGGGAGCATGTTGATGATCTTCTCGACGTCGGGCAGGAAGCCCAGGTCGAGCATCTCGTCGGCCTCGTCCAGGACGAGCGACTTGATGTGCTTCAGGTTCAGCTTCTTCTGGCCCGCGAGGTCCAGGAGCCGGCCCGGGGTGCCGACGACCACGTCGACGCCCTTCTTCAGGGCCTCGACCTGCGGCTCGTAGGCCCGGCCGCCGTAGATGGCCAGCACGCGCACGTTGCGGACCTTGCCGGCCGTCAGCAGGTCGTTGGTGACCTGGGTGCAGAGCTCGCGCGTGGGGACGACGACGAGCGCCTGCGGGGCTTCGGTGAGGGCCTCGGGGGCGGCGCGGCCGGCCTCCACGTCGGCGGGGACGGTCACGCGCTCCAGGAGCGGCAGACCGAAACCGAGGGTCTTGCCGGTGCCGGTCTTGGCCTGGCCGATGACATCGCTGCCGGACATGGCGACCGGGAGTGTCATCTCCTGGATGGGGAAGGGAGAGATGATGCCGACGGCCTCCAGGGCCTCGGCGGTCTCGGGGAGGATCCCGAGGTCTCGAAACGTCGTAGTCAGGGTGCTGCCTCTTCTGTGTGTCGCGGTCCGAGGCGAGCGTGGGGGTCTTTGACGGACCGTGCCGGGGGACGTCGGCTGCCTTACGGGCGGGCCGGGTTCGGCACGCCGTATGACACGGGACCTCTACCAACGCTCTAGCGCTCGTACCGCTGAGGTGTCCCTCCGATCGTCGTACGCGATGTGCCGTACGCGCCGGGAGGGCTGTCGGGTCGGAGCCGATCGGGCCACCGACCGGGCATCCTCATACGTGCGGCCTGTCGAGGTACGTCCGAACGAATACGACGGCGTACCAGCAGGCGCATTACCACCATACCCCGGAATCGTGCACATGCGATGGCCGATTTGGTCACGTCGTGGTAGCCACAGTGGTTGACCTGGGGCTTCCCGGTGACTTCTCCGGGACTTCTCGGGTCTTCCCCGAGGGTTCCCCGGATCTTCCCGGGGGGCTTCCCCCAGGGCTTCCCGGATCTTCCCGGGGGGCTTCCCCCGGGGCTTCCCGGAGGCGCCGAGCGGGCTATTGTGCGCTTCATGACGAGCTCTGACAAGCCTGAGACCGCCTCCGCCGAACCGACCGGTGTCGCCGCCCAGGACTGGGCGCGGGCGGCCGCCGACCCGCAGTACCGTGCCGCGGTCGTGGACCTGCTCGGCGCGCTCGCGTACGGCGAGCTCGCGGCGTTCGAGCGCCTCGCGGAGGATGCCAAGCTGGCGCCCTCGCTGGTGGACAAGGCCGAGCTGGCGAAGATGGCGTCGGCCGAGTTCCAGCACTTCGAGCGGTTGCGGAACCGGCTGACGGAGATCGGCGAGGACGCGACGCTGGCGATGGAGCCGTTCGTCGCGGCCCTCGACGGCTTCCACCGGCAGACGGCGCCGTCGGACTGGCTGGAAGGCCTGGTCAAGGCGTACGTCGGCGACTCGATCGCCAGTGACTTCTACCGGGAGGTCGCGGCCCGGCTGGACTCGGACACCCGCGAACTGGTGCTGGCCGTGCTCGACGACACGGGGCACGCCGGATTCGCCGTGGAGCGGGTGCGGGCGGCCATCGACGCCGACCCTCGGGTGGGGGGCCGGCTGGCGCTGTGGGCGCGGCGGCTGATGGGGGAGGCGCTGTCGCAGTCCCAGCGGGTAGTGGCCGACCGGGACGCGCTGTCGACCATGCTGGTGGGCGGGGTGGCCGACGGGTTCGATCTCGCCGAGGTGGGGCGGATGTTCTCGCGGATCACCGAGGCGCACACGAAGCGGATGGCTGCGCTGGGCCTGGCCGCCTAGCGCTCTGTGCGCTCGGTAAGGGGAACCAAGGGGGAAGCTGCGTGGCTGCGGCTGCGGCTGCGGCTGCGTGGTGGCTGGTCGCGCAGTTCCCCGCGCCCCTTCGGGGGCGCTTCGGCTCGGGGCGCTTGAAGGTCCTCGGCGTCTGAACGTCCTCGGCGCTTGACGCTACGCCGGGATCGATCGTCGGCGCAGATGGCGGCCGGCCGGGCGGAGCAGCAGCGAGAGGGACGCCGCCGAGACGATCGCGGCACCCAGAAGGCTTACCAGGGCCGTGCCCGGGCCGAGGGCGCTGTGGGTGACGAAGTCGCCGAAGAGGGCTCCTGCGACACCTGTGGAGAACACCAGCGGGCGAGCCGGAAGACGGTGGGAAAGGCGGCTGGCCGCGGCCCACGACAGGGCCAGGCCGAGCAGTGCGGATCCAAGGACTTCCAGCAGCATCATTGAGTGGTCCCTCCCACGGCCGGCCGGTGCTTCGCGGTCGTAGGCCGTCATACCCGTGACCTGCGGAATGCAATCCTCCTCTGTGGGTGACTTGTGCACCGGATGTGGAGAGCGGACACCACGGAGACGTGGAGAGCGGACACCACGGAGACGTGGAGAGCGGACACGACGGAGATGTGGAGAGCGGACACGACGGAGGGGCCCGGCGGACACACGTCCGCCGGGCCCCTCCCGTGCTGCTGTGGCTAGACCGCGCTGAAGCCCACCTTGCGCACCGTCGGCTCGCCGAGCTCGATGTACGCCAGGCGGTCCGTCGGGACCAGCACCTTGCGGCCGCGCTCGTCCTCCAGGGACAGCACCTGCGACTTACCGGCGAGCGCGTCGGCGACGAGGCGCTCGACCTCCTCGGCGTTCAGACCGCTCTCCAGCACGATCTCGCGGGGCGCGTGCTGCACGCCGATCTTGACCTCCACGGCTATGTCCCTCCGACGGTCAGTGAAGTGCGCGTCCTTCCGCGCCGTACGCAGCACACATTAGCCCGGTGAGGGGACGTACACGCTGCGGGCGTGCACGCCAGGAGCGAACAGCGAACGGGAATGCCGCGACGACCGGCCCTCGACGCCTCAGTGGTGGTCGGTGCCGTGCAGCGGGAAGCCGGCGATGCCCCGCCAGGCCAGCGAGGCCAGCAGCTGCACCGCCTGGTCGCGCGGGACGCTGCGGTCGCTGTGCAGCCAGGAGCGTGCCACCACCTGGGCGAGGCCGCCGAGACCGGAGGCCAGCAGCATCGACTCGGCGCGCGAGAGGCCGGTGTCCTCGGCGATCACATCGCAGATCGCCTCGGCGCACTCGTTGGTGACCTTGTCGACGCGCTCGCGCACCGCGGGTTCGTTCGTCAGGTCGGACTCGAAGACCAGGCGGAAGGCGCCGCCGTCGTCCTCGACGTACGCGAAGTACGCGTCCATGGTCGCCCGGACCCGCTGCTTGTTGTCGGTCGTCGACGCGAGCGCCCCGCGCACGGCCTGGATCAGGGCGTCGCAGTGCTGGTCCAGCAGGGCCAGGTAGAGGTCGAGCTTGCCCGGGAAGTGCTGGTAGAGCACCGGCTTGCTGACACCGGCGCGTTCGGCGATGTCGTCCATCGCGGCCGCGTGGTACCCCTGCGCGACGAAAACTTCCTGGGCGGCGCCCAGCAACTGGTTCCGACGGGCACGGCGCGGCAGGCGCGTGCCCCGCGGGCGCGCCGCCTCTGTCTGCTCGATGGCTGTCACGCCGCCTCCCAAAATCGTCCACATGCGGATTACGCCGCCCGGCCATCGTACTTTTCGGTAACCGTGCTGTGCGCGGTGCGAGCGCAGAATTTCACGTACCGGACGACGGCGAAAGCCGCACCGGGAAATGCGGACAGGCCAGGCGGACCCGCCGGAGCCTCCGCGGTCAGCGGTAGTCGTCCTCGTCGTGGGAGACCACGCGTGCCTGTTCGATGAGATCGGCCTCGTTCGCGCGGCCCTCGTCCACACCGGTGAGCGGGTCGTCATGGGACGGTGCGACGTCCTTGTGCTGCTCGGCTGCGTCGCCCTCCGGGGCCTCGACGCCGATCTCCGGGGCGTCCTCCGCCTCCGGCTCCAGATCGTCGAGCGCGTCGGGGTCGGTGGGGTCATAGGCCATGGTGGGCTCCCTTCCATCGAATGTCCCTGGCAGAAGCAGGGGGCAATAAACGGGTGCCCTCTTTATGAGCGTAGGAGACACCGGATGCGGACGCTATGCCATCGACGGCCGTCCGCCCCGGATATCGCCGACGGCCGTCCCGTCGCCGTCGGCCGTGCCCGTGGCCTCGCCGCCGGCTAGTCGGCGCACCTTCCGTGGTGCGGCGCGGCGGCTCCCCTTCCTTGGTGCGGCGCGGCGGCGCCCCCGGCTAGTTCTGTGATGGCGAACACACGAATCACTGTGTGATCGTCTCGTAACATTGGCGCATGTCTTCGACCGAGCTGCCATCAGTGCCGCCCACCAGCGTGCTCCCGAAGGCGGCGGCCGTCAGAGTCGCGGAGGGCGAGCGGCTGCGGTCGGTCGGGCTGCCCGGCGTCACCCTCACGGTCCGGTCCAGGCCGCCCGCGCGCGCGGGCCTGCCGCCCGCGCTGTACGTGCACGGACTCGGCGGCTCCTCGCAGAACTGGTCGGACTTGATGCAGCGGCTCGAAGGCGTCGTGGACGGCGAGGCGGTCGACCTGCCGGGCTTCGGCGACTCCCCACCACCGGACGACGGCGACTACTCGGTCACCGGACACGCGCGCGCGATCATCCGCTACCTCGACGCGGTCGGCCGCGGTCCGGTCCACCTCTTCGGCAACTCGCTCGGCGGCGCGGTCAGCACCCGCGTCGCCGCCGTCCGCCCCGACCTCGTCCGCACGCTCACGCTCGTCTCGCCGGCCCTGCCCGAACTGCGCGTGCAGCGCACGGCCATGCCGACGGTGCTGCTCAGCCTGCCCGGCGTCGCCGGACTGCTCACCCGCACGACCGGCAAGTGGACCGCCGAACAGCGAGTACGGGGCGTGCTGGCCCTCTGCTACGGCGATCCGGGCCGGGTCACGCCCGAGGCGTTCGAGTACGCGGTGGAGGAGCTGGAACGGCGGCTGCGGCTGCCGTACTTCTGGGACGCGATGGCGCGCTCGGCGCGCGGGATCGTCAACGCGTACACCCTGGGCGGGCAGCACGGGCTCTGGCGCCAGGCCGAGCGTGTCCTCGCCCCGACCCTGCTGATCTACGGCGGCCGTGACCTGCTCGTCGGCTACCGCATGGCACAGCGGGCCGCACGCACCTTCCGTCACTCCCGGCTGTTGTCCATGCCGGACGCCGGGCATGTGGCGATGATGGAGTACCCGGCGGCGGTGGCCGGGGCGTTCCGTGAACTCCTCGCGGACGCCGATAAGTTGGGCGCCGGTACGGTCACGCCGGGCGCGGGGAGCTGAGGGGCGGGTGGGACGCCACAGCCGCCGCGGCCGGGCACCCAAAGGTGACGCCGGGGACATAACCGACATAGGTCCGGACCGGAACGGCGAGCCGGGAGAGGGCGAGCGCGGGGACACCGGCCCGGCAGTGCCGCGCCCGACCCAGGGCACCCCTACCGGACGGGCCCCGCGCCTGCCGGAGGGTATGCCGGCCCAAGGGATCTCGCGCCTGCCGGACGGCACGCCCGTGCGTGGGAGGCCTCGGCTTTCCGGCGGTGCGCCCGCGCAGGACGTGCCTCGGTTTTCGGACGGTACGCCTGCGCACGGTGTGCGCAGGTACCCCGATGGCACGCCGGCCCACGGTGTTCCCCGTTTCCCGGACGGGACGCCCGCCCAGGGCGTCCCCCGGGCCCGTGGCGGTCACCCCCAGCAGCGGGAGGCGGGCGGTGGCTGGGGTGAGGTGGGCGGGCAGGCCGGTGCCGCCGCCTCGGGGGCGGCCGGACCGTCGATACCCCGGCAGCGGCGGGGCGGGCCCGGTGGGCCCCGGCAGGACTACGTCGACGCCTTCGGCGAGGACGCCGACGTCTTCACGTCTCGCCCGGGCATCGGTGCCCAGCGTGCGGAAACGTATCCGCCCTCCTCCGGCCCGAGTACCTCCCTGCTCGACTCCGGCCCGCGTACCTCCTCGCTCGCCGCCGAGCCGTACGGCGGCGACGGCGCTCACGATGCACCGCCCACCGGCGAACCCGCGCAGCCCAAGGGCGGCAAGGGGCGGGCCTTCGCCGGCGTCGCGGCCGCCGCCGTCACCACCGTGCTCGCGGTGATCGTCGCCGGGCAGGTCGCCGACAGCGGCGACAACGGCGTACGGTCCCGGTCGGCGGCCGGCGACGCACGGGCCACCGACGGTTCCGCCTCGCGCGGCAACGGCCGTACGACACCGTCCGTCTCCGCCTCGCCGCGCGTGGCGACGCTCTCGTACGAGCAGGCGATGGGCAAGAAGTACCCGCTCGGCGCCAAGCTGGCCGGGTCCGGGAAGTTCGACGCCGTGCCCGGGGTCGCCAAGGCGCCCGGCAAGGGGCAGAAGTACACCTACCGCGTCGACGTGGAGCAGGGGCTCGGACTGGACGGCGAACTGTTCGCCACGGCCGTGCAGAAGACGCTCAACGACGACCGCAGCTGGGCCCACAACAACGCCCGTACCTTCGAGCGCGTCTACTCCGGCAAGCCCGACTTCGTGATCACTCTCGCCAGCCCGGGAACCACCGCCGAGTGGTGTGCCAAGTCCGGCCTCGACACGACCGAGGACAACGTGTCGTGCGACTCGGCCGCCACCGAACGCGTGATGATCAACGCGTACAGATGGGCGCAGGGCAGCAAGACGTACGGGGACGAGATCCACGCCTACCGGCAGATGCTGATCAATCACGAGGTCGGCCACCGGCTCGGCTACGGCCATGTGACCTGCGACAAGGACGGCGAGTTGGCGCCGGTCATGCAGCAGCAGACCAAGTTCCTCGACCACGACGGCATCCACTGTCTGCCCAACCCCTGGCCGTTCCCGAAGAGTTGACAGGTGGCGCATACGTCACATTGACATGGGCAGAAAGTTCATACATATTTCTGGGCATGTCGCCCCGTCATGCCTCCACGCGCGCCGCCATCGAGCTGGCGCTCATCGGCGTGACCGCGCTCTGCGTGGCCGACATCCACTGTCGCTGACCCTCGCCCTTGGGCGTTCGCGTCGCGATCTCTCTCTGTCGCCGTGACTCGGTCACGGCTCTTTCGACGACCTGGCGCCCGGGCAGACGTCTGTTCACTTTCGTCTCACTCCTCGTCAATCTGTCTCGCCAGTCGAGATCCGCCTTCCGAGAGGTCGTCATTCCGATGCGTCAACCGTCCGCCATAGCGCGCCGCATGGCCGTGGCATCCGTCAGCCTGGTCGTGGCAGCGGGGGCCGTCGCCTGCGGGCCGAAGGACAACGATGCCAAGGGCTCCAGTGGCGACTCCACGCCGCACAAGGGCGGCACGCTCACCGTCCTGAACTCCGACCCCCAGTCGGACTTCGACCCGGCCCGCCTCTACACCTCCGGCGGCGGCAACGTGCCCTCCCTGGTGTTCCGTACGCTCACCACCCGCAACCGCGCGAACGGCGCCGCCGGCGCCAAGGTCGTCCCCGACCTGGCCACCGACACCGGGCGGCCCAGCGAGAACGCGACCGTGTGGACGTACACCTTGAAGAAGGGCCTCAAGTACGAGGACGGGACCGCGATCACCTCCGCCGACATCAAGTACGGCATCGAGCGCTCCTTCGCCCCCGAACTCTCCGGTGGCGCGCCCTACCTGCGGGACTGGCTGGTGGACGCGGCCGACTACCAGGGGCCGTACAAGGACAAGAAGGGGCTCTCGGCGATCGAGACGCCGGACAGCAGCACGATCGTCTTCCACCTGAACAAGCCCGAGGGCGAGTTCCCGTACCTGGCCACCCAGACCCAGTTCACGCCCGTCCCGAAGGCCAAGGACACGGGCACGAAGTACGAGGAGCACCCGATCTCGTCCGGTCCCTACAAGGTCGTGAAGAACGAGAACGACGGTGAGCACCTGGTGCTGGAGCGCAACACGTACTGGTCGTCGGCCGTCGACGACCAGCGCAAGGCCTACCCGGACACCGTCGACGTGCGTTCCGGGCTCGACTCCTCCGTGATCAACCAGCGGCTGTCGGCGTCCCAGGGCGCGGACGCCACCGCCGTGACCACGGACACCAACCTCGGCCCGGCCGAACTCGCCAAGGTGACCGGCGACAAGGACCTGGCCGCGCGGGTCGGTACCGGCCACTTCGGCTACACGGACTACATCGCGTTCAACCCGACGGTCAAGCCGTTCGACAACGCCAAGGTGCGGCAGGCGATCTCGTACGCCATCGACCGGTCGTCCGTGATCAACGCGGCCGGCGGCAGCGCGCTCGCCGAGGCCGCGACCACCTTCCTGCCGAACCAGAAGTCCTTCGGCTACACGCCGTACGACCTGTTCCCGGCGGGCGAGACCGGCAACGCGGCCAAGGCCAAGGAACTGCTGAAGCAGGCCGGTTACCCGAACGGGCTCACCGTGACGCTGACCCACTCCAACAGCAAGGACTTCGAGACCAGCCCGGAGATCGCGACCGCCGTCCAGGACGCGCTCAAGAAGGCCGGCATCACGGTCAAGCTGGAAGGCCTGGAGGAGAACGACTACAAGGACAAGATCCACAGCGTCAAGACGGAGCCGGGCTTCTTCCTCGCCCACTGGGGTGCCGACTGGCCGTCCGGCGGTCCCTTCCTCGCCCCGATCTTCGACGGCCGGCAGATCGTCAAGGATGGAGCGAACTTCAACACGGGCCTGCTCAACGATGCTTCGGTCAATGCCGAGATTGACGCGATCAACAAGTTGACCGACCTCAACGCGGCCGCCAAGCGGTGGGGTGCACTGGACAAGAAGATCGGCGGGCAGGCGCTGACCGTGCCGCTGTTCCACCCCGTCTACAAGCGACTGGTCGGCAAGGACATCAAGAACGTCGTGATCAGCGACTGGACCGGCGTCCTGGACATCTCCCAGACCGCGGTGAAGTAGCGCCGTGAGCGAGGCACTTGTCGCCACCCAGGCCCCCGAGGCGATCGCCTCGGGGGCCTCGGGGGCCCGTCAGTTCTGGCGGCGGCTGCGCACCCAGCGCGCCGCCCTCGTCGCGGCGGCCGTCGTCGCGCTGCTCGTCCTGGTCGCGCTCGCCGCGCCCCTGCTCACCGCGGTCGAGGGCCAGGACCCGACGACCTACCACCCGTCCCTCATCGACTCCGCGCGCGGCGGCGTGCCGATCGGCTCCTTCGGGGGCATCGGCGCCGACCACTGGCTGGGCGTGGAGCCGCAGACCGGGCGGGACCTCTTCGCCCGCCTGGTGTACGGCGCCCGGGTCTCCCTGGGCGTGGCGCTGGCGGCGACCGTGATCCAGGTCCTCCTGGGGCTCGTCATCGGGGTGGCGGCCGCGCTCGGCACAGGATGGGTTGATCAACTGTTGAGCCGGTTCACCGACATCTTTGTCGCGATGCCCCTGATGGTCATGTCGCTGGCACTGCTCGCGATCGTCCCGCAGAGCTTCCCGCGGCCCGTCCTGGTCACGCTCGTCATCGGGCTCATCGCCTGGGGCAACACCGCGAAGATCGTGCGCGCCCAGACGCTCACCCTGAAGGGGCTCGACTACGTCGCCGCCGCGCGGCTCAGCGGCTGGGGCACCTGGCGCATCGCTAGCCGCGAACTCCTGCCCGGGCTGGCCGCGCCGGTCATCACGTACGCGTCCATCTTGATCCCGGTCAACATCAGCACCGAGGCGGCCCTGTCGTTCCTCGGTATCGGCGTGAAGCCGCCGACGCCGTCCTGGGGGCAGATGCTCACCGCCGCCGACGTCTGGTACCAGGCGGCCCCGCAGTACCTGCTGCTCCCGGCCGGCGCGCTCTTCGTGACCGTCCTCGCGCTGACCGTGCTCGGCGACGGCGTCCGCATCGCCCTCGACCCGCGCGCCGCGTCCCGGCTGAGCGTCGGCACGGGGCGCAAGCGGGAGGCCAGAGCCGCCGGGTCCAGCGGGTCGAGCGTGTCCGGCGGGTTCGAGGGGTCCGGCGGGGGCGCCGGCTCCGACACGTCCGGTGGATCCACCGGACCCGCTGGACCCGGCGGATCGACCGGATCGACTGGATCCGCCGCGTCCGCCGAGGAGGGGTCCGTATGAGCGGCTTCGGTGGGTTCCTGGTCCGCCGCGCCATTGGCATCGTCGTGACCCTGCTGGCCATCTCGGTGATCGTCTACGTCGTCTTCTACGCCACCCCCGGCAACGTCGCCCAGATCACCTGCGGCCCGCGCTGCTCCCCGGAGCAGGTGCACCAGGTGGCCCAGCAACTGCGCCTCGACGACCCCCTGTACGTGCGCTACTGGCACTTCCTGGAGGGCCTGCTCGTCGGCCAGGACTACTCGACCGGCACCTCTGTGGAGCACTGCTCGGCGCCCTGCCTCGGGCTCTCCTACCAGACCGACCAGCAGGTGCTGAGCATCATCCTCACCAAGCTCCCGGTCAGCCTCTCGCTCGTCCTCGGCGCGATGGTGCTCTGGCTCGTCCTGGGCGTCGGCAGCGGCGTGCTCTCCGCCTGGCGGCGCGGCCGGTTCACCGAACGCGTCCTGACCGCCCTCACGCTGGCGGGCTGGGCCACCCCGGTCTTCGTCATCGGCCTGGTGCTGATGATCGTCGTCTGCGGCGAACTGCAGCTGCTGCCTTTCCCGCAGTACGTCAACTTCACCGACGACCCTGAACAGTGGGCGTGGAACCTGCTGCTGCCGTGGCTGTCCCTGGCCCTCATCGAGGCCGCCTCGTTCGCCCGGCTGACCCGGTCGTCGATGCTGGAGACGCTCGCCGAGGACCACATCCGTACCTTCCGCGCGTACGGCGTCGGGGAGCGGGCGATCGTCGGACGGCACGCCCTGCGCGGGGCGCTCGCGCCGGTCATCGCACTGAACGCCAACAACGTCGGCTCGGCCGTCGGCGGCGCCGTGCTCACCGAGACGCTGTTCGGACTGCCCGGTATCGGCCAGGAGCTCGTCCACGCCGTCAACGTGGTCGACCTGCCCGTCGTCGTCGGAATGGTCCTGGTCGTCGGCTTCTTCGTGGTCATCGCCAACGCCGTCGCGGACGTCCTGTACGCGGTGGCCGACCGACGGGTGGTACTGACGTGAGTCTCGTCCGAGCCACTGATCTGACCGTCGAGTTCGGCGGCCTGCGGGCCGTGGACGGACTCTCCTTCAGCCTGGAAGCGGGCGCCGCCCTGGCACTGGTCGGCGAGTCCGGCTCCGGCAAGTCCACCGTCGCCTCGGCCCTGCTCGGGCTGCACCGCGGCACGGGCGCCCGGGTCGGCGGCACGATCGAGGTCGCCGGCACCGACGTACAGGCGGCTTCCGACGAGGATCTGCGACGGCTGCGCGGCGCGAAGGCGGCGATGGTCTTCCAGGACCCGCTGTCCTCCCTCGACCCGTACTACGCGATCGGCGACCAGATCGCCGAGGTGTACCGCGTGCACACGCGCGTGTCGCGACGGGCCGCACGCGCGCGTGCCGTGGAGGTGCTGGACCGGGTGGGCATCCCGGAGGCGGCGCGCCGGTCCCGGTCCCGTCCGCACGAGTTCAGCGGCGGTATGCGCCAGCGCGCGCTGATCGCCATGGCGCTCGCCTGCGAACCCGAGCTGCTGATCGCCGACGAGCCCACCACCGCCCTCGACGTGACCGTCCAGGCCCAGATCCTCGACCTGCTGCACACCCTGCGCGAGGAGACCGGCATGGGCCTGCTGCTCGTCACGCACGACGTGGGCGTCGCCGCCGAGAGCGTCGACCGGGTGCTCGTCATGCGGCACGGGCGTGTGGTCGAGCAGGGCCCGGTCGCCGCCGTGCTCGGGGCGCCCGCGCGGCCGTACACGCGCGAACTGCTTTCCGCCGCCCCGCGCGTGGACGCGGTGCGCGCGCCCTCACAGGCGACCGAGGAGGCCGTGCTGGAGGCGTCCGGACTGCGGCGCGAATTCGGGCGCGGCAAGGGGGCGTTCACGGCCGTGGACGATGTGTCGCTGACCGTCCACCGGGGCGAGACCCTCGGTATCGTCGGCGAGAGCGGCAGCGGCAAGACGACGCTCGGCCGGATGCTGGTCGGGCTGCTGGAGCCGACAGCGGGGGAGGTCCGCTACGAGGGGCACGCGCGCGTGGGCGTGCGGCCGGCCGTCCAGATGGTGTTCCAGGACCCGGTGTCCTCCCTCAACCCGCGGCGCAGCGTGGGCGAGTCGATAGCCGATCCGCTCCGCGCGCGGGGCGAGCGGTCTCAGGAGCGCATCCGGGGGCGCGTGATCGAACTGCTGGAGCGCGTGGGGCTCGAAGGGGCGCACTACGAGCGCTACCCGCACGAGTTCAGCGGTGGTCAGCGCCAGCGCGTGGGCATCGCGCGGGCGCTCGCGGCCGATCCGCGGGTCATCGTCTGCGACGAGCCGGTCTCCGCGCTGGACGTCACCACCCAGGCCCAGGTCGTCGCCCTGCTCGGCGAGCTCCAGCGCGAACTCGGCCTGGCGCTCGTCTTCGTCGCCCATGACCTCGCCGTCGTCCGCCAGGTCAGCGACCGGGTCGCGGTGATGCGCCGCGGCCGGATCGTCGAGACCGGACCCGCCGACGAGGTCTACGACAATCCCCAGGACCCGTACACCCGGCAACTGTTGGCCGCCGTACCCGCCCTCGACCCCGAGGCCGCGGCCCGGCGGCGGGCGGCCCGGCGGGAACTGGCGTCGGCGTGACGTTTCAGCTGCTCCCGGGGGCATCCTGATGTGACGTTTCGCTGTCGACCGATCTCTTAGCGCGACCGAACGCGACCCGCACGGGAAAGTTACGACCGTTCACCCCTTTTGGTGGCGCGATGGACAACCGTCCGTCGCGCCACCGCCTTGTCCGCATACGTTCGTCCCGCTGCGAGCCACCGAGGCAACGGTGGCTCCCCATACGGGAGATCGATCGGGGGTGTACACGTGCGCATCGGACTGCTTACGGAGGGTGGCTATCCGTATGTGAGCGGTGACGCCAGACTCTGGTGCGACCGGCTCGTGCGCGGGCTCGGGCAGCACGAGTTCGACCTCTATGCGCTCAGCCGCAGCAGGCGCCAGGAGGACGAGGGCTGGCTGCCGCTGCCGCCGCACGTCAGCCGGGTGCGGACGGCTCCCCTGTGGACCGCCGAGGAGGACGGGGTCACGTACGGCCGGCGTGCGCGCCGGCGCTTCGTCGAGAGCTACGGGGAACTGGCGGCGGTGCTGTGCGCCGCTCCGGGCATCGGCGGCCCGGCTGGTCCGGGCCCGGACGGCGAAAACGGTGCGGACGGCGAAAACGGT
Source organism: Streptomyces sp. NPDC051105 (assembly GCF_040682795.1). Taxonomy (NCBI): domain Bacteria; kingdom Bacillati; phylum Actinomycetota; class Actinomycetes; order Kitasatosporales; family Streptomycetaceae; genus Streptomyces; species Streptomyces sp. NPDC051105. The sequence continues at coordinate 182,983 of NZ_JBFBBR010000013.1, read as the reverse complement.
GCGGACGGCTCCGGGGCGGGAGCCGGTCAGCTGGCGGACCGTTTCAGCAGCGCGCTCTACGGACTCGCCGAACTCGCCCGTGACGAAGGCGGACTGGTCGGCGCACTGCGCTCCGACAGCGCCGTGCGCACGCTGGAGCGGGCCTGCCGCGCACCCGGCGCACTCGGTACGGCGCGCGAGGCGCGCGTGCCGGATCTACTCGCCGTCGCCGCACACCTCGAACGCGCCCTGCGCCCCCTCTCCCTCGACTGGTACGGCGACGACGGCCTCGGCGCCACCGACCTCTGCCACGCCACCGCGGGTGGCCCGGCCGCCCTGCCGGGCCTGCTCGCCCGCCACTTCTCCGACGTGCCGCTGCTGGTCACCGAGTACGGCGTGCAACTGCGCTCGCACTACCTCGCTTCCGGCCCCGACGCGGCCACCCCGGCCATGCGCGCCCTGCTCGCCGCCTTCCACGGCCGGCTCGCCGCCGAGGTCTACGGCCGCGCCGCGATCATCACCCCCGGCAACGCGCACGCCCGCCGCTGGCAGGAGCGCTGCGGCGCCGACCGCTCCCGCATTCGCACCGTCCACCCGGGCATGGAGGCCGCCCGCTTCGCCGAGGTCGGCGAGGCCCCGGACCGGGCCGACCCGGACACGCTGGTGTGGGTCGGCCGGACAGAGCCGTCCAAGGACCTGGTGTCGCTGCTGCACGCCTTCGCGGAGGTCCGCAAGGAGGAGCCCAAGGCGCGGCTGCGGGTCGTGGGCGCCCCGGCAGGACCGGAGGGCCGGGCCTACCTGGGCCACTGCAAGGCGCTCGCCGCCCAGCTCTTCCCGGACGAGGCCGAAGGGGTGCACGCCGTCGGCGACAACCCGGTCGCCTTCGAGGAGATCGGCGGCCCGGAGGCACCGACCCTCGCCGACGCCTACGCGTCCGGATCGGTCGTCGTCCTCTCCAGCGTGGTCGAGGGCTTCCCGGTCGGCCTGGTCGAGGCGATGCTCTGCGCCCGCCCGACCGTCTCCACCGACGTCGGCGCCGTGGTGGAGGTCATCGGCGGCACCGGTCTCGTCGTGCCCCCGCGCAATCCGCGGGCGCTCGCGGAGGCGTGCGTGGCGCTGCTGCGCGACCCCGAGCGCCGTGAGCGCCTCGGAGCCGCCGCGCGCGCCCGGGCGCTCGAACTGTTCACCGTCGAGCAGAACGTCGCGGCATTTCACGGCATTTACCTGGAGATCGTCTCGCACTGCCCGGTGCGCCGGGTCGTCCTCGACGAGGCCGGGGAGCCGCTGCCGTTCGCCGCTCCGGCCGAGGCTCATGTCCCCGGCCGCTGGACCGGCCCCACGGCCCGCGTCGTGAGCCGGGGCGGGCCCGGCTGGGCCCTGGGCGCCTCTCTGGGGCCGACCCCGGTACGGGCCACGCCGCTCGCGGCCACGGAGGGCGCGCTGTGAACGGGGACGAGGACGGCGCCGTGAACGGCGGGCTGGGGGAGTTCGACCAGCCCGGGCGCCCCGGCGGGGCCGACGCCTGGGACGCGCGGTCGGAGGAATGGCTCCTGGGCGTGGCGGAGGGCGACTCGGCAGACACCCTGTCAGGGAGCGGGGCGCCAGGGTCGGTAGCGGTGTCCGGGGGGGCCTCCACACGGACTGCCCGGGGCACTCCGGGCCTGCACGGAACCGCCCCACGCCGAGGCGCCGCCGACCCCGTGAAAGCGCTGATGCACCGCCACCGCGCGCTCTGCGAGCAGGCCGTCGACCCACTGGAGATCGCGGCAGGCCTTGAGGCGCACGGTGTCACCGACCGCACCGCCGCCCGCTTCCGGCACCGTGACGTCTTCTCACTCGCCGAGGAGCTCTACGCGCGCGTGCCCCGCGACGTCGACCGGCGCCCGTGCCCCGAACCGGCGCCGGCACCCCGCGTGCGCGCCGACTGGGCGCTGTTCACGCTCCTGCCGGGCGCGGTCGGCGTGGCGGTCGTGACCGTCGTACGGCTCACCGAGGGGCGCCCGCGCCTCCTGACGGCGATCGCCGGCGTGCTCACGCTCGCCCTGGCCGCGGGCCTTGCCCTGCGCCGCGGCCCCCTGGCCGTGCCCGCCCGCACCCTCGCCCGGCACACCCAGGCCGGCACGCGCGCGTGGACCTGCTGGCTCCTCGCCTACGCCCTCCTCGGCAACGGCCTCCTGCGCGCCGTCCTGGACGGCGGCCCCGACGGCCTCCCGACCGGCGCCGCGCACGGCCCCTGGCCGGTGACCACCGCGCCCGTCCTCGCTCTCACGCTGGCCTGTGCCCCAGCCGCCTGGAGTGCCCATCTCCTCACGGCGGGCGCCCGTCGCAGGCTCACGGGCAGCCGGGGCCTGGAGGAGTTCACCGGGGCCGTACAACCGCTGCTGCTCGGCACGTTCGCCCTCTACCTGGGCGCCCTCACCGCCCTGCTCGCCCTGTGCGGCGCTGCCCTGGGCGAACCCGCCGGCTACCCGGAAGCCCTCGCCCTCGGCGCCGTACTCCTGCTCGCCCGCCTCCTCACCGTCCACAACGTGCCGCAGGGCCCCGCTCTCGCCCTCGCCGCCGCCACCGAAGCGGCGGCCGTGGGCCTGGTCCTGGCCGGCCGGCTGCCCGGCTGCGCCTTCCTCGCGGCCCCCGTCGACGCCGTGGCCGGCGCGTGGGGCGCGGGCAGCGTCCCGGCGCTGGTCTGCGGCGCCGCAGCCCTGGCGCTGCTGTTCCAGGCGACCCGCACCCTCACCCGGGCCTCGGCCCACGCACCGACGGGGGACCCGGAGTGAGCAGAGCCGCCGTTCTCTTCGCCTGCCTCACCGTGCCGTCGCGGCGGCAGGCGCCCGGCATCCCGCCGGAGGCAACCGCACCACCCCGTGAAGGAGACCACCAGATGACCACCTCCCGACCCGGACCCGGAGCGTCCGGAACCACCGGAGTCGCCGGAGCGCACACCCCGGGAGCCACGCGATGAGGGTTCTGCTGATCGGAGCCAACGGATACCTCGGCCGCTTCGTCGCCGACCGGCTGCTCGCCGACCCGGCCGTCCAGCTCACCGCGCTCGGCCGCGGTGACGACGCCGACGTCCGCTTCGACCTCGCCACCGGCAGCCCCGGTGCGCTCACCCGATTCCTCGACGCGGTCCACCCGGGCGTCATCGTGAACTGCGCCGGCGCCACCCGCGGCGGCGCCAGGGAACTCACCCGGCACAACACCGTCGCCGTCGCCACCGTCTGCGAGGCCCTGCGCCGCAGCGGCTGCGGTGCCCGTCTGGTGCAGATCGGCTGCAGCGCCGAGTACGGCCCGAGCCAGCCCGGCTCCTCCACGGCCGAGGACGCCGTACCGCGCCCCGGTGGCCCGTACGGTGTCAGCAAGCTCGCCGCCACCGAACTGGTCCTCGGCTCCGGCCTGGACGCGGTCGTCCTGCGCGTCTTCTCGCCCGCCGGGCCCGGCACCCCGGCCGGCTCCCCCCTCGGCCGCCTCGCCGAAGCCATGCGCCGCGCCATGCAGTCCGGCGACGGCGAACTCAAACTCGGCGGCCTCGGCGTCCAGCGCGACTTCGTCGACGTACGCGACGTCGCCCGGGCGGTCCACGCGGCCTCGCTCTCCGCCGCCCAGGGCGTCATCAACATCGGCTCCGGCCGTGCCGTCCGGCTGCGCGACGCCGCCGCCGTGCTCGCCCGGGTCGCCGGATACGGCGGCTCCCTGCACGAACTCGACGGGCCGCCCGGTCCGTTGCGCAGCTCCATCGGCCACCCCCGCCTGGACCCCGACCACGCGGCCCCGGTCGCGTATCCGTATCCGGACGGCTGCGGTAGCTGGCAGCAGGCCGACGTGCGCTGCGCCCGCGACCGGCTCGGCTGGCGGCCCCGTATCAACCTCGAAGAATCCCTCGCGGACATCTGGATGGAGGCGGCATGCCGCATCTGACCAGTACCAGGGCGGGCGCCGCGACCACCGGCGTCCGCACCGCCTTCGGCATCCCGGGCTACGCCCACCCCCTTCTCGCCCCGGCGCAGTGGGCCGAACTCACCCGCCCGGGCACGCCTCTGCACTGGGTCGTCCTCAACGTGGCGAACGGCCCCGGCAGCCGCCCCGACCCGCACTGCCTGGAGGCGGCAGGCCGGCTCCGCAACGCGGGCGTCCGCGTCCTCGGCCATCTGGACACCACCTACGGCGCCCGCCCGCACGGCGACCTGGTCTCCGACGCCCACCGCTATCACGACTGGTACCGCGTCGACGGCTTCCTGCTGGACCGCTGCCCAGGCGAGCGCACCGCGCTGCCCGGGATCCGCCGCGCGGTCGCCACGCTCCGCACCATCGGTGAAGCCCCGCACATCGTCCTCGGCCACGGCACCCACCCCCACCCGGGCTACGCCGAGAACGCCGACCAACTGGTGACCTTCGCCGGCCCTTGGAGCGACTACCGCTGGTCCCATGTCGCGGAGTGGACCGCGGACTATCCACCGGAGCGGTTCTGCCACTTCGTGCATGGCGTGCCCCGCGGCCACCTCGACGAGGCACTGCGCATCGCCCGCTGGCAGGGCGCCGCCACCATCTACTTCACCGACCGCACCGATCACTGCGGTCGAGTGGACCCCTGGGAGAACATGCCCGGCTACTGGGACGACATCGTCTCGCGGGTCGGGACGGGTGTCTCGGAATGAAGGTGGCCATGGCAGTGTTACAGAGAGAACAACTGTAGTGATTGACCGATCAACGGAGTCCCCGTGTCGCTGCCACCCCTGGTCGAGCCAGCCTCTGAGCTCACCGTAGACGAGGTCCGCAGGTACTCCCGCCACCTGATCATCCCGGACGTCGGGATGGACGGGCAGAAGCGGCTGAAGAACGCCAAGGTGCTCTGTGTGGGCGCCGGCGGCCTGGGTTCGCCGGCGCTGATGTACCTCGCCGCGGCTGGTGTCGGCACCCTCGGCATCGTGGAGTTCGACGAGGTCGACGAGTCGAACCTGCAGCGCCAGATCATCCACAGCCAGGCCGACATCGGCCGCTCCAAGGCCGAGTCCGCCCGTGACTCCGTCCTCGGCATCAACCCCTACGTGAACGTGGTCCTTCACGAAGAGCGGCTCGAGGCCGAGAACGTGATGGACATCTTCAGCCAGTACGACCTGATCGTCGACGGCACGGACAACTTCGCCACCCGCTACCTGGTCAACGACGCCTGCGTGCTGCTGAACAAGCCGTACGTGTGGGGCTCCATCTACCGCTTCGACGGGCAGGCCTCGGTCTTCTGGTCCGAGTACGGCCCCTGCTACCGCTGCCTCTACCCGGAGCCCCCGCCGCCGGGCATGGTCCCCTCCTGCGCCGAGGGCGGCGTGCTGGGCGTGCTGTGCGCGTCCATCGGCTCCATCCAGGTCACCGAGGCCATCAAGGTCCTCACCGGCACCGGCGAGCCCCTCGTCGGCCGCCTGATGATCTACGACGCCCTGGAGATGCAGTACCGCCAGGTCAAGGTCCGCAAGGACCCGAACTGCGCGGTCTGCGGCGAGAACCCGACCGTCACCGAGCTCATCGACTACGAGGCCTTCTGCGGCGTCGTCTCCGAGGAGGCCCAGCAGGCGGCGGCCGGCTCGACGATCACTCCCAAGCAGCTCAAGGAGTGGATCGACGACGGCGAGAACATCGAGATCATCGACGTCCGCGAGCCGAACGAGTACGAGATCGTCTCCATCCCGGGCGCCAAGCTGATCCCGAAGAACGAGTTCCTGCTCGGCACCGCCCTGGAGGGCCTGCCCCAGGACAAGAAGATCGTCCTGCACTGCAAGACGGGTGTCCGCAGCGCGGAAGTCCTCGCGGTCCTGAAGTCCGCGGGCTTCGCGGACGCCGTTCACGTCGGCGGCGGCGTGATCGGCTGGGTCAACCAGATCGAGCCGGAGAAGCCGGTCTACTGAACACGGTCTCCGCGGCGGGCGGGGGCTTCGGGCGCGGCAGGCGCCCGGAGCCCCCGCCTTCGTCATGAGCAGACCTTGCCGTCCTTCGGAACCGTGCCGTCCAGCAGATAGCCGTTCACCGCCGAGTCCACGCAGTCGCTCCCGCGGCCGTACGCGCCGTGGCCCTCGCCCTTCCAGGTCAGCTCCACGCCGACACCTTTGCCCAGCTCGTCGGCCATTCTCCGGGCGCCCTCGTACGGGGTCGCCGGGTCGCCCGTGTTGCCGACCAGCAGGATCGGGGCCGCGCCCGGGGCGCCGACCTCCGGGGTGTCGTACTCCCCGGCCACCGGCCAGTCGTGGCACCAGCCGGCCGTGTCCCAGCCCAGGAAGTCGCCGAAGACGGGCGAGATCTTCTCGAACTCGGGCAGCAGCCTCTTCGTCTGGGCGAGCGTGGGCCGCTGCTTGTCGTCCAGGCACGATATGACCCGCTGGGAGTGGGCGGTCGTGCCGTAGTGCCCCGACGTGTCACGTTCGTTGTACTGGTCCGCGAGCGACAGCAGCTCCGAGCCGTCGCCGTCCTCGGCCGCCCGGAGCGCGCTGGTCAGCGTCGGCCAGCTGTCCTGGCTGTACAGCGGCAGGACGATGCCGGTGACCGCGAGGGTCTGGGTCAACTTCCGCCCGGAGGAGGTCGTGAGCGGCTCGGTGTCGAGCTTCTTCAGCAGGTCCACGATCTTCTGCGAACCCTGCTGAGGGTCCTGCCCGGTGGACTTGAGGTAGTCGTCCAGGGCCCGCTGGAAGCCCTGGGCCTGGTTCTTCGCGTGGCCGACCGAGTCCGCGGCCGGGTCGACCACCGCGTCCAGGATCAGCCGCCCCACCTTCTTCGGGAACAAGTGGGCGTAGACGCCGCCGAGTTCGGTGCCGTACGAGATGCCGAAGTAGTGCATCTTCGTATCACCGAGCACCTGGCGCATCAGGTCCATGTCCCGGGCCGTGTCGGTCGTCGAGACATGCGCGATCAGCTCGCCGGCCGCCGTCGCGCAGCCCTTGCCGAAGGCGGCGGCGTCCTGGAAGTACGCCGTCTCCTCCGCCGCCGTGTCCGGGGTGGCGTCGACCGACTCGGCGGACCGCATGTCCTTGTCGCTGCGACAGCGGATCCCCTCGCTGGCGCCCACCCCGCGCGGATCCCAGCTCACCAGGTCGTACCGCTCGCGCAGGGTGGAGACGGTGGTGGCGTAGTACGGCATCATCGAGACGCCCGAGCCGCCCGGGCCGCCGAAGTTGAACAACAACGAGCCGATCCGCTTGCCCGAACCCCCGCTCGCCTGCGCCCGGATCAGCGCCAGCCCTATGGTCTTCCCGCCCGGCTTCGCCCAGTCCAGCGGCACCTTGAGCGTCGCGCACCGCCACTCGTCACCAGGCGCGGCGGAGTCCGAGGTGGCTTTGCAGCGGCCCCAGTCGAGCTTCTGGGAGGTGAGGGAGGAGGGCAGAGCGGCAGAGGCGGCGGAAGAGGGCGACGGCTGGTCGGACCGTGTCTTCCCTTCGTCCCCGCCCCCGCCGGACGACCCACCGCCGCACCCGGCCACGAGCAACCCAGCGGCAACAGCGGCCGCCCACCGTACAAAACGCAACATGTGCGCACACCCCCCTCACAGGCTCTCCGCAGGTTCGTCGCGGAAAGCGGTCAGGTCATAGTAGGCGGATCGAGCGAAGGCCGTTCCAGCCTGTGGATAACCTTTTGACCTGCAGTTTCTTAGCTCCCCCGCACTCACGAACAGACCGTGCCGGCCTTCGGTACCTTCCCGTCCAGCAAGTAGCCGTTCACAGTCGACTGCACGCACCTGTTCTTGCTGTCGTAGGCCCCGTGCCCCTGCCCCTGGTACGTCAGCTCCACCCCGACGCCCTTCCCCAGTGACTCCACCATCTTCTTCGCGCCCTCGTACGGCGTGGCCGGATCGCCCGTGTTCCCCACGACCAGGATCGGCGCCGACCCGGGCGCGCTGACGTCGGGATGGTCGGCGGCGCCCGGCACCGCCCAGCTCGTGCAACTGACCATGCCCCACGCGAGGTAGTCGCCGAACAGCGGGGAGGCGGCCCGGAATTCGGGCAGCTTCTGCTGGACGTAGTCGGCGCTGTACCGAGGCTTCTCGTCGGCGCAGTTGATGGCGATGTTCGCCGCCATGATGTTGCTGTACTCGCCGTTCTGGCTGCGGCCGTTCATCGAGTCGGACAGCAGCATCAGGATCTTCCCGTCGCCGTCGTACGCCTCTTCGAGCCCCTCGGTGAGGTACTCCCAGAAGTCCTTGGAGTACAGGGACTGGGCGATGCCGTTGGTGGCGGCGGTCTGGGTCAGCTGGCGGGGAAGGATGCCGGGGATCGGCTTCGTGTCGAGGTCCGTGAGGAGCTTGGCGATACGGTCCTTCACGTCCTGCGGGGTGGCGCCGATCGGGCACTCGGTCTTCTTGGACGTACAGTCCTCGGCGAAGTTGTCGAGCGCGAGCTGGAAGCCCTTGGCCTGCCCCAGCGAGCTCTGCTCGGGGTTCTGGGTGGGGTCGATGACGCCGTCGAGGACGGCCCGGCCCACGTTCTTCGGGAACAAGTGGGCGTAGACGCCGCCGAGTTCGGTGCCGTAGGAGATGCCGAAGTAGTGCAGCTGCCGGTCGCCGAGGACCTGGCGCATGAGGTCCATGTCGCGGGCCGCGTCGGTGGTGCGCACATGCGGCAGGATCGACTTGGAGTTCTTCTCGCAGGCGGCGTTGAACTGCTTGGTGCGGTTGATCAGCTGGGTGCGCTCGGCGCTGGTCTCGGGCGTCGCGTCCTGCTGGAAGTAGTTGTCGAGCTGTTCGTCGTTCTCGCACTCGACGGGGTCGCTGCGGCCGACTCCGCGCGGGTCGAAGCTGACGAGGTCGTAGCGGGTGCGCAGGGCCGCGTAGTCCTCGGCGAACGCGGGGAGCGTGGTGATGCCACTGCCGCCGGGGCCGCCGAAGTTGAAGATCAGGGAGCCGATCCGTTTGCTCGCGTCGCCGCTGGCCTTGGCCCGGATCAGCGCCAGGCCGATGGTGGCCTCCTTCGGCTTCGACCAGTCCAGCGGCGCCTTCATGGTGGCGCACTGCCAGGCGCCGTCACCGGGCAGCGGCGAGGGGGTGTCGCCACCGCCCTCGGCCTCGTCGGGGGCCGGGCAGGCCTTCCAGTCCAGCTTCTGTGCCGCCAGATCCCCGTCCTTGGCGGCGCCGCCGCTGCACCCGGTCGGCAGGCAGGACAGCGCCAGGGCGGCGGTCAGGGCGGCGACACGGATCCGGAAGGGGTTCGGCATGCTCCCATCCTGGGGTCGCGCGCGGCCACGCGCGCGGGGCGCGAGCCGTACGAGGTACGCCCCCGGTACGGCCGTAGCGCGTCCCGTACGAGCCGGAGCGCCTCGCGCCCTCGGCTCCGTCGCCCGGTCTAGAGCGCACCCTTGCGGGACAGGTGGTTGAAGGCCAGCCAGCCGGGCAGGACCGGCAGCCACAGGGTCAGCAGCCGGTACAGCAGGACGGCGGGGGCCGCGACCTCCTTGGGGAGGCCGACGGCGATCAGGCCGACGGTCAGGGTCGCCTCGACCGCGCCGACACCGCCCGGGGTCGGCGCCGCGGAGCCGAGCGCGTTTCCGGCGAGGAAGACGACGGCGACGCTGGCGATGCTGAGCGAGGTCGACTCGTCGCCGAACGCGCGGATGGAGGCGTCCAGGCACATCACGAAGCAGGCGGTGAGCAACAGCATGCCGCCGATGCCGGTGACGAGCTTCTGCGGCCGCTGCAGCACGTCCAGCATGCGCGGTACGACGCCCGCGAAAAGCGACCGCACGCGCGTGGAGACGAATTTCCGCAGGAACGGCACCGAGGTCACCACGAGGACCAGTACGGCTACGGTCAGCAGGCCCGCGATGACGGTACGGGACGGCGACAGCGACGGGGTCTTCTCGGTGCCGGTCAGGTAGCCGAAGGAGAGCAGCATCAGGATGTGACAGCCGAGCCCGAACAGCTGCGAGGCGCCGACGCTCGCCACCGCGAGGCCGGGGCGCACACCGGCGCGCTGCAGGAAGCGTGTGTTGAGGGCGACACCGCCGACCGCCGCGGGTGCCACGATCTTCACGAACGACCCGGCGACCTGCGCCGCCACGGTCCGCACGAACGGCACCCGCTCGGGCACGAAGCCGAGCAGCGCCATCGCGGCGGCGACATAGCTGACCGCCGAGAACAGCACCGCGGCGATCACCCAGCCCCACTGGGCGTTGGCGACCAGGGGGCCGAACTCGATGTGGGTGAGCTGGGTCAGCAGGTAGTACGCGCCGATCGCGCCGGCGATGAGGCTGATCAGGGTGCGCGGCCGCACCCGCTCCAGGCGGGCCGGCTCGACGGGCGCCTGCGGCCTGATCTTCAGCACCTGGTGCCGGATCTGGGTGAGCAGGTCCTCCTCGCGGGCCTCTTCCAGCGCGTCGTCCAGGGCCCGCTTCTCGGCCCGCTGCTCGGCGCGCACCGTCTTCTTGTCGGGCTTCTCGGCCTCCTCCGCGCGGGCCTGCTTGGCCTGCCGGGACGCCTCCAGGACCGCATCGCGTTCGCGCTGGGCGCGCTCTCTGGCCAGTCTTCGCAGCGTCGCGCGCGTGGTGCGGGTGAGCGCGATCGGCTGGAGCATCGGCAGGCAGTCGGCGACGGCGTCGGGCCCGAGGACGCCGACCGCCGAGGCCACCGCCCGCTCGGCGCCGACCCGCAGACCGAGCGTGGTGACCAGCTGGGCGACGTCCATGCGCAGCAGCAGCTCGCCGGCCGCGATCTCGCCGCCGCGCAGGTCCGTGAGGATCACCGTGCCGGAACGATCCACCAGGATGGCGTCACCCGCGAGCCTGCGGTGCGCGATCCGGCGCGACTGCAACGCCTGCACCTGGTGCCAGGTGTTGCGCAGCAGTTCGTCGGTGATCTCCTCGTCGCCCAGCGAGTCGAGGGTGCGGCCGCCGGTGTGCTCGTAGACGAGCATCACGGCGTCCGGGCCCAGCTCGGAGGTGGCGATCAGCTTGGGCGCGTTGGCACCGGCCGCGATCGCCGCGTACGCCAGCAGCGCCTCCTGCTCCAGGGCCTGGCGCAGCGACTGGAGGCTGGAGCGGGTGGCGAAGCCGCGCAGGGTCAGGTTGCGCCACGCGCGGTAGAAGAAGCCCTGGGCCTGCTGTTCCCGGTCGACGACCGTGACGTCCAGCGGCGGGCCGTCCTCCAGGGTGACGAAGTAACGCCGGCCCCGGTCGCCATTCTCGGTGTCCAGGGCCTCCTCGCGGGCCGCGCCGACCGGGTGGAAGCCGACGTGCCGCAGGCCCGCCAGCAGGGTCCGGCCGGTGGGGCGGACGTTGGGGGAGCCGACCGCGTAGAGCGTGCCGTAGGCGACGGTCCAGCCGATCAGCACCGTGAGGATGATCGAGAACGGTGTCGTGTAGCCGGTGACGAGCATGGAGAACGCGTCGAGCATCAGCACGATCCACAGGACCGCACGCCATCTCGGGCGCCGGGACATGCCGACGGCCGTCATATAGGCGATGACGGGCGCGAGGTAGCCGTGCACCGGATCGGTGAGGGCGTGGATGTCACCGGGGGAGGGCTGGGTGAGCGCCTCCTGGATGGAGCCCGGGGCGGCCCGGGCGACCCACAGGTCGGTGGCGAGGGTCACTCCGTGGGCGAGGACGGCCGCGAGCACGCCGTCGGCGATGCGCAGCCCGTCCCGCTTGATGAGCCGCTCGATCGCGAACGCGACCGGCACCAGCAGGATCGCGATGCTGGAGGCCAGCCCCGCGATCTTGATCAGCAGGTCGGGGGCCTGTCCGGTGCCCTTGTTGATGTCCTGTTCGAGACCGGAGGTGGTGCCGTGCGCGAACGCGGCGATGCCGAGCAGCAGGGCGATGGCGAGCACGCCGACGAGGAGGCGCATGAGGTCGGAGGGGCGGTGCACGCGCGCGGGGAGCAGCGGTTCGTCGCCCTCCACCTCGTCCGTGTGGGTCTCGTCCGGCACGTGTTCCGCCTCGGAGGCGTCGGGGTCGGCAGCGTGGGTCGGGTGTCCGGCGTCCGGCTCCACGACGTCCGCGCGCGCGGGTTCCGCAGATGCGGTGCCGGATGCCGCCGCGTCCGGGCGTGCGGCGGCGTCAGAGGTGCCCGCCGCTCCGTCGGGGGGCCCGCCCTGCTGCTCGGTCGTCTCTTCTTGATCTCGTATCACCAGTCACCGCCCGCACGATGGTGGCATGCCCCACCGACACACGAGGGCATGAGGGTGCAAATGCGGGGGCGCACAGTCTGCCCCAAGCGCCGCCCGAGGGCGAGGCGAAGACCTGACGGGCACCGCGCGGGTTGTCGGTGGGGTGCGGCAGGATGGGGCGAATGAGCGAGCAGAGCCTTCCCGAGGACACCCGAGAGGGGTACGCGGACGAGCTGCCCGAGTACGCCGAGCGGGTCCTGGAGGTCGCCGAGCGGATCCCGCCCGGGCACGTGATGACGTACGGCGACGTCGCGGAGTGGCTGGAGGACGGAGGGCCGCGCCAGGTGGGGCGGGTGATGTCCCTGTACGGGGGTTCCGTCCCGTGGTGGCGTGTGGTGCGCGCCGACGGGGTGCTGCTGCCGGGGCACGAGCTGAACGCCCTGGACCGTTATCGCGCCGAGGGCACTCCGCTGAAGGAGGCGAGCAGGGCCGCGGAGGGTCATCTGCCGCGGCTCGACATGAAGCGGGCGCGGTGGGACGGCGGCACGGACGCGAGGGCTCACACCTGACAGCTTCCGCCATCCGAGGCCCCCGCGGGGAACCTGTGGCCCGTTCGAGGGACACCGGGGACGTCCGTGGCATGACGTACGTTCGTGGGATGTGGGGTGCGCGTGCCGCGAGTGCCGCCCGAGACGGATGGGAAGAAGCGGAAGCTCTGCTTCCATCCGGTTCGTCGGCGTAGCGTCGGCTGCGCGTGTCCCGCTCACCCCACGGCCACCGCACTGCCCGCGCGACCGCGAGCCAACCAGCACACCCACCAGGACCGGCGAACCACGTGAGCTCCTCTTCCTCCACCCGGCGCCTGTCGCACCTCCAGGTGCGACAGGGGACCCGTGGCGCTTACCGGCTGGTGCGTACCCCGCCGGCCGATGCGGATCCCCCTCGTCTGGACGCCGCGCAGCGCGCCGTGGTTGACCACGAGGCCGGACCGCTGCTCGTCCTCGCAGGTCCCGGCACCGGGAAGACCACCACCCTCGTGGAGTCGGTGGCCGCGCGGATCGCCCGCGGCGAAGACCCCGAGCGGATCCTGGTGCTGACGTTCAGCCGCAAGGCCGCCGTCGAGCTGCGCGACCGCATGGCCCTGCGCGTCGGCGCGGCCCGCGCGCCCCGGGCGACCACCTTCCACTCGTACTGCTACGCCCTGATCCGCGCCCACCAGGACAGCGATCTCTTCGTCGACCCGCTGCGGCTGCTGTCCGGCCCGGAGCAGGACGTCACCGTCCGCGAGCTGCTGGCCGGCCAGGCCGAGCTGGAGCGGCTCGGGCTCGACCCGGTGCGCTGGCCCGACGAACTGCGTGCCTGCCTGACCACCCGGGGGTTCGCCGACGAGGTCCGCGCGGTGCTCGCCCGCAGCCGCGAACTGGGGCTGGACCCGGCCGCTCTGGACGCCTTCGCCCGCCGTATCGGCCGCCCCGACTGGCGGGCCGCGGCCGCCTTCCTCGCCGAGTACCTCGACGTCCTCGACCTGCAGGGCGTCCTCGACTACGCCGAACTCGTGCACCGCGCGGTACTGCTCACCCAGCGCCCCGAGGTCGCCCTGGACCTGGTCGGCCGCTACGACGCCGTGTACGTCGACGAGTACCAGGACACCGACCCGGCCCAGGTGCGGTTGCTGCACGCCCTGGCCGGCGGTGGCCGCACGCTGGTCGCCTTCGGCGACCCGGACCAGTCGATCTACACCTTCCGGGGCGCCGACGTGAACGGCATCCTGGACTTCCCGTCCGCCTTCGCGCGCGCGGACGGCCGTCCCGCCCCCGTCGAGGTGCTGCGTACCTCCCGTCGCTCCGGCGCCGGCCTGCTGGCCGCGACCCGCCTGCTGACCCAGCGGATGCCGCTGACCCGGCTGCCCACCGACAAGGTGCGCGCCCACCGCGAACTGGCCGCCGCGCGGGACGGCGGCAGCGTCGAGGTCTACACCTACCCGACGCCCGGCACCGAGCTGGAGAACATCGCCGACATCCTGCGACGCGCGCACCTCGAGGACGGCGTGCGCTGGAGCGACATGGCCGTCCTGGTGCGCGCCGGGTCCAGCACCATCCCGACGGTCCGCCGCGCCCTCACCGCGGCCGGCGTGCCCCTGGACATCGACGGCGACGACGTTCCGCTGCGCCACGAACCGGCGGTGGCACCCCTGCTGACGGCGCTCCGGGCGGTGGCCGAGGCGGAAGCGGCACACCCGGGTGCGGGCACCGACGAGGACACCGCCGCAGCCCCCTGCTGGCTCGGTACCGAGACCGCGCTCACCCTGCTGACCTCGCCCCTCGCCGGCATGGACGCAGCCGACCTGCGCCGCCTCGGCCGCGCCCTGCGCGACGAGGAGCGGGCGGCCGGCAACGCCCTGCCGCCGCCCTCGGACGACCTGCTCGCGCGGGCCCTCGCCGAACCCGAGCGCCTGGCCGTCCACGACCCCGGGTACGCGCGCGGTGCGCAGCGGCTCGGCGGGCTGCTCAGGAAGGCCCGGGAGCGCCTGGCGGGCGGCGGTACGGCCGAGGAGGCGCTGTGGGACCTGTGGAACGGCACGCCCTGGCCCTCACGCCTGGAACGCGCCGCCCGGCGCGGCGGCGCGGCCGGCCGCAACGCCGACCGGGACCTGGACGCCGTGTGCGCCCTGTTCGCCACCGCCGCCCGCGCGGAGGAGCGCAGCGGCGGCCGGGGCGCGCTGAACTTCCTGGCGGAGATCGAGGCCGAGGACATCGCCGCCGACACCCTCTCCGGGCGCGCGGTACGCCCCGACGCCGTCCGCCTGCTGACCGCGCACCGCTCCAAGGGCCTGGAGTGGCGCCTGGTCGTCGTCGCCGGCGTCCAGGAGGGCCTGTGGCCCGACCTGCGCCGCCGCGGCTCGCTGCTGGAGGCCGACCGGATCGGCCGCGACGGCCTGGCCGAACCGCTCACCCCGGGCGCACTCCTCGCGGAGGAGCGCCGCCTGTTCTACGTCGCCGCCACGCGTGCGCGTGAGCGCCTCGTCGTCACCGCGGTGAAGGCTCCCGCGGACGACGGCGACCAGCCCTCCCGGTTCCTCACCGAACTGGGCGCCGAGCCTCAGGACGTCACCGGACGGCCCCGCCGCCCGCTCTCCGTGGCCGCCCTGGTCGCCGAGCTGCGCGCGACCACGGTCGACCCGCGCGCGTCCGACACGCTGCGGGAGGCCGCCGCCCGGCGGCTGGCCCGGCTGGCCGCGCTCGCCGACGACGACGGCCGCCCCCTGGTGCCTTCCGCCCACCCCTACCGCTGGTGGGGCATGTTCGAGCCGACCGAGAGCAAGGTGCCGCTGCGCGACCGCGACCAGCCCGTCGTGCTCTCCGGCAGCGCCCTCGACCAGCTCGCCAACACCTGCAGCCTGCAGTGGTTCCTGGGCCGAGAGGTCAAGGCGGACGCGCCCGCCACCACCGCCCAGGGCTTCGGCAACGTCGTGCACGTCCTGGCCGACGAGGTCGCCTCCGGACGCACCCCGGCCGACCTCGCGGTCCTCATGGAGCGCCTGGAGTCGGTGTGGAACGCGCTCGCCTTCGACGCCCCCTGGAAGTCGGCCCAGGAGAAGGACAACGCGCGCGTGGCGCTCGAACGCTTCCTGAAATGGCATGTCCTGGACCGCACCGCACGCACCCCCGTCGCCAGCGAGCAGGACTTCGACGTCAGCCTCGCAGCGGGCGACTACGAGGTGCGCATCCGCGGCCAGATGGACCGTGTGGAGACGGACGGCGAGGGCCGCGCCTACGTCGTCGACTTCAAGACCGGCAAACAGGCGCCCAGCGCGGCCGAGGTGGCCCGGCATCCACAGCTCGCCGTCTACCAGCTCGCGGTCCGCGAGGGCGCCGTGGACGACGCCTTCGACGGCATACGCCCGGAGGCCGGCGGAGCCGAACTGGTCCACCTCCGGCAGGGCGCCGCCCAGCGTGACGGCGGCGAGACCCTGCCCAAGGTGCAGGCCCAGGAGCCGCTGGAGGGGGAGTGGGTCGGCGACCTGCTGGCCACCGCCGCCGGCAAGGTTCTCGACGAACGGTTCACACCGACCACCGGCCAGCACTGCACGCACTGCGCCTTCCGGGCGTCGTGCAGCGCGCGGCCCGAAGGGCGTCACGTGGTCGAGTGACGTACGACGCCCGTCCCACCGATGTCAGTGGTCACCGTTAGCCTCGACGGCATGCCCGCCCGCATCACTGACCCCGAGCAGCTCAAAGAGCTCCTCGGCATCCCGTTCACCCCGGAGCAGACGGCCTGCATCACCGCGCCGCCCGCCCCGCAGGTGATCGTGGCCGGAGCCGGGTCGGGCAAGACGACGGTCATGGCCGCCCGCGTGGTCTGGCTGGTCGGCACCGGGCAGGTGGCCCCGGAACAGGTCCTCGGCCTCACCTTCACCAACAAGGCGGCCGGCGAGCTCGCCGAGCGCGTCCGCAAGGCGCTCGTCAGGGCGGGCGTCACCGACCCCGATGCCATCGACCCGGACAACCCGCCCGGCGAGCCGGTCATCTCGACGTACCACGCCTTCGCGGGCCGGCTGCTGACCGACCACGGCCTGCGCATCGGCCTGGAGCCGGCCTCCCGGCTGCTCGCCGACGCCACCCGCTTCCAGCTCGCCGCGCGTGTGCTGCGCGAGGCCCCCGGCCCCTATCCGGCCCTCACCCGCTCCTTCGCCGACCTGGTCGGCGACCTGCTCACCCTCGACTCCGAGCTCGCCGAGCACCTCGTACGCCCCGAGGACCTGAGGGCCTGGGACGCCGGACTGCTGAACACCCTCGCGGCCGTCAAGCTCGGCAACGCCGACCTGCGCAAGGTCCCCGAGACCGCCGCTGCCCGCCGCGAACTGGCCGAACTCGTCGTCCGTTACCGGACCGCCAAGCGCGAGCGGGACCTGCTCGACTTCGGCGACCAGATCGCGCTGTCCGCCGCGCTGGCCGGCATCCCCGAGGTGGGCCGGCTGCTGCGCGACGAGTTCCGTGTCGTACTCCTCGACGAGTACCAGGACACCTCGGTGGCCCAGCGGGTTCTCCTCGCGGGCCTGTTCGGCGGCGGCACCGGCCACCCCGTGACCGCCGTCGGCGACCCCTGCCAGGCCATCTACGGCTGGCGCGGTGCCTCCGTCGCCAACCTGGACGACTTCCCCGCGCACTTCGCGCGCGCCGACGGAAGCCCCGCCACCCGCCAGGCGCTCAGCGAGAACCGCCGCAGCGGCGGCCGCCTCCTCGACCTCGCCAACGGCCTCGCCGAACCGCTGCGCGCCATGCACGCGGGCGTGGCGGCCCTGCGCCCGGCCCCGGGCGCGGAACTCGACGGCACGGTCCGCTGCGCCCTGCTGCGCACCCACGCCGAGGAGATGGACTGGATCGCCGACTCCGTGGCCCACCTCGTCCGCACCGGCACGGCGCCCGGCGAGATCGCGGTCCTGTGCCGTACGGCGACCGACTTCGCGGAGATCCAGGGCGCCCTGGTCGCGCGGGACGTCCCCGTCGAGGTGGTGGGCCTCTCCGGGCTGCTGCACCTGCCAGAGGTGGCCGATCTCGTCGCCGTCTGCGAGGTTCTCCAGGACCCGGGCGCCAACGCCTCCCTGGTCCGGCTGCTGACCAGCCCGCGCTGGCGCATCGGCCCCCGCGACCTCGCCCTCCTGGGCCGCCGTGCCCGGCTGCTGGTGTCCCACGCGCGCGTGGGCGACGCCGACGACCCGGACCGCAGGCTCGCCGAGGCCGTCGAAGGGGTCGACCCCGCCGAGGTGATATCCCTCGCGGACGCCCTGGACACCTTCCTGGAGCTGCCGTTCGACGGCGACCAGCAGGACGACGGCCTGCCGTTCTCGCCGGACGCGCGCGTGCGCTTCGCCCGCCTCGCCACCGAACTGCGCGAGCTGCGCCGCTCCCTGTCCGACCCGCTGATGGACGTCCTGCACCGCGTCCTCGCGGTCACCGGCCTGGAAGTGGAACTGTCCGCGTCCCCGCACGCGCTGGCCGCCCGCCGCCGCGAGACGCTCTCCAACTTCCTCGACGTCGCCGCCTCTTTCGCGGCCGGCGACCAGGAGGCGACCCTGCTCGCCTTCCTCGGCTTCCTGCGCACCGCCGCCCAGTACGAGAAGGGCCTCGACAACGCCCTGCCCGGCGGTGAGAACACCGTCAAGGTGCTGACCGCGCACAGGTCCAAGGGCCTGGAGTGGGATGTCGTCGTCGTCCCCGGCCTGGTCAAGGGCACCTTCCCGAGCAGCCAGGGGCGTGAGAAGTGGACCGCCCAGGCCAAGGTGCTCCCGCACGCCCTGCGCGGCGACACCGACACGCTGCCCGACGTCGAGGCCTGGGACTCGCGGGGCATGAAGGCCTTCCACGAGGCCATGAAGGACCACCAGCACACCGAAGAGCTCCGCCTCGGCTACGTCACGTTCACCCGGCCCCGCTCCCTGCTCCTCGGGTCCGGCCACTGGTGGGGCCCCAGCCAGAAGAAACCGCGCGGCCCTTCCGACTTCCTGCAGGCCCTGTACGACCACTGCGCCACCGGACACGGCGAGATCGAGGCCTGGGCAGACCGACCGGAGGACGACGAGGAGAACCCCGCCCTGCACACGTCCAGCGTCGACCAGGTGTGGCCGCTGCCCCTGGACGAGGCCGCCCTCGCCCGTCGCCGCGCGGCCGCCGAGACCGTCCTCGCCCACCTGGACGCGCTCACCACAGGGGACGACGGCCACCTCGCGGCCGGCCACGCCCCCGGCGCCCACGAGGACCCGGAGTGGCCCCCGCCGCCCGACGACGAGGAGCCCGACCCCTACGCGGACGACGTCCCCGAGGAGCACTCCGCCGACTGGGAATCCTGGAGCGCCGACCGCCCCACGGTCCCGCACCAGGCCACGCGCGCCGAGCGCACGCCCCCGCGCACGCCGGAGCACGAAGGCGCCCCGGGACCGAACCGCACCCGCACCCCGGGACCGGACCACACCCGCACCCCGGGACCGGACCACACCCGCACCCCGGGACCGGACCACACCCGCACCCCGGACCTCGAGCAGGTACGCATGCCGGAGTCCGATCAGGCACGCCTCCCGGACCCCGGCCACGCGCGCGTGCCGGAGCCCGAGCGCACACGCCCCCCGGAACCCACCCCCCTCACCCCGGAGGAGGCCCGCGCCATCGCCTCCTGGGACCGCGACCTCGACGCCCTCACCGGCGAGCTGCTGCGCGCCCGCCGGAGCATCACGGACGTCCCCCTGCCGGCCGCGCTCTCCGCCACCCAGCTGATGCGGCTCGCCGAGGACCCGGACGGGCTCGCGCAGGAACTCGCGCGCCCCATGCCGCGCCCACCACAACCGGCCGCACGCCGGGGCACCCGATTCCACGCCTGGGTCGAGGCGCGCTTCGAAGAGCTCACCCTGCCCATGCTGGAGCCCGACGAGCTGCCCGGAAGCGACGCCGAGATCGCCGACGAACGTGACCTCGAAGCCCTCAAGGAGGCCTTCGAACGCACCGAGTACGCCCACCGCACGCCCTACCGCGTGGAGGCACCCTTCCAGCTCGCCCTCGCCGGCCGGGTCGTACGGGGCCGCATCGACGCCGTCTACCGGACCGGGCACGGTGACGAGGCGACGTACGAGATCGTCGACTGGAAGACCAGCCGTACCCGGGCCGCCGATCCGCTCCAGCTCGCGATCTACCGGATCGGCTGGGCCGAGCAGCAGGGCGTGCCCCCCGAGTCGGTCACGGCCGCGTTCGTGCACGTCCGCACCGGTGAGGTCGAGCGACCGGAGGGGCTGCCCGACCGGGCCGCCCTGGAAAGGCTGATCGTCGGGCAAGCCGTCGGGCAAGCCGTCGGGCAAGCCGAGTGTGACGAACCGCCCGCCGAGGATGTCGGCGTGGGCCGATAGGCTCGTGACCATGAGCCAGACCCCGGACAGCGCTGTCCGTACGTACATCGAGCGGCACCGTGCCGCCTTCCTCGACGACCTCGCCGAGTGGCTGCGCATCCCCTCCGTGTCGGCCCAGCCCGAACACGCCGCCGATGTCCGCCGCAGCGCCGACTGGCTCGCCGCCGCACTCAAGGAGACCGGTTTCCCGACCGCCGAGGTCTGGGAGACACCGGGCGCCCCGGCCGTCTTCGCCGAATGGCCCGCGGGCGACCCCGAGGCACCCACGGTCCTCGTCTACGGCCACCACGACGTACAGCCCGCCGCCCGTGCGGACGGCTGGGACAGCGACCCCTTCGAGCCCGTCGTCCGGGAGAACCGCCTCCACGCGCGCGGGGCGGCCGACGACAAGGGCCAGGTGTTCTTCCACACACTCGGCGTCCGCGCCCACCTCGCCGCCACCGGCCGCACCGCACCCGCCGTCAACCTGAAGCTGCTGATCGAGGGCGAGGAGGAGTCCGGCTCCCCGCACTTCCGGGCCCTCGTCGAGGAACGCGCGGACCGGCTCGCCGCGGACACCGTGATCGTCTCCGACACCGGCATGTGGTCCGAGGACACCCCCACGGTCTGCACCGGCATGCGCGGCCTCGTCGAGTGCGGGATCGTCCTGCACGGCCCCGACCAGGACATCCACTCCGGAGCCTTCGGCGGCGCCGTCCCCAATCCGGCCACCGTCGTGGCCCGCCTGGTCGCCGCGCTGCACGACGAGCACGCGCGCGTGGCGATTCCCGGCTTCTACGACGGCGTCGTCGAGCTCAGCGACCGTGAGCGGGAGCTGTGGGCCGAGCTGCCCTTCGACGAGGAGGGCTGGCTGCGCGAAGCGCACTCGTACGCCACCGAGGGCGAGGCCGGGCACACCACCCTGGAGCGCATCTGGGCCCGCCCCACCGCCGAGGTCAACGGCATCGGCGGCGGCTATCAGGGCCCCGGCAGCAAGACGATCATCCCGTCCTCGGCCATGGTCAAGCTGTCGTTCCGGCTGGTCGCCGGTCAGGAGCCCGACCACATCGAGAAGGCCGTCCGCGCCTGGGCCACCGAGCGCATCCCCGCCGGCATCCGCGCCGAGATCACCTTCCTGCCGGCCACCCGCCCGTGCCTGACCCCGCTCGACCACCCGGGCCTGCAGTCGCTGGCCCGCGCCATGGGCCGCGCCTTCGAGGGACCGGTCCGGTTCACCCGTTCGGGTGGCTCAGGGCCCGCCGCGGATCTCCAGGACGTCCTCGGCGCACCCGTCCTCTTCCTGGGCATCTCCGTCCCCTCCGACGGCTGGCACGCCCCGAACGAGAAGGTCGAGCTGGACCTTCTCCTCAAGGGCGTCGAGACCAGCGCCTACCTGTGGGCTGACCTGGCCGAGAACTGGCGCCATGCCCCGTGACCCGTCCGCGCCGTCCGGAGCGACATCGCGCGCGGGGCACACTGGAAGGGCCGCCCCACCCGCCTTGTCCCCGCCCGACCCGGTCTCCTCCCACCCTTCGTCCCGCTGAACCGCCCGCTGAAACATCCGTTGCACTGGGGGAGTTGGAAGCACCCGTGACCACCTGGACCGACCACACCGCCGACCGACCCATCTCGCTCACCGCCCCGAGCGGCATCGACCGCGCCGCCCACCACCGGCTCGACGAGGCCTGGCTCGCGGCGGCGTGGAGCCACCCCGACACCCGCTGCTTCGTGGTCTCCGGCGGCCAGGTCCTCATCGACGAGACGCCCGAAGGCCGTACCGAACTCGTCATGACCCCGTCCTTCGAGGCCCCCCTCACCGAAGCGCACCGCTACTTCCTGGGCACCGACGAGGACGGCGTCAGCTACTTCGCGCTCCAGAAGGACGCCCTGCCCGGCCGTATCGACCAGTCCGCGCGCCCGGCCGGCTTGCGCGAGGCGGGGCTGCTGCTGTCGCCGCGTGACGTGGGCCTGATGGTGCACGCGGTCGGCCTGGAGAACTGGCAGCGCACCCACCGTTTCTGCTCCCGCTGCGGCGAGCGCACGGTGATCGCCGCCGCCGGCCACATCCGCCGCTGCCCGGCCTGCGGCGCCGAGCACTACCCGCGCACCGACCCGGCCGTGATCATGGCCGTCACCGACGAGGACGACCGCATTCTGCTCGGCCGCCAGGTCCACTGGCCCGAGGGCCGCTTCTCGACGCTCGCCGGCTTCGTGGAACCCGGCGAGTCCATCGAGCAGGCGGTGCGCCGGGAGGTCTTCGAGGAGGCCGGGGTCACCGTCGGCCCCGTCGAGTACGTCGCCAGCCAGCCCTGGCCGTTCCCGTCCAGCCTCATGCTCGGCTTCATGGCCCGCGCGACCTCGACCGAGATCAACGTCGACGGCGACGAGATCCACGAGGCCCGCTGGTTCTCCCGCGACGAACTGGGCGCCGCCTTCGACTCCGGCGACGTCCTGCCGCCGTACGGGATCTCCATCGCGGCCCGGCTGATCGAGATGTGGTACGGGAAGCCGCTGCCTACCAGGAGCTTCGTCTGAGACGGCGACTCGGCTGATGACCGACACCCACGCCACCTACTGGAACCACAACGTCCACTACCACCCGGTGGTGCTGGACGCCGTGCCGCCCGGCTGCCGTTCCGCACTGGATGTCGGCTGCGGTGACGGCCTGCTGGCCGCCAGGCTCGCGGCCAGGGCGGAGTCGGTGACCGGCGTGGACCGGTCACCGGAGATGATCCGGCTGGCGCACAAACGGGACGGGGGAAACGTCACCTTCCTGGAGGGTGATTATCTCGACGGCGCGCTCCTCGACGAGGGGAGCTACGACTTCGTCAGCGCGGTCGCCGTCCTCCACCACACGCCCTTCGACGACGCGATCGAACGGTTGGTGGGGCTGCTCGCTCCCGGCGGCCGGCTGGTCATCGTCGGCATGGCCTACGACCGCACTCCCGTCGACTGGATGATCAGCGGGTGCGGGGTCCTCACGGCGCGGCTGACCGCGCGCAGGAACGGCGGCACGCAGGGTCCGTCCGGTATGCCCGTCGAGGACCCGATCATGACCTGGAAAGAGGTCCGGAGGGCCACCGCACACCTGCTCCCCGGACGCCGTTACCGGCGCCGGCTGCTGTGGCGTTACACCCTGGTGTGGGACAAGCCGGGCGACACGCGCGAAGGCGGCCCCTGAACCACATCAGGAACCGCCTTGTGCGAAAAACGCGGAGGACGCGAAGAACGCGAAGCACGCGAAGAACGCGAAGGAAAACTACGCGCTGATCTTCTGCTTGACCTGGGCCAGCGAGGGGTTCGTCAGCGTCGAGCCGTCGCCGAAGAGGACCGTGGGAACTGTCTGGTTCCCGCCGTTCGCCTTCTCCACGAACGCGGCCGATTCCGGGTCCTGCTCGATGTTGATCTCGGTGTACGCGATGCCCTCGCGGTCCATCTGGCTCTTCAGCCGGCGGCAGTAGCCGCACCACGTGGTGCTGTACATCGTCACAGTGCCCTGCATCTCGCTCGCGCTCCTTCGGCAGGTCGGGGAAGGTCATCCAGGAGAGGAACGTACGCGGCCCGCCCGCCATTCCCCACAGCGGCGGCCCCCGGGTGACACCTGCCGCATTAGTACGACCGCAAGGGGCTGCCTGTGGACAACCGGCACAGCAGTCTCGGGCGACCTGGCAGCATGGCCGTGTGACAGCAGCAACGCACTCCTCCCTCTTCCCGCAGGTACCGGACTGTGCCGACGCGGTCCTCGAAGGGCTCGACCCCGAGCAGCGCGAGGTGGCGACCGCCCTGCACGGTCCGGTGTGCGTGCTGGCCGGAGCCGGTACCGGCAAGACCCGGGCGATCACCCACCGGATCGCCTACGGGGTGCGGGCCGGCATTCTCCAGCCGTCCAGCGTGCTCGCCGTCACCTTCACCAACCGTGCCGCCGGGGAGATGCGCGGCCGGCTGCGCCAGCTCGGCGCCCAGGGGGTGCAGGCCCGCACCTTCCACTCGGCCGCGCTGCGCCAGCTCCAGTTCTTCTGGCCGAAAGCGATCGGCGGCTCGCTGCCCCGGCTCGTCGACCGCAAGGTCCAGCTGGTCGCCGACGCCGCCGCCGCCTGCCGTATCCGCCTCGACCGGGGCGAGCTGCGGGACGTCACCGCCGAGATCGAGTGGTCCAAGGTCACCCAGACCGTCCCCGCCGACTATGCGCCCGCCGCCGTGAAGGCCGGCCGCGAGGCCCCCCGCGACCCTGCCGAGATCGCCCAGATCTACTCCGTCTACGAGGACCTCAAGCGGGACCGCGCGGTCATCGACTTCGAGGACGTCCTGCTGCTCACCGTCGCGGTCCTGCAGGACCGGCACGACATCGCCGAGCAGGTCCGCGCCCAGTACCAGCACTTCGTCGTCGACGAGTACCAGGACGTCAGCCCCCTCCAGCAACGCCTGCTGGAGCTGTGGCTCGGCGACCGCGACAGCCTGTGCGTGGTGGGCGACGCCAGCCAGACCATCTACTCGTTCACAGGAGCAACCCCCGACCATCTGCTCGACTTCCGCACCCGCCACCCCGGGGCCACCGTCGTCAAGCTGGTCCGCGACTACCGCTCCACACCCCAGGTCGTCCACCTCGCCAACGGCCTGCTGGCCCAGGCCCACGGCCGCGCCGCCGACCACCGTCTGGAACTGATCTCCCAGCGCCCCGCGGGACCCGAGCCCGTCTACACCGAGTACGCCGACGAGCCCGCCGAGGCCGAGGGCGCCGCCCGCCGTATCCGCGAACTGGTCGACGCCGGGGTCCCGGCCGCCGAGATCGCCATTCTGTTCCGCACCAACTCCCAGTCCGAGACCTATGAGCAGGCCCTCGCCGACGCCGGGGTGCCCTACCAGCTGCGCGGTGCCGAGCGGTTCTTCGACCGGCCCGAGGTGCGCAAGGCGGGTGTCGCCCTGCGCGCCGCGGCCCGCTTCGGTGGCAATGACGCGCTGCTCGACGACACCGTGGACCTGCCCTCCCAGGTGCGCGCGGTCCTCTCCGGAGAGGGCTGGACAACCGAGCCCCCGGCCGGCTCCGGCGCGGTCCGGGAGCGCTGGGAGTCACTGGCCGCTCTGGTCAACCTGGCGCACGACGTCACCGCCGGCCGGTCCACCGCCACCCTCGCCGACTTCGTCGCGGAACTCGACGAGCGTGCGAGTGCCCAGCACGCCCCGACCGTCCAGGGCGTCACCCTCGCCTCCCTGCACTCGGCGAAGGGCCTGGAGTGGGACGTCGTCTTCCTGGTCGGTGTCGCCGAGGGCATGATGCCGATCACCTATGCGAAGACCGACGAGCAGATCGAGGAGGAACGCCGTCTCCTCTATGTCGGTGTGACCCGCGCCAGAGAGCGGCTCCATGTCTCCTGGTCCCTCTCCCGCACCCCCGGTGGCCGCCCGAACCGCAGGCCCAGCCACTTCCTGGACGGCCTGCGCCCCGGCTCCACCGGCACCGTCGGCCGTGGCTCCGGCACCGGCTCCGGAGGCGTCGAACGCGGCTTCACCGGCGGCCCCGTGGCCGCGCCCCGGCGCACCCAGCGCACCCCCGCCCGCTGCCGGGTCTGCGGGCGCACTCTCACCGACGCCGGCGAGATGAAACTGATGCGCTGCGACAACTGCCCCTCCGACATGGACGAGGGGCTCTACGAGCGGCTGCGGGAGTGGCGCGCGGACCAGGCACGGCTCAGCGGCCAGCCCGCCTTCTGCGTCTTCACCGACAGGACGCTGATGGCCATCGCGGAGAGCGCGCCCGACGACGACCGCGAGTTGGCCCGCATCCCCGGCGTGGGCATGCGTAAGCTCAACCGTTACGGAGCCGATGTCCTGGCCATCTGCGCAGGCCAGCAGCCCGGGGGAGGGGCCGAGGGGGACTGATGCCAACTCGTCGAAAAAATAGTTTGCGCATGCCCCAGCAATCCCCATAGGTTCTAGGCACGGAAGCGGCGGCCTTCTCGAAGGCCCGGTTCCGTGTTGTACTTGCATATCCGAGTGGACTGGCTCATCCCAGTCCCCTAGACGCCGAGAGGAGGCGAGTCCAGTGATCAGCATCAAGACCAACATCAGCGCGGCCAAAATGACCGATCTCTCGGCCGTCTCCCTGTGCATGCTCGGCGTCTCGAACCTGGGCACCGGTGTGTCCGGCATTCCTGCCGTGCGTCCGGCGTCCTCCGTTTCTCTCGCGGGCCTCCCCGTCCGTGAGCGCAATGAGCGACCGACTGAGGCACTGGAAGCAGTAGCGGCACAGGCAAAGGCCTATGCCTTTACGGCAGCCGGTGCCGGAAGCCGGAAGCAGACGACGCAGCACCACCTGATGTGGGCCTTCCGTGGGCCAGAACCCTGGAGTGATCCAGCCTGATCGATCAGGCCGGCGCCTTCAGGGCCGCGGAACCCCATCCGGGATCCGCGGCCCTTCTGTTTGTCCCCACCACAGGGACGGACGGGCGAAGGGGCCTCGGGGCAAGAGCAGAACCCGGTACCAGCCGCCAACCGGTCCAACCCGACCGGCACGACCAGACGAGGAAGAACAGCCGTGCAACTCGAAGCGCACGCCCCGTCCGTACCGCCTTCCGAAACGATCCCCCCGCCCGGCCTCACGGAGGACTCCACCTTGCTCCCGCTCACCGCGCTCACCGCGCTCGACGACGCCATCGAGAACCTCGGCGTGCCCGTCCCCTGCCGTTCCTACGACCCGGAGGTCTTCTTCGCCGAGTCGCCGGCGGACGTCGAGTACGCCAAGTCCCTCTGCCGCACCTGCCCGCTGATCGAGGCCTGCCTCGCCGGTGCCAAGGAGCGGCGTGAGCCCTGGGGTGTCTGGGGTGGCGAGCTGTTCGTCCAGGGTGTCGTCGTCGCCCGGAAGCGGCCGCGTGGCCGCCCGCGCAAGAACCCGGTCACGGCATGAACATCCAAGGAACGATCGACCGCCCCCTCACGCACGACCCCAAGAAGCAGGCCCCGATGAAGCCGTCCACCAGCGAGCCCACCGGCTCCGCGATCCGAGACTTCACCACCGCCGGTACGACCACCGGCTCGCGTCAGAACAGGACCCGCGAAATGCAACTCATCCCAGAAGCCCTGGCTCGTGCGCATATGCACGAGCGACTGCAAGAGGCCGAGCGGGGACGGCAGGCCGCGCGCCTGGCGGCCGCTCGCCGGATGCAGCGCCGGGCCGAGCGCGCCTCGATGCGCGCCCGCCGTGCGCTCGCCATGGCCGTCATGCAGTGATCCCGAACACCTGAAGCGGTGGCCTCCCGGCTGAGGGAGGCGAAAGCCTCACGCGGGGGCCGGTCCGGCCGAACGGACCGGCCCCCGCGGTGCGTTGTGCCCGCGGATCCGCGCACCGCGGCGTTATCGTCGCCGGGTGACGAGTCTTCCCGGAGGCAGTGATCACGGTGGGGCCGCCCCGGAGCCCCGCCCTCCTGTGTGCGCCCGCTGCGGCACCCCGGCCGACGGCCCCCGGCCCACCACCTGGACCTGCTCCGTGGAGCACGGCGTCCGCCGGTTCTTCTGCGACACCTGCTCCAGGGAGAACCTCAGAGCGATCGAGGGCCGGCTCGACTCGTCCTGGTGGTGATCATCACCCCCGCTGCGGCCCTACGGCGCCTCCACGACCGCCTCCGCCTCCTCGGCTCCCTCGGCTCCCTCGGCTTCCACGGCTTCCACGGTTTCTTCGGCCTCTTCGAGTACGAACCCGGGCAGCCACGCCTCCAGTTCCTCCCGCAGCCGCACCGTCGCGCCCAGCTGGCAGAGCACGCCGATGGTGCTCAGGGTCACCCGGTGTATCAGCAGGTAGGCCGGTGGCAGGTTGAGCTGTTTGCCCAGCTGGTGGGCGGGGTTGCGGGGGTCGGCGATACGGGCCGCCTGGCTGCGCATCCAGTTGCGGGTGAAGGTGAACTCGTCGACCTCCGCCGGCTCGATGATCGGCAGCAGATAGTCCAGGACGGCGTCGGGGTCCAGCTCTATGGAGTCCTTGACGAACCCCTCGGCACGCAGCAGCTCGTAGACCGCCTCCGCGTCTCCGTCCAGTGTCATCCGCAGGGAGTCGCCGATCGGGGTGGGCAGGCCGCCCGCCAGGCGGTCGACCGTGCCGAAGTCCAGCACGCCCAGGAGCCACTCCTCCTCGTCCTCCGGCCCACCGGGCAGCAGACGGAAGTTGCCCGGGTGCGGATCGGCATGCAGCAGGCCGGTGCGGGCCGGGCCCGAGAACAGGAACCGGGCCAGGAGCTGACCGGCCCGGTCACGTTGCTCCTGGGTACCCTCCGAGATGATCTCGGAGAGCGGTATTCCGTCGATCCACTCGGTGACCAGGACCTGCTCGCACTGGTGCACCACCGCGGGGACCACCACGTCGGGGTCGTCCGCGAACTCCTCCGCGTGCGCCTCTTGGGCCTGTGCCTCCAGGGCGTAGTCCAGCTCCTCGGAGACCCGGTCGCGCAACTCCGCGATCAGGGGCTTGATGTCCATACCCGGGATCAGCGGACCCAACAGACGGGCGAAACGGCTCAGTTGCCCGAGATCGGACAGCAGGGC
Organism: Streptomyces sp. NPDC051105; assembly: GCF_040682795.1. Lineage (NCBI taxonomy): Bacteria > Bacillati > Actinomycetota > Actinomycetes > Kitasatosporales > Streptomycetaceae > Streptomyces > Streptomyces sp. NPDC051105. The sequence continues at coordinate 154,531 of NZ_JBFBBR010000013.1, read as the reverse complement.
CTCACCGGCTCCCGGATACTGCACCTTGACCGCGACCGCACGGCCGTCGTGCCACACCGCCCGGTGCACCTGACCGATCGAGGCCGCCGCCGCGGGTTTCTCCTCGAACTCCAGGAACAGCTCCCGCCAGTCCTCGCCGAGCCGCTCGGCGAGCACCGCGTGCATGGTGCGGGTCGGCATCGGCGGTGCGGCGTCCTGGAGTCTGGTGAGGGCCGCCCGATAGGGGCCGGCGATCTCCTCGGGGAGGGCGGACTCGAAGACGGACATGGCCTGTCCGAATTTCATGGCCCCCCCTTTCAACTCTCCCAGAACCTTGAAGAGTTGTTCCGCCGTGCGCTGTTGCAGCTCGCGGCTGACGATCTCCGCGGACTCACCCACGATGCGCTTGCCCAGACCCCAGGTCGCCCGGCCGGCGAAGCCGAGCGGGAGCGCGGCGAGCTTGGCGGTCCGGGTGACCGCCTTCCGGGGAAGATCAGACATGCGCCCTCCAAGTCCCATTCGGCCGCGCGGCATCCGTGCGCTCTCGTCGGTCCGCCGACGGCCGTTGCACCACCATTGTCTCGTGCGCGGCCCCGTAGGTTGAGGAGTGTCCCCCCTTGGCTTTCTCCGCAGCTCCGCACGGGCATGCGGGGTGCGGCCGGACCGGCCGCGCATGCCAGTGCAGAGCCGGCACGGACGCCTCCCAGCGCACTCCCGTGCCGGACGGCGACTCCCCGTCGAGGAAGGCCAGGGCATGCGCGGCGGCCAGCCCGGCCACGGCCGTCGCCAGCGTCAGATCGCAGGCCCCCACCCGGCGGGCCTGGCCGGACCGCCACTGGGCGATCAAGCGCGGCCAGGCCGGATCCCGGTCCGAGCGGTGCTCGTGCAGACAGCGGGCACAGCCGGTCCCGCCGGGCAGGACGAGCGGACCGACGACGCCCGTGCCCTCCACGACGCCCGTGTAGAGGTGAGGTGTCCCGGAGGCCATGAGCGGCTCGGCGGCGCCCGCGTCCGGGGCGTGCACCAGGACGTCGTCACGCGGGGCGATGATCACCAGGGAGAGGCCGGGTTCATCCGCGGGCAGGTCCGGGCGGCGCGGCGGGCGGTCCGGGGCGGCCCGGCGGACGACTCGGCGGGCGGCCTCGTCCCGGCGCTCGCCGACCGCCTCCGCGGGCAGCCCGCCCGGCGCCACGTCCCACGGCTGGACGCGACCCACGTCCCGCACGTCGACCTCGCCGACACCCGCGCCCGACAGCAGCGCGGCCAGCGTCACACCGACCCGGCCCGCGCCCCGGACCTGCACCCGCAGGGCACGTCGGGCCGCCAGCCGGCCGATCGCGCCGCCCGGCTCCGGAGTGATCAGGGACAGCGACGCGAGATCGGGACCGAGCCGGTCCAGGACCTCCTGCTTCGTGCGCAGCGCGTCCGCGGCCGGCCCGCCGCCGCGCGCGTCGTCGACGAGCCCGGCCCGGGACAGCCGCTCGACCAGCGCGTCGACATGTCCGTCCGGCAGGTCCATGCGCCGCCCCTCCGTACGCAGCAGCGCGAGCCCCCGGGTGCCGTTGAGCAGGTCCAGAAAGCTGCCGGTCGCCGTGTCCATCGGCCCGAGTGTCATCGCGTGCACCGGCGTCATCCCGAACTGCACGGTGTTGAGATCACGCCAGCCGCGCCGTAGCGCGGGCTTCACCAACGGATGCATGACAGTCCCCCGTAGCTTTCGAAAGGTCAAGGAAGATCCCCGTCTGCCGGTCGAGCCGGTCGCGCTCCGCCGACGACTGCCAGCATGCCCGGCCCGCCCGGCCGACGTCGAAAGTTGTCCACAGGCGGTGGGTATTCGTCGTACAAATCAAACGCATGGTGGGGGATCGGCATCGAACCGTCCCGGACCCGGGACTTCCCCCGTGTGCAGCGGGTAACGTCGGGGCGTGCCCGCCGACCCACTGCACCGCGCCGGAAAGCCACAGCGCAGCTTGACGAGCCAGCCGCCCAGCGGCCTGGGGGTGAGCGCGATCGAGGTGCGCAGAAGCGCCCGGCGCCGCCGGACGGTCTCCGCGTACCGCGAGGGCGATCGCACCGTCGTGCTGATCCCCGCCCGGATGTCCGAGGCGGAGGAGAAACGCTGGGTGACCGTCATGCTCAACAAGCTCGCCGCCCAGGAGAGCAAGCGAGTGCTGGGCGACGCCGAACTGGCCGAGCGCGCCGAGCGGCTGTCGGTCCAGTACTTCGACGGCCGGGCCCGGGCCGCCTCGGTGCGCTGGGTCACCAACCAGAACACCCGCTGGGGTTCCTGCACCCCCGCCGAGGGCAGCATCCGTCTGTCGCACCGGCTCCAGGGCATGCCCGAGTACGTCGTCGACTATGTCCTCTGCCATGAACTGGCCCATCTGCTGGTGCCCGGGCACGGCCCCGACTTCTGGCGGCTCCTGGAGGCGTATCCGCGGACCGAGCGGGCCCGGGGCTACCTCGAAGGGGTGGTCGCCGCCGACCGGCTGCCCCATGCGCCCGGCGCGCGCGATGAGTGACGCTCCCGGCAAACGCGCCCTTCGGGGCCGCTGAGCCCGGTTGTGTACCGGGTCTGTACCGACTTCCTCCGATGTCCGAGTTAGCCGTTAGCCTGGCGCGACGCACTCACATTCGGGATGGGGGACGGTCGTAGCGCATGGCCAGGGAATTCCAACGCGGCCACAAGGCCAGGATCAGTGACCTGACGGCGGGCACGGATCTGTACGTAGGCGTGCAGATCGCCGGGCCCGGACTGACCTTCGACATCAGCTGCTTCGGTCTGGACGCCGACGAGCGGCTGTCGGACGACCGGTACTTCGTCTTCTTCAACCAGCCGAAGTCACCCGAGGAGTCCATCCAACTGCTGGGTGCGCAGGCGGGCGACACGGAGTCCTTCCGGGTCACGCTGGACCGGATCCCGCCGCGGATCCAGAAGCTGGCGTTCACGGCGACCCTTGACGGCGCCGGGCAGATGTCCCAGGTCGCGCCCGGATACATCCGGATCGTCGCGGGCGGCGAGGAGGTGGCCCGGTACTCCTTCAACGGTTCGGAGTTCTCCACCGAACGCGCCGTGATGCTGGGCGACTTCTATCTGAAGGACGTGTGGCGCTTCGCCGCCGTCGGCCAGGGCTTCGACGGCGGTCTGGACGCGCTGCTGAAGAACTTCGGCGGCGAGGTGATGGAGGAGGAGGCGCCCGTCGCGCCCGCGCCGCAGCCGTCGCAGGCCGGGCCCGCGCCCGGATTCGCGCCGCCCGCGTTCGCCGCCCCGTCCGCGCCCGCTTCGAGCCCCGCGCCGACGCCCGCCCCGGCGGCCCCCGCGCCAGCCCCGGCCCCCGCCCGCCAGGGCTTCACGCCGCCCCCGGCACCCGGCCCCGTGCCGGCGCCGAACGTGCACGGCGCCCCCACCGTCATCGCCCCGCTGGCCCCGCCCGCTCCCGGTACCGTGCCGCCCCCGTCCCCGGCCCCCGCGCCCTACGGTCAGCCGCCCGCCCCGAGCGCGCCCATGCCGCCCGGCTACGGCCAGCCCCCGGCGGCTCCGCAGTCCTCGCCCTCGCCGCCCGGCTACCCCCAGGCACCCCAGGCCCCGACCCCGCCCCCGGGCTACGGCCAGCAGCCGTCGTTCGGACAGGTTCCCGGCCAGCAGGCCTACGGAGTCCCGCAGGGCGCTCCCGCGAAAGGGGCCGGAGTCGGCGCGGCGCTCCAGCAGTTCAAGGAGACGCCCACCGGGCAGCGCTGGACGCAGCAGAACAAGAAGCTCGTCCGGGTCGACCTGGGCATGGGAGGCCAGCCGGTGCTGGCCCGGCAGGGCAGCATGGTGCTCTACCAGGGCAAGGTCGACTTCGGTTACAAGGGCGCCGGATTCGCCGGCCGGATCGTGGGCAACGCCACCGGCCAGGAGATGCAGTTGATGCGCTGCACCGGCCAAGGCCAGGTGTTCCTCGCCGAGAACTCCGCGCATCTGCACCCCGTGGAGCTCCAGGGCGACGCGATCTGTGTCTCCGCCGAGAGCGTCCTCGCCTTCGACGAGAGCCTCCAGTACGAGGTCCGCCGGATCGAGGGCCACGGCATCCCCGGCGGCGCGCTGTTCACGATGCAGTTCCAGGGCACCGGCACGATCGTCGTGAAGACGCACGGCACGCCCGTCGTGCTGCCCGTGACGCCGACGACGTTCGCCGACTGCAACGCCGTGGTCGCCTGGTCGGCGGCCTCCCAGGTGATCGTCTCCAGCCAGGTCCGGATGCGTCGCAACGCCTACCCGGGCGACACCGGCGAGAGCGTCAACCTGCAGTTCCGGGGCGCCCCCGGCAACTTCATCGTGGTCCAGCCGTACGAGGTCTGAGGGAGCCCGTCATGAACCAGCCGCTCGCGGGCTACGCCCCCGCACCCGTCACCGCCCGCATGGAGAACCACGGCAACAACATGCTGAAGGTCGCCATGCAGACCGGGAACGACCTCCTCGCGCGCGTGGGGTCGATGGTCGCCTACGAGGGCTTCGTCCAGTACGAGCCCAACCCGCCGGCCGTGCGCCAGATCGCCCGTGACTGGATGACCGGCGAGGGCGCGCCCCTGATGAAGTGCTCCGGCGACGGACTGCTCTACCTCGCGGACTACGGCGCCGATGTCGTCGTCATCAACCTCAACGGCGACGGCATCTCCGTCAACGCCACCAACCTGCTCGCCTTCGACGCGCACCTCACCTGGGGTGTGGAGCGGGTCAAGGGGCTGGCGAAGTTCGCCGGTCAGGGCCTGTGGAACACCAAGATCTCCGGGCAGGGCTGGGTCGCGCTGACCTCGCGGGGCAAGCCGATCGTCGTCGACTGCGGCGGCGGCGAGGACGAGACGTACGTCGACCCGGACGCGTTGGTCGCCTGGTCGCCGAACCTCAAGGTGAAGGGCAAGCGCAGCTTCAAGGCGCAGTCCCTGATCGGCCGGGGCAGCGGCGAGGCTTACCAGATGGCCTTCTCCGGGCAGGGCATCGTCGTCGTCCAGCCCAGCGAGGACAGCACCGACCGCCTTCGTTTCCGGGGCTGAGGGGGAGTCAGAGAATCATGCAGAGCCCGCTTTTCGCGCACAACGACTCCCAGGTCCGGGACCGTTACAGCCTGCAGAACAAGCAGATGCTGCGGGTCGTCCTGGAGGGCCACGACGACATCCTCGCCCGCAAGGGCACGATGGTCGCCTACCAGGGGCTCGTCGAGTTCGACGCCGAGTACACGAACAACCAGCAGGCACGCGCGCGTGCGTACACCGGCGAGGGCCTGGACCTGATGCGCTGCCACGGGCAGGGCACGGTCTACTTCGCCAACCTCGCCCAGCACGTCCACGTCCTGGACGTCGAGCAGGACGGACTGACCGTGGACAGCGGCTACGTCCTCGCCATGGACTCCTCGCTGCACTACGAGGTGGTCGCCGTGGACAGCCTCTACGGCATCTCCGGCTCCGGGAAGTACCAGCTCAACATCACCGGCCGCGGCAAGGTCGCCCTGATGACCTCCGGCGCGCCGCTGCTGATGCAGGTCACGCCCGACAAGTACGTCAACTGCGACGCCGACGCGATCGTCGCCTGGTCCACCGGGCTGCGCGTCCAGATGCAGGCCCAGACGCATTCCTCGGGCGTGTGGCGGCGTCGCGGCAACACCGGCGAGGGCTGGGAGCTCAGCTTCATGGGAAGTGGCTTCGCGTTGGTCCAGCCGAGTGAACTGCTCCCGCCGCAGAGCGCCCAGATCGGCCAGGGCATCGCGGCCCAGTTCGGGATGGGCCAGCAGGGCGCGCGCGGGATGAACCAGGGGAACGTCTGGAGCTGACGGCCCGCGGAGTCCCGAGAAGACCCACGAGGTAAGGGGCGCACGCCACAGCAGGCGCCCCTTACGCAGGTCCTCGGTTCAGAGCCGCGCGCGGGTCTGTTCCAGCAGTCGTACGACCGAGTCGTCGGCGACCTCCGCGACCTCGTCGTAGGCGAACCAGCGCAGCTCCAGGGACTCGTCGCTGATCGCGTGGGCGGCGCCCCGCGGGGCCACGGCCGCGTACTGGACGTCGAAGTGCCAGTGGCACGGCGCCGGGATCGGGTGCCGGTCCAGGCGCACCGGGCCGCCCGGCAGCAGCGTCAGCCCCGGAATCCCGGACTCCTCGGTCGCCTCCCGTAGGGCCGCCGCGGCCAGCGTGACGTCCCCCGGCTCGCAGTGGCCGCCCATCTGCAGCCACATCCGCAGCTTCCGGTGCAGGGTCAGCAGCGCCCGGCCGTGCTCGGGGTCGACGACCAGTGCGCTCGCCGTGACGTGCCCCGCGTGACACGCCTTCCACATGCCGTCGGGGTGCGCCGCGAGATGGTCCAGGTAGGCCTGGCGCAGTTCTTCTTGGCCCTCATGCCCCTTGAGGACGAGGACCGCGTCGTCGTACAGGCTCACTCGGTGTCGTCGCCCTTTTCCTGGTCTTCCTGGTTTTCCCGGTCGTCCTTCTTGCGCAGGTCGGGCTTCTGGGCCGCCTCGCCGAGCATCTTGTCCAGCTCGGAGAAGTCCAGCTGCTCGCGGTGCACGAAGCCGTCCGGGTCGTCCAGGTCGCTCGCCGTCGGCAGCATGTCCGGGTGCGCCCACAGCGCGTCCCGGCCGTCGACACCGCGCGCGTCGGTGAGCGAGGCCCACAGCCGGGAGGCGTCGCGCAGCCGGCGCGGGCGCAGCTCCAGGCCGATCAGCGTGGCGAACGTCTGTTCCGCCGGTCCGCCGCTGGCGCGGCGGCGGCGCAGGGTCTCGCGCAGCGCGTCGGCGGACGACAGACGCGGCTTCGCGGCCGCGTGGACCACCGCGTCGACCCAGCCCTCGACGAGGGCCAGCGCGGTCTCCAGACGGGCCAGGGCCGCCTTCTGCTCGGGCGTGTCCTCGGGCTGGAACATGCCCTGCTGAAGCGCGTCCTGGAGCTGCTCGGGGTTCTGCGGGTCGAACTGGCCGACCACGTCCTCCAGCTTGGCCGTGTCGACCTTGATCCCGCGCGCGTACCCGTCGACCGCGCCGAACAGGTGCGAGCGCAGCCACGGCACGTGCGCGAACAGCCGCTGGTGGGCGGCCTCGCGCAGGGCGAGATACAGCCGCACCTCCTCCTTCGGCACGCCCAGGTCCTTGCCGAACGCCTCGATGTTCACCGGCAGCAGCGCGGCCTTGCCGGCCGGGGTCAGCGGCAGGCCGATGTCGGTCGAGCCGACGACCTCGCCCGCGAGCACGCCGACGGCCTGCCCGATCTGCGTGCCGAACATGGCGCCGCCCATCGAGCGCATCATGCCGATCAGCGGGCCCGCCATGGCCTGCATCTCCTCCGGCAGGACGTCGCCCATCGCGGCGCCGACCCGCTCGGCGACCGGGTCGACCAGCTCCTGCCAGGCGGGCAGCGTCGCCTCGACCCACTCCGCGCGCGACCACGCCACGGCCGAACCGGAACCGGACGGCAGGGACGTCGCGTCGTCCAGCCACAGGTCGGCCAGCCGCACGGCCTCCTCGACCGCCGTGCGCTCGGCGGGGCCGACGCTGGCGTCCTTGACGCCGTCCGAGGTGCCCTGGGAGACCGTCTGGCGGGCGATCTGCTTGGCCATGTCCCAGTTCACCGGGCCGCCCTCGTACGAGAGCATCTGGCCCAGCTGCTGGAAGGCCGCGCCCAGGTCGGTGGGGTTCAGCGAACCGAACATGGCGGCGAACGGATTGTCGGCGCCGGGCGTGCCGAAGCCGCCGGCCCCGGGTGTGCCGAAACCGAACGGGCCGGCCGGTCCCTGCCCACCGCCGCTCTGCTGGTCCTTCTTCTTGCCCTCGTCGCCGTCTTCCGGCTCCTCCGGCGGAAGGCCGAAACCGAATGGGGTGTCACTCACGGGAATCCTCGGCTGGTAAGGCCACCGGTTCTCTCCGGCGGCGCGGCTGCCCGACAACACCACCCAGCGTAGACACCCCGACCCGATCGGGCCTCGGTGCTTCGCCGACAGTCGGCCTGCGGCAGGATGGATGCCACCTGGTACGTACGCGTCACTCACGCTCGTACTGAAGACAACCGCTGGAGACGCCCGGTGAGTTCCCCAGATCCGCAGGTTCGCGCAGCGCGAAACCCGTCAACCCCTGCCGCCGTGCGCGGGCCCGTCGTCGCCGTCACCGGCGCCGCGACCGGGGTCGGCGCGCTGCTCACCGAGCGGCTGGCCGCGTCCGAGGGGATCAAGCAGGTCATCGCCATCGACGAGCGGCGCGGGGAGTGCGCGGACGCCCAGTGGCACATCCTCGACGTGCGGGATCCGGCCATCGCGGACAAGCTCCGGGGGGCCGACGTGGTGGTCCATCTCGCACTCGACCTGGACCTGGAGACCGATCCGGCCGCCCGAACGGCCTACAACGTGCGCGGGACGCAGACCGTGCTGACCGCGGCGGCCGCGGCAGGGGTGCACCGCGTGGTGCTGTGCACCTCCGCGATGGTCTACGGCGCGCTCCCGGACAACGAGCTGCCGTTGTCCGAGGACGCGGAGTTGCGCGCCACGGCGGAGGCCACCGGCGTGGGGGACCTGCTGGAGATCGAGCGGCTCGGGCGCCGGGCGCCCCGCGCGCACCCCGGGCTCAATGTCACCGTGGTGCGCCCCGCGGTGCTCGTCGGAGGCACCGACACCGCGCTGACCAGGTATTTCGAGTCACCCCGCCTGCTTGTCGTCGCCGGCTCCAGGCCCGCCTGGCAGTTCTGTCACGTCGAGGACCTGTGCAGCGCGCTGGAGTACGCCGTGCTGGAGTTGGTCGAAGGGGAACTCGCCGTCGGCTGTGACGGGTGGCTGGAGCAGGAGGAGGTCGAGGAGCTCAGCGGGATCCGGCGGATGGAGTTGCCGTCGGCGGTGGCGCTCGGCGCCGCGGCCCGGCTGCACCGGATCGGGCTGACGCCGTCGCCCGCGGGTGATCTCGCCTACACGATGTATCCGTGGGTGGTGAGCGGCAGCCGACTGCACGACGCCGGGTGGCGGCCGGGGTGGACGAACGAGGAGGTGCTCGCCGAGCTGCTGGAGGAGGCGGCCGGGCGGCACACGGTGGTCGGCCGGCGGCTCGGCCGTAAGGACGCGACGGCCGCGGGCGCGGCAGGCGCGACGGTCGCGCTGCTGGGCGCGGCGGCGGTGGTACGGCGCGCGCGGAAGGCCCGGCGGCGGATCTGAGGGGTGTCGCCTCCGCCGCCCTTACTCGTCCCGTCCTCCAGGGGCCGGCCCCCTTCGGCCCCTGCCCCGGGGGCTGCCGCCCCCGGACCCATGCTTCGGCCCGGACGGCCTCGTCCTCCCGTGCCGGACGGGCTGGAGGGCGGAGTGGGGTGGACGAGTGCTCGCGCTGTAGGAGTCTCCAAAGCCGCACGCGCGTGTGCCTGGTGTTGGACGTATTCCATGTGGTCCCGGGCTTGCGGCACGATGGGGGGTATGGCTGCTGTGAACGATCATCCCGGTGAGCTGGGTGCCGAAGATCCCGTCAGGCTGATCGGGATCCGGGAGAGCGCGCTCTCCGTGGACGAGGTCTTCGCGGCCGTGGGGGACGACGCGGCCGGGGGGATCGCGCTGTTCGTGGGGACCGTGCGGAATCATGACGGCGGCGCCGACGTGGACGCGCTCGGCTATTCGTGTCATCCCAGCGCCGAGAACGAGATGCGGCGGATCGCGGAGAAGGTCGTCGCCGAGTATCCGGTGCGGGCGCTGGCCGCGGTGCACCGGGTGGGGGACCTGCGGGTGGGTGATCTCGCCGTGGTGGTCGGCGTGTCGTGTGCGCATCGCGGGGACGCCTTTGAAGCCTGTCGGAAGCTGATCGACGACATCAAGCACGAGGTGCCCATCTGGAAGCACCAGAAGTTCTCGGATGGGACGGAGGAATGGGTCGGAGCCTGCTGAAGAACGCCTGTCCGGCTTCCGGTTGCGTAACCGTACCCCCCGCGTGAGCGTTGTCAGTGCGGATGGTTAATCTGCTGATCAGTCAGTCGCGGTCGGTCATGGGGTTGGGAGGTCGGCATGGGGGCGCTCGTCTGGTTGCTGATTCCGCTTGTGGCCGCGGTCGCCGCCGGTCTGTGGGGCAGCTGGGCCAATCGGACCAGGAGAGCCCGGAGCGACGGGCCCGAACTCGACGGATACGCGCGGTTCCGCGAGGCCATGGAGAGGTCCCACTCCGGCAGCTGAGACTTGTCTGACGGGTGGCCCTGACGGTGCGCTGACAGACACGTCCCGTACTGTCTTTGCATGCCACGCCGCACCGCGACGATGCTCGCCTCCACCCTGATGCTGATCGCGCTCCTGTGCGCCGGAGTGCTCATCACCGTGCCGTACTCGGAGATGTCCCCCGGTCCGACCGTGAACACGCTCGGGGACCACGGCGGCGAGCCGGTGCTGCAGATCTCCAGTCACAAGACGTACGCGACCTCCGGGCACCTGAACATGACGACCGTCCGGGTCACCAGCGCCGACTACAAGATGAACCTCGCGGAGGCCGTCTACGGATGGCTCTCGCACGACAACAAGGTCGTGCCGCACGACACGCTCTACCCGGACGGGAAGACCGAGCAGCAGTCCACCCAGGAGAACGCCGAGGAGTTCAGCGAGTCCCAGGAGAGCGCGAAGGTCGCCGCCCTGAAGGAGCTGGGCGTCCCGGTGAAGTCCTGGGTCATCGTCTCGACGGTCCTCAAGGGCTCGCCGTCCGAGGGCAAGCTGCACGCCGGTGACGTGATCAAGGCCGTCGACGGTACGGCGGTCAAGCAGCCGACCGACGTCGCCACGCTGGTGACCAAGCACAAGCCCGGCGAGGCCGTCGTCTTCACGGTCGTACCGGCCAAGGAGCAGGCCGCCGCCGTGAAGGCGAACAAGACGGCCACCAAGACCGAGAAGGTCACCCTGACCACGACCGCCTCCACCGACAGCGGCGAGAAGCGCGCCATCGTCGGGATCTCCGCCGGGACCGACCACACGTTCCCGTTCTCCATCGACATCAAGCTCGCCGACGTCGGCGGACCGAGCGCGGGCCTCATGTTCGCGCTCGGCATCTACGACAAGCTCACCCCGGGCAACCTCACCGGCGGCAAGTTCGTCGCGGGCACCGGCACGATCACCGACGACGGCACGGTCGGCCCGATCGGCGGCATCTCGCTGAAGACCATCGGCGCGCGCGACAAGGGCGCCCAGTACTTCCTGACCCCGGCGGACAACTGCGCCGAGGCCGCCAAGGACACCCCGAGCGGTCTCACCCTGGTCAAGGTCAAGACGATCGACGACGCCCTCGGCGCCCTCAAGGACATCCGCGCCGGGGACACCGGCGCCCTGCCGAAGTGCGGCACCAAGAGCTGAGGACCGGCAGACGATCAGAAAGGCCCGGGGGCGCCCTCCCTGACGAGGGCGCCCCCGGTGCCATGTGCCGGCCGTCCACGACCGCGCACGACCGTGTGTGCGGGAGACTCAGTCCGCGAACGTCGCCCGCAGGGCCTCCGCCAGACCCGGGACCAGCTCGGGGCCGGTGAGGACCTCCGTCGGCGAGTCCTTCTCGCGCAGCCGCACCGCCGAGTCGCGGCTGCCGTCCCGCAGCACGCCGACCGTCATCCGGACCTCCTGGCGGTCCGGGTGCTGCGCCACCCACTTGGCCAGCTTGGCGTCGCTCAGCCCCTCCGGGACCTGGGACTCGGCGGACGGCGGCAGCATCAGCCGCTCCACCGTGAGCGCGCAGCCGACCACCGCGTCCGGCCAGGCGATGGTGCCCAGGAACTCGTCCAGCGCCTTGTCCGTTGGCACTTCGTCCTGCTCGATCGGGGTGAGAGCGGTGGTCACGGACTCGTCCTCCAGACCGAGCTGGGCGGCGAGAGCCGGTTCCTGGGTGCGCAGCCGTGCGGTGTCGACGAGGGCGAAGAGGCGAGCGGGCTGGTCCCAGCCGAGGCCGGAGGCGTACTCGTCGATCTCGAGGACGGCCCGGGTGAGCGGGTTCGCTGCCATGGGAGTGTTGGACATGGTCACAATCCTGCCTCGTTCATGGCCGGAATCGGGAACCGAGTAAGTCGTGAGTAAGTTGCATAGGTGTGGCCCCACGATCACGGGGGGCCACGTCCGGCCCGCGAACAAGGGGGCCTGACGCGACAAAAGCGGATCACCAGCGAAATCAAACAGCGAACTTCGAGGTGCGCACCTTGGCTTTCCAGATGCCGGACCGCGGCGGAGGCCCGACGGGGCCGCGGATCAGAGCGGGCCGCCCGTCCCGGCGTGTCCGGACCCTGCTCATGACACTGGGCGTCCTTGCCGTACTCGGCATGGCGTTCACCATGTTCGCGGGTTTCTGGACGGACTGGCTCTGGTACCGGTCGGTGCACTACTCCTCGGTGTTCACCACCACCCTGTGGACGAAGATCGGGCTGTTCTTCGTCTTCGGGCTGCTGATGGCGGCCGCGGTGGGCTTCAACATCTGGCTGGCGCACCGGTTGCGGCCGCCGCTGAGCGCCATGTCCATGGAACAGCAGAGCCTGGACCGCTACCGGATGGGCATCGCGCCGTACAAGAAGTGGCTGCTGCTCGCGGTCACCGCGCTGGTCGGTCTGATCGCCGGCGCCTCCGCGGCCGGCCAGTGGCGCACCTGGCTGATGTGGGTCAACGGCGTGCCCTTCCACCAGAAGGACCCGCAGTTCCACCTCGACGTCTCCTTCTACGCCTTCGACCTGCCCTGGTACCGGTTCCTGCTGGGCTTCGGCTTCGCCACCGCGATCCTCTCCCTGATCGCGGCCGCGCTCACCCACTACCTGTACGGCGGGCTGCGCGTCACCAGCCCCGGCGCGCGTGCCACCGGTGCCGCGACCGGCCACCTGTCGGTGCTGCTCGGCTTCTTCGTCGCCCTCAAGGCGGTCGCCTACTGGCTCGACCGCTACGGACTGGCCGTCAAGTCCAGCGACTTCAAGGCCACCGGCAACTGGACGGGCCTCAGGTACGTCGACGCGAACGCGTATCTGCCGGCCAAGACGATCCTGTTCTGCATCGCCGTCATCTGCGCGCTGCTGTTCTTCGCGACCCTGTGGCGGCGCACCTGGCAGCTGCCCGTCATCGGGTTCGGCCTGATGGTCCTCTCCGCGATCCTCATCGGCGGCCTCTACCCGGCGATCGTCCAGAAGTTCCAGGTCCAGCCCAACGAGCAGGCCAAGGAAGCCCCGTACGTCCAGAAGAACCTCAAGGCGACCCGCGAGGCGTACGGCATCGACGACACCCAGGTCACCGAGTACACGGGCAAGAGCACGACCACGGACGAGACCAAGCTCCGGGACGACGTCGACGCCACGGCGAGTATCCGGATCATGGACCCGAACATCGTCTCGCCGACGTTCCAGCAGCTCCAGCAGATGCGGAACTACTACGCGTTCCCGACCAATCTGGACGTGGACCGCTACACCAAGGACGGCAAGGTCCAGGACACCGTCATCGGCCTGCGCGAGCTGAACCTGGCCGGCATCCCGAAGAACAACTGGATCAACGACCACTTCCGCTACACCCATGGTTACGGCGTGGTCGCCGCCAAGGGCACCGAGGCCGACAGTCAGGGCCAGCCGGTCTTCACCGAGTCCGACCTGCCGTCCCAGGGCGACCTGGGGACGTACCAGCAGCGGGTCTACTACGGCGAGAAGACCAACACCTACTCGATCGTCGGCGGTCCCCAGAAGGAGATCGACTACTCCGACGACAATGGTGAGAAGCTCACCAGCTACCAGGGAAAGAGCGGGGTCAGTCTCTCCAGCCCGATCAACCGCGCCGCGTACGCCGTGGCGTTCAACGAGCCGCAGATCCTGTACTCGGGCGCGATCGGCAAGGGCTCGCGGATCCTTTACAACCGCACGCCCAAGGAGCGGGTCGAGGCGGTCGCCCCCTGGCTGACCATCGACGGCGACGCGTACCCGGCGATCGTGGACGGCCGTATCCAGTGGATCGTCGACGCCTACACCACGTCGAACGGCTATCCCTACGCCTCCCGTACGACCCTCGGTGACACCACCGCCGACTCGCTGACCGCGACCAACAACTCCCGCGCGGTAGTGGCCCAGCAGAACCAGGTCAACTACATCCGCAACTCGGTGAAGGCGACCGTCGACGCGTACACCGGCGACGTCAAGCTCTACCAGTGGGACACCGAGGACCCGGTGCTGAAGACCTGGATGAAGGCATTCCCGGGCACGGTGCAGCCCGAGAGCGCCATCTCGCAGGACCTGATGAACCATCTCCGGTACCCGCAGGACCTGTTCAAGGTGCAGCGCGAACTGCTCACCCGCTACCACGTGACGGACGCCCAGACGTTCCTGACCGGCAGCGAGGTGTGGCAGGTGCCCGACGACCCGAGCAACAAGTCGGGAGACGCGGTGCCGCCGTACTACCTGAGCATGAAGATGCCGGACCAGAGCGCGCAGACGTTCTCGCTGTCCACGACGTTCACGCCCAACGGCCGGGACAACCTCAGCGCGTTCATGTCGGTCGACTCCGAAGCCGGTTCCAAGGACTACGGCAAGATCAGAATCCTGAAACTGCCGACCAGCACGACCGTCGACGGACCCAAACAGGTCCAGAGCAAGTTCAACTCCGAACAGGAGATCGCCGCCGCCATCAAACTCCTCAAGGGCGGCGACTCCGAGGTCGAGTACGGCAATCTGCTGACCGTGCCGCTGGACGGGGGCCTGCTGTACGCGGAGCCCGTCTACGTGCGCGGCGCCGGGGTCAAGTACCCACTGTTGCGCAAGGTGTTGGTCACCTATCAGGGCAGGACCGAGTTCGAGAACACCCTCGACGAGGCGCTCAACAAGGTGTTCGGCTCGAACGGTTCGGACACCGGGTCCTCGGACACGGGATCCTCCGACAACGGGACGACCACGCCGCCGGCATCCGGCAACCCGACGGTCCAACAGGCGCTGAACGACGCCCAGAAGGCCTTCGAGGCGGGCCAGGAGGCCCTCAAGAAGGGCGACTGGACGGCGTACGGCAAGGCCCAGGACGAGTTGCGGGACGCGCTCAGCCGGGCCGAGGCGGCGCAGTCCAAGGCCGACAAGACCGGCAGTGGCACATCGTCCGGCAGCACTCCGAAGCCCGGCACCAGCGCGAAGCCCAGCGCCAGTGCGAGCCCCGGCACCAGCGCGAGCCCGGACGCGAGCAGCAGCCCCAGTCCGAGCGGATGATCGCGCCCGCCCCGCGCCGTGGTACGGTTTGAACACAACGGCGCGGGGTGGAGCAGCTCGGTAGCTCGCTGGGCTCATAACCCAGAGGTCGCAGGTTCAAATCCTGTCCCCGCTACTGAATCGAAGGCCCGGATCCTTTTGGATCCGGGCCTTCGTGATGTCCGGACGGACGGCCAACGGTGCCCGGGCGAACGGCTCGTGGTGTCCGGACGGGCGGCGAACGCATGTACCGGTGCGCGAGGTCGCCGTGCCGCTGTGGGGAGTTGGGGGAGATGTGTTTGACTTGTCGTTCTGTGGGCATGTCGACAAAACGCTGAAGTGACCTCACGGGTTGCGGTATACCGGATGTACCCAGGTTGCAGGTGGTGCGACGATGGACGTTATGGGGGACAAGGCAACTCTGTTCGAGACAGGGCGATTTGTGCAGCCTTCGGGCGAGGAGCCGACCCGCGACGAGGCCGCCGAGGCCGCTGAAGAGGCACGTCACCGGCTCCATGCCGAGGCCGGTGACGTCGAGTCGATGAGTGTGCTCGGCGCCATGCTGCTGCGCCGTGGCGACCTCGACGGGGCCGAACCCCAATTGCGCGCCGCCACCGCCGCCGGTGACCGCGCCGCCGCCAACAACCTGGGCGTCCTGCTGCACCAGCGCGGCTACCCCGACGAGGCCGCCGGATGGTGGCGGATCGCCGCCGTGGCCGGCTCCGCGGCCGCCGCCCACGCCCTGGGCCGGCACCACCGTGAGCGCGGCGACGAACCCGCCGCCGAGTACTGGCTGCGTCAGTCCGCCGAGCAGGGCCATGCGCTCGGCGCTTACGCGCTGGCCGACCTCCTGGAGCACCGGGGCGACGCGGCCGCCGGCCAGTGGATGCGGGCCGCCGCCGAACGAGGGCACCGGGAGGCGGCGTACCGGCTGGCGCGCGCGCTCGACCGCAGAGCGGGCGCGGCGGAGGGCGAGACCGCGGCCGACGACGGTGTCGGCACGGAGACCGCCGCCGGGGCCGCGGAGACGGCAGAGGCCGAGCAGTGGTACCGGCAGGCCGCCGCCCGCGGCCACCGGCGGGCTGCGCTGCACCTCGGGGCGATCCTGGAGAGACGCGGCGAACTCAAGGAGGCCGGGCGCTGGTATCTGACCTCCGCCAAGGACGGCGAGGCCCGGGCCGCCTGCGCGCTCGGCTTCCTGCTGCGCGACGCCGGAGACACCGAGAGCGCCGCCGTGTGGTGGCTGCGGGCCGCCCAGGACGGCGACGGCAACGCTGCCAACGCGCTCGGCGCGCTGCATGCCGAGCGCGGCGAGACCCAGACCGCCGAGCGCTGGTACCGGGCGGCGATGGACGCGGGCGACGACAACGGGGCGTACAACCTCGGGTTGCTCTGCGCCGAGCAGGGGCGGACCGCACAGGCCGAGCAGTGGTACCGGCGGGCGGCCTACGCGGGGCACCGGGAGGCGGCGAACGCGCTCGCCATCCTGCTGCTCCAGGGCGGCGACGCGGCCGGCGCCGAACCGTGGTTCTCCAAGGCCGCCGAGGCCGGCAGCGTGGACGCCGCCTTCAACCTCGGGATCCTCTACGCCGGGCGCGGCGAGGACCATGTCGCGCTGCGCTGCTACGAGCGCGCGGCCGCCGCCGGGCACACGGAGGCGGCGCTCCAGGTCGGCATCGCCCGGCTGCGGGAGGGCGACGACGCCGCCGCCGAGCGGCACCTGCGGTGCGCCGCGGGCGGCGGGAGCGCCGAGGCCGCGTACCGGCTCGCCGCCGTGCTCGACGCGCGTCGGCCGAAGGTCTCCGAGCACGAGCTCGGCGAGTCCTCGCTGCACACCAAGACCGAGTGCGAGGAGTGGTACGAGCGGGCCGCCTCGCAGGGGCACCGGCGCGCCCAGGTGCGGGTCGGGATGCTCGCCGCGGCGCGCGGGGACGTGGTGGAGGCGGCGCGGTGGTACCGCACCGCGGCCGAGGCCGGGTCGCGGAATGGCGCGTTCAACCTGGGGCTGCTGCTGGCCCGGGAGGGGAGCGAGCCCGAGGCCGCCGTGTGGTGGCAGCGGGCCGCGGACGCGGGGCACGGGCGGGCGGCGTTGCGGCTGGCCCTGGTCTACGCGCGTCGTGGCGAGCTGGCCGAGGGGCAGCGGTGGGCCGACCGGGCGGTGGCGCTGGGACCGGCCGAGGTGACCGAGCGGGCGGGGCGGCTGCGGGACGCGCTGCGCGAGGAGCTGTCGGCCTGAGTCCGCGCCTTTCCGCAGCTCAGGCGGGCTGACAGGAATGGATTTGCTTCTGCTCGTGTCCCTCACGTAGTGTTCTGTTCATCGACGCGGGGTGGAGCAGCTCGGTAGCTCGCTGGGCTCATAACCCAGAGGTCGCAGGTTCAAATCCTGTCCCCGCTACTGAAAGCCGAGGGCCGGAATCCAGAAACGGATTCCGGCCCTCGGCCTTTGCACGGCAGCGGCGACGGCGACAGGTACGGCTATGGCTATGGCTATGGCTACGGGGCGTGGCCCACCGCCTCCTCGTACAGCGCCCGGTCCACCGTCCGGGACTCGGGGAGCGGGGCGCCCGACTCGACGCCCTGGGCCCGGTACGCCGACTGCAGACGCGTCGTCGTGCCCGCGCGGATCTCCCAGTCCATGCGCAGCGGCGGGGTCGAGCGCAGGATCGCGGGGTCGGTCTTCAGCAGCTTCGCAAGGTACGTGACGAAGTCCGCGTCCGACTTGTAGTCGCCGGCGAAGTACGTGTCGACCGTGCGGATGTAGGCCCTGAGCAGCGCCACTCCCGCGTCCACGTCGTCGTTCAGGAGCGTACGGCCGAACAGCATCCCGCCCAGCGGCTCGCCCTGCGGCTGGCCGCCCAGGAACGCATAGTCGGTCTTCCCGGTGACCTGGCGCCACACCGGGTCCAGGAGCCAGGCCGAGTCGACGCCGCCGTTCTGCAGGGCCGTGAGGACGTCGGCCGAGCCCAGCTGCTGGTAACGGATCCGGTCCAGGCTCCCGCCATGGCTCGCCAGCGCCTTCTGCATGGGGTACGCGATCACCGAGCCCTTGCCGATCATCGTGCCCAGGGTGCGCCCCGCCATCGCCACGCCGGACGCGCTCTCGCCGTTCTTCAGGCGCACCCACAGGCCGCTCTTCGACTCCGGGTCGGGCGAGAAGTTGCCCGCGACCCACTTGATGTCGAAGCCGCCGCGGACGCCGTTCATCACGGCCGCCTCGGGCGCCGACCACATCGCGTCGATGTCCCCCTTGGCCAGCAGGGGCAGCGCGTCCGGCGTGGGCAGCACCTTCAGCGTGACGGCGAGGCCCTCCGCCTTGAACTCGCCCTTGTCCAGGGCCACTTCGAGAGGGGCCACGTACTCCGCGCTCAGGGTGCCGGTCGCGATGGTGATTTTGCGGGGTTTCGCCAGGGGGCGGGCCGCGGGCTTGCCGGGGGAGCACCGGGCCGGGGTCCTCGTCGGCGAGAGGTCGGCCGGGTCGGTCCAGGACCCCCGGCCGCAGCCCGCCACCGGGCGCACCGTGCGAGGCGCCGTGGCCGCCCCCGTGTCCTCGGAGTGCTTCGCCGAACAGGCCGTCGCCAGCAGCGCCAGCGCCGCCGCCGCGACCGCGTACCGACGCGCTCTCATGACTGCCCCCGCCCCCGGTCCCGGGGCGCCCACGGGGTGAGCAGGCGGCCGGCGAGCCGGATCAGCTCGGAGAAGACCACGCCCAGGACGGCGACGCAGACGATCCCCACGAACATCACGTCGTTCTGGAACAGTGCGCGCGAGTCGAAGATGAGGTGGCCGAGGCCGTCCGTGGCCGCGATCTGCTCGGAGGCGACGATCACCAGGACGGCCACTCCCGCGGCGATCCGCGCGCCGACCAGGACCGCCGGGAGCGAGGCCGGCAGCAGGACATGGCGGAACATCTGCCAGGGCGAGGCGCCGAAGACCCGGCCCGCGTCACGGTGGCCGGACGGGACGGCGATCACCGCCGACATCGTGGAGATCCACACGAAGAAGAAGACCGTGACCGCCACCAGGGCCACCTGCGGGCCCTCGCCCAGGCCGAACATGTTCAGGAAGACCGGGAGCAGGGCCAGCTTCGGTACCACGTACAGGGCGTCCAGGAGCGGCTCCAGGGCCGCCTTGACCAGGGGGAGGGAGCCCATCAGCAGGCCCAGCAGATAGCCGCCCGCCGTGCCCGCCGCGTAGCCCGCGAGCACCCGGCGGGTGGTGGCCCGGACGTCCGGCCACAGGTCGCCCGCCGTCGCCCGGTCCCAGCCGTCGGAGAGGATCGTGGACGGCGCCGGGTAGACGCGGTCGTCGATCCAGGCCCGGGTCGCGGCCAGCTGCCACAGGAGGACCAGCAGCACGGGCACGGCGGTCGCCAGGGTCAGCTCCAGGGCGCGCCGTCGCCGGTGGGTGCGGGCGGGACGGAGTTCGGCGGGACCGGGGGCGCGGACCAGGACACGGGTCTCGCGGCCCGGGGTGAGGGTCGTCATGCCGGTACCGCCTCCTTGCGCAGCAACTCCCACAGTTCGCTCTTCAGTGCCGTGAACTCGGGGGTGTCGCGGATCCCACCGGTGCGTGGGCGCGGGAACGGCGGGCGGTGCTCGGCGATGATCCGGCCCGGACGGGCGGACATCACCAGCACCCGGTCGCCGAGGACCAGCGCCTCCTCCAGACTGTGCGTGATGAAGAGGGTGGTGGTGTGCAGGGCCTGGGTGAGGTCCAGGAGTTCGTCCTGGAGGATCACCCGGAGCTGTGCGTCCAGGGCGGCGAACGGCTCGTCCATGAGGAGGAGTTCGGGCTCGACGGCCAGGGCACGGGCGATCGCCACCCGCTGGCGCATCCCGCCGGAGAGGGTCGAGGGGTAGGCGTCGGCGAAGTCCGCGAGCCCCAGCCGGGCCAGCCAGTCCCCGGCCCGGGCGTTCGCCGCGCGGCGCGGGACGCGCTGTACGTCGAGGCCGAAACGGACGTTGGCCAGGACCGTCTTCCAGTCGTAGATGCCGTAGTCCTGGAAGATCATCGCGGCCGGGCGGGGCTGTCGGTACGGATCTCCAGCCGGCCGGCGCTCGGGCGGAGCAGGCCGGCCGCGATCCGCAGCAGGGTCGTCTTGCCGCAGCCCGAGGGCCCGACCAGGCAGACGAACTCACCTGGCGCGACGGCCAGGTCGAGCGGACCGAGGGCGTCGACCGCGTGGGGGGACCGGCCGAAGGTACGGGTCAGGGCATGGGCGTGGAGCTTCGGACACGCCGGAGGCGGCTGATACGGCTCTCCCACGGGATCTCCTCGCAAGAGTGCGGACCCGAAGACCATATGACGGGCCGTCAGATTCGGGAACCCCGTGTACGGCGAGGAGATACGGCACGAAGGCCCCGGCACTCACCGGAACCTAAGCCGTGAGTGCCGGGGCGTTTCGCGAACGTTCGTCAGGCGGCCGCCGCGCAGTCCGGGCACAGGCCGCGGTACGTCACCTCGACGTCGGAGACCGTGAAGCCGAACCGCTCCGAGGCGGGGAGGTCGGCCAGCGGGTTCCCGGTCGGGTGGACGTCGCGGATCGAGCCGCAGTGGGCGCAGACCAGGTGGTGGTGCGGCCGGTGTGCGTTGGGGTCGTACCGCTTGGCGCGCTTGTCCGTCGAGACCTCGAGGACTTCGCCGAGCGAGACCAGCTCGCCGAGGGTGTTGTAGACGGTCGCCCGGGAGATCTCCGGCAGCTTGGTGACGGCTCTGGCGTGGACCTCGTCGGCCGTCAGGTGGACGTGTTCGCCGTCGAGGACCTCGGCCACGACGCGTCGCTGCGCGGTCATCCGCCATCCGCGTCCACGCAGCCGTTCCAAAAGGTCACTCATGCTTTCCAGCCTAACAGCAGGGCCGACCATTTTCCGAACAAGTGTGACTTTGGAGCTGAGCTTGAATTGGACTAAGTCCAATACGGAAGGGTTCGGGTCGGCAAAGCGACAGGAATGGTGCGAAAGGAGCGGCCGGAGGCCGCGGTCCAGGCCCTGCGGGGCTGGCATCCGCCGGTGGACCGCTTGTCGTGGGCGGGCGGGCCGGATCTCCCGGAGGTCGGGGTCCGGCCCGTTCGGCGTGCCGGTGCGGACCGGGCCTAGACGGGTTGCGGCGCGCGGGCCCCGACCCAGCAGCGGATGATGTCGCGGACCGAGACGATGCCGGCCGGCTCGCCGCCGTCGAGGACGACCAGATGACGGAAGCCGCCGTGGGCCATCGCCCGGGCCGCCTCCTCCAGGGTCCAGGTCGGGGCGGCGAACACGACGTCGTTGGTGGTGTGGGCGTGGATGGGCTCCGTGTCCGGGTTCTGGCCCAGGCCGACGGAGTTCAGGATGTCGCGTTCGGTGAGGATGCCGATGCCGCCGGCGTCCGGGTCGTGGACGATCGCCGCGCCCACGCGGCGCGCGGACATCAGGGCGGCTGCCTGGCGGAGTGTGTGGGCTGGGCCGACGGTGAGGACCACCGTGCTCATGGCGTCACGGACGAGCATGGAAGGTGCCACCTCCTAGGGAACCGCGGAGATAGTTCAGCGATTCACAAATGCACAAAGTGAGGGTTCTCATAGAGTGGCAGGTAAAGCCAGGGTCAACAAGAGGGTGCGCGTAGCCAATTGAGGGCGCACGCGCTCATATGTGCTGGGGAGACTGCCCCGTTCTGCCTCAGAAGGCTGTTTCAGTAACGCCGGGTGAGGTACGACAGCAGCTCGTCGTGGAGCAGGCCGTTGGACGCGGCCGCGTTGCCGCTGTGCGGGCCGGGGCGGCCGTCCAGGCCCGTGAAGGTGCCGCCGGCCTCGGTCACGACGATCGCGGGGGCCGCCATGTCCCACAGCGACAGCTCCGGCTCGGCGCAGATGTCCACCGACCCCTCGGCGACCATCATGTACGGCCAGAAGTCGCCGTACGCGCGCGTGCGCCACACTTCGCGGCTCAGGTCCAGGAAGCCGTTCAGCTGCCCCCGCTCGTCCCAGCCGCTCAGCGAGGAGTACGCGAACGAGGCGTCGGACAGCTTCGAGACCTTGGAGACATGCAGGCGGGTCGCCGAGGAGAGGCTGCGGCCGGTGTAGGCGCCGTGCCCCTGCGCCGCCCACCAGCGGCGGCCCAGCGCCGGTGCGGAGACCACGCCGACGACCGGCCGGTAGCCGCCCTCGGCCGCCTCCATCAGGGAGATCAGGGTCGCCCAGACGGGGACCCCGCGTACGTAGTTCTTGGTGCCGTCGATCGGGTCGATCACCCAGCGGCGCGGGCCGGTGCCCTCGATGCCGTACTCCTCGCCGAGGACCGCGTCCCGTGGGCGGGCACGCTGCAGCTGGCCGCGGATCAGCTCCTCGGCGGCTTTGTCGGCCTCACTCACCGGGGTCATGTCCGGCTTGGTCTCGACCTTGAGGTCGAGGGCCTTGAAGCGGGCCATGGTGGCGGCGTCGGCCGCGTCCGCGAGCACGTGGGCGAGCCGCAGGTCATCGTGGTAGTCCGGCATGCCATGAACGCTATCTGCCGGGGTGGGCGCGGGGCTACACAGGCACGGGGCGGATACGGGGATGTGCCGGGGACGGGCGGTACGGACGGGTGGTACGGGGCGGGGGTGATCGTCCGGCGATGGGGCGGCGAACGGCGACCTCGGCGCGCCCGCGTGTGTTGGCCGAAGGGCGCCCCCCGGTGCCTTCGCGAACCCTTGACAGTGCGATCGTGCGCGTCAAATCTGGGCGCAGAGCCGCCCGCCCCAGGAGGCGCTGATGCCTGCAGCCCGGGAGTCCCTGCTGGACGCCGCGTACACGGCGCTCGCCCGCCGCCCGTGGGCCGCCGTGCGCATGGTCGACGTGGCCGCGGCGGCCGGGGTGTCCCGGCAGACGCTGTACAACGAGTTCGGCAGCAAGGAAGGCCTGGCGAGGGCGCTGGTCCGCCGGGAGGCCGACGGGTATCTCGCGGGCGTGGAGCGGGCACTGGTCAGCCATACCGAGGTGCGGGAACGCCTGACGGCGACGGCCGAGTGGATGGCCGCGGCGGGCCGGGAGAACGTGCTGGTCCGGGCGATGCTCACGGGGTGCTGGAGCGAGCGGTTGCCGTCGCCGACGCTGACCGCGATGCCGTCCTCCTCGGCGGTGCCGGCGCAGCGCAGGGCGGACGGGCCGTTGCCCTCTCCCGGGGACTTCGTGCAGATCGTGCGGGACCGGGCGGTGGCGGTGCTGTCCGGACCGGAAGCCGTGAGGGGGAACCGTGAGCTGGCCCGGTCGTGCGAGCTTGTGGTGCGGCTCGCGTTGTCGTGTGTGGCCGCGCCGCCGGGGGAGGGCGGGGTGGCGGAGCTGGTGCGGGGGGTGCTGTCGCGGCAGCCGGTGTGAATGAGGGGGCGCGGGCTGTGGGTAGCCGCGGGTGCGTGGGGGCTTGTCGCGCCCGCGCGGCGGTAGCCGCACATCGATACGGCCTCGCGCCCCTGGGGGTGGCTGCGGTGGCCGTATGTCGAACAGCCCCGTGCCCCTTCGGGGTGTGTTTCAGTGGGTGGAGCCCGAGAGCTGCAGGCCGATCACGCCCGCGATCACCAGGCTGATGGAGATGATCTTCAGGGTGGATACCAGGTCGCCCAGGAAGATCATGCCGTAGATCGCCGTGCCCGCC
Organism: Streptomyces sp. NPDC051105; assembly: GCF_040682795.1. Classification (NCBI taxonomy): domain Bacteria; kingdom Bacillati; phylum Actinomycetota; class Actinomycetes; order Kitasatosporales; family Streptomycetaceae; genus Streptomyces; species Streptomyces sp. NPDC051105. The sequence continues at coordinate 130,829 of NZ_JBFBBR010000013.1, read as the reverse complement.
GCCCCGATGCCCGTCCACACCGCGTACGCCGGGCCCACGTCCAGCTTCTTGAGGGAGAGCGTCAGGAGGCCGAAGCTGCCCAGGGCGAAGGACGCGAACGCGATCGTCGGCCAGAGACGGGTGAAACCGTGGGAGAGCTTGAGGCACACGGCGAAGCCGGTCTCCAGAATTCCGGCCACGATCACCAGCAGCCACGCCATGTGCCGTCCTCCCGTAAAGCCAGCTCGGTGCGATTATGCACTTACCGAACCCGGGTCAGGACAAACACGCGGTGGTCAGTCCCCTTCCTTGCGCTCGCGTGTCGACAGGAGACGGCGCAGCGAGTAGAGACGGGCCGGGTCCGCGTGGCCCTCGGCGACCCACTCGTCCAGCGCGCAGTCCGGCTCGTCGTGGCTGCACGCGCGCGGGCAGTTCACCGTGCCGGGCTCCAGGTCGGGGAAGGCGAGGATCACCCGGGACGGATCGATATGGGCGAGCCCGAAGGAGCGGACGCCCGGGGTGTCGATGACCCAGCCTCCCCCGCTCTCGGCTTCGCTCGAGCGGGAGGTGCCCCCACCGCCGGTGAGAGGAAGGGCCAGGGCGGAGGTCGTGGTGTGGCGGCCCCGGCCGGTCACCGCGTTCACGTGGCCGGTCGTCCGCCGGAGGTCCTCGGGGACCAGGGCGTTCACCAGCGTTGTCTTGCCGACGCCCGAGTGGCCGACGAACGCCGTGATCTTGCCGTCCAGATGGTCCTGGACCACGCGGGCCGCATCCCCCGTCTTCAGTTCCTCGCGGCTCGTGACCACGTAGGGGATCTCCAGGTGCCCGTACAGCTCCAGGAGCTTGTCCGGCGGGGCCAGGTCCGACTTGGTCATGACCAGGAGCGGGGTGAGGCCGGCGTCGAAGGCCGCGACCAGACAGCGGTCGATGAGCCGCGGGCGGGGTTCCGGGTCGGCCAGGGCCGTGACGATCGCCAGCTGGTCGGCGTTGGCGACGACCACCCGCTCGAACGGATCGTCGTCGTCGGCGGTGCGGCGGAGCACGGACGTGCGGTCCTCGATGCGCACGATCCGGGCCAGGGAGTCCTTCTTGCCGGACAGATCGCCCACCAGGGCCACCCGGTCACCGACCACCGCCGCCTTGCGGCCCAGCTCACGCGCCTTCATCGCCAGGACCGTACGGTCCCCGACCAGGCAGGTCAGCCGGCCCCGGTCGACGGTGAGGACCATGCCCTCGGCCGCGTCCTGGTGCGCGGGGCGGATGTGCGTACGGGGCCGGGTGCCCTTGCGGTTGGGGCGCTGACGGATGTCGTCCTCGTCGGTGTGCTTGCCGTAGCGGCGCATGGTCGTACGCCCCTAGGCCCCGTCGCTCCCGAGCATCCCGGTCCACAGGTCGGGGAAGTCCGGCAGGGTCTTCGCCGTCGTCGCCACGTTCTCGATCTGAACGCCGTCCACGGCCAGGCCGATGATCGCACCGGCCGTGGCCATGCGGTGGTCCTCGTAGGTGTGGAAGACCCCGCCGTGCAGCCTGCGCGGGCGGATGTGCAGGCCGTCGGCGGTCTCGGTGACGTCACCGCCCAGCTCGTTGATCTCCTTGGTGAGCGCGGCCAGCCGGTCCGTCTCGTGGAGACGCAGATGGGACACGCCCCGGAGGGTGGAGGGGGAGTCGGCGAGGGCGGCGACCGCCGCGATGCCGGGGGTCAGCTCGCCCACGTCACCCAGGTCGACGTCGATGCCGTGGATCCGGCCGGAACCGGTGAACTCCAGGCCGTACTCGGTCAGTTCGCAGGAACCGCCCATCTCGGTGAAGATCTCGCGCAGCCGGTCGCCCGGCTGGGTGGTGCGCGAAGGCCAGTCCGGGACCAGCACCTTGCCGCCCGTCACCAGCGCGGCGGCGAGGAACGGCTGGGCGTTCGAGAGGTCCGGCTCGACGGTCAGGTCCCGGCCGAGCAGGGCGCCCGGGGTGACCCGCCAGACGTTCGGCTCGCCGCCCGACTCCGGGGTGTCCACCTGGGCGCCGACCGCGCGCAGCATGTCGACCGTCATCCGGATGTGCGGGAGGGAGGGGAGCGTCGCGCCGACGTGGCGGACCTCCACGCCCTGGTTGAATCGCGGACCGGAGAGCAGCAGGGCCGACACGAACTGGGACGAGGACGAGGCGTCGATCGACACCGGGCCGCCCTCCAGGGCGCCGCCGCCGTGCACGGTCAGCGGGAGCGCGCCCCGGCCGTCGTCGTCGATCCGGGCACCGAGGGCGCGCAGGGCGTCGATCACGCCGTGCAGGGGACGCTCGTAGGAACGGGGATCGCCGTCGAAGCGGATGTCGCCGGCGGCGAGGGTGGCGACGGGCGGGAGGAAACGCATCACGGTGCCGGCGTTGCCGACGTCGACCGTGACGGGGCCGCGGAGCCCTGCGGGGATCACCCGCCAGGCCTCGCCGGAGCCGTCGGGACCCACGCCCTCCTCGATGCCGACGCCCATCGCGCGCAGGGCGCCGGCCATCAGCAGGGTGTCTCGGGACCGGAGGGGGCGGCGCAGCCAGCCGGGCTCGGAGGCGAGGGCGGCGAGGACGAGGGCGCGGTTGGTGACCGACTTGGACCCCGGCACGTGGACCGTCGCGTCGACGGCTCCGCTTGCATGGGGGGCGGGCCAGAGGGCGGTTGGTGCGGTGGGGTTTGCGGCCATGGGGCCACTTTAGTGGGAGGCCGCGTGTGGCGGCTTCGTGTGAGGCTGAGCGGGGCGCCGGTCGCGCCCGCGCGGCGGAGCCACCGAGATACGGCCCCGCCCCTGACGCCTGCCCCCTACGGGGCGCGTCAGGCATCCAGCAGCCATCTGCCCCCACCGATCAGTGAACAGAGCGACACCGCGTGGAACAGGAACAGCCACATGCCTGCCGGTACGTGGGTCAGGCGGGACAGCTGGTCCGCGTCCGAGTCGCCGGCGCCGCCCCGTGAGCGCTTCGCCTGGAGTTCGAACGCCGGGCGTACGCCGCCCAGCAGCAGGAACCACACCACCGCGTACGCGAACGCCGCCTGCACCTGGGGCCCGGCCAGCCAGGACACCAGCAGGAACGCGCCGCCCGTCAGGAACACGGTCAGGACGCCGTACGCGTTGCGGATCATCACCAGCATGGCGATGAGCAGGGCCGTCGCGACCCAGAGCAGCAGGGTGATGCGGCCGGCGCCGAGCAGGGCCGCGCCGCCCAGGCCGAGCAGCGGGGGCGCGGTGTAGCCGGCCGCCGCCGTGAGGATCATGCCCAGGCCGTGCGGCTTGCCCCGGCTGACCGTGAGGCCGCTGGTGTCGGAGTGCAGGCGGATGCCGGTGAGCTGGCGGCCGGTGAGCAGGGCGACCAGGCCGTGGCCGCCCTCGTGGGCGATCGTGATGGCGTTGCGGGATATCCGCCACACGGTGTGCGGGACGACCACGGCGGCCGCGGCGGCGAGTGTCGCGATCACCACCCACAGGTCCGGGTCGGGCTGGGTGCCGGTCAGCTCGTCCCAGAGAGAGGTCGCTGTGCTGGTGTCCATGGTCTCCGGTCGTTCCCTCTCGTCGTACGGAGTGGGCAGTCTGACACGTATGTATGTGTGGTCGGCGTGTCATCGGCCAGGAGAGAGGGAACGTCCCCGGATCACCGTCCCCGGGCCGGGAGCACTGTCCCCGGGCCGGGAGCACTGTCCCTGGGCCGGGAGCATCGTCCGCGGTCCCGGAGCACTGCCCGCGGTCCCGGATCAGACCGCGCCGCTCACCTCCCCGCGGCGCCGGTCCACCGCCGTCGCCAGGTCGGCGACCGTCCGGCTGGTGAAGACCTCGCGCAGGCTGATCGAGATCTGGAAGCGGTCGCGGATCCTGGCGATCAGCCGGGTCGCGGCCAGCGAGTGCCCGCCGAGGTCGAAGAAGTTGTCCTGAACGCCCACCCTGGGCACGTTCAGCAGCTCGCTCCACAGGGTGGCCAGCTGGTGCTCGGTGGGGGTGCGCGGGGCGACATAGCCCCTGGCCGTACCGGCGGCCTGCCGCGGGGCCGGCAGCCGGCGTCGGTCCACCTTGCCGTTGCCGGTGAGCGGCAGGCTGTCCAGGGTCAGCACGTGCTCCGGGACCATGTGGGCGGGCAGCCGCTCGCGGAGCCAGTCACGCAGCCGGTCCGGGAGGGGCGCCTCCCACGGCGGCACGGGAGCGGCCGTACGGTCCACCCGGCCGCCGACCAGGGCGTGCACCAGCAGATGGCGGTCGCCCAGGGCGAACAGCGGCTTGAGCGGCTCGAAGTCGAGTTCGCCGATGGGGCACAGCCCGACGTCGGTGCCCGCCGCCCAGTCCATGAGCAACTGCCCCATGTAACCGGCCTCCAGCAGGCACAGGTCGCGGGCGAGCGAACCGTACAGCGGCTCGATCGCCGCCAGGTCCGCGACCAGGAACAGGGTGAACCCGGCCGCGTCGACGAGGGCGCGGTTGTGCCCGGCGTGCACCTCGGCGCCGACCGCCGCGTCCTCGCCGAGCAGCACCACGGCGTTCTGCCGCGGGTCCACGTAGTACGCGCCGGGCGCCAGGCCCGCCACCGCACCGGCCTTCACGTGCAGATACGTCTGGACGGGATACAGGCCCCCGGCCGACGGATAGCGGCACTTGGCCAGCCCGTCCACCTCGTCCTGCCCCAGCAGGCCCAGGCCGGCGGCCAGTTCGGCGAGGGCGACGGGTGCGCCGAGGAACGCCCGGTCGCTGCGCCGCCGTGACGGCTCGGCGGGGACCCTGGGCAGCGGGACCCGGTGCCGGCCGGGCTCCCGGCGCAGTCCGTGCCGGGCCAGCTTGAACTCCGCCCGGGCCAGCGGGTCGAGCAGCGTGATGCCGGCCCGCCGCCCGGCCTCGAAGTCCGCAGTACCGTCCGGCCGGCCGGGGACGACATAGGCGACCAGACCGTCATGGCCGGGCCGGTCCGCGCCGGACGTGGCGGCGACGACCACCGAGCCGACCTCGGGATGGGCGAGCAGCGCCGACTCGATCTCGCCGGGTTCGATGCGCTGGCCGCGGATCTGGACCTGGAAGTCGGCCCGGCCCATGAACTCGATGGTGCCGTCCGGACGCCACCGGCCCAGGTCACCGGTGCGGTACATCCGCTCCCCGGTCCCCGGGTGCGCCACGAAGGCCGCGTCGGTGCGCTCCGGGTCGCGCCAGTAGCCGTCGGCGAGGCACACCCCGGAGACGTACATCTCGCCGGTCACCCAGTCCGGGCAGTCCCGCAGCCGCTCGTCGAGCACGCGGTAGCGGACGTTGGCGATCGCGGTGCCGTACGGGATGCTCCGCCACTCGGGGTCGGTCTCGCCGACCGGGAACCAGATGCTCCACACCGTGGTCTCGGTCGGACCCCCGATGGAGACGACCTCGACCCCCGGCACCAGCTCGCGCAGCCGGCCCGGTACGGGGAGCGGGATCCAGTCGCCGCCGAGAATCACCAGCCGCAGCGAGGCCGGGCGGGCCCCGCTCTCCAGGAGCATCTCCATCATCGCCGGGACCGAGTTCCACACCGTGACCCGGTGACGGGCGATCAGCTCCGCCCAGTGCGCCGGGTCGCGGCGGTCGGCGGCGGCCGGGACGACCACGCTGCCGCCGGCGCCCAGCAACCCGAAGAGGTCGAAGGCCGACAGGTCGTGGTGGAGCGCCGTCACGGCGAGGCAGCGGTCGGCCTCGGTGACCCGGTAGGTCTCGATCGTCTGCACCAGGCAGTTGACCAGCGCCCGGTGCGGGACCATCACGCCCTTCGGCTCGCCCGTCGATCCCGAGGTGAACATCGTGTAGACGAGGTCGTCCGGGCTGCCGGGCGCCGGCAGCGGGGTGTCCGCGACGGAGGGCAGCGGCTGGTCGACGCAGAGCCGCGGGCGCCCTTCCAGGTCCACGTCGAGGTGCGACTGGGTGAGGACGAGCGCCACCTCGCCCCGGTCGAGCAGCTGCCGCACGCGCAGGGCGGGCTGGTCCGGGTCGACGGGCAGATAGGCGGCCCCCGAGAACAGCACCCCGTAGGCCGCGACGACCTGTTCCCAGCCCTTCTCCATGACGATGGCGACGAGCTGTCCGGGCCGGGCGCCGTGCGCGTGCAGCCAGCGGGCCACCTGCCGGGACGCGTCGGCGAGTTGGGCGTACGACAGGGTCCGGTCCGGGGCGATCACGGCGGGGGCGTCGGGGCGGAGCGCGGCCTGCCGTTCGAACAGCTGCTGCACCTGGAGGTCGGGGACGGGGCGTTCGGGGCCGGCGTGGGTGTGTTCCGGCAGGGCGAGCGGCGCCGGCCGTGTCCAGGCGTCCTCGTCGGTGGCGAGCCGGTGCAGCAGGGCCGTCTGGGCGTCGAACATGGCGTCGACCAGCCCGTCCGGGAAGAGCGCGTCGACCGAGTCCCAGTTCAGCAGCAGCGCACCCTCCTGCTCATGGGCCTGGCAGTCCAGGGTGACCTGCGGGGTCTGCGAGATGGTGAACACCGGGGTCAGCAGCCGTTCCAGCGGGGTGCGTTCCGCGGCGGCGAAGGCGAGGTTGCTCGTCATCACCACCGGCATCAATGCCCGGTCGTAGCCGCCCTGCAGGCGCATCAACTCGCGCAACACCTCCACGCCGCTGACGGCCGCGTGCCGCAGGTCGTCCCGGAGCCGCCGCTGCACCTGCCGGGCCCGTTCCAGGAAGGTCTCGGCACCCCGGTGGTCGATCTCGAGGAGCGTGAAGGAGGCGAACTGGCCGAGCACCTCGTCGTACGACGTGTCGCGCACCGGGCGGGTCAGGCGCGGCACGTTGACTGTGAAGTGGCGGCTGTTGCTCCAGACGGCCAGCACCTCCGCGTACACCGCGAGCAGCAGGGCGCTCGGGGTCAGACCGGCCCGTCCCGCGCGCTCCTTGAGGCCCTGCCAGGTCCCGGCGGACAGCACGGTGTCCCGGCGCGCGAAGTGCGGTACGTCCACGGCCGCGGCCCGGGCCGGCAGTTGTGGCGCCGGGGGCAGCTCCGGCAGTCGGCGCCACCAGTAGTCGTAGGCGCGCCGGTACTCGGGGGTGTCCCTGCGCCGGGCCTCGGCGTGTACGTGGTCGCAGAACGAGCGGGCGGGGGCGGGCGGTTGTGCGTCGGGCTCGCAGTAGAAGCGGGACAGGTCGTCGAAGAGCAGCCGGCCGGAGGAGAAGTCGGCGATCAACGAGTCCACGCTGAGATGGATCCGCAGGCCGTCGTCCAGCCGGGTGGCGGCCACCTCGAACAGCGGCCACCGGTCGGCGGGCCGCACCTCGTGCGACAGCCGCTCCCGCACGGCCGCCAGTGCGGCCTCGGCCGCGTCCTTCTCCTGCCCGCGCAGATCGGTCACCCGGATCTCGTACGGCGGCACCTCGGGCAGGATCCGCTGCTCGTTGCGGTCGGGCAGCATGACCGCGCGCAGCATCTCGTGCCGGTCGATCACCCGCCGCCAGGCATGCTCGAAACGGGGCAGGTCGAGATCGGGGGCGTCGAACTCCACGTACACGTGGGTGGAGACGTTGCCCAGCTCGAAGGTGCCGGTGCGGCCCAGGCAGTAGGCCTGCTGGGTGTCGGTCTGCGGGAAGGGGGCGTGCGGGTCGTCCGGCGGGACCGGAGCCGGGTCCGGCGCGGAGCCGGAGGCGGCCCTCGGCCCTTCCCCGACGGCCGCCGCGAGTGCGGCGATCGTCGGGGCGTCGTAGAGCGCGTCCTCGGAGAGGGAGATCCCGAGGTCCTGCTCGATCCGTCCCGCGAGCCGCACCATGGCCAGTGAGTCCAGGCCCAGCCCCGGCAGCGAGTCCGCGGGCCCGGGCCGCCGCCCGGAGGCGGGGGCGAGCGAGGCGACGAGGTCGGACAGGTAGTCCTCCACGGACGCCCCGTCGCAGTCCTCCACGGACGCCCCGTCGCAGTCCCCCTCCGTGGACGCCCCGTCGCACTCCTCCGTGGACGCCCCGTCGCACTCCTCCGTGGACGCCCCGTCGCACTCCTCCACGGACGCCCCGTCGCACTCCTCCGCGGACTCACCGTCGGCCCACTCGCCCACCACACTGAGCGACCCGGCGACGAGCGCCGCCCGAGTGGCCCGGCGCTGGATCTTCCCACTGGACGTCTTGGGCACGGTCCCGGCGCGGACCAGGACGAGCCGGTGCAGCCGTACGTCGAACTCCGCGGTGATCGCCCGCCCGACCGCGTCCGCCACCTCCGCCACGGGCGGCGCGGCCACTCCCCGCCGCACCTCCGCGACCACGACCAGCCGCTCCACACCGTCGCCGTCGTCGATGCCGACGGCGGCCGTGGCGTGGGGCCGCAGCGCCGGATGGGCGCCCTCCGCGCAGCGCTCGAGGTCCTGCGGATAGAGATTGCGGCCGCGCACGATGATCAGGTCCTTGCTGCGCCCGGTCACGAACAGCTCACCGTCCCGCAGGAAACCGAGGTCGCCGGTGCGCAGGAAGGGGCCCTCGCCGCTCGCCGTACGGGCGCCGAAGACGGCCGCGCTCTCCTCCGGCCGGTTCCAGTACCCCTGTGCCACGTTCGGACCGCCGACCCAGATCTCCCCGACCTGCCCGGGCCGGCACGGCGCGCCCTCGGCCGGATCGACGACGAGCAGCCGCTGTCCGTCGACGGCACCGCCGCACCCCACGACGGTCCGGCGCTGCCCCGCGCTGCCGGGCACCACCCGGTGCGCCTCCAGCGCGGTGGCGTCCAGGGTGACGGCGGCCGCGTCGGTGAGGCGCTCCCCGCAGGACACCATCAGCGTGGCCTCCGCCAGCCCGAAACTGGGCCGCAGCGCCTCCCTGCGCATCCCCCAGGGGGCGAAGTGCGCGGCGAACCGGTCGAGGGTCGCGGCCGGCACCGGCTCCGCGCCGACCACCACGGTCTCCAGACCGGCCAGGTCGAGCGGCGCCCCGGCGGCGGGGTCGACGCGCTCGACACACAGGTCCAGGGCGAACGGCGGCACGGCGGACGCCGTGCCGCCGTACACGGAGATCGCGCGCAGCCACTGCACGGGGTCCAGGACGAAGGTGCCCGGGGCCATCAGCACCCCGGGGAAGCCGCCGAACAGCGGCTGGAGGATGCCACCGATGAGCCCCATGTCGTGGAACGGCGGCAGCCAGCTGACCAGGCAGGAGTCCTCCGTGGTCCGCAGCCGCCACTGGATCTGGGCGGAGTTGTGCAGCAGATTGCCGTGCGAGACCATCACGCCCTTCGGCACGGCCGTGCTGCCCGAGGTGTACTGCAGGAAGGCGAGATCCTCCCGGCCGGCGCCCGGGTCCGTCCAGGCGTCGGGGTCGGCGCTCGGGGCGGCGCCGGACAGCCAGACGACGGGACCCGGTTCGCTCAGGTGCTGCCGTGCGGTGGCCGTGCCCCGGTCACCGGCGAGCACGGCGGCGGGTGCCGCGTCCGCGGCGATCGCCCGCAGCCGCGCCGCGTTGCGGGCATGCGGCGGATACGACGGTACGGCGACCAGCCCGGCGTAGAGGCTGCCGAAGAACGCGGTCAGGTAGGCGGTGCCCGGCGGATGCAGGATCAGCACCCGGTCACCGGGGGAGCAGCTCGCCTGTAAGGCCGCCGCCACCTGCCGGGCCCGGCGGTCCAACTCGGCGTAGCTGAGGGTGGATTCCTCCGTGCCGTGGCTGTCGAGGAAGGTGTACGCCGGCCGGCCGGGCTGCTCCGCGGCGCGGGTCCGCAACAGGGCGACGAGACTGCGCGGGACGGTCGTGAGGGGGGCGTTCATGCTGGTCCTCCGGTTTCCGTTGAGGGTTCGGGACGCTCCGAGGGATCGGGGTGCCCGGGCTTCTCCGCCCGGACCCACCGGGTGGGCACCCACGGTCCGCTCCACCACATCCGGTGGCCGACGTCGGCGCAGGTGACGTCCCGGGCGCCGGCGGCGAGCAGCAGGTCGCGGTACTGGCCGGTGTGGAGGATGTCGACGACGAGCAGCCGTCCGCCCGGCCGCAGCACCCGGTACGCCTCACGCACCGCCTCCCCGCGGCCCCGCGCGTCGGTGATGTTGTGCAGGGCCATGCTGGACACCACGAGGTCGAACCGGCCCTCCTCGAAGGGGAGTTGCCGCATGTCGGCGGTGACCAGGTCGATCCGGTCGGCGACCCGCTCCCGGTCGGCGTTCTCCAGCGTGGTCCCCGCGCGGTTGCCGGACTGGTCGACGGAGCGCCACAGGTCGACGCCGGTGACGCGGCCCCGCGGCACCCGGCGGGCCACCGCGGTCAGCACCGCGCCGCGCCCGCAGCCCAGGTCCAGGACCTGTTCGTCGCCGCGCAGCCGGAGCCCGTCGAGGAGCTCCTCCCACACCAGGAACTTGCCGCGCACGCTGGCGTGCAGGAACAGCCCGGCCGGCGCGGCCGTCACCGCCGGGATCCGCAGCAGCCAGCGGGGCGCCCCCGCGGCGACCGCCACCAGCGGCAGCACGACCGAGCCGCCCAGTGCGACCAGCCAGCCGGGCGCGTCGACGCCGTACCGGCCCTTGCCGGCCGCGCCTACCACGCCAGCTCCCCGGCCACGAAGGCCAGGACCTGCGGGGCGGCGGCGAAGACGAAGAAGTGGTCGCCGGCGAAGACCTGGACCCTGACGTCGGTGCCGAGGTCGCGCCAGCGCTCGACCTCGGCGGGTGCGGCGGCGGGGTCGTCGGACCCGCCGAGGGCGATCAGCGGGATCCCGGGCCGCAGCACTCCGTGCGCCCGGTAGGTCTCGGCGGCCTGGAAATCCGCACGCAGCTGGGGCAGGACGAGCGCGAGCCACTCCTCGTCGGCCAGCAACTCCGGTGGGATGCCGCCGAGTCGCCGCAGCCCGGCCACGAACTCGGGGTCCGGGAGCGGGTGCATGGCGGGGGTGGAGCGCGGGAGATGGGGTGGCACGCTGCCGGAGACGACCAGCGCGGCCGGCGGACGGCCGGAGTCCTGGAGGGTGAGGGCGAGTTCATAGGCGAGCAGGGCGCCCATGCTGTGGCCGAACAGGACGTACGGCAGACCTTCGGCCCGGCGGGCGAGCGGGACCGCGAGCTTCTCCGCGAGCCGCACGACCGATGTCTCGGCGGGTTCCGTCATACGGATCTCACGCCCCGGCAACTGGACGGGGACGACCTCGGTACCGGGGCCGAGCAGGTGCTGCCAGGGGCGGAACACCGAGCCGCCGGCGCCGCCGTGGGGGATGCAGAAGAACCGGATGCGGGCAGGGGACGGCCGGGACGCGCCCGGCAGGGCGTGCGGGAACCATGAGGCTGCTGTTGTGACACACACGGGCAGACAGAGACCTTCGGTTCACGGGTGACGGGTCACGCCACCCGAAGCGGACGGGTGGGAGAGACGGCGCGGGGCACTCACGCCCGGCGCCGCCGGTGGTCCAGGTAGAGGGCGAGGGCACCGAGGGCGAGCGCCACGTTCGGGCCGGATCTGCCGCCCTGGGACCGGGTCGGCACGACCTCGCTGAACTGCACCCTCAGGCTGCGGTCGGCGATGTCGTCGTTCAGCGCGCGGAGCTGTTCGGCGGCCCCGGCCTGGGTGAGGGTGGCCTCCAGGAGACGCCGTGCCGACTGCTGCGGGGAGGCGGTCTCGCGCACCATGTGCAGGACGATGCGGGGGACCTCGCGCTGGAAGACGTCGACCAGCGCCAGCTCGGGTGCCAGACAGCGCACCGAGCCCTCCAGGTTGGCGAAGGACTTGCCGAGCAGCGAGACCGCCGGGCAGGACGCGATGCCCCGGCGGGTCGACTTCTCGAGGACGCTGGTGAGCGTGATGCCGAAGTTCAGCTCGTCCAGGGAGGCCGTCGCGATCTTCGGTACCAGCGCCGCCATGTCCTGGGAGAACCCGGGGATGTCCGACCACGGTGTGGTGCGGCCCATCTCCACCCAGGCCTTGGCCAGGCCGTGCCCGTCGTTCTGGGCGACGGCCATGAGCACCAGCAGCAGCCGCATGCTGGTGCGCTGGTCGATCCGGCCGATCATGCCCCAGTCGATCAGCGTCGCCTCCCCGTCGTCGGTCACGAAGACGTTCCCGGCGTGCGGATCGGCGTGGTAGATGCGCTCGATGAAGTAGCTGCGGTACATGAACGCGATCAGTTCGCGGCTGACGGCGAGCCGGTCGCGGTCGCGCAGCGAGGCCGGGTCCGCCTTCCGCACGGAGGCCCCCGGGGCCATGGACTGCACCAGGACCCCCGGGGTGGCGGCCAGGACGCCGGGCACGGACAGCCGCGGGAAGCCGCGCAGTGCCTCCCGCGCCCGGTCCATGTTCGCCGCCTCCTTGGTGAAGTCGAGTTCCGGCTCCATGGCGTCGAAGACCCCGCCGAGCATGGACTCGACATCCACGACCGTGCTGAACCGCGGGGCCACCCGGGCGGTCAGCCGGGCCGCCTGGCGCAGCAGCGCCATGTCCGTCAGCACGGTCTCCCGGATGCCGGGCCGCTGCACCTTGATCACCCCCGGCCGGCCGTCGGCCAGGGTGACCCGGTGCACCTGGGCCAGGGAGGCGGCGCCGAGCGGGCGCTCGACATCGATGTCGTCGAAGTACCGCTTCCAGTCCGGCCCGAGGTTCTGCTCCAGCACGGGTTCGAGTTCGGAGAACGGCTGGACGTCCACCTCGTCGTGCAGGTTCTGCAGCTCCTCGATCATGATCGGGGAGACCATGTCGGGCCGGGTGGACAGCATCTGACCGATCTTCACGTAGAAGGGCCCCAGGCTCTCCAGGGCGCCGCGCACGGCCCGGGCCCGCCGCCGCTCCCGCTCGTCCGGGGCGTCGGAGGGCGCGGCCGCTCTGGTCTCGCCGACGACCTGTCTCAGTACGGCGGCTACCGTCCGCATCCGGCTGCCGGTGCGCGGGGCCATGAACGGGGTTCCTTCCGGTGGCGCGCGTACCGCGACGGAGTGCGGGTCCGTCGCGGCACGCCGGCGGGCGGGGCGTGCGAGGGGCGTGAGCCGGGGCGGCTCTACGCCTTCTTGGGCGCGCTCCTGGTGACCGCCCCGATGGCACCGGCCGCGCCGAGCAGCGGCTCCACCGTCTTCAGCGCGTCCATCAACAGACCGATCACATCGGTCAGTTGCTGGAGCTGCTGGGGCAGTGCCGCGAGTTGCTGGGGGAGTGCGCCCAGCTGCTGGGTCAGCTCCCCGGCCGCCGCCAGCGGGGCTCCGACGGCCCCGGTGAGGGCGGCGACGGGCTGCTGGACGGCAGCGGCGGCACCGCCGACCCCGCCCGGCCCGGCCAACCCACCCAACCCACCGATCCCGCCCGCTCCGCCGGACAGCAGGGCGAGGGCCGCGAGATTGCGGTTCTTGTTCCTGCTCTTCTTCTTGTCGTCGTCGTCCTGGAGCAGGGACATGGCCGTGAGTGTGCGCAGCGTGTCCCCGGGCATGGCCGCTAAGGCGTGCGCGGGCAGTCCGAAGGGCAGATCGTCATCGTCGTCCCGGTCGAGCAGGTCGTCCCAGGCCTTCTTCCAGTCGTCGGCGACATCGCCGTAGAAGTCCTTGAGGGTGTCGATGGTTCCCACAGGAGTCCTTCCTGGTGCTGAGTGCTGAGTGCTGAGTGCTGAGCGCTGTGAGCCGTGCCGCGGCAGCCCACGGCCTGCCGCGCCGGCCGCGGGGTGGGGAGGAGGGGGGTGCGGGAGAGGTATCACCGCTGAATGTCCGGACAAGGCATCCGAAGCATTGAAAAACTTAGCAAGATGCGTGGAATGAGGGAAGTAATAGAAGTTTGCACTACTTGCGGATGTTTGCCTGATCTGCCTATCGGCTTGAGCTATTGACCAGCACATATGCCAGGGGTGCGTGCCCTGCCCCGTGCGGCCCGGTGCCGATTCCGCCGTCCCGGCTTCAGCCCTGGGAGTGAAATGTAGGGTTGTGAAGATGTGCGGACGGTACGCGTCGAGTCGTAAACCCGAGGACCTGGCCGGAATCTTCGAGGTCGAGAAGTGGGAGCCCGAGGAGACTCTGGCGCCCGACTACAACGTGGCCCCCACCAAGGAGGTCTACGCGGTTCTCGACCGGCCCCTGAAGGACGCGGACGACAAGCGGCCGGTCCGTCAGCTGCGCAGGCTCAAGTGGGGCCTGGTGCCCTCCTGGGCCAAGTCGCCCGAGGGCGGCGCCCGGATGATCAACGCGCGCGCCGAGACCGTGCACGAGAAGCCGTCGTACCGCCGGGCCTTCGCCGCCCGCCGCTGCATCCTGCCCGCCGACGGCTACTACGAGTGGGTCACCGCCGCGGAGGAGCGGGAGCTGGAGGTCGAGGGCAGGAAGAAGCGGCCGCGGAAGCAGCCGTACTTCGTGCTGCCCGCCGACGGCTCGGTGTTCGCCATGGCCGGGCTGTACGAGTTCTGGCGGGACGGCACGCTGCCCGACGAGCATCCGCTGGCCTGGTGGGTGACCTGCTCGGTGATCACCACGGAGGCGGAAACCTCGCCGCTGGCCGTGGCCCCCGCCGAAGGCCCGCGGTCGCTGTCCGACATCCACCCCCGGATGCCGCTGATGCTGACCCCGGACCGCTGGGACGCCTGGCTCGACCCGGCCCGCACGGACGTCGAGGACCTGCGCTCGCTGCTCGCCCCGCCGCCGGAGGGCCTGATGCGGGCCTATCCCGTCTCCACGGCCGTCAGCAACGTCCGCAACAACGGCCCGGAGCTGCTGACGGAGCTGGAGGCGCCGGAAGAGAGCACCCTCTTCTAGCCTTCTGGCGTGACCACTTCGAAGATCGTCGGTACGGAGGCGGGGGACGCCCGCATCACCTGGTACGAGGCGGAGAAGGCGCGGCTGGTGCTCGGCGTGAGCCATGGGGCGGGCGGCGGCATCGAGGCCCGGGACCTCCAGGCTCTCGCCGCGGTGCTGCCGGACCACGGCGTGACCGTCGCACTCGTGGAGCAGCCCTGGCGGGTCGCCGGCAAGAAGCTCGCCCCGGCGCCCAGGACGCTCGACGTGGGCTGGCGGGGCGTGTGGCCCGCGCTCGCCGCACCGGGGCTGCCGGTGGTGTCCGGCGGCCGCAGCGCCGGAGCCCGGGTCGCCTGCCGTACGGCCACGGAGCTGGGCGCCGCCGCCGTCCTCGCGCTCGGCTTCCCGCTGCACCCGCCGGGGCGCCCGGAGAAGTCGCGGGCCGAGGAGCTGCTCGGGGCCGGAGTGCCCACCCTCGTCGTCCAGGGCGGGAACGACCCGTTCGGAAAACCGGCCGAGTTCCCGGCGGGCGACTACCGACTGGTCGAGGTGCCGTACGGCGATCACGGGTTCGCGGTGCCCAAAAGGGCAGGCATCGAGCCGGAACGGGCAGTGACCATCATCACGGACGCCGTCACCGCGTGGCTCGCGCACCTCGGATGACGCCCGGGAATGTTGCGCGGTGGACCCATGTTTAAGCGGACAGAAGCGCTGGGGCACCAGTGCCGACGCCGAAGGAGAGGAAGTCCGCCGCATGGGTTCGACCATCTGCCCGAGCCGTACCAGCAGCGCTGACCTGGACTGGACAGTGCTGCACGCGGCCAAGACCGCTCCTATTCGAGCGGCGGCAGGCACGGGTCGTGTTCTATCCTCCGAGTCGAGTGGGATCGGTTTCGGTCCCACCCTGGATCTTGAGGAGGTGGGTCCGGTCACTGGGACCGACGCAGGGACCGACAACGGCCAGGCGGAGCTGCCCGAGGGCCAGGGCGCGAGCGCGGAGTCGACCTCGGAGCGCACCGCGCGCTTCGAGCGGGACGCGCTGGAATTCCTCGACCAGATGTACTCGGCCGCGCTGCGCATGACGCGCAACCCGGCCGACGCCGAGGACCTGGTGCAGGAGACGTACGCCAAGGCGTACGCGTCCTTCCACCAGTTCCGCGAGGGCACCAACCTCAAGGCCTGGCTCTACCGCATTCTCACCAACACCTTCATCAACTCGTACCGCAAGAAGCAGCGCGAACCCCAGCGCTCCGCGGCCGAGGAGATCGAGGACTGGCAGCTCGCCCGCGCCGAGTCGCACATGTCGACGGGTCTGCGCTCCGCGGAGTCGCAGGCGCTCGACCACCTGCCCGACTCGGATGTGAAGGAAGCGCTGCAGGCGATCCCCGAGGAATTCCGCATCGCCGTCTACCTCGCCGACGTAGAGGGCTTTGCGTACAAGGAGATCGCGGACATCATGGGGACACCCATCGGTACGGTGATGTCCCGGCTGCACCGGGGCCGCCGTCAACTGCGCGGCATGCTGGAGGACTACGCGCGTGAGCGCGGGCTCGTCCCGGCCGGCGCCGGAGAGTCGAACGAAGCGAAAGGCTCGGGCTCATGAGCTGCGGAGAGCCGCACGAGACGGACTGCAGTGAGGTACTCGATCATCTGTACGAGTTCCTCGACAGTGAGATGCCGGACGTCGATCGCGTCAAGTTCAGGCAGCACTTCGACGAGTGCTCGCCCTGCCTGGAGAAGTACGGGCTGGAGCAGGCCGTCAAGAAGCTGGTCAAGCGGTGCTGCGGCCACGACGACGTACCGAGTGACCTGCGGGCCAAGGTGATGGGGCGGCTGGACCTGATCCGCTCCGGCCAGGCCGTCCCGGAGCACGACGTGACGGCCACGCCCACGCGGACCACACAGGCCGCACAGGCCGCTCCGCAGGAGAGCTGAGCGCTCCTCGCCGGGCGGTGCCGCCCCCGGTGGCCCGTCACCCGAATGTGCTAATCCTCCGGTCATAACCTCCAGACCCTCCGGTTGCCGCCTAGGCTCCGGACCCTGGACGGCCATGGTCGGGGGAGGGGCGAGATGGAGGCGGTTCCGGCACGGGCACGCGCGTACGTGACCTGTGTCGCCTTCGGTGCCCTGTGCTGTCTGCTGCCGCTTCCGGCCCTGCGCACGCCCTGGTGGGCGGTGGCCCTGCTGGCCGCGCTGTACGCGGGATGCGAGCACGTCCTGCGACGGCGGCTCGGCGGCATCTTCTACCCGGTGCTGCTCGCCGGTGCGTTCCTGCTGCCCCCGCCCGCCGCGGCGCTCGTGCCGCTGCCGGGTGCGCTGCTCTCACCCGTCGACCAGCGGCCGCAGGGACTACGGCGGATCTGGCGGGCCGCCGAACTGGCGCTCGCCGTATGGGGCGCGGGGCGGGTCCACTGGGCCCTGGGCGGCCGGGACGCCGTCGTGGACTGCGACTTCCCGTACGCGTTGCTGCCGTGTGCCGCGGCGGTTCTGGCGTTCTGCGGGGTGCTCGCCCTGCTGGACGGCGGGATCCTGGCCCTCGCGGAGCGCGTGCCCGTACGACGGGCCTGGCGCGGCCTGCTCTCCCGCTCCCTCGGGCCGATCGGGGTGCACGGGCTCGCCGGGCTGATGATGGCGGTGCTGTGGCGCAGCCCCTTCGGCCCGGTCGCCGCGCTGCTCGTCCTGCTGCCGATGTGCGTGTCCTGGTGGGTGTTCGCCCAGTACCACCGGGAACGGGCCGCCCACCAGGCCACCATCCGCGCGCTCGTGCAGGCCGTCGACATCAAGGACGGCTACACCCGCGGGCACTCCGAACGAGTCGGACAGGCCTCCGTGATGATCGCGCGCGAACTGGGCATGGACGACGAGCGGGTCGAGGTGCTCCGCTTCGCCGGGATCCTGCACGACGTGGGGAAACTGGGCGTCCCGACCCGGCTGCTCCGCAAGGACGGGCCGCTCACCCCGGAGGAACGGCGGATCATCGAACTCCATCCCGAGTACGGCCATGAGATGGTGCGCGGGATCTCCTTCCTGGGCGAGGCCCGGGCGGCGATCCTCCACCACCACGAGCGCATCGACGGCAGCGGCTACCCCTACGGTCTGGCCGGCGGCCAGATCCCCGAGTCCGCCCGCGTGGTGGCCGTCGCCGACGCGTTCGACGCGATGACCTCGACGCGCTCCTACAGCCGGGCCCGGCCGGTCGGGGCGGCGGTGGAGGAGTTACGACGCTGCGCCGGCCGGCAGTTCGACGCGGGCGCCGTCGACGCCCTGGTCCGAGCGTTGGCCAAACAGGGCTGGCACCCCGCGGTAACCGCCGACGACTTCCCAACCGACCCACCCGTTTCCAGTCGGCCGAGCAGCGAGGCCCAGAGCGTAGGCCGGGGCACCCCATGACGTCCGACGACCCGTCACTCACCCCGGGACGGACGCCCCCCGACCCCGCCGCTCCGTCTCCGAGATCTACGGAGGCGAAGCGTGACTCGACGGGGTCGTCGTGCGGGGCCGGTGGCGGGGGGTGTGGTCCGTTGGGTTCGTCGTTGGGGGGCAGTGGTGTGGGGTGTGGTCCAGTGGGTTCGTCTTCGGGGGCTGCTGGTGTGGGGGGTGGCTCGGCGGGTTCGCTGTCGGGAGTCGGTGGTGTGGGGAGTGGCTCGGTGGGTTTGGTGGTCGGGGGTGGTGGGCGTGGTTCTGAGGGGGCGGTTGGGTTTCGGGGGGTCGGTCTTGGCTCTGGCGGTGGGTCTGCGGGCTTTCGGTGCCGTCCTCCCGCCGCTCTGTGGGGCATCCGGGGCGCCGCGCTGGTTCTCGGCCTCGGATGTCTCGGCGGCACGCTCTGGGAAGGGCTCGCGGACCGGAGGATCGCGCTCGCCTTCGGAGGGCTCGTCGCCGTCGGAGAGCTCAGCCGGCGGAGCGGTGCCGAGGCCCGGGAGGCCGCTCCGCTCGCCGCTGCCGGGGGGCTCGCCTACGCCCTGCTCGGTGCCGACGGCGGGGCCGCCACCCACGACGGGGCCTTTCAGGTCGTCACCGTCGTCTGCGCGGCCTCGCTGCTCGGCAGCGTGCCCCACATAGCCGGCGGGCGCCGGCCCACCCTGGACCACCTCGCCCGCCGGGTGCTCACCGTCGGCTTCGCCGCCGTCTGCTTCCAACCCCTCTACAGCAGAGGCGTGTCGGCGCAGTGGGGCGGACCGGCGTACGCGCTGCTGCTGGTCGCGCTGCTGGTGCTCACCGCGCTGTGCGACGCCGTGCTCGCCGCCGCGCAGGCGCACTCCCGCACCGGATGGCCGTTCGGGCCGCTGCTGCGGGACGAGCTGCGGGGGCTGCTCGGCATCGGGTCCGCCGTCTGCGCCACCGGCGCGGTGATGGCGCTGGCCGTCGCCGTCGTGGGGCTCTGGGCGCTGCCCGTCTTCTGTCTGCCCCTCCTCCTCACCCAGCTGTCCCTGCGCCGGTACACGGCCGTCCGGGCCACCTACCGGCAGACCATCGCCTCCCTCGCCCGTGCCACCGAGATAGCGGGGTACACCCCGGCCGGGCACGCCCGCCGGGTCGCCACGCTGAGCCAGGCCGTCGGGCGTGACCTGGGGCTGTCCCAAGCGGAGCTCACCGTGCTGGAGTACGCGGCGCTGATGCACGACATCGGCCAGCTCAGTCTCGTCGACCCGGTGCCCGCCGGGGCCACCGCCGGGCTGCCGGCGGCGGAGCAGCGGCGGATCGCCCTGCTCGGCGGTGCCGTCGTACGGCAGACCGGGGTGGACGCCGCGGTCGCCGTGGTCGTGGAGCGGCAGGCCGATCCCTACCGGGAGCAGCCGCTCGCCGCCCGGATCGTGCGGGTCGTCAACGCGTACGAGGAGAAGGCCCGGGATTCCGGGCCCGGCGGACCCTTGACCGCTCTGGAGGAGTTACGGCTGGCCACCGCTGGGGACTACGCTCCCGAGGTCGTGGAGTGCCTGGCGCGCGTACTCTCCAGAGACTGTCTGACCTTGCGCGCGGCTGGGTAACCCATGGGTAATGAGCGGCCCTCCCGTCGTACGTGGTTGGATGCGAGGGAGAGCGTGTCCGGGGGCACAAGCCAGCCCACTGTGCGGAAATGGAACTGGCAGGCGGGAATCGTGAGGATCTTCGGAAAGGGACGGCACCGGCCCTCCGCCTCCTGGCGGCAGGCCACCGACCGCGCGTTCACGCTGATCGGCGACGGCCGGTACGAGGACGCCGGCGAACTGCTGACACGCGCCGCCGACCTGGAACCCTGGCTGTCCGAGTCCTGGTTCAACCTCGCCCTGCTGCACAAGTTCCGGCACGACTGGGAGCAGGCGCGGGCGGCCGGCCTGCGGGCGGTGGCCCTCCTCGACCGGGAGACCGGGGCGCCCGACTGGTGGAACGTGGGCATCGCCGCGACCGCGCTGCAGGACTGGCCGCTGGCCCGGCGGGCCTGGCAGGCGTACGGGCTGCGGGTGCCCGGCGGCGCCACCGTGTCCGGTGAGCCGGCCGGGATGGACCTGGGCAGCGCCGCCGTACGGCTGTCCCCGGAGGGGGAGGCCGAGGTGGTGTGGGGGCGGCGGCTGGACCCCGCCCGGATCGAGGTGCAGTCCATTCCGCTGCCGTCGTCCGGGCGGCGCTGGGGCGAGGTCGTGCTGCACGACGGCGTGCCGCACGGCGAGCGGACCACGGCGACCGGGCACGCGTACCCCGTCTTCGACGAGATCGAGCTGTGGGCGCCGTCGCCGGTGCCGACCTGGGTGGTGCTGCTGGAGGCGGCGACGGAGGCCGACCGGGACGCGCTGGAGCAGCTGGCCGGGGACGCCGGGTTCGCGGCGGAGGACTGGTCCTCGTCGGTGCGGTTGCTGTGCCGGATGTGCTCCGAGTCGCGGATGCCGTCGGACGAGGGCGACGGGGTGCACCTGGATCCGCACGACCACAGTGAGCCGGGGCATCCGGGGCCGCTGGGGCATCGGACGGACGGGCAGCTGTGGGTGCCGGAGCGTGAGTGCGGGGTGGCTGCGCCGGCCGCGCTGGTGAGGGGGTTGCTGGACGGCTGGGTCGCGGACAGCCCTGACTCCCGGGATTGGCGGGATCTGGAAGAGGTCTGCTGAGGCCGGTGGATCGCTGCGGGCCGTGTGTGGTTGCTCGCGCAGTTCCCCGCGCCCCTAAAAGACAGGCCACTCCCCGTACCCTGTATCAGCAACATCACCTTGTTTTACCTAGGAAGGCTTACGTCGGTCATGGCGCAGCAGGACACCGATCAGCAGCACGTGGGCGTGCTCCCCGTGGATGACGAGGGGTTCGTCGTCGACACCGAGGGGACCGAGGAGCGCGAGAACGCCTGGCGTGCGCGGGGGACCTCGCGGCCCATCACCGTCGTCGGGAACCCGGTGCTGCACAAGGAGTGCAAGGACGTCACCGAGTTCGGGGACGAGCTGGCGCAGCTGGTCGCCGACATGTTCGCCAGCCAGCGGACCGCCGAGGGCGTCGGCCTCGCCGCCAACCAGATCGGCGTCGATCTGAAGGTCTTCGTCTACGACTGCCAGGACGACGAGGGCGCCCGGCACGTCGGTGTGGTGTGCAACCCGAAGCTGGTCGACCTGCCGGCGGACCAGCGGCGGCTGGACGACAGCAACGAGGGCTGCCTGTCGGTGCCCACCGCCTACGCCCCGCTCGCCCGGCCCGACTACGCCGAGGTCACCGGGCAGGACGAGCAGGGCAACCCGATCAAGGTGCGCGGCACCGGCTACTTCGCTCGGTGTTTGCAGCACGAGACCGACCACCTGTACGGGTACCTGTACATCGACCGGCTCTCCAAGCGTGAGCGCAAGGACGCCCTGCGGCAGATGGCCGAGAACGAGCCCCGCTACCCCGTGGTCGCCAACGACTGAGACGGACAAGGGCTGTTGTGACGCCTGGTCGGGACTGTCCCGGCCAGGCGTTCGTCATGTTCGGTCAGACTCGCTCACCTGTCCGTCGTGCATTCGATCCTTTGTGCGCCCCTAGCGAACCCGGACCAGTCACACAAGGGGAGATTCTCGGCATAGCGGGGTAGTGAATGGAGCAAATCCGTTCCCAGATCGGTCAGTTGTGGTGCTGAATGGAAGTGCGGGGATACGCAACGGCGCACGCCCGGCACAGCGGGAGGGGTGTGCGCACCTGGCGGCTGAGAGGGGTTTGTTCGTGCACGCTTTCTCACGCAGCACCACATCGACGCCGACGGCGATCGCGGTTCCACCACAACTCGCCCTGCCTGTCATCGAGGCCGAGTTTCCTCGGCAACTGCATCCGTATTGGCCACGGCTCCAGGAGAAGACCCGCCTCTGGCTGCTGGAAAAACGGCTGATGCCGGCGGACAAGGTGCAGGAATATGCCGACGGTCTTTGCTACACCGACCTCATGGCCGGTTACTACCTGGGCGCGTCCGACGAGGTGATCCAGGCGATATGCGACTACAGCGCGTGGTTCTTCGTCTGGGACGACCGGCACGACCGTGACGTGGTGCACGGACGGTCGGCCGACTGGCGGCGGCTGAGGTTCCGTTTACACGCGGCCCTCGATGCCCCGCTGCATCATCTGCACCACCCGGACACCTTGGTCGCGGGGTTCGCGGACGGTATCGCGCGGTTGTACTCGTTCCTGCCGGGGACCTGGAACCAGCGGTTCGCCCGGCACTTCCACGAGGTGATCGAGGCGTACGACCGTGAGTACCGCAACCGCACCTCGGGATATGTTCCGGGGGTCGAGGAATACCTCGCCCTGCGACGCCTCACCTTCGCCCACTGGATATGGACGGACCTGCTCGAACCGAGCGCCGGTACCGAACTCCCGGACGTCGTGCGAAGGAATCCGGCATACCGCCGTCCGGCGCTGCTCAGCCAGGAATTCGCCGCCTGGTACAACGACCTCTGCTCGCTGCCCAAGGAAATAGCGGGCAATGAGGTGCACAATCTCGGAATCAGTCTCGTCACCCACGAGGGAATGAGTCTGGAACGGGCGGTCGAAGAAGTCAGGCGACGCGTCGAGGAATGCGTCAGTGAATTCCTGACCGCCGAGCGGACCGCTCATCGATTCGCCGAACAGCTCGACGACGGCACCGTGTACGGAAAGGAACTCGGTGCCGCGGTCCTGGCCTGTGTCGCCAATATGCGGAACTGGTTCAGTTCCGTCTACTGGTTCCACCACGAATCCGGCCGTTACACGGTCGACAGCTGGGACGACCGGTCCACGCCCCCGTACGTCAACAACGAAGCGGCAGGTGAGAAATGACCGTCGAGTCCGTGAAGCCCGCGACCACGGAGGCTTCCGAACGCGGTGAACTGCGCGAACCGCCCCTGGCCGGGGGTGGTGTGCCGATACTCGGCCACGGCTGGCAGCTGGTCCGCGACCCACTGGCCTTCATGTCCCGGCTGCGCGCCGACGGCGACATGGTGCGCCTGCGCCTCGGCCCCAAGGAGGTGTACGCCGTCACCACCCCGGCGCTCACCGGCGCCCTCGCCCTGAACCCCGACTTCATCATCGCCGGCCCGCTCTGGGAGTCCCTGGAAGGACTGCTCGGCAAGGAGGGCGTGGCCACCGCCAACGGTCCCCGCCACCGCCGCCAGCGCCGCACCATCCAGCCCGCGTTCAACCTCTCCGCGATCCCCGACTACGGGCCGGTCATGGAGGAGGAGGCGCACGCGCTGACCGAGCGCTGGCAGCCCGGCGACACCGTCGACTGCACCTCGGAGTCCTTCCGCGTCGCCGTCCGCATCGCCGCCCGCTGCCTGCTGCGCGGCGAGTACATGGACGAGCGCGCCGAGCGGCTGAGCGTCGACCTCGCGAGCGTCTTCCGCGGTATGTACCGGCGGATGGTCGTACCACTGGGCCCGCTGTACCGGCTGCCACTGCCGGCCAACCGCCAATTCAACCGGGCGCTGGCCGATTTGCATCTCCTCGTCGACGAGATCGTCGCCGAGCGTCGGGCATCTGGTCAAAAGCCGGACGATTTGCTGACAGCATTGCTGTCGGCGAAGGACGAGAATGGCGAGGCCATCGGGGAACAGGAGATCCACGACCAGGTCGTCGCGATACTCACCCCCGGCAGCGAAACTGTCGCGTCCACGATCATGTGGCTGCTCCAGGTCCTCGCCGAACACCCGGAATATGCCGAGAGGGTACGGACCGAGGTCGAATCCGTGACAGGAGGCCGACCGGTTGGATTCGAGCACGTTCGGCGGCTCACGCACACCAACAATGTCGTCGTCGAGGCGATGCGTTTGCGGCCCGCCGTATGGATATTGACGCGGCGCGCCAAGACCGACACCGAGCTCGGCGGCTATCGCATTCCGGCGGGGGCCGACATCGTCTACAGCCCCTACGCCATCCAGCGCGACGCCGAGTCGTACGACGCGCACCTCGACTTCGACCCGGACCGCTGGCTTCCGGAGCGCGCCCAGGAGGTGCCGAAGTACGCCATGAGCCCCTTCAGCGTCGGCAACCGCAAGTGCCCCAGCGACCACTTCTCCATGGCCCAACTCAGCCTGATCACAGCGGCGTTGTGCGCCAGGTACCGCTTCGAACAGGTTCCCGGGTCCAACGACGCCACCCGGGTGGGCATCACGCTCCGGCCGCACCGGCTGCTGCTCACGCCCGTGCCCTGGTGACCGACCGCTCGGCGAGTGACTCCTGATACCGGCGTGCGCTCAGGCGGCCTGCGGGCCCCGGAACGCGCGCCGGTAGGCGTTCGGCGTGGTGCCCAGCTCCTTCACGAACTGGTGCCGCAGCGCGGCCGCCGTCCCGAAGCCGGTGCGGCCCGCGACCGCGTCCATCGTCTCGTCGGACCCCTCCAGCAACTCCTGGGCCAGCAGCACCCGTTGCCGGAGGATCCAGCGGTACGGCGTGGTGCCGGTCTCCTGCTGGAAGCGGCGGGCGAAGGTGCGCGGGGCCATCAGGGCGCGGGCGGCCAGCTGCTCGACGGTGACCTCCTGGTCGAGATGCTCCGCCATCCAGGCCAGCACCTCGCCGACCGTGTCGCACGGGCCCTCCGGCAGCGGGCGCTCGATGTACTGGGCCTGGCCGCCGTCCCGGTGCGGGGGCACCACCATCCGCCGGGCGATCTTCTTGGCGACCTCCGGCCCCTGCTCCTTGCGGACGATGTGCAGACAGGCGTCGATACCGGCCGCGGTGCCCGCCGAGGTGAGCACCGGGTCCTCGTCGACGTACAGCACGTCCGGCTCCACCCGGGTGCGCGGGAAACGGCGGGCCAGCAGCCGGGCATGCCGCCAGTGCACGGCGCACCGCCGCCCGTCCAGCAGCCCGGCCGCGCCAAGGACGAAGACGCCGGAACACACGCTCAGCACCCGGGCGCCCCGGTCCACCGCCCGGCGCAGTGCGTCGAGCAGCTCGGGCGGGTAGTCCCGGTCGACGTTGGCGTCGGAGGCCGGCACCGCGATCAGATCGGCCTCGTCCAGCCGGTCCAGGCCGTACGGCGTGGAGACCGTCAGGCCCGGCACATGGGTGCCGAGCGACGGCCCCTCCGCCGAGACCACCGCGAAGTCGTACACCGGCAGCCCCTCGTCGGAGCGGTCGAGGCCGAAGACCTCGCACACCACCCCCAGTTCGAAGGGGTGCACGCCGTCCAGAAGCACTGCCGCCACGTTCTTCAGCATGCTGCCAGTGTGCCTCACCCCTGGCAGTAATTCGAGGGTGTGTGGCAGTGCTGCCACTCACGGTAAGGAGCATCCGGCGCGAGAGTGGTGTCCATGAACGGAAACCAGATCGAAGGTCTCGTCGGAATGGTCCTGGTCCTCGGCATCCTGGTCCTCATGGCCCTCCCGTCCGTGCTCGGCATCGTGCGCGACAGGCGCATCGACCGGCAGATCAGGGAGGCCCATGAGGCCCACGGGGAGCAGGAGACTCAGAAGTCTTCGTCCAGGTCCACGGTGCCCTCCACCGCGACCTGGTACGCGGACGGACGCCGCTCGAAGAAGTTCGTCAGCTCCTGAACGCCCTGCAGCTCCATGAAGGAGAACGGGTTCTCCGAGCCGTACACCGGGGCGAAGCCGAGGCGGTCGAGCCGCTGGTCGGCGACGCACTCCAGGTACTGGCGCATCGAGTCGGTGTTCATGCCGGGCAGGCCGTCACCGCACAGGTCACGGGCGAACTGCAGCTCCGCCTCGACGGCCTCCCGCAGCATGTCGGTGACCTGCTGCCGAAGCTCGTCGTCGAAGAGCTCCGGCTCCTCCTTGCGGACCGTGTCGACCACGTCGAACGCGAAGCTCATGTGCATCGTCTCGTCACGGAACACCCAGTTGGTGCCCGTGGCGAGACCGTGCAGCAGACCCCGGCTGCGGAACCAGTAGACGTACGCGAAGGCGCCGTAGAAGAACAGGCCCTCGATGCACGCGGCGAAGCAGATCAGGTTGAGCAGGAAACGGCGGCGGTCGGCCTTGGACTCCAGGCGGTCCAGGTTCTCCACCGAGTCCATCCACTTGAAGCAGAACTCGGCCTTCTCCCGGATGGAGGGGATGTTCTCCACCGCGGCGAACGCGGCCGTGCGGTCCTCCGGGTCGGGGAGGTAGGTGTCCAGGAGGGTCAGGTAGAACTGGACGTGCACGGCCTCCTCGAACAGCTGACGGCTCAAATACAGCCGCGCCTCGGGAGAGTTGATGTGCTTGTACAGCGTCAGCACCAGGTTGTTCGCCACGATCGAGTCACCGGTCGCGAAGAAGGCGACGAGCCGGCCGATCAGGTGCTGCTCGGAGGGGCTGAGCTTGGCGAGGTCGGCGACGTCCGAGTGCAGGTCCACCTCCTCGACGGTCCAGGTGTTCTTGATGGCGTCCCGGTAGCGCTCGTAGAAGTCCGGGTAGCGCATCGGGCGGAGAGTCAGCTCGAAGCCCGGGTCGAGCAGGTTCTTGGATGTCGCAGCCTTGGTGTTGCTGGTCATTACTGGCAGGCCTCGCAGGACTCGGGGTTTTCCAGGGAGCAGGCGACCGCGTCTTCGGGAGCCGTCTGCTGGGCGGGAACGGTGGCTTGGGCCTGCGCGGCGCGGGCGATCCGGGTCGCCGGGCGCGAGCGCAGGTAGTACGTCGTCTTCAGGCCCGACTTCCAGGCGTACGCGTACATCGAGGAGAGCTTGCCGATGGTCGGCGTCTCCAGGAACAGGTTCAGGGACTGGGCCTGGTCCAGGTACGGGGTGCGGGCGGCGGCCATGTCGATCAGACCGCGCTGCGGGATCTCCCACGCCGTGCG
Organism: Streptomyces sp. NPDC051105; assembly: GCF_040682795.1. NCBI lineage: Bacteria > Bacillati > Actinomycetota > Actinomycetes > Kitasatosporales > Streptomycetaceae > Streptomyces > Streptomyces sp. NPDC051105. The sequence goes on along the minus strand of NZ_JBFBBR010000013.1, from coordinate 104,047 downwards.
GTACAGCGCCCGTACGTCCGCCGGGATCCACGCGAAGTCCTGCACCGAGCCGTTGGCCTCGCGCAGCGCCTCCCGGGTGCGGGCGTCCCACACGCCCAGGTCCTTCAGCTCCTGCACCAGGTAGGAGTTGACCTGGAGGAACTCACCGGACAGCGTCTCGCGCTTGAACAGGTTCGAGACCTGCGGCTCGATGCACTCGTACACTCCGGCGATCGACGCGATGGTGGCGGTGGGCGCGATGGCCAGCAGCAGGCTGTTGCGCAGGCCGGTCGTCGCGATCCGCGCGCGCAGCGCCGCCCAGCGCTCCGGCCAGGTGAACTCGACGCCGTAGTGGTCGGGGTGCAGCACACCCTGTGCCGTACGGGTCTTCTCCCAGGCCGGCAGCGGGCCGCCGCGCTCGGCGAGGTCGGCGGAGGCCTCGTAGGCGGCGAGCATGATCCGCTCGGCGATCCGGGTGGAGAGCGCCTTGGCCTCGGCGGAGTCGAAGGGCAGCCGCAGCTTGAAGAAGACGTCCTGCAGACCCATGGCACCGAGGCCGACGGGACGCCACTTGGCGTTGGAGCGGCCCGCCTGCTCGGTCGGGTAGAAGTTGATGTCGACGACCCGGTCGAGGAAGGTGACCGCGGTGCGGACGGTCTCGTCCAGCCGCTCCCAGTCGATGTCACCGGTGGCCGTGTCGACGAACGCGCCGAGATTCACGGAGCCCAGGTTGCAGACCGCCGTCTCGCCGTCGTCCGTGACCTCCAGGATCTCCGTGCAGAGGTTGGAGGAGTGGACGACATGGCCGGGGGTGGCCGTCTGGTTCGCGGTCCGGTTCGCCGCGTCCTTGAAGGTCATCCAGCCGTTGCCGGTCTGCGCGAGGGTGCGCATCATCCGGCCGTACAGGTCACGGGCCGGGATGGACTTGCGCGCGAGCCCCTCGGCCTCGGCCTTGCGGTAGGCCGCGTCGAACTCGTCGCCCCACAGGTCTACCAGCTCCGGCACGTCGGCGGGGGAGAACAGGGACCACTGCTCGTCGGCGTTCACCCGGCGCATGAACTCGTCCGGGACCCAGTGCGCGAGGTTCAGGTTGTGCGTACGCCGGGCGTCCTCACCGGTGTTGTCGCGCAGCTCCAGGAACTCCTCGATGTCGGAGTGCCAGGTCTCCAGGTAGACCGCGGCCGCGCCCTTGCGCCGGCCGCCCTGGTTCACCGCGGCCACTGAGGCGTCCAGGGTCTTGAGGAACGGCACGATGCCGTTGGAGTGCCCGTTGGTGCCGCGGATCAGCGAACCGCGGGCGCGGATCCGGGAGTACGACAGACCGATGCCGCCGGCGTGCTTCGAGAGCCGGGCCACCTGGTGGTAGCGGTCGTAGATGGAGTCCAGCTCGTCCTTCGGGGAGTCGAGGAGGTAGCAGGACGACATCTGGGGGTGCCGGGTACCGGAGTTGAAGAGGGTGGGGGAGGAGGGGAGGTAGTCGAGCCGGCTCATGAGCCGGTAGAGCGCGGCGACTTCGTCCAGGGCGCGGGAGGTGTCGTCCTCTGCCAGGCCCGCGGCGACGCGGAGCATGAAGTGCTGGGGGGTCTCGATGACCTTGCGGGTGATCGGGTGCCGGAGCAGGTAACGGCTGTGCAGCGTGCGCAGGCCGAAGTAGCCGAAGCGGTCGTCGGCGTCCGGGTCGACCAGGGCGTCCAGGCGGACCGCGTGCAGGCGCGCGAACTCGGCGGTGCGGTCGGCGATGAGGCCCTCGCGGTGGCCGACGGCGACGGACTCGGTGAAGGACGTCACGCCCTGCGAGGCGGCCTCGGCGCGGATCGAGACCGTCAGCAGCCGGGCGGCGAGCCGGGAGTAGGCGGGGTCCTCGGAGATGAGACCGGCGGCCGCCTCGGTGGCCAGCTCGCGCAACTCCGACTCGTCGGCCCGCGCGGAACGGCCGCGCAGCGCTGCGGCGGCGACCCGGCCGGGGTCGGCGTCGGGGAGGTCGGCGGTCAGCCCGGTCAGGGTCCGCAGCAACGCGGTGCCGGGACCGTCCTCGTCCACAGAGATGGTCGCTGAAGCCGGTTCGGCTGGCGCGATGGTCATGTGGGGCTCTCCCTCGCTCGGCACGGGGCCTGGCGGAGGGCAGGATGCAGCACACGAGCGCACGCACGCGTGTCGCGTCCCCGGCCCACTCCACGAGGCCCGGACGTCAGAACACCCGGGCCGGACGGCCGGGTGTGCTGTCGGCAGGTCCTCGGACTGACACTTGTGCACAGATATGCGCAAGTACACCGTTGCGGGACAGTTCCGGATTCGCACCGGATTCCCCTGCGGCGACAGCGAGCATGAGCATACATCTAGTGCCGGGTCGCGGTGTCACCCCCACATGTTGTGTCGCATGGTGTGTCGCCGTGGTGTCGGAGTGTCAGCTCGTAGGTGAGGAGAGTGACGTCGTCCAGGTGCGGCACGGGATTCCAGTCCCGCTCGGGTGTGCGGACGAAGCCCAGACGTTCGTAGATCCGGTGGGCGGTGTGCATGCTCCGCTGGCTCGACAGGACGACGGCCGTGCAGCCCTCCGTGGCCCGCGCGCGGTCGATGCAGGCCCGTACGAGGGCCTCCCCTGCACCTCGTCCGCGGGCCTCGTGGGCGACCGCGAGCGCCCTGATCTCGGCTTCGCCGGGGCGCGCGATGTCGGCGATCGGGCCGGGGCCGGCGACGAAGGTGACTCCGCCGAGGAGCCGCTCGCCGTCCACGGCCACGAGCACCTCGGCGGCGGCCGCCCGGCTCGCCACGTCCTTCAGCACGGGCAGGTACTCGTCGCCCTCGCCGTAGTCGAGGAGGCCGTCCTGGAGGTAGGCCTTGGCGGTGATCTCACCGAGGGGTCCGTATTCGGCCGCGTCCGCGGGCCGGATCTTGATGTCCATGGTGCCGAGTCTGCCGGAGGGCTCCGACCACGTGCTCCCGGTTTTCCAGGGGGTGTTCCGGCCCTGTCCGGCGGTGGGGCAGCCGAGTTGCGTGGTGCGACGGTAGTGCTTCCATGGAGTTAGGTGCCCGCGGGTCCTCCGTGCCGAGAGCTGGTCTCGGAAGGCTCGGAAGGAGAGGCGCCATGTCGAGAATCGTCCGTCACCCGCCGGGCAAGGTCCGGCCACGCAGTGCGCCGATGGCGACGCTGGACGCGAGGCGGGCGTGGCGTCGGCTCCGGCGGTTCCTTCTGGGGCACTGGCACCGTCTGACCATCTGGCTGGAGGCCCGCCGCAACACCACCCGCTCCAAGAACTGGCGTCGGTGGTGGTCGTACACCAATCTGAACCGGGTTGTCTGGCTGACCTTCCTGGTGCTGCTCCTCGCCTGGGTCGGTGAGGGGTTCTGGATCCTGTTCACCCACCGTACGACCGCCTTCGAGCAGTGGCGGCACAGGTCCGAGGACGGGTTCGACGCCGTCGTGCGATTCGTCGGTCCGCTCCTTGCCGCCTCGGTCGCCGCGGCGGTGTTCCTGTTCTTCTGGTACCACTGGACCAAGGGGCGGTACCTCGCCAAGGCGCGCAACGAGCCGCGCAGACTGGTGCGCACCGCGGGGCCGGACATCTCCGAGGTCGTGGGCCGCGAGGAGCTGGCCCGGGTCATCGCCCAGCGGCTGCGGCAGCGCGAGACCCGCAGGCCCTATCTGCTCGTCGGCGGTATCGGCACCGGGAAGACCGCCGTTCTGGTGCGGCTCACCGAACTGCTGGCCGAGCAGCATGCCGTTCCCGTCCCGATCCGGTTGCGGGACGCCACCGGCGGCGACCTGAACTTCGAGCGCATGGCCAGGGAGCGGTTCGCCGAGGAGGCGCCCCGGGGCATTCTGGCGCGCGGCAAGAACGACCGGGTCTGGCAGCAACTGCTCGCCGACGACAAGGTGGTGGTCATCGCGGACGGCCTCGAAGAGGCGGTGCTCGACGAGAGATTCCAGGAGGACCGGGACAACATCATCCGCAAGGCCATCGAGCGTGCCCACGAGGAGAAGCTGCCGCTCGTCATCGCGTCCCGCCCGCACAGCCCGCTGGAGAGCACACCCGCCGCGATAGTGGAGCTCGAACCGCTGAGCGAGGAGGAGGCGTTGCGCTTCGTCGAGGCCCGGGTCCCGGAGACCGACGAGCGCCGCATCGACTGGATCGTGGAGACCGCGGAGGTCACCGAATCGCCCATCTACCTCCAGATCGCCCGTGAACTGCACCACCACGGCGGCCTGGAACGCGACCGTGTGCACAACCGTGCCCATCGGCTGGACACCCGGAGCTGGGACCGCAGCACCCTGCGGCTGTGGCTGCTGGAGACGTGGGACCGTTCCGTGCGCGAGGGCCGGCTGCGCGAAGACGTCGAGCTGAGCCCCCAGGAACGCGACGACACCGTCGAGGTGGTGTCCGCGCTCGCATGTATCGGACTGCTCCAGGACAGGCTGGAGGTCGGCTTCACCGAACTGCTGGGCGAAGACGTCCACCCCGGTCCGGCGCGGCGGACATCGGCCCGCGCGGACCATCTGTGGGCCATGGCACGCCGTTTCGACCGGTACGGCAAGCGCGGGAACACCTTCTCCGAGTGGCACCGGGAGCAGATCTGGAACACGCTCTGCGACCGTCTGAGCCCCAGGGAGAGCAAGCGTCTGCGAGAGGGCAACATGGGCCAGTGCCAGATCGCGCTCGCCCGTTTCGCGGCCAACGCGAGCAAGCTGCGGCTGGTGGAGGGCTTCGAGAAGAGGGTCCGCTTCCCGCACAGCACCTTCCAGGCCTACTTCGGCTTCCGCATGCTGAGTCACCTCGGTGAGCACGACGCCGGCGAGTTGATCGAACTGGCGCTGCGGCCGCCGGGCCCCAGCCGCGAGCTGCTCATCGCGCTGGTGCTGCTCTCCCGTCGCCGGGCGGCGGAGCTGTCGGCCAAGGGAGGCAGTGTCGGAGCCGAGCTGAGGAAGTACCAGGACGAGCTGCGGCGGCAGACTCCCCTGTACGGGCGGCCCATGGCCGACCGGCTCTTCACGGCCGCGAACCGCCGCACGGACGATCCCAAGGCCCTCGACCTGTACGCGGCGGCCCTGGAGGTCGACAGTGCCGAGGCCAGGCCGCGCCTGCTGAGCGACATCGTCAAGAAGGTGCGCGACCGCTGGCCCGACATCAAGGGTGACCGGCGCACCGTCGAGGACGCCAAGTGCAGGCTGGCCAAGCAGCTCGGCATGGCCCTGCGTGCGGCCTCCGAGAAGACCGACACGATGCTCCTCTATTACCACTTCTTCCAGATCGGCAAGGCGGAGTCCTCGTACGCCGTGCGCCTAGCCGTCGTCCAGGAGTTCGGCAGTGGCGGAAACCCGGCATTCGCGATCATCCGGGAGAAGTACAGTCTGAGCACCGACCCCATCAGGGAATACCACGAGACGGTCAGCGATCTGCGGGCCCGCAGGAGGAAGCAGGACCACGACTGGACCGCGCGGATGCGGAACGCGATGAGGGGCCGCGCGTCCTCCTGGGACAGGTCGGCCGCGGAGGTCGACAGGCTGCAGCAGCGCCGGAAGGACAGCAAGCAGCGGTACCGGAAGGACTGCATCGAGCTGTCCAGGGAGTTCGTGATGCGGGCCTGGACGATTCCCATGCTGCTGGGCTCCGTCGACGACGCCCACCGTGACGAGGCCCGTGAACGTCTCAACAAGTGGATGCGCCACCTCGATCCGGAGTACACCCGCGGCGCGCCCGACCTGCCGCTCGCGCTGGAGGCCGCGCTGGCCCAGGGGTTCAAGTTCGCGGCCAACCGGCGCAAGCGCCACCCTTATTCGTATCCGGGCAGCCGAGCCGAGCTGATCCGGCAGGCGGAGACGGTGCTGCAGCGGTCCCGATGCTGGCGCACGCAGCTGTTGCTGCTTCAGGCGCTGTGCCTGTGGGAGCTCCCGGACAGCGCCGGCCACCGCGAACGGGAGGCGGACGGCGCGGTGTGGCAGGGAAACGACTCCGACAGGCCGCCCGGGCCGCCCCGGCCGATCGGCGGGTCCAGCGCGGTGCAGACGGTGCAGCGCTGGCTGTCCATGGCGGGCACGGTGAACGGCCCGCCGGGCCCACCCGGCACGAACGGTGACGCGCCGCGGCGGACGCTGCATCCGTTCGTCGCCGAGGCCGGCGATCTGGTGGCCATGGCACTGGAGACCGGGCAGCCCGAGCGCTTCCTGTGGATCGACGAGAAGACCGTCACCGACAACGTGGGCTCGCGCACAGAACAGAACGGGGGCTACCGCAAGCACAACCTGTGGATACCGCCCTCGGCCGGGTGGAGCACCCTCGACGGACGCGCCCAGCGCCTCGTCGCCGACGTGCTGCTCATGGTGAACCTGGTCGAGCGGGACGGGTACCCGGACGAGGTCGAGGAGCGCATGGCCCGCGCCGAGCGCTCGGGGATGCCGCTCCCCCCGTGCATCCGCACGAGCCGCGAGCCGCTCCGGCCCGGTCTGCGGTCCGGCAACTCCGCACCGCCCGCACCGGGCACCACCTGTCTGCCCGACTGCAAGTTCCAGCTGTGTCCGTACCCGCCCCGGGGCACGGTGCCCCGGGGCGAGGTCCGTGAGCCCTTCTGCCGTCAGCAGCAGGTGCTGCTGCCAGGGCCCGTAAGGCGGTGCTTCCCCAGGCTGGTGCACCGCAAGACACCGGCCTGGGTCAGCATGCGCGTCCGTGAACTGGACCGTTTCTGGGACGCCATGGCCCGGCGCACGCGCGACTAGAGAGCCACGCGTGTGCCGGGCCGGGTCTCGTCAGTGCGCGGATCCCGCGACGGCCGGCGGAAGCTCGACCTCCACGCCCGGGTCGCCCGCGTCCGCCGTGTAGTCCTGCGGCCTGGTCTCGTCGAGGCCCTCCGGGGCCTTGAGCGCCTTGAGGGCGAACGTCAGGACCACCGTCACCACCACGTTCATCACGAACGCCGTCAGGCCGATGTAGCCGATCTCGCCGATGCCCGGGATCTCCTTGGCCGAGCCGCCGAAGTGCTTCTGGGCGGGGGAGGCCACGCCGTACGCCGCGAGCGTGCCGTAGACCATGCCGACCGCCCAGCCCGCCAGCAGGGCCCAGCGGTGGAACCAGCGGGTGAACAGGCCGCCGACCAGGGCCGGGAAGGTCTGCAGGATCCAGATGCCGCCCAGCAGCTGGAAGTTGATGGCGACCGTCTTGTCCATGGTGAGGACGAAGACCAGCGCGCCGACCTTCACCAGCAGCGACACGAGCTTGGAGACCTGGGCCTCCTGCTTCGGTGTGGCGTCCGGCTTGATGAAGTCCCGGTAGATGTTGCGGGTGAAGAGGTTCGCGGCCGCGATGGACATGATGGCCGCCGGGACCAGGGCGCCGATGCCGATCGCCGCGAAGGCCACGCCCGCGAACCAGTCCGGGAACATGTTCTCGAACAGCTGGGGGATCGCCAGCTGACCGTTGGTGACCTTGACGCCGGCCGCGATGGCCATGAAGCCGAGCAGCGCGAGCAGGCCCAGCATCAGGGAGTACAGCGGCAGGATCGTGGTGTTGCGGCGGATCACGTCACGACTGCGGGAGGAGAGCGTCGCGGTGATCGAGTGCGGGTACATGAACAGCGCGAGCGCGGAGCCCAGGGCCAGGGTGGCGTAGGTCCACTGGCCGGCCTCGGGCGGTGCGAGCGCCCCGCGTGGTTTGCCGGTGGCCGGGTTGACCTGGGCGAACGCGTGGCCGGCCTTGGCGAAGATGTCGTCGAAGCCGCCCAGCTTGATCGGGATGTAGATGATCGCCACCGCGATGACGAGGTAGATCAGGCCGTCCTTCACGAACGCGATGAGCGCGGGCGCGCGAAGACCGGAGGAGTAGGTGTACGCCGCCAGCACGCCGAAGGCGATGAGCAGCGGGAGGTCCTTCACGAACCAGTTGGTGCCGTCGCCGCCGCCGACGCCCATGACGTCGAGGACGGCCTGGATGCCGACGAGCTGGAGCGCGATGTAGGGCATCGTCGCCAGGATGCCGGTCAGGGCGACGGCGAGCGAGAGGCCCTTGGAGCCGAAGCGTCCGCGCACGAAGTCCGAGGTCGTCACATAGCCGTGCTTGTGGGAGACCGACCACAGGCGGGGCAGGAACGTGAAGATCAGCGGATAGACGAGGATCGTGTACGGCACCGCGAAGAAGCCGGCCGCGCCCGCCGCGTAGATCGCCGCCGGTACGGCGACGAAGGTGTACGCCGTGTAGAGGTCGCCGCCGAGCAGGAACCAGGTGACCCAGGTGCCGAACGACCGGCCGCCCAGGCCCCATTCGTCGAGGGAGTGCTCGTTCTCGGCCTTGCGCCAGCGCGCGGCCAGGAAACCCATGACCGTGACGGCCAGGAAGAAGAAGATGAAGACGCCGAGCGCGACGCCGTTCACACCGTCCTTCACCGCTGCGCACCCCCGCTCGTGTGGTCGGCCTTGCGGGCGCGCTGGTCACGCTGCCACAGCTGGTACGCGGTCATCGTGAGCACGGTGGATATCAGCACCCACAGCATCTGGTACCAGTAGAAGAACGGGATCCCGATGAACGTCGGGTCCGTCTTGGCGTAGGAACCCACCCACAGCATCGCCACGAAGGGCGCGACGAGGCAGACGGCGATGACCACGCGTATCGGTGTCACCACCGGCTGCCTCACTTCAGGTACATCCGACATACCGCGGCTCCGTCCCCTTACCGTTCGCCTGTGTAATGCGCAGGCAATCTAGGTCACGGCGTCACCGGAGCGGAAGTAGCCGTCCGGCTATCGGTATGTCGATTCTGTGAAGGGCGGTCGGCGTCAGTCCTGGGGCCGCTTGAGCCGGGCCACGAACTTGTAGCGGTCGCCGCGGTACACCGAGCGCACCCACTCCACCGGCTGGCCCTCGCGATCCAGGGAGTGCCGGGAGAGCATCAGCATCGGCAGGCCCACGTCGGTGCCGAGCAGGCCGGCCTCGCGCGGGGTGGCCAGCGAGGTCTCGATGGTCTCCTCGGCCTCGGCGAGATGGACGTCGTACACCTCGGCGAGGGCGGTGTAGAGGGACGTGTACTTGACCAGGGAGCGGCGCAGGGCCGGGAAGCGCTTGGCGCTCAGGTGGGTGGTCTCTATGGCCATGGGCTCGCCGTTGGCCATGCGCAGCCGCTCGATGCGCAGCACCCGCCCGCCCGCGGTGATGTCGAGCAGGCCGGCGAGCCGGTCGTCGGCGGTGATGTAGCCGATGTCCAGCAGCTGCGAGGTCGGCTCCAGGCCCTGGGCGCGCATGTCCTCGGTGTACGAGGTCAGCTGGAGTGCCTGGGAGACCTTCGGCTTCGCGACGAAGGTGCCCTTGCCCTGGATGCGTTCCAGCCGGCCCTCGACGACCAGTTCCTGGAGGGCCTGGCGGACGGTGGTGCGGGAGGTGTCGAACTCGGCGGCCAGCGTGCGCTCGGGCGGGACCGGGGTGCCGGGCGCCTGTGTCTCCGTCATTTCGAGGAGGTGTTTCTTCAGGCGGTAGTACTTGGGCACACGCGCGGTACGGACGGCTGTCCCGCTCTCGTTCTCCGCACTGCTGACGTCGGTGCTCATGCTCCGCCTTCCCGGCTCCTGATCCGGCCACTTCGTGGCACGGCAGCGTACCGGGATATCCCCGGCACGCTGCGTGATCCCCTCTGTATACCGCCGCGGGGCTCTTTTGGTCTAGTCCACCACCTGAGTGGTCTACCGGAATTGTCTCGTCCGCGCCGCGGGTTTTCGAGGGCTTCTTACTTAAAGGTTCCTGCATATATAGGTCGCATAACGGCTGGTCGGAGGCCATTCGACCACCCTTGACAGGCCTGCTGGTCTGGGCCAAGCTTCCCGCACTGGTCTACACCATTGGTCCAGGTCCCGGCCCAACGCTCGCGCGGGGAGGCAGGGGGGTTTGTGGCATCCCTGAGGAGGGTGGCGTGAAGCGCAAGCTGATAGCCGCGATTGGTATCGCGGGCATGGTCGTCTCCATCGCGGCGTGTGGCAATGACAAGGACGACAACAAGGCGCAGGGGACGGACGCCAAGGAGCTGACCGTCTGGCTCACCGTGGACGCCCAGAACAACTGGCCCGACCTGGTGAAGGCCGCCGACGCGGCCGTGCAGAAGAAGCACCCCGGCATCAAGATCAAGCACGAGTACTACGGCTGGCCGGACAAGAACACCAAGCTGGACGCCGTCCTCGCCACGGACAAGGCCCCCGACGTGGTCGAGATGGGCAACACCGAGATGCTCGGCTACATGGTCAAGGGCGCCTTCGCCCCCGTGGAGACCTCCCAGTTCACCAACGCCGACCAGTGGCTCGACGGCCTCAAGGCCTCGGTGAGCTACGACGGCAAGACCTACGGCGTGCCGTACTACGCCGGTGGCCGCGTCGCCAACTGGCGCAAGGACGTCGCCGCCTCGGCCGGCATCAAGACCACGCCGAAGACCTACACCGAGCTGACCGCCGACCTGGACAAGATCCAGAAGAAGGAAGGCGACAAGTTCAGCGCCTGGTACCAGCCCACCCGCGACTGGTACGCGGCCATGTCCTTCGTCTACGACGCGGGCGGCTCCATCGCGGCGGAGTCCGGCGGCCAGTGGAAGGGCAACCTCTCCTCGCCCGAGTCCATCAAGGGCCTCACCGAGTTCAAGAACGTCATCGACAAGTACATGCACGGTGACAAGACCAAGGACGAGTCCGACCGGTACATCGTCTACGGCCAGGGCAAGTCGGCCATGATCTTCGGCGCCGCGTGGGAAGGCGCCACCGCGGCCGACCCGAAGAACGACAAGACCGGCGGCAAGCTGAAGGACAACCTCGTCAACTTCGTGATGCCCGGCCCGTCCGGCAAGAACATGCCGGTCTTCCTGGGCGGCTCCGACCTCGCCATCCCGGTGAAGTCCAAGGCGCAGGGCGTGGCCGCCGAGTGGATCAACGCGTTCACCGGTCCCTCCGGCCAGAAGGGCCTGATGGCCAAGGGCAACCTGCCCAACAACAAGACCGACCTCGCGACGCTGAAGAACGACCCGGCGACCGCGGTGCCGGCCACCGCGGCCGAGTCCAACTGGTTCGTCCCGATGGCACCGGGCTGGGGTCAGGTCGAGAAGGCGCAGGTGCTGCAGACCATGCTGCAGAACATCGGCACCGGCAAGCAGACGGTCGAGGCGGCGGCGAAGACCGCGGACGCCGCGATCGACAAGGTCATCAACACCAAGTAGTCGGACTGCGGCCGGGCCTGGTCGACGGGGGGTCAGGTCCGGCCGGTGGGTGGGTTCAGAAGGTGCCGCGCCCCGTTGTGGGTCGGCTGCGGGTCCGTGGGGGGCTGGTCGCGCAGTTCCCCGCGCCCCTTTCGGCGCGTCACCCTGACGTTTCTTGAATTGCTTAGGAGCGCGATGAGTGCCGTTGACACGACCACACCCGCCAAGGTGCCGGCACCTCCACCGGACTCCCGGCACAGACCACCTGCGAACCGGCGCTCGGGCGGTCCCGCCGTCCCCTGGCTGCTGCTCGCGCCCTGTTTCGCCATTCTCGGGCTGGTGCTCGGCTATCCCTTCTACCGGCTGGTCACCCTCTCCTTCCAGGAGTTCGGGCAGTCCCAGCTGTGGGGGTTCAAGTCCGCCGAGTGGGTCGGGTTCGGGAACTTCTCCGACGTCCTGGGCGACACCGAGTTCTGGCAGGTCGTGCTGCGCACGATCGTCTTCGCGGTCGGCTGCGTGGTCTTCACCATGGTCGTCGGCATGCTCGTCGCCCTGCTGTTGCAGCGGGTCTCCGGCTGGGTGAAGACCCTGGTCAACATCGTGCTGGTGGCCAGCTGGGGCATGCCGGTCATCGTCGCCACCACGCTCTTCAAGTGGCTCTTCGACTCCGACTACGGCATCCTCAACGCCCTGCTCAGCAAGATCCCCGGGGTGGAGCTGATCGGCCACAACTGGTTCGCCAGCGGCCCCGAGGGACTCGCGGTGATCATGCTCCTGGTGGTCTGGGGAGCGGTGCCCTTCGTGGTCATCACGCTGAGTGCCGGTCTGACCCAGGTACCGGCGGAGCTGGAGGAGGCCGCCCGGCTCGACGGCGCGGGCGCCTGGGGCGTCTTCCGTTATGTCACGCTCCCCATCCTCAAGCCGATCATCGTGATGCTCACGACCCTCTCGGTGATCTGGGACATGGGCGTCTTCCCCCAGGTCTTCGTGATGCGCGGCGGGCACCCCGAGCCCGAGTTCCAACTGCTCACCACCTACTCCTACGACCGTGCCTTCGTGGTCAACGACTACGGACAGGGCTCCGCGATCGCCCTGCTCACCGTGCTCCTCCTGCTCGGTGTCGTCGCCGTGTACATGCGCCAGATGCTGAAGATCGGAGAGGTCGAATGAGCACCGCAGCCGCCCGCAGGGGACCCCGTCTGGGCTGGAACCTCCTCGGTCTCCTGGTCTTCGTCGTCGTCGGCTTCCCCGTCTACTGGATGCTGAACACGGCGTTCAAGCCGGCCAAGGACGCCATCGACCCGGACCCGAGCCTGCTGCCCACGGGTCTGACCCTGTCCAACTTCCGCCGCGCCCTGGACATCGGCGACTTCTGGGGTTCGGTGGGCCGCAGCCTGATCGTCTCCCTGGCCGTCGTCGTGATCGGCATGGTCATCGGCCTGCTGGCCGCCCTGGCCATCTCGCGGTTCGCCTTCCGCGGCCGCAGGATCGTGATCGTCGGCATCCTCGCGGTCCAGATGGTGCCGCTGGTCGCGATGATCATCCCGGTCTTCCTGCTCCTCAACGACCTGGGGCAGTACGACAAGCTCACCGGCCTGATCATCACCTATCTGACCTTCATCCTCCCGTTCACGGTGTGGACCATGCGCGGCTTCATCGTCAACATCCCGAAGGAGCTGGAGGAGGCCGCGATGGTCGACGGCTGCTCCCGCACCGGTGCCTTCATCCGGGTGGTCTTCCCGCTGCTGGCCCCGGGCCTGGTCGCCACCTCGGTCTACGCCTTCATCCAGGCCTGGAACGAATACATCTACGCCCTGATGCTGCTCAGCCAGGAGCACCAGACCGCGACCGTCTGGCTCGCCAACTTCACCACCAAGCACGGCACCGAATACGCCCCGATGATGGCCGGCTCCACGATGATGGCCGTGCCGATCGTCGTCCTGTTCCTCCTCGTCCAGCGCAAGATGGCCGCGGGCCTGACCGCGGGCGCCGTGAAGGGATAACCCCACCCGATGACGACACTCGCCGGCGGCACCACCGCGTCCGATCCGAAGGACGGCCTGTCCCGCGACGCGCTGACCGTCCTCCAGCCGGGCTTCACCGGCACCACCGCCCCCGACTGGCTGCTGCGCCGGCTCGGCGAAGGCCTCGCCTCCGTGGGCCTGTTCGGCCGCAACGTCGCCTCACCCGAACAACTCACCGCCCTCACCGCCCAGTTGCGCGCCGAACGGGACGACGTCCTGGTGGCGATCGACGAGGAGAGCGGTGACGTCACCCGCCTCGAGGTGCACACCGGCTCCTCCTTCCCCGGCAACAACGCCCTCGGCGCCGTCGACGACGTCGAGCTGACCAGGGAGGTCGCCCTCGAACTGGGGCGCCGCCTCGCGGCCTGCGGGGTGAACTTCAACTGGGCCCCGTCCGCGGACGTCAACTCCAACCCGGCCAACCCGGTCATCGGCGTCCGCTCCTTCGGCGCCGACCCGGACCTGGTCGCCCGTCACACGGCGGCCTACGTCACCGGCCTCCAGGCGGCCGGGGTGGCGGCCTGCACCAAGCACTTCCCGGGCCACGGCGACACCGCCGTCGACTCCCACCTGGCGCTGCCCCGCATCGACGCGACCGCCGACGTCCTGCACGCCCGTGAACTGGCCCCGTTCCGTGCCGCCATCGCCGCCGGCACCCGCGCCGTGATGAGCGCGCACATCCTGGTCCCGGCCCTGGACCCGGACCGACCGGGCACGTTGTCCCGCACCATCCTCACCGATCTGCTCCGCGGCGAACTCGGCTACGACGGCCTGATCGTCACGGACGGCATGGAGATGCAGGCCATCTCCGCGACCTACGGCATCGAACACGGCACCGTCCTGGCCATCGCCGCCGGAGCCGACGCGATCTGCGTGGGTGGCGGTCTCTCGGACGAGGACACGGTACGGCGCCTGCGTGACGCGCTGGTCGCGGCGGTGTGCTCCGGCGAACTCCCCGAGGAGCGCCTGGCGGAGGCGGCGGACCGGGTACGGTCACTGGCCCGCTGGACGGCGACGACGGAACGGGCGCACCCGGACCGCACGGCCACGGACATCGGCCTGGTCGCGGCCCGCCGCGCACTCGATGTGACGCGCGTCGACCCCTACCCGCCCCTGACCGCGGCCCCCTTCGTGGCCGTGTTCACCTCGGCGTCCAACATCGCGGTGGGCACGGAGACCCCCTGGGGTGTGACAGCGGAACTGTCCCGCCGCCTGCCCGGCACGGAAGCGGCCGGCTTCACGGGCGACCACGCGGGCCAGGAGGCCCTGTCGGCGGCGGGCGACCGCAGGATCGTGGCAGTGCTCCGGGACGAACACCGCCACCCCTGGATGACCACGGCCCTGGACGTACTCCTCAAGTCCCGCCCGGACACCATCGTGGTCGAAATGGGCGTGCCCCAGGCACCGGCCAGAGGCGCCCTGCACATCGCGACCCACGGCGCGGCACGGGTGTGCGGCACGGCAGCAGCGGAGGTGATAGCGCCCCTTTAGGGGCGCGGGGAACTGCGCGACCAGCCCGCCGGGGGCGGCCATTCGGCAGCGCGCCGCACCCGGCTGATCCGCTAAATCCCCTGCCAAGCCGGCTTGTTGACAAAGGTGTACCGGAAATAGTCCGCGAGCTTCAGCTTGGACGCGGCCCCCTCGTCCACCACCACCGTCGCATGCGGATGCAACTGCAGCGCCGACGCGGGACACACCGCGGCGACCGGCCCTTCCACGGTCGCCGCGACCGCGTCGGCCTTCCCCTCACCCGTCGCGAGCAGCACCAGATGCCGCGCCTCCAGGATCGTCCCGATCCCCTGGGTGATCACATGGTGCGGTACCTGCGAGATGTCCCCGTCGAAGAACCGCGCGTTGTCGACACGGGTCTGCTCGGTGAGCGTCTTGATCCGTGTCCGCGAGGCCAGCGACGAGCACGGTTCGTTGAACCCGATGTGCCCGTCCGTGCCGATCCCGAGCACCTGCAGATCCACGCCGCCTGCCCGCGCCAGTGCCCCGTCGTACGCCTCGCAGGCGGCCTGCACGTCCTCGGCCGAGCCGTCGGGGCCGAGGAACGCGTCCATCCCGATCCCGAGCGGCTCCAGCACCTCGCGCCGCAGCACCGACCGGTACGACTCCGGATGCTCGGCCGGCAGTCCCACGTACTCGTCGAGCTGGGCTATGCGCGCCTGTGAGGTGTCCACGGCACCGGACCGCACCTTGGCCGTGAGCGCCTGGTAGATGGGCAGCGGGGTCGAGCCCGTGGCCACCCCGAGCAGCGCGTCCGGCTTGCGGCGGAGCAGCTGGGCCATGGCCTCGGCGATCAGCTCGCCACCCGCGGCGGCGTCCGGAACGATGACAACTTCCACGCTGGGCCTGCCGTTCTGTCTATGTGGTTTAGACCAATCCGATGGGACCAATCTAACAGAACCAGCCCCTGTCACCCTGGGAGCGGGTGCAGGAAAAGGGGACAAGTGCGAGGTTACGTGAATGCGTCAGAACGGGTGAATCAAGGAAAATTCCCACCCGTCTACCGGTGTGTCGGAAATTGCCGTGGCCCATCCGACCCCACAAGCACCTCCGGCGGGCTACGCTGCGATCGCATCGACTGTGAACAGCCTCCAACGCATGGACACACACCGTGGTCTAGTCCACAATTGCGTACGAGGACTGAAGGAGTACGGCGGGACCGTACGACACAGTCACACTCTTCCGCCTTCCCCGCACAGGAAGGCGGACCGAGGAACCGGAGCTCTCTGCCCTGACTGCCCCGGCTCCTCACCCTTCGGCCGACCGGGACCGCACACCCCACGGCCGTTGCTGCTCCGGGCTGCGGTGCCGGGAGGGTTGAGGGTCCCTCTCAGGCGCCGCGGCCCGCGGGTGTTCTCAGCCGCTTTTAGGCCATGAACAGACCCGCGGGTACGCTCGCAGATGTGCCCTCCATGAACGAACTGGTCCGCCAGCACACCGCCCTCGACGACTCCGATCTCGAGTGGCTCCATCTGCTGGTCTCGGAGTGGCAGCTGCTCTCCGACCTCTCCTTCGCCGACCTGGTCCTGTGGGTCCCCACCGCGGACGGCACCCGTTATGTCTCGGTGGCGCAGATGCGCCCCAACACCGGTCCCACCTCCTACCAGGACGACATGATCGGTCACCTCGTCCCGCGGGGCCGCCGCCCCATGCTGGACATCGCCCTGGACGAGGGCCGGATCGTCCGCGAGGGTGACCCCGAGTGGCGCGAGGAGGTCCCCGTACGGGTCGAGTCCATCCCGGTCCGGCGCGAGGGCCGGGTCCTCGGGGTCATCGCCCGCAACACCAATCTGCTGACCGTGCGCACCCCGAGCCGCCTTGAGCTGACCTACCTCCAGAGCGCCTCCGATCTGGCGCAGATGATTGCTGCCGGATCGTTTCCCTTCCCCAACCAGCAGGTCGACATGGATGCCTCGCCGCGCGTCGGCGACGGCCTGATCCGGCTGGACGCGGACGGCATCGTCCAGTACGCCTCCCCGAACGCCCTCTCCGCCTACCATCGCCTCGGCCTCGCCGCCGACCTGCTCGGCCATCACCTGGGTCAGACCACGGCCGAACTCGCCCCGACCCGGGGGCCGGTGGACGAGGCGCTCGCCAAGGTCGCCAGCGGCTGGGCGCCGCGCGAGTTCGAGATCGAGTCCAACGACGGCGCGATCCAGTTCCGGGCGATCCCGCTCAAGCCCAAGGGCACCCGCATCGGTTCCCTGGTGCTGCTCCGGGACGTCACCGAACTCCGGCGCCGTGAGCGCGAGTTGATCACCAAGGACGCGACCATCCGGGAGATCCACCACCGGGTGAAGAACAACCTCCAGACGGTAGCCGCGCTGTTGCGCCTGCAGGCCCGCCGGATCGAGTCCGAGCGCGGCCGGGAGGCCCTGGAGGAGGCCGTCCGACGGGTCGGCTCGATCGCGATCGTGCATGAGACGCTGTCCCAGAACCTGGACGAGCGCGTGGAGTTCGACGAGATCGCGGACCGGGTGCTCGCGATGGTCGCCGAGATCTCGCCGGGCAAGGTCACCGGCCGGCGCACCGGACGGTTCGGAATACTCGACGCCGAGGTGGCGACCCCGCTGTCGATGGTGCTCACCGAGATCCTGCAGAACGCCCTCGAACACGGCTTCCGCGAGGGCGACACCGGCACCGTCGAGGTCTCGGCGGTCCGTGGCGGCACCACCAAGGAGGCCCGGCTCCTGGTCACCGTCCAGGACGACGGCGTCGGCCTGCCCGAGGGCTTCGACCCGCACCGCTCCGGCAACCTCGGTCTGCAGATCGTACGGACGCTGGTGGAGGGCGAGTTGGGCGGTACGTTCGACATGGTTCCGGCGCCGGAGCGGGGGACCCGGGTGATCCTCGACGTTCCGGTGCAGCCGCAGAAGTAGTTCGGCTGGTGGTACTTCGGTCACCGGGCACAGCAAAGAGCCCCGGACCTGGTGGGTCCGAGGCTGTTCGCTCGTTGGGGGTACTGCGCGCTGCGGCTCGGGGGCGGGAGATGCGTACTCGCTGTACGCGCCGCCAAGCTCAGGCTGTCACCAGGGGTGAGACTGTCAGGCGGTGGCCTGACGGGCTCGGTTGCGGGCGGCACGGCGCTTCATCGCGCGACGCTCATCCTCGCTGAGACCACCCCAGACGCCGGAGTCCTGACCGGACTCAAGCGCCCACTGCAGGCACTGGTCCATAACAGGGCAGCGACGGCAGACGGCCTTGGCTTCCTCGATCTGCAGCAGCGCAGGACCGGTGTTGCCGATGGGGAAGAAGAGCTCGGGGTCTTCCTCGCGGCAAACGGCGTTGTGACGCCAGTCCATGGCTGCTACCTCTCCTTGGTATTACATGCACGTTGCTTGTGAATGTGAACGCTTTCACGAATCCCTCAACAAGTGAAGGGCCGACCGCCAGGTTCCCTGGCAGGGGTCCTGTGAGTTGAAGTGGGATTCCGGTGATCAGTGGAGGCCGGTCTTGCGGGCCGTCCCGATCGCCACGTAGAGCCTCGCAAACCTCAGCGACGGATACAACCCCTTCCGGAAAGTTTTTTTTGATTCCTCGGTGTCGACTGGGTCACAGCCGTACTTCCATGGGGTGGATCCTGGCCTAAACGTTCGAGTGAAAGGAGTTTAGCCCGTTCCGCTCACACAATCACACGCAGTGCGCGGCGTACGCCTGTGAACGTCACGCTCGTACGCAGTCCTAGGTGGTCGCCGTCCATCTGAAGGGGGAGGGGGACCTTCGAATGCAAGGTGAACTGGTCCAGATCGTGCAGGGACAGGGCGTGCTTGCCATGGGGTCCGCGCTCGGGGGACGAAGTGAGCAACTGCGTGCCATACCGGGCAACCGCGGCGGTGGACAGGCGGCTGAGACCGAGTACGTCGATGCCTTTATCGAACGAGGCCTTAGGTGACGTGTACATCGGGCGATTGCCGAGATACGTCCAGGGCGAGGTGTTCGAGACTATCGCCACGACCAGATCGCCGACCGGGTCGGCGCCCGGCCGCTCAAGGGTGATCGTGCCGTGCCGACGGTGCTGCTCGCCGAAGAACTGGCGGACGACCTGTCGTACGTACAGCGCGTGCGTCGACTTCTTGCCGAGTTCGCGCTGCTGCTCGACCCGGCCGACCACGCCGGCGTCGAAGCCGAGCCCGGCGTTGAAGGTGAACCAACGGGCCGGGACCGCCTCGTCCGCGGTGCCGGGGGTGCCGGCGGTCAGCCCGAGGCCGACGACCCGCTCCTGTTTCTCGCGCAGCGCGGCGAGCAGGGCACCGGTGGCCTCGACCGGGTCGTTGGGCAGGCCGAGGGCGCGCGCGAAGACATTGGTGGAGCCGCCGGGGACCACCGCGAGACCGGGCAGCCGGTCCGGGTCGGGGCCGGCGTGGAGGAGACCGTTGACCACCTCGTTGACCGTTCCGTCGCCGCCGAGGGCCACCACGAGGTCGATGTCCTCGCTCTCCGCCGCCTGTTGGCCCAGGTCACGGGCGTGGCCGCGGTACTCGGTGGTGACGGCCTCCAGTTCGACCTCGCTCGCCAGCGCGTGGATCAGGACATCGCGCCTACGTGCGCTTGTGGTGGTTGCCGCCGGATTGACCACGAGAAGTGCACGCATGGATTGCAGCGTACCTACTCGAAAGTACCGGGCCCAGGCCGTGTTAGGGATCCGGTAAGAGAAGGGGCGTGAGTCTGAACACGTGGCCCTGCGGGTCGGGGCCGGTGTTTTCGGGCGAGGGCTACCCTTCTGGCGTGAGCAATGCGCCTACGGCCGAGAAGGCCGACGTAACCGACGGGTCCCGTCCGCGGCGGCTGATGTATGCGGCCGCACTGAGCGGACTGGAAGGGCTCGCGCTGGCGGTCGGCGGGGTGTGGATGCTCGTCCTCGGGCTCACCGGGTCTCCGGACGACCGGGGGCAGGCGGTCACCGGGGGCATCACCGTGATCGTGCTGGCGCTGCTGCCGTTGCTGGCGGCGCGGGGGCTGCTGCTGCGCAGGAGCTGGAGCCGGGGGCCTGCGGTGATCACGCAGATCATGGCGCTGCCGGTGGCCTACAGCCTGCTGCAGGCCGACAGCGCGGCCATTCCGGCGGGGATCGCGTTGGCCGTGGTGGCGGTGGCTTCGCTGGTTCTGCTGGTGAACTCCGCTACCACCCAGGCCCTGGGAATCAAGGGGCCCGGGCGTAGTAGCTGATCCGCGGGGCGGTGCGGGGACCTACTCCTCCACCAGCAGCTTCTCGCGGAGCTGGGCCAGCGTCCGGGCCAGCAGCCGGGAGACGTGCATCTGGCTGATGCCGACCTCCTGGGCGATCTGGGACTGGGTCATGTTGCCGAAGAAGCGGAGGAGAAGGATCCGCTTCTCTCGGGGCGGGAGGTCTTCCAGGAGCGGCTTGAGGGACTCACGGTACTCGACGCCCTCCAGCGCCTCGTCCTCCGCGCCGAGCGTGTCGGCGACCGCCGGGGACTCGTCGTCGGTGTCGGGGACGTCCAGGGACAGCGTGGAGTACGCGTTGGCCGACTCCAGGCCCTCCAGGACCTCCTCCTCCGAGATCGCGAGCTTCTCGGCGAGCTCGTGGACCGTGGGGGAGCGGCCGTGCTGCTGGGACAGCTCGGCCGTGGCGGTGGTGAGCGCGAGACGCAGCTCCTGGAGACGGCGCGGGACGCGGACCGCCCAGCCCTTGTCGCGGAAGTGGCGCTTGATCTCGCCGACCACGGTCGGGGTCGCGTACGTGGAGAACTCCACGCCCCGCTCCGGGTCGAACCGGTCGACCGACTTGATCAGGCCGATGGTGGCGACCTGGGTGAGGTCGTCCAGCGGCTCGCCGCGGTTGCGGAACCGGCGCGCGAGGTGCTCCACGAGCGGGAGATGCATCCGGACCAGCTTGTTGCGCAGCTCCGCGTACTCGGGACTGCCGTCCTTCAGCTTGCGCAGCTCGATGAACATGGCGCGCGCCCCGCTGCGGTCCTGAGGCCCGTGCGGGGTCGCCTGGACAACCTCCGCGGCCAGCGCCTCGTCCTCGGCGTATCGCTCGTGCTCGCTCATCGTCCCGCCCGTCGCCCTTCCACGAGCATTCGCCCCGGCCCGGTCCGGGGTCGCGACCCCGTTCCGCCCTTCCGGAGGCGCGCTCTGCGCGGCACCGTCCGGCCCGATCCGCGCGGAGGGTTCCTCCGGGTGCGGCCTGGCCTGTTCCGGGATGCCGTCGATGCCGTCAGCCATGCGGCGGGAGCCGGCCTCGGGGTCTTCGCCCCCGGCCGGCAGCTCCCGTGTGCCGCGCTCTTCGTCCCGCACCGGCCCGTCCCCGTTCCTCACGCCGGCCCGGGTCCCGCGCCGCGCTGTTTGTAGAGGCTGATCGTCACGGTCTTGTCCTCGTCGACGGCCGACGAGACCTTGCCGGCCAGGGCCGAGAGCACGGTCCAGGCGAAGGTGTCGCGCGAAGGGGCGTGGCCGTCCGTGGTCGGGGCGGAGACCGTGACCTCCAGCGAGTCGTCGACGAGGCGGAAGACACAGCTGAGCACCGAGCCGGGAACGGCCTGCTGGAGCAGGATCGCGCAGGCCTCGTCCACCGCGATGCGCAGGTCCTCGATCTCGTCCAGGGTGAAGTCCAAGCGGGCGGCGAGACCGGCCGTGGCCGTCCGCAGCACCGACAGGTAGGCACCCGCGGCCGGCAGCCGGACTTCCACGAAGTCCTGGGTCGCGGGTTCGCCTGCGATCTGGGACACCCTCACCTCCATGGTGGTACAAGCTTTTCGGGGCCGAGGGTCGCCCCCCGGGGTAACGCACTACGTTGTTCAGCGGTGACGCTACCGCGCTCCGAACTTTTCTGTCCCGGGACCCCAACCCCCTGGCGTCACTCACAGTAAACCTGTGGATACGCTCCGTGTCTAGGGGTCCGGCTTGCCCAATTGGGAAGAGCGCGCGCCGGGTTGACGTACCCCGGCGTCGAACCGTCGAACCGTCGCCACGGCCGCCTTCAGCAGCCGTACTGCAGTGTCACACGAGGACGTGGTCGACGAAGCACCAGCGCCAGTCCTCGCCCGGCTCGAAGGTCCGCATCACGGGGTGACCGGACGTCTCGTGGTGCCCCGTCGCGTGTCTTCCCGGTGACGAGTCGCAGCAGGCGACATGGCCACAGGTCAGACAGAGCCGCAGCTGGACGGGGTGCCAGCCCCGGGAGAGACACTCCGGGCAGGTCTCGTTCAGTGGCTCGGGTTCCGGGTGCGGCAGCGCGCCGGCGTGCGTGCACTGTTTCATGATTGCCAGATTACGACGGCTGTGCGGGTGGCCGCGCGGAAAATGAGGGCGGGCGAGGATCATGGACGTGTTGCCACTGCTGTTGCTGGTGGCCGGAAGCGCGGCGATCGCCGGTGCGGCGCGGCGCACCCCGGTGCCGGCGCCCCTGCTGCTGGTCGCCGTCGCACTGACGGTGTCGTACATTCCCGGGGTTCCCGACTACACGCTCGACCCGGAGGTCGTGCTGCCGCTGGTGCTGCCACCGCTGCTGTACAAGGAGGGCACCGAGAGCTCGTATCTCGATCTGCGGGCCAACGTACGGCCCGTGGCGCTGCTGTCGGTGGGGTACGTGCTCTTCGCGACCTTCGTCGTCGGCTGGGCCGCCTATGCGATCGTGCCCGGGCTGCCACTGCCCGCGGCGCTGGCGCTGGGAGCGGTGCTGGCGCCCACGGACGCCGTCGCGGCCGCCGCGATCGCCCGCCGGGTGGGGCTGCCGTCCCGGCTCACCACGATCCTGCAGGGCGAGTCCCTGCTGAACGACGCCACCGCGATCACCGCCTACCGGGTGGCCGTCGCGGCCGCCCTCGGCGAGGGCGCCTCCTGGATCCACGGGGTCGGCGAGTTCCTGGTGGCCGCGATCGGCGGCGTGCTGGTCGGGGTGGCGCTGATGGTGCCGATCCACTGGCTGCGCACCCATCTCCGGGAGCCCCTGCTCCAGAACACGCTGTCGCTGCTGATCCCGTTCGTCGCCTACGGCGTCGCCGAGCAGTTCCACGCCTCAGGTGTGCTGGCGGTCGTGGTGGTCGCCCTCTATCTCGGCCACCGCGCCTGGGAGGTCGACTTCGCCACCCGTCTCCAGGAGGACGCGGTGTGGCGGATGGTCGCGTTCCTGCTGGAGTCGGCGGTCTTCGCACTGATCGGACTGCAACTGCCGGTCGTCCTGAAGGGCCTCGGCGCGTACAAGGGCATAGACGCCGCCTGGTACGCGGTCGCCCTCTTCCTCGTCGTGGTCGCGGCCCGTTTCGTGTGGATCTACCCGGCGACCTTCCTGCCGCGCATGCTCATCCGGCGGATCCGCGAGCGGGAGGAGAACCCCACCTGGAGAACGCCCATCGTCGAGTCCTGGGCCGCCATGCGGGGGGTCGTCTCGCTGGCCATCGCCTTCTCGATCCCGCTCACCGTGCACGACGGCAGCCCCTTCCCGCAGCGCAACCTGATCCTGTTCCTGACCTTCACGACCGTCATCGGCACCCTGGTGGTGCAGGGCCTCAGCCTGGCCCCGCTGATCCGCCTGATGAAGTTCCCGCCCCGGGACGTGCAGGCCGAGACCCTCGCCGAGGCCAACGCCCAGGCGCAGGCGTCCCGTGCGGCCGAGAACCGCCTCGACGAACTCCTCGCCGACGAGAGCAACGAGCTGCCGCCGCCGCTCGCCGACCGCCTGCGCGCGGTCCTGGAACGCCGCCGCAACGCCGTCTGGGAGCGCCTCGGCCAGACCAACCCCGTCACCGGCGAGACAGTCGACGACACCTACCGCCGGCTGTCCCGCGACATGATCAGCGCCGAACGCGAGGTCTTCGTCCGGCTCCGTGACCACCGCTACATCGACGACGAGATGCTCCGCACCCTGCTGCGCCGTCTCGACCTGGAGGAGGCGGCGGCGTACCGGGAGGCGGCCTGAGGGGCAGAAGAAGCGCTGGTCAGGCGGTGATGACCGCCGCCACCCGCGTCCCGCGCCGCAACGCGCCCTCCGTCGCCAGCTCGACAAGCCCGTACAGCAATTTGGCGACATACAACCGCTCCACCCCCACCCCGTGCCGGTCCTCGAAGTCCCGCGCGAAGTCGTCGAGTCCGGGCGTCGTCCGCGCGTATCCACCGAAGTGGAACCGCTCGTCGAGCGACCAGTCCCCCCGGCGCCCCCCGAACGCCACTGTCTGGAGCCGCTCCGTCTCCGCCGCCAGGAACCCGCCCCGCAGCACCGGCACCCCCAGCGCCCGCTGTCCCGCGCCCAGCCCGGCGGCGAGCCCGGCCAGCGTGCCCCCGGTTCCGCACGCGATCGCCACCAGGTCGGCCCGTCCGCGCAGCTCCTCGCCGAGGGCCCGGCACCCGCGCACCGCCGCCGCGTTGCTGCCGCCCTCCGGCACGACATACGCGTCCTCGGCCCCCACCGCCCGCGCCAGACCGGCCAGCACCTCCGGCTCGGTCTTGCGCCGGTACGTCGACCTGTCGACGAAGTGCAGACGCATGCCGTCGGCCGCGCACCGCGCCAGCGAGGGGTTCAGCGGCCGGGCGGCCAGTTCCTCGCCCCGCACCACGCCCACCGTCGGAAAACCGAGCAGGCGCCCGGCCGCGGCCGTCGCCCGCAGATGGTTGGAGTACGCCCCGCCGAAGGTGAGCAGCGGCCGGCCGGCCGCCGCCTCGACGTTCGGGACCAGCTTGCGCCACTTGTTGCCGATCAGCTCCGGGTGGATCAGGTCGTCCCGCTTGAGGAGGAGCCGGACGCCCTGGCGGGCGAACCGGTCGTCGGCCACCTCCTCGAGGGGAGACGGGAGCCGGGGCGAAAGTATGTCGGCGCTGGTCACGCCGTCATTGTCGCCCGCAGTGCGCACCGGGGCTCACTTCAGGCGGTCCCGGACGCGCTCGCGCAACCAGCCCATGGTGAAGCCGCGGGGGTCCACCTTCCCCGGCTGCCACTCCGCGTGGCCGATCACCGACCGCTCGGACCAGCCGTGCCGCCGGCACACCGCCGCGGCCACCTTCTCGATCGCCTCCAGCTGGGCCTCGGGCCAGGGATCCGCGCCGTCGCCCAGGTTCTCGCACTCGAAGCCGTAGAAGTGCCGGTTGCCGTCCGTGTTCGCCTCGTTGACCGGGGGCAGGGCCTTCTCGGCGATCACGGCGCGCAGGACGTCGTCGTCGCCCAGCCCCGCATGGTTGGCACGGCCGTGGCCGACGAGATGGACCGTGCCGTCCTTGGTGATGACTCCGTGGCACAGCGGGCCGGGGAGGCCGGGGCGGCCGTCGTAGCAGATCCGGACCGTGTCCTCGGTGCCGTCGGTCACCGAGTGGTGGATCATCACGCCGTGGACGGGGCCCCAGGGCCCCTTGTGGTTCCGGTTGTGTTCTCTCCAGTCGCCGACCTCGACGACCGTGACGCCCTCGCTCCGCAACGCGTCGAGGAAAGCGCCCGCGGACATGGGTGGGGCCATGACCGCCTCCTTCGCTTTTGTACTGGCTTGTACCGGAACTTCTACCGAAGGCACGGGTCCCGGACCAGCTCCCCCGAAGATGTTCGGGTCCTGTGCGAGTTGATCCGGACAAGTCGTCATATCGAGGGTTAGGTGAGCGGTTATTCGCCCGGCATGCCCACTTGTTCGATGATCTATTCCCGCTCTTTCGGGTAATGGTCCCGGCACGCTCCGTGATGACAGGGTGGCCGATGAGACCGATGTGCGGGCAGATCGGCGTCCGCGCAGGTATGGGAGGGCATTTCCTTATGTCGGTAGGCGAAGAGGTCCGCACGGATCAGGGCAAGCCGCAGCAGTCTCTGGACACGGCGGCCGCGCGGAACCTGGCCACCACGACCAAGTCCGCGCCCCAGATGCAGGAGATCAGCTCCCGCTGGCTGCTGCGGACGCTGCCCTGGGTCGATGTCCAGGGCGGCACGTACCGAGTGAACCGGCGGCTCACCTACACGGTCGGCGACGGCCGTATCACGTTCCTGAAGACCGGCGACCGGGTCGAGGTCATCCCCGCGGAGCTGGGCGAGCTGCCCATCCTGCGGTCGTACGAGGACCAGGAGGTGCTGGGGGAGCTGGCCCAGCGCTGCCGGCAGCGCGACTTCGCCGCGGGCGAGGTCATCGCCTCGTTCGGCAACCAGGCGGAGGAGGTCTATCTGCTGGCCCACGGCCGTGTCGAGAAGGTCGGCACCGGTCCCTACGGGGACGACGCGGTGCTCGGCGTCCTCGCCGACGGCGCGCACTTCGGCGAGCAGGGCCTGATCGACCCGGACGCCATCTGGGAGTACACCGCCCGCGCGGACACGGCCTGCACCGTGCTGACCCTGTCCCGGCAGGACTTCGAGCAGGTCGCCGAGCGCGCCGACTCGCTGCGCGAGCACCTTCAGCGGCTGCGCGCGATCCCCGAGCAGCGCACCAACAAGTTCGGCGAGAAGGAGGTCGCCCTCGCGGCCGGCCACAGCGGCGAGCCCGAGATCCCGCACACCTTCGTCGACTACGAGGCCCGGCCGCGCGAGTACGAGCTGAGCATCGCCCAGACCGTGCTGCGCATCCACACCCGGGTGGCCGACCTCTACAACCAGCCGATGAACCAGACCGAGCATCAGCTCCGGCTCACCGTCGAGGCGTTGAAGGAGCGCCAGGAGCACGAGCTGATCAACAACGCGGAGTTCGGCCTGCTCAGCAACTGCCAGTACGACCAGCGGCTGCAGCCGCACGACGGCGTGCCCAGCCCGGACGACATGGACGAGCTGCTCAGCCGCCGCCGCGGCACCAAGCTCTTCCTCGCCCACCCGCGCGCAATCGCCGCCTTCGGCCGTGAGCTCAACAAGCGCGGACTGGTCCCCGAGTCCGTCGAGGTCGGCGGCAACCGCATCCCGACCTGGCGCGGGGTCCCGATCTACCCGTGCAACAAGATCCCGGTCTCCGAGGCCCGGACCACGTCGATCATCGCCATGCGTACGGGCGAGGCGGACCAGGGCGTCATCGGGCTGCGCCAGTCCGGGATCCCCGACGAGATCGAGCCGAGCCTCTCGGTGCGCTTCATGGGCATCAACGAGCAGGCCATCATCAACTACCTGGTCACGGCCTACTACTCGGCGGCCGTCCTGGTCCCCGACGCGCTCGGCGTGCTGGAGAACGTCGAGATCGGCCGCTGGAGGTGACGTTTCCGCACTTGGCGGCCGTGTTCCCGCCCTCCGGGGCGGGTACACCCTCGGGGTACGTGCCGAGCCGGGGCGGAGACGCCACCGTACGCGCACTCCGCGAGGGGGAGGCCATGGCCGAGTTCGTGACGGAGCGGCAGCAGCGTGCCACGGGGGCGCCGCCGGAAACTCCGCCGCCGGAAAGTCCAGAGTCCCTCGACGGGGCCGAGGCGGCGGCCATACTGGACCGGGCCCGGGCCTCGGTCGACCCCGAACTGCGCACGGCCGTCGACTCGTTGCCCGGTTCGATGCGGCGGATCGCGCGCTACCACTTCGGGTGGGAGCAGGCGGACGGCACCCCGGCGGCCGGCGACGCGGGGAAGGCCCTCCGGCCCGCCCTGGTCCTCGCCGCCGCCGACGCGCTCGGCGGACCGGCAGCCCGGGCGGCCGCCGTACGGGCCGCGGCCGCCGTGGAACTGGTGCACAACTTCACACTGCTGCACGACGACGTCATGGACCGGGACACCTCCCGTCGGCACCGGCCCACGGCGTGGACCGTGTTCGGTGACGCCGACGCGATCCTCGCCGGGGACGCCCTCCAGGCGCTGGCTCTGCGGCTGCTCGCCGAGGACCCGCACCCGGCGTCCGGGCCGGCCGCCGTCCGGCTCACCCAGTGCGTCCTCGAACTGTGCGCCGGCCAGCACGCGGACACGGCCATGGAGGCCCGGGCCCCCGGCGAGGTCGGCCTCGACGAGGTGCTCGTCATGGCCGAGGCCAAGACCGGGGCGCTGCTCGGTTCCGCCTGCGCCCTGGGCGCGCTGTACGCGGGGGCGGCAGCGGAGGAGGTGGCGGCGCTCGACGGCTTCGGCCGGCAGGCCGGGCTCGCCTTCCAGCTGATCGACGACGTCATCGGGATATGGGGTGATCCACGACGCACCGGCAAGCCGGCCGGCGCGGACCTGGCCGCCCGCAAGAAGTCCCTGCCGGTCGTCGCGGCCCTCACCTCGGGCACCCCGGCCGCGGACGAACTCGCCGAACTGTACGCCGGGCCGCGGGAGCGGGCCGACGCCGACGAGATCGCGCGTATGGCGCTGGCCGTGGAGCGGGCGGGCGGCCGTGACTGGGCGCAGGCCGAGGCGGCCGACCGGATGGCCCGGGTGATGCAGGAACTCGCCCGTGCCGTACCCGACCCCGAGTCGGCCGGCGGTCTGCTCGCGCTCGCCGAGTTCGTGACCCGGCGCAGCAGGTGAAGACCCCGGAGCCCCCGGAACCGCGCGGCTCCTGACCCCGCACGGCCCCCGGGGGCTCCGGCCCGACGGGTCCCGCACATCCCCACGGTGTGCGGGGCCCGCCGATTGCCACGGCGTGCGGCCGCCGTTCTCCACAGTGCGCGGGCCCGCCGCCCTCCACACTGTGCGGGGCGCCGCCTTTTGCCGGGCTCGGCCAGCTCTGCCGGGCTCTCCGGGTTCCTTCGGATCCCGGAGATCTCCGTTTCGGCCTAGGCTGGTGATATGGGCAGCCAGGACCGGGTTTGTCCGGAGTGTGGGCAGGCCGTCGAGACAGTGGTGCGTCGGCACAAGACGCTGGGGGCGTGGGTTCCCGTCTGGGGGACCGGTCCCTGCCGTAACCCCGACTGCGCCGGGAACCGCACGGAAGAGCGGCCGGTGCCCCCGCCCCCGCCCACGCCGCCCGAATCGGACGACGCGAGCCCTACTCGCTGACGCCGTAGCGTGCTCGCATGACCGGACTCCCGAACATTCTGCACATCACCGAGCGCTCCCTGTGGGAGGAGGCCCGCGCGCGGGGCTCCTACGAGCTGTCCACCCGCGGCCGCACCCTCCAGGAGGAGGGCTTCATCCACTGCTCCACCCGCGACCAACTCCCGCGCATAGCCGCCTTCTTGTACGGCACCTACGACGGACCGGACGAGCTGGTGGTGCTGGTCGTGGACCCGGCCCGGGTCGGCGTACCGGTGAAGTGGGAGGCGGCCGAGCCGGGCGGCGAGGAGTTCCCGCACGTGTACGGGCCGATCCCGGTCGCGGCCGTGGTGGATGTGGAGCCCTGGGGCTAGCGGCCGGGAAGTCCGCCGGTCTCCGGGTCCCGGCCGGTCAGGCAGTAGACGCCGCCCGCCGGGTCGCGCAGGACCGTCCAGTGCCGGCCGTCGGCCACATGGACCGCGCCGAGCTCCTCGTGCCGGGCCCGGGTCGCCGCGATGTCCGCGCAGGCCAGGTCGAGGTGGGCCCCGGCGGGCCGCTCGTCGGCCAGCCGCTGGAGCAGGATCCGCACGGGCAGCCCGGCCGGTGGCCTGAGCACCCGGAACTCCGGCAGCGAACCGGTCAGCAGCTCCCACCCGGTCAGCTCCGCCCAGAACGCGGTCTCCGTCCCGTACGCGGACGCCGGGATGTCGAGGCTGACCTGGTCGAGCCGGCTGCCCGCGACGACCGGCGGCCGCACCGACTCCCCCTGCCAGGACACCGCGCACCACAACTGCCCTCCGGGGGAGCGCAGTACGGCCCAGCCCTCGTGCTCGGCGACCTGTTCGGCGCCGAGTTCCCGGGCCCGCTTCACCAGGCCCGGTACGTCCTCCACGCAGAGGTCCAGGTGGGCTCCGCCGGGGCCCGAGTCGACGCCCTGGAGCTTCACGCAGGCGTCGACGCCGCTGGCCGGCAGCAGCGTCACGAACTCGTCGTTCTCGCCGCGGGGTGCGGAGAGGAAGGTGCCGGTGACGGCCGTCCAGAAAGCCTGGGCGGCGGCGAGGTGCGCGGCGGGGCGGTCGGCGAAGGCGTACGTCCAGCGGATGGTCATGGACGGGATCGTAGAGGGGCTACTTGTCGCGGCGTTCGGTGAAGCGCAGCAGGTTGCCCGCCGGGTCCCGGAACGCGCAGTCCCGTACGCCCCAGTGCTGGTCCATCGGCTCCTGGATCACGTCACCACCGTGTTCCCGCACCCGCTCGTAGAGCGCGTCGCAGTCGGTGGTGGAGAAGATCACCCCGCGCAGCATGCCCTTGGCGAGCAGTTCGGCCATGGCCTGCCGGTCGGCGGGGGAGGCGTCCGGGTTGGCGCCGGGCGGCTCCAGCACGATCTCCACGCCCGGCTGCTGGGGCGACCCGACGGTCACCCAGCGCATCCCCTCGAACGCCACGTCGTTGTGGACCTCCAGGCCGAGGACGTCCCGGTAGAAGGCCAGGGCCTTGTCATGGTCGTCGACGGCGATGAAACACTGCGCGAGTTTTACGTCCATGGGGTCAGGCTAGGAGGAAACGGCCGGCCGTGCCGGATCGGCTCCTGGCCTCAGCTCATGGCCCAGACGTAGGGGTCGTGGCCGGGGGGCGGGCCGGCCTGAGCGGTGGGGGCCGGGGTGCGGATGCCCGAGGTGGCGGCGAGGGCCTGGGTGACATGGGCGGCCGTGACGGTCAGCGGGCCGTCCGGGGGTGTGTCCGCACGGGCGGCGTGGGCCCGGGCCAGGGCCGCCGCCTCGTCCAGGAGGTCGAACGCCGAGCCGGGCAGCGCCCGGTCGGGCACGTGGTCGTGGGCGAGGGCGGCGGCCGCCGCCAGGGCCTCGTCGGTGAGGGTCACCGCGTGGTGCTCCGCAAGGGCCGCCCGCCCGGCGCGGAGGATCTCGCGTACGTCGGCGGCGGGCGGCTCTTCGAGCGGGACGGGCTGGACGAGGCGGTCGAGGCCGGGGTCGGGGTCCCGGCGGTCGTAGTCCCGGGGGCCGCAGTCGCCGAAGGCCAGGACATCCGGGGCTTCCAGGAGCGGGCGGAGCAGCCCGAGGGGGGTGGTGGTGCCCTCGGGCAGGTGCAGCGGGGTGAGGGCGCCGTTCAGGTAGAGGATCACGCCGGTGCTCTCCCTGACCTCGTGGAGGAGGTCGGCGATCAGAGCGGTGCCGCGGGCGCGGTGGTGGGGGTCGGTCAGGACGGCACTCAGGTCGAGGGCGCGGACCCGGCGGCCGAGAAGGGCGTCCGGTACCCGGCCCTCGCCGACGGCCCGGGCGACCCCCACGGCCACGGCCTCCTTGCCCACGCCGGGCGGGCCGGTGAGGAGCGGGACTCGGCGGTCGCGCCGGGTGAGGGTGCGCAGGACCCGGTCGATCTCGGTGGCGCGGCCGATGACGGGCATGGCGTCGGCGGCCGGATCCCGGGTGAGGGACTCCAGCAGGGAGTGGGCGGCCGGGTCCCGGGTGACGGCGCCCGGCAGGGAGTGGGCGGCCGGATCCCCGGTGAGGGAGCCCGGCAGGGAGTCGGCCTCCGGGGCGGTGAGGAACGCGCGGATCCACTCGGGGGCGAGCTGGGGGTACGCGAGGATGTCCGCCGGCAGGGTGTGCGCGGTGGCCTGCAGCGCGAGCAGGATGTGAACGGGCTGCACGAGCCGGTGACCGAGCCGGTCGGCCTCCCGGGGCGCCCGCTCGAACACGGCGGCGGCCTCACCGGTCAGCGGCAGGTGGTCCCGCGGCTCGGCCGTGCCCCTGCCCAGGGCGGCGGTCAGCGCCGCGCGCAGCCCTTCGGCGGGTGTGCCGAGCAGCCCTACGACCTCGGTCTCGTCCGCGGCGAGCAGCGCGAGCAGGACGTGCCCGGACTCGACGTACCAGTGCTTGAGCGCCCGTGCCTCCTCGCGGGCGAGGTCGACGACCTCCCGCGCCCGGTCACTGAACCTCTCGTACATCGCTCACCCCCGCCAGGTCCGCCCGGGCCCTTCGGGTGTGCGGGTGTTCCGCGCCCAGCAGCCGCTCCCGTACCGCCACCACCTCCCGCAGCAGCGCCAGGGCCTCCTCCCGGCCGCCCGCGAACGCCAGGTTGCGGGCCAGCAGATGCCGGGTCCGCAGCGTGTGCGGATGTTCCGTGCCGAGCACCCGCCCCCGGTCCGCGAGCAGCACCCGGAGCATCCCGACCGCCTCCTCCCGGTGCCCCGCCTCGCCGAGGTTGACGGCGAGGAACTGCCGGGTGCGCAGGCTGTCCTCGTGGTCGGGGCCGAGCAGCCGCAGCTGATCGGCGAGGAGCCGGCGCAGCAGCCCGGCCGCCTCCACGGGGCTGCCGGCGCCGCCGAGGCTGTGCGCGTGGGACTGGCGGCCGCGCAAGGTGTCCTCGTGCTCGGCGCCCAGGATCCGGGTCTGCTCGTCGACGATCTCCCCGAGCAGCGCGGCGGCTCTCGTCCAGTCCCCGGCCCGGCCCTGCTCCACCGCGGCCGTGTGGCGGCGGCGCAGCTCGGGTCCGGCGGTGGCGCCGAACGCGCGGTTGATGCCCAGGGCGATCGAACTGGCCGTGCCGGCGCCCCGGTTGCGCGGGGTGGGCAGGCCCTCGGCGGCCATGATGGCGCTCAGGCGGCGGTAGAGGTCGTCGACCGTGAGCAACTCGGGCCCGCCGACCACCCCTTCGCGCAGCAGCCGTATCAACCGGCCGGAGAAGGCGGTGTGTTCCTCGTCGGGAAGGGCGAGGGCGACCTGGTCGCGCTGGGCGGAGGTCAGGACGTAGGTACCGGCCACCTCCAGCCGGTCGATCCGCCCCGTGTCGCCGCTGAGCGAGTCGCCGACGGCCCGGCCGGAGAAGCAGCAGTCGAGGACGACCACCTTGGTCTCGGCGGGCGAGTCCAGGACGGCGTCGCGCAGCTTGTCGTACTCCAGGGAGTTGAACTCGGGCGCCTCCCAGCGGCTGTCCGGCAGCGCCAGGTACAGGGCGTGGCGGCGCCCGGCGACCAGGCCGTGACCGGCGTAGTAGACCAGCAGGAGGTCCTCGGCCTCGGCGACGGCGGAGCGCAGCCGGTCACCGACCGTGCGCAGGTCGCCGTCGTCGAGCAGGACCGTGCAGTGACTCTCGGGGACGAGCCGGTACGAGGGCTCCGTGAGCAGCCCGGCGAGGTCGGTGACGGTCCGCTCGACGGCCGGCAGGTCGGGCAGTGCCGGGTCGGAGTAGCGGCTCGCGCCGATCAGGACGACCCGGGAGCGGTGGGGGTCGGGGAGGCGCATGTCACCCGCCCTGTTCCGGCCGCTCCTCGAGGGCTTGCCGCAGGATCTGTTCGACGTCCTCGCGGCTGACCCGCTTGGCGTCGATCTCGACGGCCGGCCCGTGCTCGTGCCTGACGATCAGTTTCACGTCGCTGCGGCGCGGCTGGGTGAGCCAGGCACGCAGACAGGAGGCGAGCACGGTGAGCGGGCCGCCCGCGCCCAGCAGCACGGACACCGTGTCGAGCGGGACGCCCAGCCGGCCCTCGGCCGGGACGCCCCCGGTGAGCCGGACCTTGCCGGCGAGCGCCGGCTCGCCGCTCAGCCAGTCGGTCAGGGACTCGGCGTCCGCGACCGGGACGGGGCTCAGGACAGAGATGATCGCAGTTGCCACGGATCCCCCCGAAGCGTGCACAGGCCTTGTCGGGCAACGGTGTTGACCTTGACGGCCAGTGTAGGGCCGGGACAGCGGAAAGCGACCTGGTCAGTACGGACGGCGACGGGGCCGGGTGAACGTACGGGCCACACAGGACGGGATCACCGTGCTCTCCTCGTGGTCCCGCGCCCGGTACGCGCTCGGCGTCTCCCCGACCAGCTCGGTGAACCGCGAGCTGAAGGAGCCCAGCGAGGTACAGCCGACGGCCATGCACACCTCCGTCACGGTGAGGTCGCCGCGTCGCAGCAGCGCCTTGGCCCGTTCGACCCGCCGGGTCATGAGGTAGCTGTACGGCGTCTCCCCGAAGGCCTTGCGGAAGCTGCGCTGGAAGTGACCCGGGGACATGAGGGCCGTCCGCGCGAGCTCGGTCATGTCGAGCGGCTCGGCGTACTCGCGGTCCATGCGGTCGCGCGCCCGGCGCAGCCGCCTCAGGTCCTCCAGGGTCATGGCCTCAGCATGGCATGCACATCACGCACACGGACCGGGTCTGTTCTTGAACCTTCGTTCGCCTCCGGTTCTCGCGCAATTGGTCAGCGCTTGTTTGCATAGAGGAATGGACCACATCACGTTCCTCGTGGCGGTCGTGATCGTCACTGCACTTGCTTTCGACTTCACCAATGGGTTCCATGACACGGCGAACGCGATGGCCACGTCCATCGCCACAGGTGCGCTCAGACCGAAGACAGCCGTTCTGATCAGTGGCGTGCTGAACCTGGTCGGAGCCTTCCTCTCGACAGAGGTCGCCAAGACGATCTCCGGCGGCATTGTCAACGACGCCAAGGTGACTCCAGCGATGATCTTCGCGGGGCTCGTGGGTGCGATCCTCTGGAATCTGCTGACCTGGCTGGTCGGGCTGCCCTCCAGCTCCTCCCACGCCCTGTTCGGTGGGCTGATCGGCGCGGTGTGGGTCGGTGCCGGCTCGGGGGCGGTCAACTTCGACAAGGTCCTCGAGAAGATCATCATCCCGGCGTTCGCCTCGCCGGTGGTGGCGGGCGTCGCCGCGCTGATCGCGACGTACTGCGCCTACAAGCTCACCGTCCGCGGCCGCGAGGGCTCGGTGACCAAGGGCTTCCGGCTCGGGCAGATCGGCTCGGCCTCGCTGGTCTCGCTCGCGCACGGCACCAACGACGCCCAGAAGACCATGGGCATCATCACCCTGACCCTGATCTCCGTCGACGCGCTCCCGGGCGACGCCGGCCCGCCGGTCTGGGTCATCTTCACCGCCGGTCTCGCCATCGCCCTCGGCACCTACATCGGCGGCTGGCGGATCATCCGCACCATGGGCAAGGGTCTGACCGAGATCCAGTCCCCGCAGGGCTTCGCGGCGGAGACCGCCTCCACGGCCGTCATCCTGACCTCGGCCCACATGGGCTTCGCCCTGTCCACGACGCAGGTCGCCTCCGGTTCCATCCTCGGCGCGGGCCTCGGCCGGAAACTCGCGGAGGTCCGCTGGGGCATCGCCGGCCGCATGGTGGCCGCCTGGCTGGTCACCCTGCCCTGTGCCGCGCTGGTCGGCGGCGTCTCCGCGGCCGCGGTCAAGCACGGCGGCAACTTCGGCACGGTCGTGGTCGCGCTGGTCGGCGCCGCGCTCGCGGCGGGCATCGTCCTGCTGTCGCGTCGCAACCCGATCGACGCGAAGAACGTCAACGACGGCCACAAGGTCGCCCTTCGCAGCGCAGCCCCGTCCAACGTCGGCACCGCCGCCTGAGTGAGGGAGTTCCCATGAGCATCGACTGGACCGCACTCGGGCAGGTCACCGCGGTGAGCATCGGCGTTACAGTCGCAGTGGTGGTCGTCTTCGCCCTCGGTGTCCTCGGGCTCGCCCGTTACGAGGGTGCCAAGGAGCAGGGCGGCACCAGCACCGTGGGCGCCGCCCAGGCAGGGCTGTGCTTCCTCGCCTGCGTGGCCGTGGTGGCGTACGGGATCTATCTGATCGTCCCGCAGTTCCACTGATCCCCTGACCCACTGAGCCGCTGAGGAGGACTGGATGACGACGCCGGACCTGCTGTCCGACCTGGCCGACCTGAAGGTCGACTACAGCGACCCGGACGACCCCGTACTCATCCGCCCGGACGGTTCCCCGATCGACACCTGGCGGGAGAACTACCCGTACCCGCAGCGCATGGAGCGCAAGGAGTACGAGTGGCACAAGCGGCTCCAGCAGATCGAACTGCTGAAGCTGCAGACCTGGATCAAGGAGACCGGACGCCGGATAGTCATCGTCTTCGAGGGCCGGGACGCGGCCGGCAAGGGCGGCACCATCAAGCGCTTCACGGAGCACCTGAACCCCCGTGGCGCGCGGGTGGTGGCACTGGAGAAGCCCACCGAACGCGAGAGCGGCCAGTGGTACTTCCAGCGCTACGTCCAACACCTCCCGACGGCCGGTGAGATCGTCCTCTTCGACCGGTCCTGGTACAACCGGGCCGGCGTCGAGCGGGTCATGGGCTTCTGCTCGGACGACGAGTACCGGCGCTTCATGCGCCAGGCGCCGCTGTTCGAGCGGATGCTGGTGGACGACGGGGTGGACCTGGTGAAGTTCTGGTTCTCGGTCTCGCAGAGCGAGCAGCGGACCCGCTTCACCATCCGCCAGGTCGACCCGGTACGGCAGTGGAAGCTCAGCCCGATGGACCTGGCCTCACTGGACCGCTGGGACGACTACACGGCCGCGAAGGTCGCGATGTTCCGGGAGACGGACACCGAGTACGCCCCCTGGACGGTGGTCAAGAGCAACGACAAGAAGCGCGCCCGGGTCGAGGCCATGCGCAGCGTCCTGGCCCGTTTCGACTACGCCAACAAGGACGAGGAGGTCGTCGGCAGCCCGGACCCGCGGATCGTGGGTGCGGCGGCGGGCCTCCTGGAGGCCGGCGAGGACGACGGGGGCCATCACTAGCACCGACAACGGTAGAGCCGGCCGGAACTCCGGCCGGCCTCTTTGCTTTCGGAACGGGTTGGACACGACTCGGCGCGGTGTCCGAGGATCTTCCGTATGATCCGTGCTGCCACCGAGAACGACATCGCCGAGATCCGCCTGATGATCAGCGAACTCGCCGCCTACGAACGGGCAGTCGAGCAGGCCCGGGCCACCGAGGAGCAACTGCGCGAGGCGTTGTTCGGCGCGCACCCGGCCGCCTACGCGCTGATCGCGGAGGACGACACCACGGGCGGGGTCGTGGGCTTCGCCCTGTGGTTCCCGCGCTTCTCGACCTGGACCGGCACCCGGGGCATGCACCTGGAGGACCTCTACGTACGGCCGCACGCCCGGGGCGGCGGCCATGGCCGGGCCCTGCTCGCCGCCCTCGCCGCGCTCTGCCTGCGCAGCGGCTACGAGCGGTTCGAGTGGTGGGTGCTTGACTGGAACCAGCCGGCGATCGACTTCTACAAGTCGATCGGGGCGGATTTCCTGGACGAGTGGCGGGTGTGCCGCCTGACCGGCGAGCCGCTCGGCGAACTCGCGGCCCGGGCCCCGGCCGTTGCGCCGTAGATCCCCGTCGCCTGTGTGACGCGAGATCGTCGTGCACCGGCGGGCCGGCCTTCTTGCTCCTGCCGCGCTTCTTGCCGAACACGCTCCACCAGCGGTTGTCCCGGCAGATCCGCCACGCTGTCCGGTCCGCCATCCCGGCGCCGGCGCCACGGGCTTCATCGGCAAGGAACCGGTACCCGAATTCCGGGTCGTCGCGGTGGGCGTCGAACAGTGCGTTCGCGCGGTATGCCTCCTCCAGCACGGCGTCGGCAACGGGCTTGCCGAGCCAGCGGTAGTAGGGCTGTCTGGCGAGCTTGAGCACCCGGCACGTCACCGTGACGGGCACCCCGTCCACGGCCAGCTCTTTCACGAGCGGGTAGATCCTTTTCCCGGCAGATGTGCCTGCGACAGATAGGCCGCGGCCCGGCGCAGGACCTCGTTCTCCTGCTCCAGCAGCTTGATCCGCCGACGGGCTTCCCGCAGTTCCGCGCTCTCCTGGCTGGTCGTTCCGGGCCTGGATCCGTCATCGATGTCCGCGCGGCGCAGCCATTTCCACAGCGTCATCGGATGGACGCCGAAATCCTTGGACACCTGCTCGACCGTCACCCCCGGGCCACGGTTCCTCGCGACCCGCACGACGTCCTCGCGGAACTCTTCCGGATAGGGCTTGGGCACAGCGACATCCTTCCCACCTCCCCCGCAGGGCAAGCCAGTTCAGATGTCACCCGATCGTGCGGCAGACCCCCTGCGGATGCTGCTAGGCGGGGAGCCAACGTGCCCCGGATGTACTGTCCCATCGCCGAGATTTTCTGGTCGTTGATGAGGTAGGTCCACAGGAGGACTGCCACTGGAGGCAGCAAGGGCAGGAAGCCCGCTCCGAAGCCTGACCGCAAGGCGGCTGCCAGGACCCCAGTCGCCGAGGCCAGCATCGCGTAGACCAGGTTGTCCCGGAAGGCGATCCGGCT
The DNA here is from genome assembly GCF_040682795.1 of Streptomyces sp. NPDC051105. Lineage (NCBI taxonomy): Bacteria > Bacillati > Actinomycetota > Actinomycetes > Kitasatosporales > Streptomycetaceae > Streptomyces > Streptomyces sp. NPDC051105. The sequence continues at coordinate 66,516 of NZ_JBFBBR010000013.1, read as the reverse complement.
TCGTTATTCGTCCTTGAGGCCTCGTGTTCCGTCGGCAGCAGAGCCGCCAAGGTCACATCGGCACCAGATGTCATGGGTTCCCTGCAGTACGCCACGTGCCGTCGAGTGACTGCTCTTCCCCTCCGCAGAAGCTGTGACACCTCGCCCCTGTGCAGGCGGCGCGCCATCAAGTAGCTTCTGCGCACTGGCCTTTGGGGGAAGGGCCGTCGGGGGGTGACGCATGTGACAGCGCATAGCGAACTGTCGTGGACAGATGTCTTGGTCATCGGAGCCGGACCTGCGGGGCTAGCGGTGGCCGCGGGACTGAGGAACACCGGGCTGCACTGCCTGGTCGTGGAACAGGGGCCGCCGTCGGGCGGACGGGATGCCACGAATCCTGCACATCTGGCGACAGGAGTGGGCGGGGCTGGGCTCTTCTCGGACGGAAAGTTCTCGTTCTACCCTTCGGCCACCGGCTTGTGGTCCCTGTGCCCAGGGCATGACCTGCGCCTGGCCTATGACGCCATGGCCAAGGCACTGGCGCCCTGCGGCCTAGCGGTACCGGTGTACCCGAAGCGAACCCCGGACAGCTCTGGGCCACCGGCATTCCGCCTGAAGCACTACCCCTCCTTCTACGTATCCATGGAGGAGCGGACTCGGTTGACCGAGCGGCTCGTCGATTTGGTGGGTCGGGACAACCTGCTGACCGGCACCAAGGCCTTCCAGGTGGGCGAGGGGTTCGGAGGGGCGATTGCGGTCGGCCTGCGGCCCGCCACCGCGACGGGCACACATGGCGACGGCGCAACCGTGCACTGCAGGGCACTCGTCCTCGCTGGCGGCCGGTTCGGACCGCTTTCCTGCGATGTCCGGTTGAAAGGTGTCCAATGCACTTTTCGACGGCTGGAAGTTGGTGTTCGAATAGAGCAGCCGGTCGACGACTTCTTTCTCCGGGACCAGCGTGCTCTGGATCCGAAGTTCCTGTGGGAGGATAAGTCCGGCCGCTATGGTTGGCGCACTTTCTGCTGCTGCCGTGACGGACGGGTGGTGGCTACCGACTTTGACGGGTGGGTGACCCTTTCCGGGCGGGCTGACTGCCCATCCACCGGCAGGTCCAATGTGGGGTTCAACCTGCGGGTGTCGAACGAAAGCGAGGCGGCATTTATTTGGCGGGGAGCAGCGCTGTTGAGCGAGGGAGTACAGTCGGCACAGGGGGTACCGTTGGCGGATTTCCTAGCGTCGCGTGGACCGTTCACCGACGGGACGCTGCGGCACCGTCTTGGAGACCGCGGAGCGGCACTTCTCGCCGAGGGCCTCGGTCGGCTCACCGACCGGGTCGGTGCCCGGCGGCTAGCCAATGCGCTGGTGTCGGGCCCCACTTTGGAGGGCGTCGGTCACTACCCGTGGACGGGACAGGGACTGATGGTCGACGGGCGCCCGGTGTGGGCCGTCGGGGACACAGCCGGACGCTTCCGCGGCATCACGGCTGCCCTCGTCAGCGGGTTCTTCGCCGCCCGGCGTATAAGTGAGTACTTCAGGAGACGATCGTGACACTTACGCAGTCCCTGCCCGTTGTCTACACGGCGCAGTCGAAACACAATTTCTTCTGCCGGGACGTCATCTGTGAGTACGTCCTGCGCAACCAGGCTGTGCCGCTCAACCCTTTCCGGATTTTCGACTACTTCCTCGGTGACCGCGTCGACCGTAATATGATCCGCCGGGCGAACAACAACTGTGTACGGATCGCTGACGAGATCTGGGTCTTCGGAGAGATCTCCGACGGTGTGTTCCATGAGATCCGGTACGCACTCGAGCTGGGTAAACCGGTGCGCTATTTCACCCTCTCTACCCGGGTCGAGGGAATCACCGAAGTAGCTCCACACGAGATCTCCTTGGAGGAGGAGGTGGAACGAAGCGTCGGCCTGTCCGAGAAAGGGCTCAGGGAGGTCATCGTGTCCGCGGCACAGTAATCCGTCCAGGGGGTTGCATGTACGACGACCAGCGCCCGGTCTACCTGCACTTCCTGGACCGTGAATTGGGAAAGTCCGTCGACTTCCAGGTCACCGCGCGCCTGGTGGAGCAGCTGCTGAAGTTGCTTTCGCTCACCTGCTCGGCCACCTTCTACTGCGGTATCTCCGTCATCTGGGAGAACCCGGCGCTGGACGCGGACTGCCGCAGGTTCATGGCGCTGCTGGGCGAGACCGACGTCCTGGATGCGGTGAGTTATAGCGGCACCGTTGAGGAGTTCTACGAGTCTCGGCAACGGCTCTACGCCCATGACGCGCAGCGGTACCCGCTTTACTTCGTCGGTGGTCCGGACGGCCTGCGCGCCATCAGGGCCACCCTCCACAAGCCCCAGGACACCACCAGCGCACTCCTTGGCGACCTGGAGGCGTGGGCGGCAGGGCTGCGTCCGCACGCCGAGAGCGGCAGCACTACCGCTACCGCCTTACAGGTGACCGAGGCAGCGCTGAGGGCCAGAGCGGGCGAAGCGATCACGTACAGCTTCTTCCACCCGTTCCTATTACGGGCCGGGGGTACTTCACCCGACGTGGGCGCGATCCGCCGACAGATATCGCTGGCGTACTCCCGGCACTACCTCGGATTCGCGGACGGTGACATCGTCACCGGTGTCAAGGGGCTGTCGTTTTTCGACGGGCAGCTCTCGACGAGCTTTCCGCTCTACGACGTGCCGCTGCTCTTCCTGTTGCTGGACGTGGCGGGCCTGTCGCCTCTCGTGGAGCAGCCGTGGCTCGCGCGCCGGACGTTCTGGGACCCGTTCCTTGGCGGTCTCCGGGACGCCGACGAATACCGCATCGGCGCGACGGTGCGGACGATCCTGGAGACGGCGCACCGCCAACTACCGCCGGCCGTGCGGGGCGGCTCGCAGTATGCCGCACGTACGAGGATCGCGAGCCTCATAAGACAGGCCCGCCACGACGTTGGCACGCTGTCCCCGCAGCCGCTGCCTCTGTGCCAGGAGAACGGCGGCAGCATCGCGGTGCCCGCCGCAGAGGCGCTGCTGGCAACCGCGCGTGCCTCCCTCGAAGCGATAGCGGCTCTCCTGCGGAGCGGGCCGAGCGGAATCGGGCATCCGGAGTACGGAAAGGGAAGAGGTGGTCCGGTGGACAACGTCGCTGACCCGAAGGGCGGGCACGCCGCCCAGGCGGGACACAGGCAACCGGGCGGTCGGCCGCGGCTGCTGCTGCTCACGGCCACCCAAGTGGAGACCAAGTGCGTACTCGACACCTTCGCCCAGGTGCTCGGACCGCGAGAGAAGCCGCTGTTCGGCGAGCACACGACCTACTTCAGGCTGGGTGAGGCGCACGGCTGTGACATCTACCTGGCCCAGTCGGAGGCCGGGTCCAGCGGCCCGGGCGGCAGCATACTGACTGCGTACGATGCGTTCCGCTTCCTTGATCCCGCCCTCGTGGTCATGGTGGGCATAGCCTTCGGTGCCAAGCCGGGCGAGCAGCAGGTCGGAGACATCCTGGTCTCGCGGCAGGTGGTGGCGTACGAGAGTCAGCGCGTCGGAGGGCACGGCACTCCGCACCGGCTGGTGCCGCGCGGTGACAGGGTGAGTGCTTCGCCGCGACTGCTGGACAGGTGCCGCACCGTGGACATCGACTGGCACCTGTCCACGGTCCACTTCGGCCTGTTGCTGTCCGGGGAGAAGCTGATCGACAGCGCCGACTACCTCGATCAGGTGGCCGCCCAGTTCGGCCACGAGGCGGTGGGGGGTGAGATGGAGGGCGCGGGCCTTTACGCGGCTGCGTATCGGCAGCGCAAGGAGTGGATCGTCGTGAAGGCGATCAGTGACTGGGCCGACGGGAAGAAGCACGAGCGCAAGCTGGAACGGCAGCATCTGGCGGCGACCCGGGCGGCGCAGTTCGTGGCTGCCCTCGTCACAGGTGGCGGCCTCGCGCCCGGCTTGGCTCAGGCAGGGGCCACCGTCGAGCGGGACGACATCCGGCCGCCCCGCGCCGAACGTGTCGCTACCGACGGCGACACGGCAGGCTTCGGCAGCACCGACCGGGAAAGCGCCAGTTCGTAGGCCTCCCACAGATCGCGTCCGGTGTAGCCGACCGAAGCCAGAGGCCGCACATGTGCGTCGCCGTTGACTGCGACGGATACCGGCGCCACCTCGAACAGGTAGCGGTCGGACAGCGAGTCGCCGTATGCCACGACTCGGTCCGGCGCGATGCCATGCCTCACGCACATCGCCTTGGTGAGCAGGGGTTTGTCCTCTGGCCGGAGAATCGCTCCGGTATCGATGTCGACCTCCGGAGAGTGTGGGAAGACCGAGCCGTGTACCTCGTCGAAGCCCAGTTCCCGGAAGTGGTCGGCGAAGCATAGCGGGGACATGGTGATGACGGCCGACCGGTGTCCGCGCGCTGCGATGTCTGCCACGACCTCACGGATGCGCCGCATCTTCGGGCTCGCGTTGAACGCCACGCGGACCCGGCCCGGGTCCATGGGGCCCCACAACCGGAACATCGACCGCGCAAACTGCCGAGTGTCGATGCGGCCGGCGCCGAAGTCCCGTTCCAAGAGATCGATGTCCGGTGCGTGGCCGAGGACTCTGGCCATCTCCCTGGTCGCGGATGTCCCCGGCAGGAGGGTGCCGTCCATGTCGAATACATGCAGCATGGCCGGGATGTTACCGCCCCGTTCGGCCCCGTCCCCGGCCGTTCCGAATACGTACTCGATCGTGCGCCCGCAGTCGTGGGGGCTGACGCCGTCGCTCGGACGGGGCCGCGTGCCCGCCGAGGTGAGGCGTCCGAGCGAGTCGGGTGCAGGAGTTGTACGTCGAGATCAAGCGGTTGCGGGCGCAGGCGTCGAGGAACTGCTCACGGACGCATACCGTGGTGCCTTGGCCTGCTTGCGGTGTTTGAAGCGGTGGTTGACCAGGCAGATGCCAGTCTTGCAGTAGGGGAAAGATGGTAGGCGTTGAGCCCCGTGCCTCCGCACCTGGTCCAAGACGTCTCGACGCCTTGGAGGCGGGCGGTGACCAGGTCTTGGCTGCGCACGGCCGCGCTGTGGCCCTCCTGCTCGAAGAGCCATGTGCGACGAGCGCGACGCTTGCCCAAGGGAAAAGGCACTTGGCCAACATCTGGAAGCGCCCAACGCCAATCGCGGGCACCCTTCCGCGATCCAGACCACGGGGTCACATCTGGCATCGTCACGGGCCAGTACGTTGATCCCGCGCCCGGCGCACGTCGTTCGACACGTACGCGAACCGGTGGGGGCAGCGTCACTCATCGGGGGAAAGTGCATCACCGACAACCCGCTGCAGCCCACCACGTCGTCCCGGCGCTCGGCAGGCCGCCAAGTCTCGGCGCACTGTCTCGGTCGGGGAAGTCGTCACCGATTGCCCTCCTCGCGCACCATGCCGCAGGCCCCTCCAAGGATTGGCTGTTCAAGGTGGAGGAGGGGGAGCCTCTCAACTACCGCCGCTGGAACTGGAAGAGGGAGCGGAACTGCGCCCGCAGGACGCTCCAAGCGGCGGAGAACGAGGCGGCCGACCGCGAGGGTCGCAAGCCCGTCGAGCCGCCCCACATGGTGACCCACGACCTGCGCCACTTCTACGCCTCCGCCCTCATCGCCGGCGGGGCGAGCGTCAAGCAGGTCCAGCTGGTCCTCGGTCACGCGTCCGCCGTCATCACGCTGCGGAGCTACGCGCACCTGTGGCCCGGAGAAGAAGACCGCACCCGGACCGTCAGGGACGCCGTGCTCGGCGGCCTGCGGACCGGGTGCGGGAAGAGAGACGCTGCAATCGAAGCAATCGCAGGTCAGAAGGCAGAGATGAAGATCAAGCCTTCTTGGTCTCCCAGAAGATCTTGTCGATCTCGGCGATGAGCTCCAGGGCCTTCTCGCCGGTCTTCGGGTCCGTGGACGCCTTGGCGGCGGACAGGGCCTTCAGGGTGTCGTTGACCAGAACGTGCAGCTGGGGGTACTTCTCGAAGTGCGGGGGCTTGAAGTAGTCGCTCCAGAGCACCGACACGTGGTGCTTGGCAAGCTCGGCTCGCTGCTCCTTGATGACGGTGGCGCGAGCCTGGAAGTGCGGGTCGTCGTTGGCGGCCATCTTCTCCTGCACGGCCTTCACCGACTCCGCCTCGATGCGGGCCTGGGCCGGGTCGTACACACCGCAGGGCAGGTCGCAGTGCGCGCTGACCTTGACCTTGGGGGCAAACAGGCGGGAAAGCATGGAGCATTCCTTCCTCGTGATCGTCTTCTCAGGTGGGACATTACTCCCTGGGAAGCCTGTTTTCGCGAGTGCCCCCATGGGCTTAGGACAAAAGTCCAGGGTCAGACTGAGACTGGTGGAGGAACGGACCGGGGAGGTGCCGGCGATGCCGGAGCTGTCGCAGGAGACCGAGCGGGGGAGGGGCGCGGCGCCCTTCGGACTGGCCGAGGTGACCGGCCCGTCGATGGTGCCCACGCTGTACCAGGGGGATCAGCTCCTGGTGCGGTACGGGGCCCGGGTGAGGGCTGGTGACGTCGTCGTCCTGCGCCACCCCTTCCAGCAGGACCTGCTGGTCGTCAAGCGGGCCGTGGAGCCGCGCGAGGGCGGCTGGTGGGTGCTCGGGGACAACGCGTACGCGGGCGGGGACAGCACGGACTACGGGACCGTGCCCGAGGAGTTGATCCTCGGCCGCGCCCTGTTCCGCTGGCGGCCGCTCAGGGCCGGTCAGCGTTCGCCGCTGGCGCTGGCGCGCTGGGCGTTCTCGGCGGCCCGCCCGGTGCTCGCCGACCGCTCGGGCCGTTCCGCCTCCAGGCGTTTGCGGGCCCGGTAGGCGGCCACGTTGGCCCGGGTCGCGCAGCGATCCGAGCAGTAGCGCCGGGACCGGTTGGTGGAGGTGTCGAGGTAGGCGTTGCGGCACGGCGCCGCCTCGCACAGGCCGAGCCGGTCGACGCCGTACTCGGTGAGGTGGAAGGCCAGGCCCATCGCGGCGATCGCCGCATAGCCGGCGGTGGCGTTGGACGGATGGTCGGCCAGGTGCATGTGCCACAGCGGGCGGCCGTCCTCGTCCCGGTGGTCGTGGCCGGAGATCTGCGGCGACACCGGGAACTCGAGCAGCAGGGAGTTCAGCAGGTCCACGGCCAGCGTCTCGTCGCCCTTGTCGGCCGCCTCGAAGACCGCGCGCAGCCGGGCCCGGACCGAGCGGAAGCGGGTGACATCGGCGTCGGTGGTGCGGCGGGCCGCCGACGCGTTGACCCCGAAGAGGGCGCGGACGGCCTCGACCGAGGTCAGGGAGTCCTTGCCCCGGGCCGGTTCCTCGCTGTTGACGAGTCGGACGGCGTAGTCCGAGTAATAGGCCAGTTCCACTTGTAGTCCTTACGGGGGTGCTCTACGGTCAGTGGTGCGGTCGGGTAACAGCCGATCGCACTTCCAGGGTATTACGGGACTTGTGTGGCGGAGGGTTGCCATGACGGACGCGCAGACGACCACGACCGGGGCCGACTGGGGCGCCTGGCAGAAGAGCTGGGACCGGCAGCAGGAGTGGTACATGCCGGACCGCGAGGAACGGTTCCGGATCATGTTCGACATGGTCGAGGCGCTCGTGGGCACGGCCCCCCGGGTCCTCGACCTCGCGTGCGGCACCGGCAGCATCACCGCCCGGCTGCTCGCCCGCTTCCCGGCGGCGGTGAGCGTCGGAGTCGATCTCGACCCGGCCCTCCTCGCCATCGCCGAGGGCACCTTCGAGGGCGACGAGCGGGCCACGTTCGTCACCGCCGACCTCAAGGACCCGGAGTGGCCCGCGAGGCTGCCGTACGACTCGTACGACGCCGTCCTGACCGCCACGGCCCTGCACTGGCTGCACAGTGAACCCCTCGCGGCCCTCTACGGTCAGGTCGCGGGACTCGTCCGCGACGGCGGTGTCTTCATGAACGCCGACCACATGATCGACGAGAGCACGCCTCGGATCAACGCGGCGGAACGGGCGCAGCGGCATCTCCGCATGGATCAGGCCAAGGAGTCGGGGGCGCTCGACTGGGCCGAGTGGTGGCAGCTGGCCGCGCAGGACCCGGTCCTGGCCGGGCCGACGGCCCGCCGGTTCGAGATCTACGGCGAGCACGCGGACGGCGACATGCCCTCGGCGGCCTGGCACGCGCGCGTGCTGCGGGAGAAGGGGTTCGGGGAGGCCCGGCCGGTGTGGTGCTCGCCTTCGGACACGCTGCTGCTCGCGGTCAGGTAAGCGCCGAAGGGGCGAGCCCGAAGCCCGAAGCGCCGGAAAGGGGCGAGCCCAAGCGCCGAAGGGCCGAAGGGGGGCGAGTCCGAAGCGCCGAAGGGCCGAAGAGGGCGGAGCCCGAAGCGCGAAGGGGCGGTACGAGCATTCTCGTACCGCCCCTTTCCCGTCGCGCCGCGACTTCGCGTCGTACCGCGAGGGAACCGTCGTACTCGCTACAGCACCTTCGACAGGAACGACTTCGTGCGGTCGTGCTGCGGGTTGGTCAGGACGTCGCGCGGGTGGCCGGACTCGACCACCACGCCGTCGTCCATGAAGACCAGGCTGTCGCCGACCTCGCGGGCGAAGCCCATCTCGTGGGTGACGACGATCATCGTCATGCCGTCCTCGGCCAGGTCCCGCATCACGTCCAGGACCTCGCCGACCAGCTCCGGGTCGAGCGCCGAGGTCGGCTCGTCGAAGAGCATCAGCTTCGGCTGCATGGCGAGGGCGCGGGCGATCGCGACGCGCTGCTGCTGGCCGCCGGAGAGCTGCGCCGGGTAGTGGCCCTTGCGGTCGCCGAGGCCCACCCGGTCCAGGAGCCGCTCCGCGCGCTCCCGGGCCACCGCCCTGGACTCGCGCTTGACCTGGACCGGCGCCTCCATGACGTTCTCCAGGGCCGTCATGTGCGGGAAGAGGTTGAAGCGCTGGAACACCATGCCGATGTCCCGTCGCTGCGCCGCGACCTCCTTCTCCTTCAGCTCGTAGAGCTTGTCGCCGTGCTGTCGGTAGCCGACCAGACGGCCGTCGACGTACAGCCGGCCGGCGCTGATCTTCTCCAGATGGTTGATGCACCGCAGGAACGTGCTCTTGCCGGAACCGGACGGGCCGATCAGGCAGAACACCTCGCGCGGCAGCACCTCCAGGTCGATGCCCTTGAGGATGTGCGACAGCCCGAAAGACTTGTGCACCCCCTCGGCCTTGACCATCGGGGCGCCGCTGCTCGGCGGGGTGCTGTCCTTGATGAGAGAGCTCATCGGGCCACCTCCGGGCGACGGAACGAACCCCACTGGGCCAGATTCTTCCGCAGCCGCTGCAGCGGGGTGGGCGGGAGGTTGCGCGAGGAGCCGCGGGCGTAACGGCGTTCGATGTAGTACTGGACGATGCTGAAGATCGTGGTCAGGAACAGGTACCAGATGCAGGCGACGAAGTACATCTCGACGACCGCCAGCGAGGTGCTGGAGATGTCCGTGGCCTTCTTGATCAGCTCGGGGAGCTGGACCGCGTAGGCCAGCGACGAGGTCTTCAGCATGTTGATGAACTCGTTGCCGGTCGGCGGGATGATGACCCGCATGGCCTGCGGGAGGATCACCCGGCGCAGCGTCTGGCCCTGGGTCATGCCCAGCGCGTGCGAGGCCTCGGTCTGCCCCTCGTCGACCGACTGGATGCCGGCGCGGACGATCTCCGACATGTACGCGGCCTCGTTCAGGCCGAGCCCCAGCAGCGCGGTGAGGACCGGCGTCATCACCTGGTTCATCTCGTCCTTGTAGAACCCCAGGTTCAGGATGGGGAAGACGAGCGCGATGTTGTACCAGAGCAGCAGCTGGACCAGGACCGGGGTGCCCCGGAAGAACCAGATGTAGAACCAGGACACCGTGCTGGTGACCGGGTTCGACGACAGCCGCATCACGGCGAGGATCACGCCGAGGACGACACCGAGCACCATGGCCAGCACCGAGATGTAGAGCGTGGTCCAGGCGCCGGAGACGATGCCCTGGTCGAAGAGGTAGTCGGGGATGACGCTGTAGTTGATCTTCGCGTTGGAGAAGGCGATCCCGATCAGCACCACCAGGGCGATGACCACGACGCCGGACACCCAGCGTCCGTAGTGGCGCACCGGGATGGCCTTGATCTGCTCCGGCGGCACGGACGGCGCCGGAGTCTTGTCGACCGTGTCAGTCACAGTGACGGCCCTTCAGTCGTGCCGGGCCGCTCAGGAGCCGCCGTTGATCTTCGACTCGGTCACCGCACCTTGCGTGACGTTCCACTTCTCCAGGATCTTCTGGTAGTCGCCGTTCTTGATGATGGCGGCCATGGCGGCCTGGATCGCGTCGCGCAGCTGGGTGTTCTCCTTGCTGACCGCGAGGCCGTACGGGCCGGCCTCGATCTGCTCGCCGACGACCTCGAAGTCCTTCCCGCCACCCGACGTCTTGGCGTTGTAGGCGGCCACCGGGAAGTCGTTCAGGTCGGCGACGGAGGCGCCCTGCTTCAGACGGAGCAGCGCCTCGGGGTCGGTGTCGAAGGTCTGAAGGTTGATGGCCTTGTTGCCGTCCTTCGTACACTTCTCGCTCTGCGCCTTGGCGATGCCCTCGGACGTGGTGCCCTTCTGCAGAGCCACGACCTTGCCGCACAGGTCGTCCAGGGACTTGATGCCCTTCGGGTTGCCCTTCTGGACCAGGATCGAGGTGCCGGCGGTGAAGTAGTCGACGAAGTCGACGCCGCTGCCGACCTTCTTGCCGGTGTCGGAGTCGATGCCGTCCTGGCGGTCCTTGGTGTCGTTCATCGCCGACATGATCGCGTTGAAGCGGTTGGCCTGCAGGCCCACGATCAGGTTGTCGAACTTGCCGTTCTGGAACTCGAACTTCACGCCCAGCTGCTTGCCCAGCGCGTCCGCGATGTCCGGGTCCACGCCGACGGCCTTGCCGCTCTGCATGTACTCGACCGGCGGGTAGGCGATGTCCGAGCCCACCTTGATCACGCCGGCCTTGCGGATGGCGTCCGGCAGCTTGCTCGCCAGCGGGGCCGAGGACGTCGAGGAGGAGCCGCTGTCGCCGCCCTTGTCCGTCTGGTCACCGCAGCCGGTGAGGATCAGGGCGCCTGCGACCGCGATCGCACCGAACGCTGCGGTCCTGGAGCGCGCGACAGTGGTACGACGGGTGGAGCTTGCGGTCATGGTGGGTTCCTCCGGCGGTGGGTAGAACAAGCCGATATACCGAGATGCCTGATATGTCGATATGCCGATGGGTCGACGGAAACACACACCTTCGGGTGTCGCGACCTCGTGGGTTTACGGCATCCTGCCATTGGGATTGCTCCAAGCAGACGTGTCACCATGTCAAAATCGGATAACGGGTGACCCCCGTGACGCGTCAGGCCGGTCCTTCCTCGACCCGCCGCCCCGCACATCTGCGGGAATCCGACCTTCCGGCCGGAAGATCTTCGGTTCACCGCCGGTTCATCTCGGGCTCTGCTTCGTGGCCGCCCGCCGGTCACTCGGCCGCTCATCTGTCGGCTACCTACGACATCCGTGATGTGACCTTGCGCCTATTCGACTCGTCGTGAGCGCTGTCCGTCCGGTAAGAAGGTTCTTTACACCCCTCATCCGGGGCTCCAGGGCGCGTGTGCGGCGCGCCCGTCGCGCAGGTGCTCGTACGTGCCACTCGTACGTATCAGTGATCGGGCCCTGCGCGGTGCCCGTCCACTCCCTCACCGGGAGTGGCCGACCCTCAACCATGCATACCTAAGGGGTAAGACAAGTGGCAGCGGAGATCGTCAATCCTCGCAGCGACAGCACGCCGGGCAATTCGGACCAGGACGGCGGGGCCGAGCCCCTCGATTCCTTCGATCCGGCGTTCGCGCTGCACCGCGGCGGCAAGATGGCCGTGCAGGCCACCGTGCCGATCCGTGACAAGGACGACCTTTCCCTCGCGTACACGCCCGGAGTCGCGCGCGTGTGCACCGCGATCGCGGAACAGCCCGAGCTGGTCAACGACTACACATGGAAGTCGTCCGTCGTGGCCGTCGTCACCGACGGTACGGCCGTGCTCGGCCTCGGGGACATCGGTCCCGAGGCCTCCCTCCCCGTGATGGAGGGCAAGGCGATCCTCTTCAAGCAGTTCGGCGGCGTGGACGCGGTCCCGATCGCCCTCGCCTGCACCGACGTCGACGAGATCGTGGAGACCGTCGTCCGGCTCGCCCCGTCCTTCGGTGGGGTCAACCTGGAGGACATCTCGGCGCCGCGGTGCTTCGAGATCGAGCGCAAGCTCCAGGAGCGCGTCGACATCCCGGTCTTCCACGACGACCAGCACGGTACGGCCGTCGTGACGCTGGCGGCGCTGCGGAACGCGGCGCGGCTCAGCCGACGGGAGATCGGCCAGCTGCGGGCGGTGATCTCGGGCGCCGGCGCGGCCGGGGTCGCGATCGCCAAGATGCTGGTCGAGGCCGGCATCGGGGACGTCGCCCTGGCCGACCGCAAGGGGATCATCTCGGCCGACCGGGACGACCTCACCGCGGTCAAGCGCGAGGTCGCGGGGTTCACGAACAAGGCCGGGCTCAAGGGCACCCTGGAGGACGCGCTGGCCGGCGCCGACGTCTTCATCGGCGTCTCCGGCGGCACGGTCCCGGAGGAGGCCGTCGCCTCGATGGCCGAGGGCGCGTTCGTGTTCGCCATGGCCAACCCGAACCCGGAGGTGCACCCCGACGTCGCCCACAAGTACGCGGCGGTCGTGGCGACCGGGCGGTCGGACTTCCCGAACCAGATCAACAACGTGCTGGCGTTCCCCGGGATCTTCGCGGGCGCGCTCCAGGTGCGGGCCTCCCGGATCACCGAGGGGATGAAGATCGCGGCGGCGGAGGCGCTGGCGTCGGTCGTCGGCGACGATCTTGCGGCGGACTACGTCATTCCGTCGCCGTTCGACGAGCGGGTCGCGCCGGCGGTGACCGCGGCGGTGGCCGCGGCTGCGCGGGCCGAGGGCGTCGCACGGCGGTAACCCGGATGGCCCCGCCCGCTTGGGTGGGGCCATTTCTTTGCCCATCCACCCACCCGATCGGGTGGGTGGATGGGAAGTAACCGCCGCCCTGGGGGCTGCCGCCCCCAGACCCCTGTATCGGGGGTGGCTCTGGATCGGAGTGGCCCCTATCGGGGTGACCCCTATTGGGCTGGCCCCTATTGGGGTGCTGGAGCCGTCGGCCGTCGGCCGTCGGGTGTCGGTGGGTGGGGGCTGAGCCCGCCCATGCGGCTTAGCGGCAAGTGGCGCGGCCCCGTGTTCCTGGGGGTGCTGTGCGTGTCGGCCCCGTGTTCCTGGGGGTGCTGTGCGTGTCGGCCCCGTGTTCCTGGGGGGTGCTGTGCGTGTCGGCCCCCGTGTTCCTGGGGGGTGCTGTGCGTGTCGGCCCCCGTGTTCCTGGGGGGTGCTGTGCGTGCCGGCCCCCGTGTTCCTGGTGGGCGCTGTGCGTGTCGGCCCCGTGTTCTGGTGGGCGCTGTCCGTAGGGGCGTTGTGCGCAAGAGGGGATGTGTCACAGTGGTGCCCGGTTACGCGCCTGGCCCCGGGAACCTATCGTCGGCCCTATGTTCGCCGTCTACGCCGCCCGAATCGACCGCGACCAGCCGCTCTCCGGCCTTGAGTTGGGGGACCGTCCCGCCCCCGAGGCCCGCCCCGGCTGGAGTACCGTCGATGTCCGGGCCGCTTCCCTCAACCACCACGACCTCTGGTCCCTGCGCGGCGTCGGCCTCCCGGAGGACCGGCTGCCGATGATCCTCGGCTGTGACGCCGCCGGTGTCGACGCGGACGGCAACGAGGTCGTCCTGCACTCCGTGATCGGGCAGAGCGGCCACGGGGTCGGGCCGAACGAACCCCGGTCCATCCTCACCGAGCGCTACCAGGGCACCTTCGCCGAGCAGGTCGCCGTACCCACCTGGAACCTCCTGCCCAAGCCCAGGGAACTCTCCTTCGCGGAGGCCGCCTGCCTGCCCACCGCCTGGCTGACGGCGTACCGGATGCTCTTCACCAACGCGGGCGTCCGTCCCGGTGACTCGGTCCTCGTGCAGGGCGCGGGCGGCGGGGTCGCCACCGCCGCGATCGTGCTCGGCAAGGCCGCGGGGCTGCGGGTCTTCGCCACCAGCCGGGACGAGGCGAAGCGGAAGCGCGCCCTGGAACTCGGCGCCGTCGAGGCGGTGGAACCGGGCGCCCGGCTGCCGCAGCGCGTGGACGCCGTGATCGAGACCGTCGGCGCCGCCACCTGGTCCCACTCGGTGAAGTCGCTGCGGCCCGGCGGCACCATCGTCATCTCCGGCGCCACCTCCGGCGACCGGCCCTCGCGCGCCGAACTGACCCGGATCTTCTTCCTCGAGCTGAAGGTCGTGGGCTCGACCATGGGGACCAAGGACGAGCTGGAGGACCTGCTCGCCTTCTGCGCCGCCACCGGGGTACGCCCGGTCATCGACGAACTGCTGCCGCTCGACCGCGCCCGCGAGGGCTTCGCCCGCCTGGAGTCAGGCGACCAGTTCGGGAAGATCGTCCTGACCAACTCCTGACCAGCTCCTCAGCGGCGGGAGAGAGACCGGGTCCTGAGGGAGAGGGGAAGCGGGCGGGCCGTGTGTGGTCGGCCCGCTTCGCTCGCCCGCTCCTCAGGACTTCGGGCCGCGCAGCAGCGCTCCGATGCGGGCCGCCGCCGTCGACAGGTGGCGGCGGGTGTCGCCGAGCTGCTCCGCGGTGACTCCGTGGTCGCGGGCCGCGTCCCGGATGTCGTCGCGGAATCGGTCCAGGAGCCGGTCGAGGTCGCGGGCCGGGTCGCCGGTGCCGGTCTCGTCGCCGTACGCCCACTCCGGGACGTACTGCGCCGGGAAGTCCTCCGGGGTCTCCGAATACTGCGGTTCCTGTGCCTGGGGCGGTGTCGGCTTGCGGAGGTCCGGGCCTGATCCGGGCTGCGGCTCGCTGCGGCCGCCGAAGCCGAAGTCCTTGCCGAACTCCTTCCCGAAGTCCTTGCCGTAGTCCTTTCCGAACTCCCCGAACTCCTTGGCGAGTTCGGCCAGGCCCTCGCGGACCCCGGTCGGCCAGTCACCGCGTGCGAAGTGGTCCTGGACGTGCTCCTGCACCCGGTGGGCGATGCGCTGCATCTCCTCCTGGGCCTGGGCGCGGGCCCGGGCCTGGGCCTCCTGGGCCTGCCGACGGGCCCGCTGGGCCTCGTCACGGGCCCGGCGGCTCTCGTCCTTGGCGCGGCGGGCCTGCTCCTTCCACTCCTGCTTGACGCGCCGCATCTCCTCCTTGGCGGCCCGCCAGGACTCCCTGTCACCGAGGTCACCGAAGTCCCCGTTCCCCGTCCCGCTGCCGTGCCGGGCCTCGGAGGCGGCAGCCCGCACCTCGCGGCGCAGATCCCCGGCCGCGCCGCGTACGTCGGCCCTTATCTCCGCGGCCAGTTCGGCCACCGACTCGCGGATCTCCAGCTCCAAGTCAGCCAACTCGCCGCTGCGGTCGGCCAGTTCGGCGCGTCCGGCGTCCGTGATGGCGTAGACCTTGCGGCCGCCCTCGGTGGTGTGCGTGACCAGGCCCTCGGCCTCGAGCTTGGCGAGGCGGGGGTAGACGGTGCCCGCCGACGGGGCGTACAGGCCCTGGAAGCGCTCTTCGAGCAGCCGGATCACTTCGTAGCCGTGGCGCGGGGCCTCGTCCAGCAGTTTGAGCAGGTAGAGGCGGAGGCGGCCGTGGGCGAAGACGGGAGGCATGTCAGAGCACCTTCTTGTCGGTCGTACCGTCCGCCGGGGCTGCGGAGCCGGAGCCGGACTCGGACCCGGCGGTGGGTGCGGAGGGGGCCGCCGGTCCCGTCGGTCCCGGTCCCGTCGGCCCCGTCGGTCCCGAGGGGTCGGTCGTCGGTTCGGCCTCCCAGGCGGTCTTCTCGTCGTCGTCCTCCTTGGGCGGGCGGCGTAGCAGGGCGATGGAGCCGGAGACCGTGGTGGCGCGGAGCTTGCCGGTGCCCGCGCCGAGGCGGCCGGTGATCTTGTGGGCGCCCCACTGGCCGTGCACCCGCAGCCCGTCGAAGGCGTTGGAGATCGTGCCGCTCGCGGTGTTGGCCTCGACCTCGGCGTCGGCCGGATGCGGCAGCCGGATGGCGATCTCGCCGGAGACGCTGGTCAGTCGGACGTCCGTCGGGCCGTCCGGGTCCAGGTCGATGATCATCGATCCGCTGACCGAGTCGGCGCGCACGGCGGAGCCCGAGCCCTCGACGACGGTCAGGTCGCCGGATACGGAGTTGAACCGCAGGTCACCGGTGACCGTCTGGGCCTCCAGGTTCCCGGAGACGGTGTCCGCGCGGACCTCGCCGGAGAGACCGACCAGGGTCGTGTCACCGGTGACGCCCTTGACCACCGACGTACCGCTGATCCCGGAGACGACCGCGGCGGCGCCGACCACGCCCACCTCCACGCGGGTGTCCGCCGGGACGGCTAGCGAGACGACCGCGCTGCGCCGCCAGCCCTTGCGGTCCAGCCACTTGAGGAAGCCCTTCCAGGGCAGGTCCTCGTAGGCCACCGTGAGGGTGCCGCCCCGCTGCGTGACGATCAGGGGCGGGCCCTCGATCTCGGAGACTTCCAGGCGGGCGGAACCCTCGTCCGTACCCACGACGTTGACTGTTCCGTTGACGATGCGCACGTGCAGATCGCTCACGGGGGTGTCGAAGGTGAGCTTCCTGGGCTCAGCGACGGACCACTCGGACATGGTGCGGACCTCCCTCGGCCGGGCATGACGGCTGGACGCGGACGCTCATGCACGGCTCGCGCCATATCGCGTCTTCCATAAACACGATATATCGTGGCTGTGGGAAGTCAAGGCGCTCTTTGGGGTGACCGGTTGGGCGCGAGATTGACTTCATCGCCGCCCGGCAGGGCTCCATATCGGGCGACATATGGATGAATTGCCTACCGTGTGTGCATGCCGACCGACGAATCGCAGGCCGTGTCCCGGTCCGCTCACGCCCCCGCGCCCGGTGCCCTGCTGCTGTGCCGGGCAGACCCCGATTCCGTCGCCCCGCTCGCGCCTCTCCTGCGGGAACGGATGCTGCTGACCCGGGCCGGCGAGTGGAGCGTCCTCGTCCCCGAGGGCACGCCATGGCTGCGCGGGGGCGAACCCGTCGACCGCGTCCTGACCGGCTGGGCCACCGCGCTCGCCGTGGGGTCCGGGTGGCCGGTGCTGGCGCTGTGGTGGGACGCCGACCGGGCCGGCTACACCCTCGCCGCCGGCTTCCGCCGCCCGGTCGGCTATGTCTGGCTGGCCGACGGCACGCCTGCGGGGGAGGGCGAGGCGATGCGCGCGTTCGCCGCGCGGCTGGGTCTTGACCCGGTCCGCGACGTGCAGTCCCTGGACCGGCTGACCGTGCCGGATCCGGGGGCCGACGCACGCGCGCGCCTGCGCGGGCTGATCGGGGTCCTCACGCGCGCGGGTGTGCACCTGCGGGACGGGCTGGCGCCGGGGGAACCGGCCGACCGTCTCCGCGAGGTGGCCGGCGCCGGGGCCGACGTGAGGCATGTCGAGGACGCCGGGGGCGATGGCGAGGCGCAGGGAGGGACGCCGAGGGCGCATCGGCTGGCCCTGGCCGAGGTGGCCGTGGGGGCGCCGGTCGCCACGTGGGGGGTACGGCGGCGCAGTGTGAGGTGGGCCGTGGTGGGGGCGGTGCTGATGGTGCATGGGGCGCTGGAGCTGTCGTACGAGACGGTGTTTCCGCGGGATTGACCGACCAGGGGCTCAAGTCCGCGCGCGCCTTGGCTGCGGGCCGGTGGGCGGGCCGCGGTGCGGGTGCGGGCGGGCCGCGGTGCGGGTGCGGGCCGGTGCGGGCGGTCGCGGTGCGGGTGCGGGCCGGTGGGGGCGGTCGCGGTGCGGGTGCGGGCCGGTGGGGGCGGGTCGCGCAGTTCCCCGCGCCCCTTACGGGGCGCCGTTCCCGCGTCGCGGCGCTCCTGCCGAGGCGCCGTTCCCGCCCGGCGTCACAAGGCGTAACGCCTTCCCCGCGTGCCCGAGGCGTCCCGCGCGCCCGTGTCCGTGGTGGCCGCCCATCCCCTTGCCGACAGGGGCTCCTACTCCTCGTCCTCGTCGTCCAGTCGCGCCAGCCACGTCGCCAGGCGCTCCACCGGGACCTCGAAGTCGGGGTTCAGGTCGACGAAGGTGCGGAGTTGTTCCGCGAGCCACTCGAAGGTGATCTCTTCCTCGCCGCGCCGCTTCTCCAGTTCCTCGATGCCTCGGTCGGTGAAGTACATGGGTTGCTCTCCTGCGTACATGTGTGGGTGCCCGGTGATGGGCGCCTACCAGCCTAGGCCGACGGCAAAGGTGTGCCGTCGGCGACGGGTAGGGCCCGGCTCCGGGGGGAAGGACTCTTTCCCCGTGGATTGAAGCGGCGATGTCTTCCCGTGCGGGAAGGGCGGGAAACCACGAACGGTACGGCGTAGGGAGCACACGGGGCTCGGGGGAACGGGGGAGCGGAATGGAGCAGGACGCTACGCGGATAGCGCTGGTGCGATTGCCGGACGGTACGCCGGTATGGGCGCGGATCTCGGGGGCCGAGGAACTGGCCGTACCGACGGGGGAGTTGTCGTTCACGGACACCGGCTTCACCGACCGCGTGGAAGCGGCCGTGGAGAGTCTGGACTCGCTGGTCGGCGGGGTGGCGCGGTCGCTCGCCGAGCCGTTGCGGGCGGTGCGTCCCGACGAGGTGAGCGTCGGGTTCGGCATCGAGCTCACCGCGAAGGCCGGCAAGGTGGTCGGGCTGCTCGCGGACGGGGAGGCGAAGGCGGCCATCACGGTCACCCTGACCTGGCACGGAGGCGGCCCGCCCGATCCGGACGCCGGTCACGACGGCTCCCCGGTCGCTCGCGCGGGCGCATCCGGCGGCGCCCCGGTGCACGGGGGCGCCCAGGGAGCCGGGGCCGGGGGCGCGGAATGACGGACCGGCACGACGGGGGCGCATCCGGCGGCTGGGACCCGGCCCACCATGCGCTGCGTGAACTCGTGATGGCGGCCACCGTACGCATCCATCGCACAGGTGTCGGGTATGCCCCGGAGGAGACCGGGGCGTTCCTCGGCAGTGGTTTCTTCATCGCACCGAACTGGGTGCTGACCTGCGCCCATGTGATCGACGGCGGGGAGGGGGGCGAGGTCACGGTGGTCTATCAGCCCGGTCCCTTCGAGGAGCCCTGCGCGGTTCCCGGCAAGGTCGCCGCGACCCTTCCGGAGCACGTCGACCGTCCCGTCCCCAGCAGCTGGCCCGCCCCGGACCTGGCGCTCGTCCGTTTGCGCGAGCCGGTGGACCACGAATGCGTCTACATCTCCGAGCGGCCGATGCCGCACTACACCGAGGGCCGGGTGTTCTACGCCGGCTGGGCCCCCTTCCAGGGCCGGCCGCAGCCGCACGACGGCTTCCTGACCGTGCACGGCACCATCGGCGGCTGGTCGTCGGGCGCCCAGATGCGCCTCGGGGAGAACGACCTGCCGCTCGGCGTCTCCGGCGGGCCGGTGATCGATCCGGTGCGCGGCGAGGTCGTCGGCGTGCTCAAGTCACGCGCGGACCACGGATCGGGCGGCACCTCCATCGGGATCGAGCGGCTGCGCACCCTGCCGACGGCGCCGGGAGAGCGGCGGCACGACCTGTACCGGCACGGGCTGCGCCACCACGACCCGTACCAGCACGACCTCTACCAGGCCGTCTGCCACGCCCACGACCGCTACCACCGCGACCGCCAGCAGCCCACCGACGACGGGCGCCCCACCTGGACCGACCTCCAGGCCGAACTCGGGGCCCGGCCGGGCCGCACCCTGAGCCCGGACGAGCGGGCTGAACTGCTCGGCCGGCTCGCCGACCTGCCGCCGCCGGACAGTACCCGCGGCCTGCTCGACATCCTCCACTCGCTGCCGAACTTCCGGCTGCCGACCCTGTCGCCCGCGCCGCGCGGCTGGCGGGACGGCCTCGGCGCGCTGTACGAGAACGTGCGCAACGACGGCGCGCTCCGGCTCGTCGCCGAGTACGCGATGCGGGTCATGACCGCCGAGCGCCCGGTCACGCCCTTCGTGCTCGACGCCGAACAGGCCCTGTGGGAGTGGATCAAGCAGGCCGCGACCCGGCTGGACAGTGACTACCGCAGCGAGCTGGCCCGCGGGCGCGCCCAGCACCTCGGCGACCGGCTGCGCGAGCGGAGCGGCCGCGACCGCGGCGAGCACCGGACCGGGGGCGCGGCGGGGGAGCAGGGCCGGGAGCATCCACCGGGCACCGCGCACGACCAGTCCGTCCTGCTCGAAGTGGAGCATCTGGCCTGGAACCGCGGCTACTGCGACTGGTCGGTCGCGGTGGTGCGGGCCGACGGCGGTACGACCCGGCTGGACGACGGACAGGGTGCCCCGCTCGCCGACCTCGCCGCCCGGGTCGCCGAGCCGCTCGCCGAGGCCTTCCGCCGCTGTGACGAGCCCGGCCGGCCGGTCGCGCTGCACGCCGCCCTGCCGCATCTGCTGCTCGACCTCCCGGTGGACGAGTGGCGGCTGCGGCCCGGCGCCGACCCGTTGGGCGTCGAACGGCCGGTCGTGGTCCGCTGCAAGGACCGCGACCAGCTGCCGGGGGAGGAGGACGGCTGGTACGGCGGTGAACGCCCCGGTGACGGATTCCCTGGCGACGGATTCCCCGACGACGACGAGGAGTCCGACCGCCGGGACCGCTGGCACCGGGTGCACGAGAGGCGTGAGCGGGCCGAGAACCGGGCCAGGGCCGAGATACTGGACTGCGACGACGCGGTGCGCCGGCCGGTGTCCGACGTGGCCGCGCTGCGTGGCCTCGCGCCCGGGACCGTCCCGGTGCTGTGCCGGCAGGGCGACCGGCGCTATCCGGACGACGCCACCGCACTCGGCCGGATCGTCCGGGCGGGGTACGGGGTGGTGCTGTGGCGCCGCTGGAGCCGCCAGACCGACTCCGTGTGCGGTGAGTTCCACCGGGGCGCCAGGATGACCGTCTACGACGTGGACGGCGCCTGGGAGCTGCCCGAATCGGTGCACAGGCTGCGCAAACAGGTGCGCGAGGGGCTCACGGAGGCGTTCTGGGCCAAGGACATCGCTCTCCTGTACGACGACCCGCACCAACCCCTGCCCGGTACGGGCGACCTGCTCCAGGCGCCGTGAACTCGCGCGCCCTGTGTGAGGCCCTTACGAGGCCTCCTGAAGGTCGATAACGTGATGCACGTTCGATGGCTGCCGTGGGGACCGGACGGACGAGTGACGACGAGGACCGGACATGACCGAATCCAGTGAGTGGCTCATCTACCGAGGCGCCGGCGAACCCCACGACGGCATGAACAGGCTGCCCCCGCCGCCCCCTTGGCGGGACTTCACCGGCCGGACCGCCGAGGGCGGCGCCGACGGCGGCGACGGCTCCCGGGACCGCAGGCTCGGCGCCAACCGGCATCTGGCCGAGCTGCACCGGCCCGGCGCCGAGGAGCTGGAGATGATCAACGCGGCGCTGTACCTGCGCCGCCCGCTCCTCGTCACCGGCAGCCCCGGCGCGGGCAAGAGCACCCTGGCGCACTCGGTGGCGTACGAGCTCGGTCTGGGTGACGTCCTGCGCTGGTCCATCGTCAGCCGCTCCGCGCTCCAGGACGGCCTCTACCACTACGACGCCATCGCACGGCTCCAGGACGTGCAGATCGCCGCGCAGGGAGGGTACGGCACGGCCGGCGGCACCCCGGGTGCGGTGGAGGCGATCGGCAGCTACATCCGGCTGGGACCGCTCGGCACGGCCCTGCTCCCCTCCGACACCCCGCGCGTGCTGCTGATCGACGAGCTGGACAAGAGCGACATCGACCTGCCCAACGATCTGCTGAACGTGCTGGAGGAAGGGGAGTTCGAGATACCCGAGCTCCAGCGGATCGCCGACCGGCTGCCGGACGGCGAGGCAGAGGTGCTCACCGCCGACGGCACGAAGGTCCGGGTCCGGGACGGCCGGGTGCGCTGCCGGGCCTTCCCGTTCGTGGTGCTCACCAGCAACGGCGAGCGGGACTTCCCGGCCCCGCTGATGCGCCGCTGCATCCACCTCGAACTGGACCGCCCCGATCACAACCGCCTCGCCACCTTCGTCCGCGCCCATCTCGGCGACGAGGCGGCCCGCGCGGGCGACGACCTGATCAACCGCTTCCTGGAACGCTCGCGCAGCGAACTCCTCGCCGCCGACCAGTTGCTGAACGCCATCTACCTCACCGACGCGGCCGCCCCGCCCAGCCGCGACCGGCTCGCCGACCTGCTCATCCAGCGGCTCGACCGCCCGAGGTGAGCCGCTGATGCCGGACGCAGCGCCGCGACACGGCCCCCTTCCACCCGACCCCGACCGGCCACCGGGCGAGCCCGGTCCGTCCCCCGGCGACCCGGCGCAGGACCCCTCCGGCGGGCCCGACGCGGCCGCGAGGGCCGATGGGGATTGCGGGCGGGGTGGTCCGGGCGTTGCCGATGGGGATTGCGGGCGGGGTGGCCCGGGCGTTGCCGATGGGGATTGCGGGCGGGGTGGCCCGGGCGTTGCCGATGGGGATTCCGGGCGGGGTGGCCCGGGCGTTGCCGATGGGGATTCCGGGCGGGGTGGCCCGGGCGTTGCCGATGGGGATTCCGGGCGGGGTGGCCCCGGCGCTGCCGACGGTGGCCCGGAGCCGGGTGGCCTCGCCGACGGCGATCCGATGGCCGAACTCGTCCGCAGGCTGCGGGAGGTCGGGCTCGACCCGGACACCGAGGGGCTGAGCGACGCCCTGTGGCTGGCCCGGTGGGCGCGGCCCGCCGTCGAGGCGGAGGACGAGCAGGTGGCCCCCGGGCCCGGTGGCGGCCTGCCGAAGGGGACCGTCGTACCGCCGAAGGACCCGCAGGGCGACCCCTCGGCCACGGGGGGCGCGAACCGGCCGCCGCGGCCGGCACCGGCCGCCTCCGAGGCCGGCGGAGCCGACCGCCGTACCTCCCTGTACCCCGTGCCGCAGCAGCACGGCGCCGGGCACAGCAGGGCCGCCGGCCGGATCACCGGGCTGCCGGTCGGGGTACCCGCCGCCCCCGCGCTGCCCGCGCCACTCGAACTCCAGCGCGCTTTGAGGCCCTTGCAGGCCTACCGCAGCGCCGCACCGCCCCTGCGCACCGAACTGGACGAGACGCGGACCGCCGAGCACAGCGCACGCGCGGGCGGTCTCATCCTGCCCGTGTACCGCGCGATCACCCGGGGCGACGCCCGGCTCCAACTGGTCCTGGAGGCCTCCCCGTCGATGCGGGTCTGGGACCGGATGTTCACCGAACTGGTCCAGGTCTTCGGCCAGTTGGGGGCCTTCCGGGACATCCAGATCAGTCATCTGCACACCGGCCCCGACGGCGAGCCGGCGGTCAGCCGCAGCGCGGACGTGCGCACGGCACCGCTGCACACCGCCGACCGCCTCAGCGACCCGACCGGACGCCGGATCACCGTCCTGATCAGCGACTGCGCCGGACCGCTGTGGCACAGCGGCCGCGCCCACCGGCTGCTGCACCACCTCTCCCGGCAGGCCCCGGTCGCGGTGCTCCAGCCGCTGCCACAGCGGATGTGGAGCCGCACCCGGCTGCCTGTCACCTACGGCGAGCTGAGCCGCGGCGAGACGCTGGGCGGCGCCACCGCGCTGCGCGTGCGCACCCCGGCCGGTACCCCGTCCGGCGGGCCACGGGGCGCCGTACCGGTGCCGGTGCTGCCGCCCGAGCCGGTGGCGCTGGGCGCGTGGGCGAGGCTGCTGTCCGGGGTCGGCGCCGGGCCGGTGGCGGGCGCGGTGGGCTGGGTCCGCGCCGACCAGCCGCCCGCGCAGGCGGTCCGCGCCGGCCGTCCGCTGTCGCCGATCGAGCGGGTCAGCAGGTTCCAGTCCGCCGCCTCCCCGAGCGCCGGCCGGCTCGCCGTCTACCTGGCCGCCGCCCCGCTCTGCCTGCCGGTGATGCAACTGGTCCAGCGGACCATGCTGCCCGACTCCGGCCCCTCCGAACTCGCCGAGGTGCTGCTCGGCGGCCTGGTCACCCGGGCCCGCGAGGAGTACGTCGGCCAGAACACAGACCGCACCCAGTGGTACGAGATGGCCCCCGAGGTCCAGGAGGCGTTGCTCTCCGTGCTCGGCCGCGACGAGGCCCTGCTCGTCCTCAAGCACTGCTCCGAGTACATCGAGCAGCGCTTCGGCAAGGGCGGCCCCAACTTCCCCGCGCTCGCCCTGGCCCAGCTCGGCGACGGCGGATCCGGGCGGCCGTACACCCCGCCGGGCACCGGTTACCCGGCGCGCAACGGTGACAACGGCGACGCGACCCTGGTCCCGCAGCCCTTCGCCGAGGTCGCCGCCCGCGTCCTGGAGCGTTTCATGCCGCTGCCCGAACAGTTCCGCCTGTACGGCGCCCGCGACACCGCCGTACGACCGGGCGAACACCGCACTCACCAGGCGGTCGAACGGGCCCGCGCCCTGCTCGCCCGGTTCGACACCGAGGGCATGGTGCAGGACCTGATCGACGCCGTGCAGCTGCTGCGCGGGGCCACCGAGCACGAGGTGCCGGTGGGCGCGGACCCGGAGCTGTGGGCGGAGTACGCGCACTGCACCCTGCGCCTGTGGGAGGTGCAGGGCGGCGCCGAGCTGCTGCGGGAGGCCGAGGAGGCGGCGGAGCGGGCCGTGGCCCACCCGCACGCCCGGCGCGAACGGGCGGTGCTGGCCCAGGTGTTGCGGGCCGCCGCCACCGACCGCAGGCGGCACGGCGACCGGACGGGCGCCCTCGACCTGCTGCGCCGTGCCGACCGGGAGTACGCGGTGGCCTGCGGCGCCCCCGACCTCGATCAGCGGGAGGCGCTGCGGCTGACGCTGGAGCGGGTCGGTGCGCTGGAGGCACAGTGGAGCCTCGGCGGCGACAGCGCGCTCCTGCAGAGCGCGGTCGGCATGCTGGAGGCGTTCGCCGACGCCTGGCCGGACCGCCGGCACCGGCCGCCCGAACTGCCGCGCGCGCACGGCCGGATCCTGCTGCGCCTGTCGGCCGCGACGACCGACCCCGAGCAGGCCCGCGGCTACGCGGAACAGGCGTCCGGGTCGCTGCGCGACGCCCTGGAGGCCGCCCCCGAGGCCCCGGACCGGGTCAGGGTACGGCTCGACCTGGTGGACGCCCTGCTGTGCGCGGGCGCCCCCCTGGACGAGGCCCAGGACCTGGTCGACGAGGCGCTGGCGGTCACCCGGAAGCGCGGCCAGCGGTCCGCCCTGCATCTGCGGGCCGGGCGGATCCGGGTCGCCCGGTACGCGGAGACCGGCGATCCGCGCGAACTCCAGGACGCGGCCACCGCGTTCGCGAGCGCGGCGGCGGAGATGCCGCGGGACGACCCCGAGTACTCCCAGGTCCTCGCCGAGTGGGGCGAGGCGCTGCTGCGCCGGGCGGACTCGGAGACCGGTGACCGCGCGTGGGCGCCGCTGTCGCAGGCGATCCGGGTGCTGCGGGACTGCCGCCGGGAGACCTCCACGGGGAACCGGGAGCTCGGTCTCCGGCTGCTGTTGCTCGGCCGTGCCCTGATCCTCCGCTACCGGCTGCGCGGCGACCGCGTCGACCTCCGGGAGGCGGAGTACCTCTTCGGGCTCGCGGCGGACGAGGCGGACGACGCGGGTGCCCCGCTGCTGGCCGCCCGCTGCCGTCTCGAGCTGGGGCAGGCGCAGTACGAGGCCTACCACAGCCTGGGCCGTCCGACCCGGCTCGACGAGGCGATGGACGCGTTCCGCCTCGCCGCCGAGTCCGCCCGGGAGGCGGAGGGCGGGGCCCGCACCGAACGCCGCCGCCAGGAAGCGGTGGTGCTGGGCGCGCAGGCCCACCACTGGCGGGGTATGTCCTACGAGGCGGCCGCTCGCCCACGGGCCGCCCGCGAGGCCTACCGGGCCGCCCGGACGGAGTGGTCGAAGCTGCCGGAGGGCACGCTGGTCCCGGTAGAGCCGACGGCCGCCGACACGGCGGAGCGGCTCGCGGCGTTGGAGTGAGCGCGGACGACGGAGAGGGACGGGGACATGAGCGGACGGGACGACACGGCGCGGGTGACGGGCGGGCCGACGGCCGGTGAGCCGTTGCCGGAATTGCCGGAGCTGCTGGAGCTGGACCTCGAGGAGCTGAGGACGGTCCAGCACCCGGTCCTGCACGAGGTGCTGGAGGGGCTGCGCGAGCGGGCGGAGCGGCCGAGCGAGATGCTCTGGGGCTTCAACAACGCGATGTGAGCCACCGGAAGGGCGTGTTGTGAGCCACATGGCGCAGTGAAAGGCGGTCTCGTTCGGTCAAATGGAATCAGAAAAAGGCGACTTCGATCGCATCGGGTTTGCGTCCGGTCTCCGACCGGGAATGCGGTCTGATACGGGTGAAATGGCGTACGGCATGGGGGTGCTGGAGTGTCTACGACCGGACACCCTTTTCGCCAGTTCATCGTGAAGGTGCACGGCCGCTGCAACCTGGCCTGTACCTACTGCTACCTCTACGAGGGGCCCGACCGCACCTGGCGCGCCCGCCCGGCCGCGGCCCCGCCCGCCGTCCTGGACCGCACCGCCGACCGCATCGCCGAACATGCCCGTGTCCACGCCCTGACCACGGTCTCCCTGGTCCTGCACGGCGGGGAACCCTTGCTGGCGGGCACCGACACCCTCGCCCGTTTCACCGACACCGTACGCGCCCGGGTACCCGCCGGCTGCACGGTCCGGGCCACTGTCCAGACCAACGCCACCCTGCTGACGGAGGACCGACTGACGGTCCTGTCCCGGCACGGCATCCAGATCGGAGTCAGCCTCGACGGCGGCCGCCCCGAGCACAACGTGCGTCGCGTCGATCACGCGGGCCGCCCGTCCTGGCCCGCGGCCGCACGCGGAGCACACCTGCTCGCCGCCCGCTTCCCGGAGTCGTACGCGGGCATCCTGACCGTCGTGGACCCCACCCTGGACCCGGTGGAGACCTACGACAGCCTGCTGGAACTCCGCCCGCCCTCGCTCGACTTACTGCTCCCGCACGGCAACTGGTCGTCACCGCCGCCGCATTGGGGTGATGTGCGACACGGTGACTGGCTGTGTGCCGTCTTCGACCTCTGGTGGTCGGCCGGGCGGCGGGAGACGAGGGTGCGGCTCTTCGAGGAGTGCATCGCGCTGCTGCTGGGTCTGCCGGCGGCGACCGAGTCCCTGGGACTGGCCCCTTTCGACGCGCTCGTCGTGGAGACGGACGGGTCGATCGAACAGGTCGACTCGCTGAAATCGGCGTACGAGGGCGCCGCGCGCACGGGGCTGGACATCTTCCGGCACGCTTTCGACGAAGCGTTGCGGCATCCGGGGGTCGCCGCACGGCAGACGGGCGCGGCGGCCCTTGCCGACCGCTGCCGGGCCTGCCCGCTGCTGTCGGTGTGCGGCGGTGGCCACTACGCGCATCGCTACCGCGCCGGGCACGGTTTCCGGAACTCCTCGGTGTACTGCGCCGACCTGGAGCGTTTCATCCGACATGTGGCCGGTCGGCTCGCGGCGCACGCGGCACCCGCCCTGGCCTCTCGTGAAGGGGGCACCCCGTGATGTTTCCGGCGGTCCCGGACCCGGCCCTCGCCGAACTCGGGCGCACGGAGGGCGGCGCCGACACGCTCGCGCTGCTGGTCCGGGACCAGGACACCCGGCGCCTGCTCCTGCTGCGCGCGGTGCTGGACGCGGCGGAAGCAGCGGATCCGGCGCTCTGCCCGCCGACGGCGAAGGCGAGGCTGAGGGAGGACTGGGCGCTGCTGACGGAGGCGGACCGGACCGCTGCCGCCGGCTCCCCGGCACGGACCAGGCTCAGCTATCCGCTGCTCGGCCCCTGGGCCCGGCGCTGCCTGACCGGCCTCGACCCGCGCACCGGCTCCCCTGCCGACGAACAGCGACGCGAGCTCGCCCGCGATCTGGCGTATTTCAGCGCGGTGGCGGCGGTGGCGGCGGCCCGCGCCGGGATTCCGTTCAACACGGTGCTGACGGCCCGGGACGGGGTCCTCGTCCTTCCCTCGCTGGGTGCCCTGTGCACCCGGGAGCAGGGCGATGCACGGATCCAGGTGACGTACGACCAGGGCCGAATGATGCTCGGTCAGGTAACCGTTCATCTGGAGAACGACGGCGGAGCATGGTCCGGCGCGCCCGCCTGGACCTCGGCGTACGTGTTGCCGGGCCTGGTCCCCGGCGCCGCACCCATGCCCCTGGATGACCTCGATCCCTACCGCGTACCACCCCGCGAGCCCGACCAGTACGCGCTCAGCGGCCCGGCGGGTCCGGATGACGCCGAACGGAAGCGGTGGCTGCAGGGCTGGTCCGGCACCGCCGCGGTACTCCGCACGGGCGGCGAAGGCCGGCTCACGGAGGCGCTGGCACTGCTGCGCTGTCTGGTGCCGCTGGAGATGCCGCCGGGAGCGGGCGGCCGGGGCAGTTGCAGCGGAACCCGGCGGGAGGCTTTCGGGGCGTTGCTCAGCAGCGCTCCGGTGACTCCGGTGGCCTTCGCGGCGACGCTGGTCCACGAGTTGCAGCACGCCAAGCTCGCGGCGCTGAGCGAGATGGTGGAGTTGCACCGTGCCGGACCGGCGGCCCGGTACTTCGCCCCTTGGCGCCCGGACCCACGCCCGTACGACGGCCTCCTCCAGGGCGCGTACTCCCACCTGGCACTCGCGGACTTCTTCCAACGCCGGGCGCTCGCCGGGGAGCCGGCGCGACGCGGGGGCGCGTGGGCGCAGTACGCGCGCTACCACGCCCAGGTCGGGGCGGCCCTGCCCGCGTTGGTCGCCTCGTCCGACCTGACGGCGGTGGGCCGGCGGTTCGTGGACGAGATGGCCGTCGCCCATGACCGGCTCGCCGCGCATCCCGCGCCCCGCGGGCACGCGGCACGCGCGCAGGCGTACGTGAAGGCGGTGCGCGTGCTGTGGACACAGCGTCAGCCCCCTGGGGAATCGCACTGAAATGACGACTTCTCAGGCCCTGCTGCGCAAAGATCGACGAGCTGAGGTGTTGGTTCCGAAGTCGGCGGACTCCCCAGAGCCGCACCGAAGTTCTAGGATTTTAAGACTACGCGTGGAGGCCGTCGCATGTCTGAAACTCGTACGCCGGTCAGGTCGACCGAGAGGAGGGTCGCGAGGCAGACCATCACGATCAGCTTCGCCGGGTTCAACCGGGCCTGGGCGGCGTGGATCGGGGACAGGCTGGAGCGGCGTGGCGTCCGGGTCTCCTACGTGCGCTGGGACTCCCCGGCGGAGGAGACCCTGGTGGACCTTCTGCGGGGTCTCTCGCTCGCCGAGGGACGTGTCCTCATCCTGGTGAGCGAGCGTTACTTCCAGCTGGGCCCCCGGACCTTCGAGGAGTGGAACGCGGCTCTGCGCGAGGTCGTCGGGCCGGACCCGTCCAAGTTCGCCGCCGTGTCCGTCACCAACTCGAAGGTGCCCGCGGCGATCGCCGTGCTGGGCCCGGTCGACCTGACCAACATGGGCGAGGACGAGGCGGAACGGCGGCTGCTGGACCGCCTGGACCTGCCGACGGACAGCCGCCCCCCGGTGGGTGGCTCCCGCAGCCCCCGCTTCCCGGCCGCGCTGCCGGAGGTGTGGGGCGGTGTGCCGCGGCGCAACACCCGTTTCACGGGGCGGGAGCCGTTGCTGAACGACGCGTATCACCTCCTCCAGAGCAGCGAGCCGGGCGCGGGCGTACTGACGCTGCACGGTATGCCGGGGGTGGGCAAGACCCAGATGGCGGCCGAGTACGTCTATCGATTCGGTTCCGAGTACGACGTGGTGTGGTGGGTCAACGCGGAGAGCAGGGTCACCTATCGCCGCGCGCTGGCCGAACTCTCCGCCAGACTCGGCCTCTCCACGGGTGACGAATACGGAGAGCGACTGCGCGCGGTTCGCGACTCGCTGCGGCGGGGCAATCCGTACTCCCGCTGGTTGCTGGTCCTGGACGGCGCGGACGAGCCGGAGCAGATCTGGGACCTGGTCCCGACGGGCCCGGGCCACGTGATCATCACCTCCCGTAATCCGGAGTGGGGGGAGCACAACAGCACGTTGCTCGAAGTACGCGTCTACGACCGTGACGAGTCGGTCGCCTTCATCAGGCGCCGTGCGCCCCGGCTGACGGAGGAGGACGCCGACCAGCTGGCTGGTGCTCTGGAGGACCTGCCACTGCTGCTGGACCAGACCGCCGGCTGGCTGAACGACTCCGACCTGTCCGTCGAGGACTACATCGCACTGCTGGAGGACGGTGTCGACGGGGACGTCGTGCGGGTGTCCGCCGACTTCCCGGTGGCCTTCCAGACCGCGTGGTCGATACTGCTGAACAAGCTGCGTGACACAGTTCCGGAGTCCGTCGACCTGCTGCGGCTGTGCACGTTCTTCGCACCGGGCTTCATCCCCGTGCGCATGCTGCGCGAGATGTCCCACGACGACCTGCCAGAACAGCTGTCCGGCCTGCTGGACGATCCGCTGCTGTGGAACAAGGCGATCAACCAACTGCGCCAGTACTCCGTGGTCCGTCTGGAGTCCCACGAGGTCGGCGTGGACGAGGCACCGTCCCCCGGCGAGTCGGTGTACCTCCACCGGATGGTCCATCAGATCGTCGGCAAGGACATGCCGGAGGAGGATCGGCGGGAGTTCGTCGACGTGGTGCGGCGGGCACTGGCAGAGGCCGACCCCGGCCGTCCGAGCGATACCCGCAACTGGGAGACATACGCGGAACTCGTGCCGCACCTGAAGTACGCCGACGTCCTCAACAGCAAGGACCGCAAGGTACAGGCACTGGTCCTCAACTGCCTGCGCTACATGTACTTCGCGGGTGAGTACACCTCGGGCTGGAAACTCGGCCGGCGAGCACTGAATACCTGGCGCGAACTGCTGGGCGAGTCGCACCCGCGGCTCTGGGACGTGACCTACCACTATGCCAACTTGCTGCGTGAAGCAGGAAGGTTCAAGGACACGGAGGCCCTTGAACGTGCGGCGGCGGAGAAGCTGCGGCAGGAACGCGGCGAACGCGATCTCGACTACCTTCGCACCCTCGCTGGACTGGCCGCAGACCTGTGGAACCTCGCGGAGTACGACGAGGCGCTCGCCCTGGCCGAACGGCTGTATCCCACCTACCGGGAACTACTCGGTGAGCAGGACTCCCGAACCCTCAACGCGCTGAACAACTGGGGCTTCACTCTGAGGTTGAAGGGGCGGTACCAGGAAGCCCTGGACATCGACCAGCAGACGCTGGAGCAACGGCGCCTCGTGCTGACGAACCGTCACCTCTGGACGCTCTTCTCCGAAGTGTCGTTCGCGATCGGCCTCAGGCTGCTGGGCCGCTACGCGGAAGCCGAGTCCATCCAGGCCAGGAACGTCCGTGAGTATCGGATCGTCGCAGGCGAGACCAACCAGGACACCCTGCGTGCCGAGCACAATCTGGCACTCTGCACGCTGCGGAGCGGGGATCGTGTCACGGCCGGGAGGTTGCTCACGAAGGTGCTGGAAGGTTTCGAACGCAAACTTGGCGACCGGCACCGCCTCACCCTCGCCGCCGCCGTCAGCCACAGCTGCTTCAACCGTGAGCACGGCGACATCGACCTGGCCCGCGAGACCAGCGAGTCGATCCTGGCCCGGTACGAGGAACTGCTGCCGGAGGGGCACCCGTTCATCATCGGGGCCCGGGCCAACCAGGCGCTGGTCCTGCGCAACGTCGGCGAGCGCGAACACGCCCACGTCCTGATCGAGCAGGCGTTCGCCGACATGTCCGAGGCCGTGGGCGAGGACCACCCCTACACGCTCGGCTGCGCCATCAACGCCTCCGCCCTGCGGAACCTCGTGGGCGAGACGGAGTCCGCCGCCGAACTGAGCAGGATCACGATCGCCCTCGCCACCGAGACCCTCGGCCGCACCCACCCGCTCACCCTGTCGGCCCGCGTCGCCTACGCGGCGGACCTGCGCGGACTGCGCTCCCGCCAGCAGGCCGAGAAGGCCGAGCAGGAAGCCCTGGCCGACCTGGAGGCGACTCTGGGCAAGCAGCACGTCCACACCATCTCCGCCCGCGCCCGCAACCGTCCGTACTGGGACTTCGAACCCCAGGCGAGCTGACGCCCGCTCCGCTTCCCCGGCGCGCATAAACTCCGGCGCCCGGGGAAGAGTCGAATCTCAACATGCCTGCAACACACGTGAGTTCACTCAGGGGGACGTGTGGTGATCCTGGTCGGGCCCGAGCCGGACGGTGCGGACGGGCCCATACCCATCGAGGTCGAAACGGACCTGCACCCGGCCTCGTACGACGGTCTCGACGCGGTCTACGGTGACGAGGTCACCCGGGACGGGGCGGCCCAGCGTGTCGTGCAGGTCGCCCGTGACGCCTACACCGACGCCCTCGACCTAGCCCGCCGGTGCGCCGCCCAGGCGGTCCGGCGGTTCGGGGAGCTGGGTGAGGAGGTCCGGCCCGACGAGATCGAGATACAGCTCGCCATCAAGGTGGACGCCGGAGTGGCCGCCCTGGTCAAGAGCGGGGCGGAGGCCCAACTGCAGGTCACCTTCCGGTGGCGCACGGGAACGGGAGCCGCATCGTGAACCGAGCCGCGAACGGCGTCCACATCCTGCCGTACTCACGGGTCGTGGGACAGGCGGAGCTGAAGCTGGCTCTCCAGCTCAACCACATCGTGCCGCGCATCGGAGGGGTACTGATCGCCGGCCCGCGCGGCACTGCCAAGTCCACCCTCGTCCGGGCGTTCGCCCTGATGGCGCACGGCGAGCTTCCGGTCACGCTGCCCATCAACGCCACCGACGACCGCGTCCTGGGCGGCTGGGACCTCGACGCGCTCATCCGGGGCGAGGCCCGTCCGCAGCCGGGCCTGCTGGAGGAGGCCGACGGCAAGGGACTGCTCTACGTGGACGAGGTCAACCTCCTCGACGACCACCTTGTCAACATCATCCTCGACGTCGTCTCCACCGGAGTACTGTCCGTGCAGCGCGAGGGGCTGGCCACCGCGAAGCACCTCTCGTTCGGTCTGGTCGGCACGATGAACCCGGAAGAGGGCGGACTGCGACCCCAACTCCTCGACCGCTTCGGCCTGATGGTCACCGCCGGGCAGCTCGACGCGGACGCCCGGCAACGCATGCTCCGGACCGTTCTCGACTTCGAGCAGGAACTCACGAAAGAGGAGTCCGGCTGGCTGACCGCGGCGGAGGAGGACGACGCGGACGTCCGTGAACGCCTGACGGCCGCCCGTCGCCGGGCACCGTCCGTCCATGTGTCCGACGATGTCCTGCGGCTCTGTGCGGCGGCGGCCGAGCGGGTCGATGCCGTCGGGCAGCGGGGTGAGATCGTCGCGATGCTGGCGGCCCGTGCCCTGGCAGCGCTGGAGGGGGCGGACGAGGCCGGCCCCGCACACCTGCGCCGCGTCCTGCCCCTGGCACTGCGACATCGGCGGCCCGAGACCGCCCACGGTGCCGTGTTCGACTGGGGGCCGGACGACGAGGCCCAGGTCGGGGAAGTCTTCGAGACGGTCTGAGGCATGCCATGGCCACTGACAGGATCCTCGCGGAGCCGGAAGACCTCGCGGCGAGACTCACCCTCGCCCTGACCTGCGCCGCCGCCGACCCAGCGCTCTCCGGCGTCCTCCTCTTCGACCTGGACCCCCGGCTGGTGGACCCGGTCGCCCGTCTCTTCACCGGCATCCTCGGAGGCGGGGGGAGTCCGGTCATGCTGGGCGCCACCAGCCGTGACGAGGACCTCTGGACCCGCACCCGGCTCCACCGCGAGCGCGACGGCATCTCTTTCCGCACGGAACCCGGCCCCCTC
Organism: Streptomyces sp. NPDC051105; assembly: GCF_040682795.1. Classification (NCBI taxonomy): domain Bacteria; kingdom Bacillati; phylum Actinomycetota; class Actinomycetes; order Kitasatosporales; family Streptomycetaceae; genus Streptomyces; species Streptomyces sp. NPDC051105. The sequence goes on along the minus strand of NZ_JBFBBR010000013.1, from coordinate 32,829 downwards.
GTGGAGGGTGACGGCCGCTCCGGGCCGCCGGCGCTGATCGTGGTGCCCGACCTGACCCGGCTGAGCGTGGCGGGCATGCGGGCCGCGGTACAACTCCTCGGCGCCGATGTCGCCGTGGTCGAGCACACCGGCCTCAGCCACACGGCACGCCCGACAGCACGCTGGCTCGCGGCCTGTCCCTCGGCCGAGGCGGGACGGCTGAGCTCCCATCTGCTGGACAGGTTCGCCGTGCGGCTGTCGGTGGCAGGCCTGAGGCTTCCGCTGCCGGACGCGGCGGCGGCCGATCCCGCCGCCCTGTCCGTGAAGGTGACCGACGAGGCACTGGACCGCATACCCGTGCTTCTCGGCCCGGGGCCGAGTGTGCGCAGGGAACTGGCCCTGGCCCGACTCGCCCGCGCCGTCGCGGCGGTGCGAGGCGAGCGGACGGCGACCGCGGCGCACTGCGACGCGGCGGCCCGGCTCATGGGCCTCACCGTGCCGGACGTCCCGCGGCCCATCGCCGCCCCTGACCCCGAGCAGACCGTGCCCCTGCCGCCGCCCAGGCGGATCCGCAGCGCGTCGCCCCGCGGTGCCCCCGACGAGAGCGCCCCGGAGCTGGAGGTCACCGTGCCGGCCCCGCCGCTGCTGGAAACCGAGCCCGCGGAGCCGATCGGCAGCACCCCTGGCGGCGCTCCCGCCGTACTCGCCACGCCCTTCCCGGAGGATGAGGCCGAAGCACTGCGCGACTTCGCGCCGCTGCGCAGCCCCTGGCAGCGCACCGCGGGTCCCGCATCGGCGCGCGGCACGGTGATCGGCACCCGGCGCGCCGGGAACCTCCGCGACCTCGCCTACGTCCGCACCGTCCGTGAAGCCGCCGTGCACCAACGCCTGCGCCGCACCGAACGGTTCACCATCTCGCCGGTCGACCTGCACAGCCACGTCCGGGCCGGTGCCCCGGAGCGCATGCTGGTGCTGGTCCTGGACCACACCTGTCGGGACGACGACTGGGACTGGCAGGACGCGTTGACCCCGTTCCTGCAGTGGGCCTACACCGAGCGGGCCGCCGTACAGACCATCGAGGTCGGCAGCGCAGGGGCCGCCGACGAGCTGAGGGCCGAATCCTTCTCGGCCCGCAGCGTCCTGGACCCGCGCGTACTCGCCTCCCTGTACCGGCCGGCGGGCCGGGCCACTCCACTTGCCCATGGCATCGAGGAAGCCGTGCGGGTGCTGCGGCGGGCCTTCCGGCAGCACGGGAACGGGCTCACCGAGGCCTGGGTCGTCGTGGTCACCGACGGCCGGGGCAATGTTCCGCTGGCCGTCAGCCATGGTGGTCGGCCGAGCGGCGAGGTGGCCGGGGCCGGGGTCGTGGACGCGGTGGAGACCGCGAGACGGATCGCGGCCATGGACCGCACCCGGGTGCACACGGCCGTGGTGGACCCGGCCCGGACCGCCTACGGGCACCTGCCCGGCCAACTGGCAGACGCCATGGCCGGTTTGGTGATCGAGGGACGAGGGGGCCCTGGTGAACGGTGAACCTCCGCGCGCCCCTCGCTGGATGGCGGAGGCCGGCAGCGCCGTACGCCGTGCCGCGCTGCCCGGGCTGAAGGCGGCAGCGCGCCGGGAGATGAGCCCCGTACTGCATCTGCGCCGTTCCCAGGAGTCGGCGGCCCGACTCGGCCGGACCGCGACCAGTCCCGGCGCCCGGCTCCCCGAGGGCTTCGCGGTCCTGCGGGTGCAGCGCAGCCACACCTCCGACGGCCGGGACGGATACCGGCTGCACGGTTGGTGCGGCCCGCTCAAGGTCGCCTGTGCGCCCGGACCGACCCGGCTGATCGCCCCGGGCATCAGTCTCGGCAACCTCAGGCGGGGGGACGGCGAATTCCCCTCCGAGGTCCTGCGCGCCGTTCTGCACTGGTCGGACAACCAACCGGCGCTCGCCCACTGGGTCAACCGCGCCCGGGCGCGGTACGGAGCCGACCTGCGCCTCATCATCTGGGACGACACCGGGTACGAACTGCCCTGGGAACTGTTCCGCCTTCCCGACGAACCGGAAATCGGCCTGCCGGGAGGCCTGTTGGGCGCCCTCGTCGCGGTCGCGCGATGGACCACGGTGTACGACGTCGACCACGACCTGCCGCGCGAGACGGGCGCGTTCCAAGGCGGCGTCCTGGCGTATCTGCACCGGGACATGGAACACGACCACAGCGCCCTCAAGCCCTATGTCCCACGGCCGCACAACGAGCTCACCCCGTTTCTCAGGGACCTCGACATCTCGGGGGACCGAACCGCCCTCGTCTACATGGGCTGCCACGGCGAGTACGGCCATACCGTCACCCGACTGCTGCTCGGGGGCCGGACCTGGGCCGAGTTCAACGGTGAGAAGATGCACCTGCTGCGCAGGGACCACTCCCTGGTCTGCCTGAACGCCTGCCACTCCGGCCGATTCGTCGACAACGGAGCGCAGGGCGAGGAGGCGTTGCGGGGATTCGCCGAACTGTTCCTGCGCAAGGGCGCGGGAGGCTGCATCGTCACGGCGGGGGCGATCGGCGATCCCGAGGCGCGGGCGATGGTGCACCGCCTGGTACGGGAGGTCACCACCCGGTCCCGGCAGCCCCTCACCGAGAAGCTCCGGGCCTTTCGGGCCGAAGCCGTCGAGGAGTTCGGGGGCCTGGCCGTCATCCCGAGCGTACGCAACGATGACGGGCAGGTCGACGCCGTCGGCCAGAAGCGGGTCCTTCGGCTTCTCTACGCCTTCATGTTCCACTACTACGGACACCCGCTCACCACGCTGCGGCTCGCCGGCCACGACGAGGGACGGAGCATCGGAGGATGAACGGGCACGCTGGACGGGAGAACACCCAGGCCGTGGACGCCGACGAGGCCCCGCTGCTGATCGAGCCTGTCGTCGCGTGGCCGCGCCAGGCCGAGACCGACTGCGACTACCTCGTCACCGTCGACCTGCGCGGACCGCTCCCGGCCGGGGACGCCACGGAGCCGGACTGGCCGTGGCGGGAGGAGGAGTTCACCTTCACCGTCACCCTCGAGGGGGCCCCGCTCTTGGCCTGCGCCGCCCTCGACGAACCCGCTGTCGTCCTGCACCGGTTCGGCGGCACATACGGCCCGGCTCGCTTCGCCGTGTCGACGGGGAGCGAGCCGGGGACCGCGTCCCTCTGGCTGACGATCAGCAACCAGTGGGGCGTACCCGTGCGCAAGGCGGAACTGCGCTCGGAGATCCGGGAGCGTGAGCCCGGCGGCCCACCGGCGGCCGGACCGGCCCTGGACCAGCCGGTGATCACGACCGTGCCGGCTGACCGCGGTCGACGCGGCTTCCGGGGCGCGCTGTCGCGTCTGCTCGGAGCGGGCGGATCGGACGAACAACCGGGTGCCGGAACGCGGGCCGAGGCGAGCCCGCCGCGTCGGCGAGACGAACAGACCCAACCGGCCGGACCGGACGGACGCGAGACGATCACCATCAGCTTCGCCGGGTTCAATCGGGCCTGGGCAGCCTGGATCGGGTACCAGCTGGAGCGGCGCGGCGTGCGGGTGATGTACGCCCGCTGGGACGCGCCGGCGGAGATTCCTCCGATAGACCTGCTGCGCGACCACCTGGCCCATGCCCAAGGCCGGGTTCTCATCATCGTCAGCGACCGGTACTTCCGGCTGGGCACCCGTACGCACGAGGAGTGGAACGCGGCTCTGCACGAGGTCGTGGCGCCGGACCCGTCCCGGTTCGCCGCCGTCTCCATCACCAATGCCGCCGTGCCCTCGGCCATCGCCGTGCTGGCCCCGGTCGACCTGACCGGCATCAGCGCCGACGAGGCCGAGCGGCGTCTCCTGGACCGGATGCGCCTTCCGGTTGACGTGCTGCCCGAGCCGTCCGGTGGTCCGCGTGGTCCGCGTTTCCCTTTCGCCGTACCCGAGGTGTGGGGCGGTGTGCCGCGCCGCAACACCCGTTTCACGGGCCGCGAACGGCTCCTCAACGCCGCCTACCACCGGCTCCAGGGCAGCGAGCCGGACGCGGGCGTCCTCACCCTGCACGGCATGTCCGGGGTGGGCAAGACACAGCTCGCCGCCGAGTACGTGTACCGCTTCGGTTCCGAGTACGACGTGGTGTGGTGGGTCAACGCCGAGAAACGGGTCACCTACCGCCGCCTGCTGGCCGAACTCGCCCCGAGACTCGGCCTGTCCACGGGCGAGGAGTACGGCGAGCGGCTGCGCGCGGTACGGGAGGCGCTGAGCCGGGGCGAGCCGTATTCCCGCTGGCTGCTCGTCCTGGACGGCGCCGACGACCCCGACCAGATCTGGGACCTGATCCCCACCGGCCCCGGACATGTGATCATCACGTCCCGCAATCCCGAGTGGGCCGATTACCACAGCCGGCTCCTCGACGTACCGGTGTACGACCGTGACGAGTCGGTGGCGTTCATCAGGCTCCGGGCGCCCCGGCTGACGGAGGCCGACGCCGACCAGCTCGCCGAGGCGCTGGAGGACCTGCCCCTGCTCCTGGACCAGACAGCCGGCTGGCTGGACGACTCCGAGCTGTCCGTCCCGGACTACATCGCCCTGCTGGACTCCGGACTCGACCAGGAAGTCGTCAAGGTGTCCGCGGACTTCCCGCTGGCTTTCCAGACGGCCTGGTCCATCCTGCTGAACAAGCTGCGTGACACTGTTCCGGAGTCCGTCGACCTCCTGCGGCTGTGCACGTTCTTCGCGCCGGGCTTCATCCCCGTTCACCTGCTGCGGGAGATGCCGCGTGACGGCCTGCCCGATCACCTGGCAGGGCTCCTCGACGACCCCCTGCTGTGGGCCAGGACGATCGACCAGCTGCGACAGTACTCCGTGGTGCGTCTGGAGTCGTACCCGCCGACGCCCGACGAGGCGCCCTCCACCGGTGAGGCGCTGTATCTGCACCGGATGGTCCACCGGATCGTCCACCAGGACATGACCACGGAGGAACTGCGGTTCTACGGCGATGTGGTGCGGGGAGCGCTGGCCGCGGCCGACCCCGGTCGTCCCAGCGACAGCCGTGACTGGAGCGCGTACGCGGAGATCGTGCCGCACCTGAGATACGCGGACGCGCTGCGCAGTGGGAACCACGGGGTGCAGACCCTGGTGCTCAACTCCCTGCGCTATCTGCTGTTCATCGGCGAGTACGCGGAGGGGATCGAACTCGGTCTCCGAACCCTGGAGTTCTGGAGAGCGCTGCTGGGCGAGTCCCATCCGCAGATCTGGGAACTGACCTACCACTACGCCAACCTGCTGCGCGCCGACGGCCACTACGCACGGACCGAGGCCATCGAGCGCGCCGCCGTGCAGCGGCTGCGGGAAGAGCGCGGCCCGGACGACCTCGACCACCTCAGGATGGCCAGCGGTCTCGCCGCCGACCTGCGGGGCCTCGGCCGGTACGAGGAGGCGCTGGAACTGAGCCGGTCGCTCCACACGGCCTACCGGGATCTCCTGGGAGAGGAGGACTCGAGGACCCTGAACGCGCTGAACAACCTCGGCTTCTCACTGCGCCAGCTCGGACGCTACGGGCAAGCTCTGGAGATGGACAGGCAGACACTGGAAGCACGCCGCCGCATCCTGTCCCGACGCCACGTGTTCACCCTCTTCTCCGAGGTCTCCTATGCCGTCGACCTGCGTCTTATGGGCCGGTATGCCGAAGCCGAGACCATTCAGACGATGAACGTTCGGGAACACGGGTTCGTCCTGGGCCCCGACAACCCCCAGACCCTGCGCGCCGAGCACAATCTGGCCCTCTGCCACTACCGCTCCGGAGACTACGCGCGAGCCGACTCGCTGCTCACCCGCGTCCTGGAGCGTTACGACCGCAAGCTCGGCGAGACTCACCTGGAGACGCTGGGCGCCGCCGTGAGCCAGAGCTGCTACGTCCGTGAGCACGGCGACTTGGGGCAGGCCCGAGAGGCGAGCGAGATCCTTGTCGCCCGTTACGGGCAGCTACTGCCGGTGGGGCACCCGTTCATCACCGGCGTACGAGCGAACCACGCCCTGGTCATGAACGCGGTCGGCGAGCGGGAGGGCGCACATGCCCTCATCGAACAGGCGCTGGCCGACATGACCGCTGCGGTCGAGGAGCAGCACCCCTACACCCTGGGCTGCGCCATCAACGCCTCCGCGTTGCGCAACGCGGTCGGAGACACCGAGTCCGCCGCCGCGCTCAGCAGGCGCACGGTCGCCCGGGCCACCGAGACCCTCGGCCCTACGCATCCTCTGACCCTGTCCGCCCGAATCGCCCTCGCGGACGACCTGCGCGGTTTGAGGGACCGTCAACAGGCCGACAGGATCGAGCAGGAGGCCCTCGCCGATCTGGCCGCGACCCTCGGGCCCCAGCACCCCCACACGCTGTCGGCTCGCACCCGCACCCGCCCCCACTGGGACTTCGAACCCCAAACCACCTGAAGCCCCCCGCGGAAGGCCGAAGGGCCCGCCCCCCGTCACGGGAACCGGGCCCTTCGGCGTGCTGCTCCGGTGGATCCGGAGCAGCCGGAGACTTACGCCTCGAACACCTCGCGCACCAGCTGCTCCTGCTCCGCCTGGTGCCGCTTCGCGGAACCGACGGCCGGGGAGGAGCTGTGCGGGCGGGAGATGCGGCGCAGGCGTTCGCCGGCCGGGATGTCCGCGCCGACCGCCAGGTCCAGGTGGTCGATCAGGTTGAGGGCGATGAACGGCCAGGCACCCTGGTTCGCCGGCTCCTCCTGGGCCCACAGGTACTTCTCGGCGTTCGGGTACTTGTTGACCTCCGCCTGGAGCTCCGCACCCGGCAGCGGGTACAGGCGCTCGACACGGATGATCGCCGTGTCCGTGACACCGCGCTTTTGCCGCTCGGCCTCCAGGTCGTAGTAGACCTTGCCGGTGCAGAAGACGACCTTGCGGACCGCGTTGGCCTCGACCGACGCGTCGCCGATGACCGGGCGGAACTGCCCGCTCGTGAACTCCTCCGCCTTCGAGGCCGCCGCCTTCAGGCGCAGCATCGACTTCGGGGTGAAGACGACCAGCGGCTTGTGGTGCGGGTTGTGCACCTGCCACCGCAGGAGGTGGAAGTAGTTCGACGGGAGGGTCGGCATGGCGACCGTCATGTTGTTCTGCGCGCACAGCTGGAGGTAGCGCTCGATACGGGCCGAGGAGTGGTCCGGGCCCTGGCCCTCGTAGCCGTGCGGGAGCAGCAGGGTGACGCCGGAGGTCTGGCCCCACTTCTGCTCGGCCGCTGAGATGTACTCGTCGATGACCGACTGGGCGCCGTTGGCGAAGTCGCCGAACTGGGCCTCCCACATCACCAGCGCGTCCGGACGGGTGAGCGAGTAGCCGTACTCGAAGCCCATCACCGCGTACTCGGAGAGCAGCGAGTTGTAGACGTTGTAGCGGGCCTGGTCCTCGGACAGGTACAGCAGCGGGGTGTAGTCGGCGCCCGTCTCGCGGTCGATGAGGACCGCGTGGCGCTGGCCGAAAGTGCCGCGCTGGGAGTCCTGGCCGGAGAGCCGGACCGGGGTGCCCTCCATCAGCAGCGAGCCGATGGCGAGGGTCTCGCCCATGCCCCAGTCGATCGTGCCGTCCTCGATCATCGCCGCCCGGCGCTGCAGCTGCGGCAGCAGACGCGGGTGGACGGTGAAGTAGTCCGGGATGTTGACCTGGGACTCGGCGATCCGCTTGAGGACCTCCGTGGAGATCGCCGTCGGGACCGCGATCGGGAAGCCGTCCTGCGGCGCCTGGGCGTCCGCGACGGCCGGCTGCGCGGTGGCCTCGCGGACCTCCGTGAAGACCTTCTCCAGCTGGCCCTGGTAGTCCTGCAGGGCCTGCTCGGCCTCTTCCAGGGTGATGTCGCCGCGGCCGATCAGGGACTCGGTGTAGAGCTTGCGCACCGAGCGCTTCTTGTCGATCAGGTCGTACATCAACGGCTGGGTGAAGGCCGGGTTGTCCGACTCGTTGTGCCCGCGGCGGCGGTAGCAGATGAGGTCGATCACCACGTCCTTGTTGAACGCCTGACGGAACTCGAAGGCCAGGCGGGCCACGCGGACCACGGCCTCCGGGTCGTCGCCGTTCACGTGGAAGATCGGGGCCTCGATCATCCGGGCCACGTCCGTCGCGTACATGGACGAACGCGACGACTCCGGGGCGGCCGTGAAGCCGACCTGGTTGTTGATGACGATGTGGACCGTGCCGCCGGTGCGGTAGCCCCGCAGCTGCGACATGTTCAGGGTCTCGGCCACCACGCCCTGGCCCGCGAAGGCCGCGTCACCGTGGATCGCGACCGGCAGGACAGTGAAGTCCGTGCCGCCCTTGTTGATGATGTCCTGCTTGGCGCGGGCGATGCCCTCGATGACCGGGTCGACCGTCTCCAGGTGGGACGGGTTCGCGGCCAGCGACACCTTGATCTGCTCGCCGTCCAGGCCGGTGAAGGTGCCCTCGGCGCCCAGGTGGTACTTGACGTCACCGGAGCCGTGCATCGACTTCGGGTCGAGGTTGCCCTCGAACTCGCGGAAGATCTGCGCGTACGACTTGCCGACGATGTTGGCGAGCACGTTCAGCCGGCCGCGGTGGGCCATGCCGATGATGATCTCGTCCAGGCGGGACTCGGCGGCCGAGTCCAGCACCGCGTCGAGCAGCGGGATGACGGACTCGCCGCCCTCCAGGGAGAAGCGCTTCTGACCGACGTACTTCGTCTGCAGGAAGGTCTCGAAGGCCTCCGCCGCGTTCAGCCGGCGCAGGATCCGCAGCTGCTCCTCGCGCTCCATCTTGGAGTGCGGGCGCTCCACGCGGTCCTGGATCCACTTGCGCTGCTTGGGGTCCTGGATGTGCATGAACTCGATGCCGGTGGTGCGGCAGTACGAGTCGCGCAGCACGCCGAGGATGTCGCGCAGCTTCATCATCGACTTGCCGGCGAAGCCGCCGACGGCGAACTCGCGCTCCAGGTCCCACAGGGTGAGACCGTGCTCGACGATGTCCAGGTCGGGGTGCTTGCGCTGCTTGTACTCCAGCGGGTCGGTGTCGGCCATGACGTGACCGCGGACCCGGTAGGAGTGGATCAGCTCGAAGACCCGGGCGGCCTTGGTGACGTCGTCGTCGTGCGAGGCGTCGATGTCCCTCAGCCAGCGGACCGGCTCGTAGGGGATCCGCAGGGCCTCGAAGATGTCGTCGTAGAAGCCGTTCTCGCCGAGGAGGTAGTTGGCGACGACGCGCAGGAACTCGCCGGAGGCGGCGCCCTGGATGACCCGGTGGTCGTAGGTCGACGTGAGCGTCATGACCTTCGAGATGCCGAGCTTGTTCAGGGTGTCCTGGGAGGTGCCCTGGAACTCCGCCGGGTAGTCCATGGAGCCGACGCCCATGATGACCGACTGGCCGGGCATCAGACGCGGCACCGAGTGGACCGTGCCGAGGCCGCCGGGGTTGGTCAGGGAGACCGTGACACCGGAGAAGTCGTCCATCGTCAGCTTGCCGTCGCGGGCGCGGCGGACGATGTCCTCGTAGGCCTGCCAGAACTCGAAGAAGTTCAGCGTCTCGGCCTTCTTGATGCCGGCCACGACGAGCTGGCGGTCGCCGTTGGGCTTCACCAGGTCGATGGCCAGGCCGAAGTTGACGTGCGGGGGCTTGACGAGGGTGGGCTTCCCGTCCTTCTCCGCGTAGTGCCAGTTCATCGACGGCATGGCCTTGATGGCCTGCACCATCGCGAAGCCGATCAGGTGCGTGAAGGAGATCTTCCCGCCCCGGGCGCGCTTCAGGTGGTTGTTGATGACGATCCGGTTGTCGAACAGCAGCTTCACCGGGACCGCGCGGACCGAGGTGGCCGTCGGCAGCTCCAGCGAGGCGTTCATGTTCTTCGCCACGGCCGCGGCGGGGCCACGCAGGGTGACCAGCTCGGGACCCTCGGGCGCCGCGGCGGCGGGCGCCGCCTTCGCGGCAGCGGCGGCCGGCTTCGCGGCGGCCGGGGCCGGAGCTGCGGCGGGCTTCGCGGGCGCTGCGGCCTGGGGAGCGGCCGGGGGGGCAGGAGCAGCCGGGGCGGGCGCCGCGGGCGCCTGAGCGGCGGGCGCGGGCGTGGCGGGCGCCGGCGCGGCCGGAGCCGCGGCCTGCTGCGCCTGCGGTTGCGCGGGCGTCGTGGTACCCGCGGCCCCCGCGGCCGCGGTACCCGCCGGAGCCGAGGCGGCGGGCGCTCCCGGCTTGTAGTCGGCGAAGAAGTCCCACCAGGCACGGTCTACCGAATTCGGGTCCTGGAGGTACTGCTGATAGATCTCGTCGACGAGCCACTCGTTCGGTCCGAACGCGGCTGCGGGATTCTTGCCCGCTTGGTCTGCGTCGGTCGAGATGCTCGAGTTACTGGGGGACTGTGGCGACACGGCGGCAACCGCCCTCTTCCGCTTCACAAGGTGATGGACAGCGGGAATCAAGGCTACGCCTCCAAGACCGTGAAGGTCAGCTCGGGCCGGTTCATCGTCGTGTAAGTCACATCGGAAACCGTGTTTCGGGGCTTGAAATGGCGGGAAACAAGCGTAGTTCCACCGCGCGAGGACTCAACCGGGCATGGCTCCGCCACGCCGGTGATCACCTCTCCCCGGCCCCCGTCGCGCTCTGCGCGGAGGCCGCACCTGATCACACGTGTCCGGCTGCGCGGACGCCCGTGCGGAACGCAGGTGGATCTTGAGGCTCCGGATCGAACTTTACGTCAACTTGGCACGGATCAAAGCCCCGGGAGGGTGACGATAATCCTGCAGCCCCGGTCGGATTCGGCCACGCCGATCCGGCCACCGTGCAGATCGACCGCCCACCGGGCGATCGCCAGCCCCAACCCCGTACCGCCGTCGCTGCCGGGCCCGTGCGGACGTCGCACGGCTCCCCGGTTGAAGCGCTCGAAGACGCGGTGCCACTCCGAGCGCGGAATGCCGGGGCCCTCGTCCAGGACCTCCAGCTCCAGCGACTCCGGCTGCAGGCCGCGCCGCGCCTTCAGGGTCACCCGGCCGTGCGGTGGGCTGTGCTTGACCGCGTTGTCGATGAGGTTCGCCACGACCTGGTGGATGCGCTCCGGGTCGGCGTGCGCGGTCAGCTCCGGCGGGGAGACGTCCAGGTGCAGATGGACGTCCGTACGGGTGTGACTGCCGGAGTTCGAGGCGAGGCCGCGCGCCCCGGCGACCATGTTGGCCTCCTTGAGCACGCCCGAGAGGTACGGCCACACCTCGAAGCGGCGCTGCCGCAGCGGTACGACGCCGTTGTCCAGGCGGGAGAGGTCCAGCAGGGTCTCCACGAGCCGTCCGAGGCGCTCGGTCTGCTTCAGGGCCGTGCGCATGGTCTCGGTGTCCGGCTCGGCGATGCCGTCGACGACGTTCTCCAGGACGGCCCGCAGGCCCGCGATGGGCGTACGCAGCTCGTGCGAGACGTTCGCCACCAGCTCCTTGCGCTGGCGGTCCTGGGCCTCCAGCTCGTCGGCCATGACGTTGATCGTCTCGGCGAGGTCGCCCAGCTCGTCCCGGCGGTTCTCGCGCACCCGGCGGGTGTAGTCGCCCTGCGAGATGGACCGGGCCACCGCGTTCATGTCGTCCAGCGGCGCGGTGAGCGAATGGGCCACGAACTGCGTTATCAACAGTGTGGCGATCATCGAGAAGACCGTGATGAAGCGCAGCTCCGTCTTGGTGTGCACCGCGATCATCGACAGGCCCGTGGTGATGAGGACCGAGACGACGACCAGCGCGCCGAGCTTGGTCTTGATCGAGAACGGGCGTACGGCGCCCCAGGGCTCCTCCCCGGGGCCTCTCGGTCCGGCCGGCCCGGCGCTCATGGCGTCGGTGTCTCCAGCGCGTAGCCCACACCGTGCACGGTGCGGATCCGCTCGGCGCCGATCTTCCGGCGCAGCGCCTTGATGTGGCTGTCGACGGTCCGGGTGCCAGAGGCGTCCGCCCAGTCCCACACCTCGGCGAGCAGCTGCTCACGGGAGAGCACCGCGCGCGGGGTGTTGGCCAGGCACACCAGCAGGTCGAACTCGGTCGGCGTGAGGTGCACGTCCTCGCTGCGCACCCGCACCCGGCGCTGCGCGTGGTCGATCTCCAGCTCGCCGAGGCGCAGGATGCCGGACCGGGGCGTGGAGGCCGCGACGGCCGCCCGCTCCACCCGGCGCAGCAGGACGTGCACCCGGGCCGCCAGCTCCCGCATGGAGAACGGCTTGGTCATGTAGTCGTCGGCGCCGACCCCGAGGCCGACCAGCATGTCGGTCTCGTCGTCGCGCGCGGTGAGCATCAGCACCGGCACCGGCCGCTGGGCCTGCACGCGACGGCAGACCTCCAGACCGTCGAAGCCGGGCAGCATGATGTCGAGGATCAGCAGGTCGGGCTGCCAGGCCTCGGCGGTGTCGACGGCGGCCGGCCCGTCGCCCGCCGTTTGCACGAGAAACCCCTCGGCGCGCAGGCGGGCCGCGATGGCGTCGACGATCGTGGGGTCGTCCTCGACGACCAGAACCCGGCGCTGGGCGCCCGGAGTGGCCGTCGCCGTGCCGTTGTGGGAGGTGTGTGTCTGCTCCATCGCCCGCCCCTGTGTGCTTTCCGGAACCAGTGGGGTGATCCCATGACTGCGATTGACGCTTGAATGATCCGCGTCAGGGATGCACATTACGGGGACAGGCGGCGCACTCGCTATCCAGGGCGGACGGCAAGGTGAACGACGTCGGGAACGCCCCGGGCAACCGGGATCTCTTCGGTACGCACCTGTTTGAACCCGGCATTCCGCAAGGATTCCTCGAATTCGGAAGAGGGCTGGGCGGACCATACGGCGAGTACCCCGCCCGGCCTCAACACCCTTGCGCAGTTGGCGAGTCCGGCCGGTGAGTAGAGGCTCGCGTTGTCCTCGTCGACGGTCCAGCCGGGCCCGTTGTCGATGTCCAGGCACAGCGCGTCGAATGTGTCGGAAGTCTCATTGACGTACGTCACGAGATCGTCTTCGACGATCGCCGTGCGCGGGTCGGCGAACGCGTGCGCGGACAGGGCGGACAGCGGTCCGTCGCGGTGCCAGTCGACGACCGCGGGCTCCCGCTCCACGACCGTGATCCGACCCCAGCGGGGCTCCCGCGCGGCGTGCGCGAGCGAGAACCCGACGCCGAGGCCGCCGATCAGCACCGCCGGTTCGGCCCGTCCGTCCAGGGCGTCCCGGGCGGCGTCCACGAGCAGCCGCTCCGAGCGGCCGTCGGAGGTGTCCATCAGGAAGCAGCCGTTGGCGATGATCTGCAGCAGGCCGCCGTGCCGGCGCAGGACCACCTCGCCGTACGGCCCCTCGCGCCGGTCCAGGACCACGGGAGGGCTGCCGTCCAGGGAGGTCGCGCCGGTCATGTCCGCCATGGCGCCCATCCTGCCCCAACAGGGCTTTGCGGCCACGCGAATTACGGGCGTCGGACGGTCGCACGGGTGTCACTCGTTCGAGGGGCGGCCCGGCGCTTCGCGCCCACCGCCGGCCTCGGGTGGCTCATATGGTTCCTCCCGACCCCCACAGTTCTTCGGAAAATCCTGTGAATCGCTCCCCGCGTGGCTTCGGTCATAGACAGCGACTCCAGGGACGGCGAAGGCTGGTGAGGTGAAACGGAAGGAGCGCCTCACCGTGGAACGGACCGTTGGGGCCGCGTCGACGCCCAGGCCGGAGCCCTTTCCGGCGACTTCGCCGGGGGCTCTTCCGGCCGCGTCGGCGGGGGCGCACGCGTCCGCTTCGGCGGGACGCCTGCCGGCTCCCGCGTCCGAGGTCATGCCGGGTGCCTTGCCGGGGCCTCTTCCGGGTGCGTCGGCGGGGCCGCTCCCCGTGGCGGAGGTCGCCGTTCTGCTGGACGGTGTGCCTCGGCAGCGTGGCTCCGGTGCGGTCCGTGCGCCGGAGGCCCCCGGCCGCCCTGTCCTGCGGGTGCGTCCCTGGCGGCTGCTGCCCACCCCCGGCGGTGCCCCGGTCACCTTCGCCTACACGGCGATCCTGGCCCTCACCTCGCTCTTCGCGACCTATGTGAGCCCCGGCCTGCTGCACACGGTGTACCAGGACTCCAGCACCGACGTCGCCCACCTCCTGCGCACACCGGTCTTCGTCCTGCTGGCCAGCGCGCTGTGGGTGGCCGGCGGTCTCCTCTCCCCGTACGCCCTCGCCTTCGTGCTGGTCCTGACCGCGCTGGAACGGCGGATAGGGGGCGCCCGCACGATCCTCGTCTTCCTGGCGGGCCATGTGCTGGCCACCCTCGCCACCGAGGTCCCGGTCGGCCTCGCGGTCCTGGTCGGCCACCTCCCCGACAGCTCCCTGCACCGCCTCGACTACGGCATCAGCTTCGGCGTGGCCGCCAGCATCGGCGCCCTCTCCGGCCTGCTCACCCCCTGGCTGCGCTGGCCGCTGCTCGGTCTGGTCGGCTACAGCCTCCTCACGGACCTCGTCGCCTTCGAGGATCCGATGACCAACTGGGGCCACCTGATCTCGCTGGGCATCGGGACGGCACTCTGGCCGGTGGTACGACGCTGGTGCCGGGAGCGGCAGCAGCCCCCGTGCCGACACCGAGGGCCTGCTCCTGCGCCCGGTGCTCCCGGGTCGCGCCGTGCGGGCGCTCGGTGAGCCGGTACGGGTCGGCGGCCAGGTCGTAGAGGCGTGGATCGGCGTGGCCGAGGCGGCCGGCCACGTACGGGGGGCCGTCGTGCTGATAGGTGATCCCGGGCGCGGGGACGGGCTGGACGGCGCGCATCCGGGCGTCGTAGGCGGCCAGCGGGGCCGCGCCGGTGTCGGTGTCGGTCATCGGCCGACCGACGGGGAATGAGCCGGTGCCGATCAACTGTTTTCCCGTCGAGGCGTCGGCTGTTCTCCCGGTCGGACGCCCGTCACGGCCAGGTCACCACGCGATCGCTCAGAGCGAACGGGGCCCGGGGAACATTCCGAGGCTCACGTGCATTGAGTCGGCATAGCTCAAGTTCAATGCCGAAGGGGAGATCATGGCTTCGACGTCCGCATCACTCACCCTCCCTGTGCTGCCGCTCGACGGCGAGGTCGTGCTGCCCGGGATGGTGGTCCCGCTGGACCTCAAGGACCCCGATGTACGTGCCGCCGTGGAGGCCGCCCAGGCCGCCGCCCGTACCGAGTCCGGCAAGCCCAGGGTGCTGCTGGTCCCGCGTATCGACGGCACCTACCCGGGCACCGGTGTGCTCGGCACCGTGGAGCAGGTCGGACGGCTGGCCGACGGTGACCCCGGCGCGCTGATCCGCGGCCGTTACCGCGTCCGCATCGGCGCCGGCACCACCGGCCCCGGTGCCGCCCTGTGGGTGGAGGGCACCCGCATCGAGGAGAACGTCCCGGAACCGGTGCCCGGTCATGTCACCGAACTGGTCAAGGAGTACAAGGCCCTCGCCACCGCATGGCTGCGCAAGCGCGCCGCCTGGCAGGTCGTGGACCGGGTGCAGGCCATCGACGACGTCTCCGCGCTCGCCGACAACTCCGGTTACTCGCCGTTCCTGACCACCGAGCAGAAGATCGAGGTCCTCGAGACCGCCGACCCGGTCGCCCGGCTCAAGCTGGCCACCCAGCAGCTGCGCGACCACCTCGCCGAGCAGGACGTGGCCGAGGCCATCGCCAAGGACGTCCAGGAGGGCGTCGACAAGCAGCAGCGCGAGTTCCTGCTCCGCCGCCAGCTCGAAGCCGTCCGCAAGGAGCTGCGCGAGCTGAACGGCGAGAACTCCAAGGATTCGGCTGAGGAGTCCGACGACTACCGCACCCGCGTGGAGGCCGCCGACCTGCCCGAGAAGGTCCGCGAGGCCGCCCTCAAGGAGGTCGACAAGCTGGAGCGGTCCAGCGACCAGTCGCCCGAGGGTTCGTGGATCCGCACCTGGCTGGACACGGTGCTGGAACTCCCGTGGAACGAGCGGACCGAGGACCAGTACGACATCCAGGGCGCCAAGGCGGTCCTGGACGCCGAGCACGCCGGCCTGGAGGACGTGAAGGAGCGGATCACCGAGTACCTGGCGGTGCGCAAGCGCCGCAGCGACCGGGGGCTCGGGGTCATCGGCGGCCGCCGTGGCGGTGCCGTCCTC
Source organism: Streptomyces sp. NPDC051105 (assembly GCF_040682795.1). Lineage (NCBI taxonomy): Bacteria > Bacillati > Actinomycetota > Actinomycetes > Kitasatosporales > Streptomycetaceae > Streptomyces > Streptomyces sp. NPDC051105. Next base: position 16,828 of record NZ_JBFBBR010000013.1, on the reverse strand, counting down.
GCCCTCGTCGGTCCGCCCGGTGTCGGCAAGACCTCGCTCGGTGAGTCGGTCGCCCATGCCATGGGGCGGAAGTTCGTCCGGGTCGCCCTCGGCGGTGTCCGTGACGAGGCCGAGATCCGTGGTCACCGGCGTACGTACGTGGGCGCGCTGCCCGGCCGGATCGTCCGCGCCATCAAGGAGGCCGGTTCGATGAACCCGGTCGTCCTCCTCGACGAGATCGACAAGGTGGGGTCCGACTTCCGGGGCGACCCGGCGGCCGCCCTGCTCGAAGTCCTCGACCCGGCGCAGAACCACACCTTCCGCGACCACTACCTGGAAGTCGAACTCGACCTGTCCGACGTCGTCTTCCTCGCCACCGCCAACGTCCTGGAGGCCATCCCGGAGGCCCTGCTCGACCGTATGGAGCTGGTCCGCCTGGACGGCTACACCGAGGACGAGAAGGTCGTCATCGCCCGTGACCACCTGCTCCCGCGCCAGCTGGAGCGGGCGGGCATCGACAAGGACGAGGTCGTCCTGGAGGAGAGCGCGCTGCGCAAGCTCGCCGGCGAGTACACCCGGGAGGCGGGCGTCCGCACCCTGGAGCGGTCGATCGCCCGGCTGCTGCGCAAGGTCGCGGCCCAGCACGAACTGGGGCAGCGGGAACTGCCGTTCACGGTCAGGGACGAGGACCTGCGCGCCCTGATCGGCCGGCCGCACCACGTGCCCGAGTCCGCCCAGGACCCGGCCGAGCGCCGTACGGCGGTCCCGGGCGTGGCGACGGGGCTCGCGGTCACCGGAGCGGGCGGCGACGTCCTCTTCGTGGAGGCATCGCTGGCCGACCCGGAGACGGGCGCGGCGGGACTGACCCTCACCGGTCAGCTGGGTGACGTGATGAAGGAGAGCGCGCAGATCGCCCTGTCCTTCCTCCGCTCGCACGGCGCCGAACTGGAACTCCCGGTCGGCGACCTGAAGGAGCGGGGCGTGCACATCCACTTCCCGGCGGGCGCGGTCCCGAAGGACGGCCCGAGCGCCGGCGTCACCATGACGACGGCCCTCGCGTCCCTCCTGTCGGGCCGGCTGGTCCGCACGGACGTGGCGATGACCGGTGAGGTCTCGCTGACCGGCCGGGTGCTGCCCATCGGCGGCGTGAAGCAGAAGCTGCTCGCCGCCCAGCGCGCCGGGGTGAGGACCGTCATCATCCCCAAGCGCAACGAGGCCGACCTGGACGACGTCCCGGCGGAGGTGCTGGACAAGCTGGACGTCCACGCCGTCACCGACGTCCGCCAGGTCCTGGAACTGGCGCTCGCGCCCGCCACGAACGGCGTGGCGCCGGAGGTTCCGGTAGCGGCGTGACGGACGCTGCCGGATGAAGAAGGCCCGGGTCCCCGCGAGGAGTCCCGGGCCTTCGCCCTGCGCGGTGTCAGCCGTTGGCGAGTGCGATCACCCGGTCAAGGGCTCCGTTGAACTTGTCGTGGTCCCCGACGGTCGGACCGGACGACGTGTACTGCCACGCCGTGTAGTACGACCAGCCGGCCGGCAGCGTCCCCACGTCCGAGGCGTACCGGGCGATCCACAGCGGGTTCTTCGCGGCGAAGCCGCTGTAGTTGCCGGTGCAGTCGGTCCACCAGCTGGTCGCTGTGTAGATCACGGCGTCCCGGCCGGTCCGCGCCTTGTAGGTGTTCAGGAAGTCGGCGATCCAGCTGACCATCGCGCTCGCGGACTTGCCGTAGCACGCGGCGCCGTAAGGGTTCCACTCGATGTCGAGGACGCCGGGCAGCGTCCGGCCGTCCCGCGACCAGCCGCCGCCGTGGTCGACGAAGTAGTTGGCCTGGGTGGCGCCGCTCGTGGTGTCCGGGGTCGCGAAGTGGTACGCGCCGCGGATCATGCCCACGTCGTAGGAGCCGTTGTACTGCTGGGTGAAGTAGGGGTTCTTGTAGTACGTGCCTTCGGTCGCCTTGGTGTACGCCCATGTGACCCCGCTGCTCAGCAGGGTCGACCAGGCGACGTTGCCCTGGTACCCGGCGACGTCGACACCCTCGGTCTGGGTGGCGTCGCCGCTCTTGGGCGTACCGCTCTGGCCGTCGTGGGCCAGGACGCCCATGCCCATGTACGCCGAACCGCGGGCGGGGGTGCCCGTGTCGGCGTGGGCCGGGGTCAGGGGGACCGTCGCGAGCAGCGGCGCGAGCAGTCCGGTGAGGAGGGTGGGGGCGGCTCTGTGCACGGGCATGACGTGCCTCCGTGGGTGAGGTGGGGGTCCCAGATATGCCAGAGACGGTCGGCGCGAGAGGCGCGACACGACGCGAGGTCACACGGCGCGACGCCAACCGCTGGCGTGGGCATGCCATCGATTGCCTGGTGGAGACGCTACGCACGGAGAAGAAGCCGGGGAAGGGGGTCCGGACGCTGCCGTTGGTCTACGCCTGCGAAATACTTGGCGAGCTGCGGTGATGACGGGGTTTGACGGAAACTTTCAGGACTGCGAAACCGATCAGGGGTGCTGACGTGCACGAGGACGAACAGGGCGACGAACAGGCCGCCGCCACCGGGTTGACGCCAAGTGGTGCGGACCAGGAATTCCTGACCCTGGAACGCGAGTTGACGGTGCTGCTGCGGCGCGCCCGGGCCAACCAGGGGGAGATGGCCCGCGAGGTCCACCCCGACCTGGAGTCCGCCGCGTACGGCCTGCTGGTCCGGCTCGACGAGTGCGGCGGCCAGCGCGCCACCGAACTGGCCGCCTACATCGGCGTCGGCAAGGCCACCATGTCCCGCCAGCTGCGGGCCCTGGAGGAACTCGGGCTGATCGCCCGCCAGCCCGACCCGGCCGACGGACGGGCCTGGCTGGTCGCCCTCACCGACGAGGGCCGGCGCCGGGTCGGTACGGTCCGCGAGGCCCGCCGCGGCCGCTACGTCAGCCAGCTCGCCCACTGGCCACGCCAGGAGGTCGCCGAACTGGCCCGGCTGCTGCACCAGCTGAACGGCGTCATGGAGAAGTAGCCGCCGGCGGGGGTCGAGAACTCACCCGGGCTTTCAGAACTCGACGTGCACCACCGTCGCGTCGTCGTGCGTCTTGCTCCGCCGCAGGAACGCCCGGTTCTCCCGGTCGGCCGCCTCCAGCTCCCGTACCCGGTCCACCAGCGCCCGCGCGCCCTCCTTGCGTACGACGTCGAAGAGGGCCGTCCAGTCGCCCTCGTGGAACTTCTCGGTCCAGCGGGTCGCCCCGTCGGTGAGGGCCGCGAGGGCGCCGACGCGGTGCCGGGGCACGCTCCCGGTGACCGCGCGGGCCGCGACCGAGGGGTCGGCGGCGGCCGTGAAGAAGCCGCCCTCCTTGTTGCGGACCGTGGCGTCGGCGATCGCGTCCGTGGTCAGGGAGGAGCGGGGGACGCGGTCGAGCCGGTCGTCCAGGACCGGGATGACGGTGCCGTCGGGGGAGCGCAGGAGCAGGGCGGAGTCGGACAGGACCAGGTACTCCACGGTGTCCTCGGACCAGCGGGCCAGAACGACCGTCGCCTGGGGTGTGCGCGGGTGAGAAAGGTCACAGGTGTCACCGTGTGCGTCGGCTGTGCGGAGGATCGCCTGTTCGAGGATCTCCCGCAGCGTCAGATCTCGTGCTGAAACGGTCAGTTCGGTCAGCGCGCCGCCGAGCCGCGCGGTGAACCAGGGAACGGAATGCAGACACCCGGTTCCGTCCTTCGGCGGGGTGACCCCGTCCAGGACGATCACACAACCCCCCTGCCCCGAGGCGGGAAGTCCGACACCGGCGAAGTCCTCGTTGGGGCGGTCGGGGGCGCCGGGTTCCGAAACGACTTCAGTACGCATTCGGTCAGTCTGCACGACCCCTTCACGATCTTCGCCAAAGGCTGGCAACCCCCCGGGAATTTACGCGGTCCCGCAGGTCAGCCGCCTGTTTTGGGGTGGAATAGCGCACTCCGGGAAGGCGTGGTGGCGAATCCTGTCAAAGCCTGTCGTCCGCGTCCAACCGGCCAGCCGGAAAAGGCCCCCGCACGGTCCGCCGGAACTTGCCCGCCAACTCCCCTCCGATGTTCACTCCTTCGGGTGGCGGGTCAGGCGATGTGAGACCGCCGCCCACCGGCGCTGGGAGGGTCGGGGACCTGCATAACGGGTGCACGTATCGGGTACCCGCACCACTTGGCACCGAAATGCCGGGGATTATGACGGGGTGCCACCCGGCCCCTTGGGTACACGAGTTCAGGAATGCGAGCACCGGTGCAGAAGACGCGGCCTCGGCGCACAGGCAAGAAGACGGCCTCCGAAACGGGCGCCGTCGCTCCCGTCGGCACCGGCCGCCGCAAGCATGTCCGCACGCGGCTGATCGTGGCCGTGGCGGTGGTGGCCGCGGCGATCGCGGGGGCCGGCGCGCCCGCTCTGCTGACCGCCTCCGGGCAGCTGAGCGACTCCCAGGACCTGGTGACCCTCGCCGGGCGCACCCAGGACGCACTGGCGCTGGCCAACTCGCTCGCCGACGAGCGTGACGAGGTCACCTCCTACGTCGCGGCGGGCCGCCCCAGGTCCAAGGCGCCCTCGCAGGACCGCGGCGCCCGGGTCGACCGCCAGGTCGAGGACCTGCGCGCGGACACCGACATCCCGGGCTGGCTGCGCACCGACCTCGACGGCATCGCGGCCGTCCGGCGCTCCGCGCTCACCGGCGAGAGCACCGCCCTGCAGGCGCACGAGGCGTACTCCCGGACCATCACCGAACTCCACCGGCTCGCCGAGGAACTGGCCGAGCAGACGCCCCCCAGGGCCGGCTCCGGCGCCTACGCGCTCGCCCAGCTGGACTCCGCCGTCCAGCAGTCCGCGGCGGCCCGGGGCCTCCTGCTCGCCGCCCTGAACATCCCCACCTCCACCCAGACCACAATCGACCCGCTCACCGGCCTGCCCACCACGAGCAGGACGACCTCGGACGCGGACAGGAAGCAGCGCGACGCGCTCACCGCCGCCGCCCAGCAGGCCAGGCTGCGCGCCGACGCGGCCCTCGCCGACTTCCGCGACACCGCGCCCGAGGCGGCGGTCGAGTCGTACGACTCCACGGTCACCGGCAACGACGTCAACGACGCCGACAAGTACCTGGCCGCCCTCACCGACCAGCCGACCCTCTCCGACGACGACCTCGCCACCGGCACCAAGAAGCTGGACACGGCGCTGTCCGCCCGGGTCGACCTGATGCGGGGCGCCGAGTCCGCCCTCTACGACCACCGCACCAAGGACCTCGCGGCGCTCCGCGACGACGACGTCACCGCGCTGGAGATCCGGGTCGCGGTGCTGGGTGCCCTGATGCTGGTGGCGGTGGGCATCGCCACGGCCATGGCCCGCACCCTCACCCGCCCCCTCTCGGTGCTCCGCCGGGGCTCGGCGCGGCTCGCCGAGGCCGAGGACCCGCGCGCCGAGGAACCGATCACGTTCACGGGCCGTAACGACGAGTTCGCCCAGGTGGTCCGCTCCGTCAACGCCCTGCACGCGCACGCCGCGGAGCTCTACGACCGCATCGCCACCCTGGAGACCGACCGCAAGCACCTGGTCGGCCAGCGCCAGAAGATGGCCGACGCCCGCGAGGAACTGCGCGCCGAACTGGCCGACGCCGGCGACCAGCTGGAGCGGCTGCGCACCAGCATCGGCGGCACCTTCGTCAACCTCGCGCTGCGCACCCTCGGCCTGGTGGAACGCCAGCTGGCGGTCATCGAGACCCTGGAGGAGCGGGAACAGGACCCCGACCGCCTGTCGACCCTCTTCAAACTCGACCACTTCGCCACGGTCATGCGCCGGCACAGCGAGAACCTCCTGGTCCTCGCCGGCACCGAGCACGTCCAGCAGCACGCCGGCCCGATCCCGCTGGTGGACGTCGTCCGGGCGGCGGTCAGCGAGATCGAGCGCTACGAGCGGGTCCGGATCTCGGCCCTGCCTCCGCACGCGCACGTGGCCGGCTTCGCCGCCGACGACCTCAGCCACCTGCTCGCCGAGCTGATGGAGAACGCCACCGCGTCCTCGCCGCCCGACGTGCCCGTGGAGATCTCCGGCTGGCTGCTGGAGAGCGGCGAGGTCATGCTCTCCGTGCAGGACGAGGGCATCGGCATGACCGCCGACCGCCTGGTCCGTCTCAACGGCCGCCTCGCCGACTTCGACCCCGAGTCGCCGTACGACCAGGAGGGCGAGGGCGGTCTCGGCCTCGGCCTCTACGTGGTGGCCCGCCTGGCCCACCGGCACGGCGTCCGGGTGCAGCTGCGCGAGCAGAAGCAGGGCGGGGTGGCGGCGGTCGTGGTCCTGCCCCAGCCCCTGCTGGCCGCGGCCCCCACGACGGCGGCCCCCTCGGCCGCGACGGCTTCCGGCGGCACCCACGGCTTCTCCCTGCCCGGCGCGGACGCGGAGGTCAACTCCAACGTCCTGTACGGCCGCGCGAAGTCCGGCGACCCCCTGGTGACGCTCGCGGAGAAGGCCGTACGGGACGCCGACGAACAGCCCACCCACGAACCGGCGGCCGCACCGAAGGTCCCACCAGAGACCCTCGCCGAGACGACGATGGAACTCCTGGTCCCGGACCCGGCAGGACCGGACTCCGCCGCGGGAGACCAGCCGACACGATCCACCACCACCGGGGAGCAGACACACCCCGCTGCCGCCGGGGAGTGGGCACACTCTGCTGCCCCGGGGGAGTGGGCGCACTCTGCTGCCGCCGGGGAGTGGGCGCACCCCGCTGCCTCCGGGGAGCGGGCACACCCCGCTGCCGTCGGGGAGCAGGCGCATCCGCCCGCCGGCGCCGGGGAGCAGGCGCACCCCGCTGACGCCGAGGGGCACACGCGGCCGCGGTCCGCGGTCGCCGACGGCGAGCGGGCCCCACTGGGGCCACCCGCACTCGACCACGAAAGCCGCACAGGTGGTGCCGGTGGGAACGACGGCTTCGGCGGCGCCCGCACGGGCGGTGCCGTCGGGGACGACAGCGCCGACGACGAGGACCCGGTCACCAGCAAGGGCCTCCCCAAGCGCACCCCCAAGATCACCACCCAAGCCCCAGCCCCCCGCCAGCGCGGCAGCGGCGTCGACGCCGACGCCCTGCGCCGCAGGCTCGGCGGGTTCCGCAGCGGGGCCGACGCCGGCCGCCGTGACGTCGCGGTGGAGATCGCCGAGCAGACCGGCCAGAACCAGGTGCCGAGCACCACACCAGCCGTACCCGGACCAGTCGTGTCCGAAGAAGCCACGGGGGGCACAGTCGAGGAGGCAAGCAGTTGACCGCGCCCAGTACCTTCGGACTGAGCAGTGAGGCCCGTAATCTGCACTGGCTGCTGAGCAACCTCGTGGAGGAGGTGTCCGGTATCCAGTCCGTCGCCGTGGTCTCCTCGGACGGACTGCTCCTGCTCTCCTCGGACCCCGGACGCAACGAAGAGGCCCGGGAGGCCCGCACCGAGAAGCGGCGCGGCCCGCGCGGTTCCGCCGCCGACCTCGCCACCATCGTCTCCGGCATCGGCAGCCTGACCATCGGCGCCGCCCGGCTGATGGACTTCGGCGGGGTCAAGCACACGATGGTCGCGATGGACGAGGGCAGCCTCTTCGTGATGTCGATCAGCGACGGCTCGCTGCTCGGCGTACACGGCTCCGCGGAGTGCGACATGAGCGTCGTGGCGTATCACATGGCGCTGTTCGTCGGCCGCGCCGGTCACGTCCTGACCCCCGAACTCCGCACCGAGCTGAGGAAATCCCTGGAGGCAGACGCGACGAGGAGCGGCCAGTGAGCAACGCGCCGAAGAACCGCAGGCAGAACCTCCCGGTACGCGGCGACCGCAAACCCGCCCGCGTCCGCCCCTACTCGCTCACCGGCGGCCGTACCCGCTTCGGTCACGTCCTGCTCGTGGAGACGTTCGTCGGCAGCACAGCCGCGCTGGAGGCCCCCGAGGAGCGCAAGGAACTGACGAATGGTTCCCTCAACACCCGGGTGATGCCGGAGATGCGGGCCATCGTCGAACTGTGCCGCCGTATGCGCACGGTGGCCGAGATCGCCGCGCTGCTGAAGATGCCGCTCGGTGTGGTCCGGGTCCTGCTCAGCGACCTCGCGGACCAGGGAAAGATCCGTGTGTACGGAACCGGGACCGGTCACGGCGTGGGCCGCCCGGACCGCGCTCTGCTCGAAAGGGTGCTCAGTGGACTACGCCGTCTCTGACGCCTCCGGCGTCGCCCCGCTCCTCGACGGGGAGGAGGATGTGCGGTCCTGGCAGACGGACCGCGCCCGTGCCCCCATCGCGACGAAGATAGTCGTGGCGGGCGGTTTCGGCGTCGGCAAGACCACGCTGGTCACCGCCGTCTCGGAGATCACGCCCCTGCAGACCGAGGCGCTGATGACCGAGGCGAGCGAGGAGACCGACGACCTCACCGCCACGCCCGACAAGCTCACCACCACCGTGGCCATGGACTTCGGCCGCATCACCCTCGACGACGACCTGGTGCTCTACCTGTTCGGCACGCCGGGCCAGCAGCGGTTCTGGTTCATGTGGGACGACCTGGTGCGGGGCGCGATCGGGGCCGTCGTCCTCGCGGACACCCGGCGCCTGAAGGACTGCTTCCCGGCACTGGACTACTTCGAGAGCTGCGGGCTGCCGTACGTCGTCGCGGTCAACCACTTCGACGGCAGTGAGCGCTTCGAACCCGAGGACGTGCGGGAGGCATTGACGATCCCCCCGCGCGTACCTGTAATGATCATGGACGCCCGTCGTCGTGTCCCGGTGATCGAGACGCTGTTGTCCCTGGTCGCCCACGCGCTGGACGAAACCCCCGAGTAGATCTTCGTTAGGAGCCACCACCCGCATGCGGAAGATACTCGTCGTGGGGGCCGGCCAGTCCGGCCTCCAGCTCGCCCTCGGCCTCCAGTCGCACGGCTACGAGGTCACCCTGATGTCGAACCGGACCGCGGACGAGATCCGCTCCGGCCGGGTCATGTCGACGCAGTGCATGTTCCACACGGCACTGCAGCACGAGCGCGATCTCCAGCTGAACTTCTGGGAGTCCCAGGCCCCGAAGATCGAAGGACTCGGCGTCTCGGTCGCCGCCCCCGGATCCTGGGGCGAGGGCCCCGCGGCCCGCGCGATCGACTGGGTGGGCAAGCTCGACGGGTACGCGCAGTCGGTCGACCAGCGGGTGAAGATGGCCGGCTGGATGGAGACCTTCGCCCAGCGCGGCGGCCAGCTGGTCATCCACGGCGCGGCGGTCGGCGACCTCGACTACTTCGCCCGCGCCTACGACCTGGTGCTGGTCTCGGCGGGCAAGGGCGAGCTCGTCCAGATGTTCGGCCGGGACCCGGAGCGGTCCCCCTACACCGAGCCGCAGCGCGCCCTCGCCGTCGCCTACGTCCACGGCCTCGGCCCCCGCCCCGAGCATCCGGACTTCTACGCGGTCCGCTGCAACCTGGTCCCCGGTGTCGGCGAACTCTTCGTCATGCCGACCCTGACCACCTCCGGACCGGCCGACATCCTCTTCTGGGAGGGCATACCCGGCGGCCCGCTGGACGTCTTCAACGGCGTCAAGGACCCGGCGGAGCACCTCTCCCTGACCCTGGAACTCATGGAGCGGTACACGCCCTGGGAGTACGCGCGGGCCACCAAGGTCGAACTGACCGACGCGGGTGGCACACTGGCCGGCCGCTACGCACCCACCGTCCGCAACCCCGTCGGCCGCCTCCCCGGCGGTGGCCTGGTGCTGGGCGTCGCGGACGTCGTCGTCGCGAACGACCCGATCACCGGCCAGGGCTCCAACTCGGCGGCCAAGTGCGCCGCCGCCTATCTCGCCTCGATCCTCGAGCACGGCGAGAAGGAGTTCGACGAGACCTGGATGCGGCAGACCTTCGACCGCTACTGGGACACCGCCCAGCACGTCACCAAGTGGACGAACGCCATGCTGGCGCCCCCGCCGGAGCACATCCTCAACCTGATCGGCGCCGCAGGCCAGCTCCAGCCGGCCGCCGACCGCTTCGCCAACGCCTTCAACGACCCCTCGGACTTCGAGAACTTCTTCTACGAGCCGGCGAAGACGGAGGCCTACCTGGCGTCGGTGGCCGGCGCCGCCTGATCCGGGCGGTTTCGGCCGCGGGTGCGCGGTGGCTGGTCGCGCAGTTCCCCGCGCCCGTTAGGTAGGCGCACTGGTCCCACCTAACGGGGCGCGGGGCTGTGCCGATATGCGGCTCCGCCGCGTGGGCGCGACCAGCCACAACGGCGCCGCACCCGACCGACGGCCCATCGCGGCGCCCCCAGCGGAGCGCATACGCTGCACTCATGACCCCGCAGGCCGCCACCCCCGCCTACCGCAGGCTGTCCGTCGAGGAGCGGCGCAGCCAGCTCCTCGAAGCGGCCCTCTCCCTCTTCGCGCACCGCGTCCCCGAGGACGTCTCCCTCGATGACGTGGCGGAGGCGGCCGGGGTCTCCCGCCCGCTGGTGTACCGGTACTTCCCGGGCGGCAAGCAGCAGCTCTACGAGGCCGCGCTCAGGTCGGCCGCCGAGGAGCTGGAGCACTGCTTCGACGAACCCCGCGAGGGCCCGCTGCTGCCCCGCCTCTCCCGCGCCCTCGACCGCTACCTCGCCTTCGTCGACCAGCACGACGCCGGCTTCAGCGCCCTGCTCCAGGGCGGCAGCGTGGTGGAGACCTCACGGACGACGGCGACCGTGGACGGCGTACGACGGGCCGCGGCGCGGCACATCCTCAGCCACCTCGGCATCGCCGACCCCGGGCCCCGGCTGCGCATGACCGTCCGTATGTGGATCACCGCCGTCGAGGCGGCCTCCCTGATCTGGCTCGACGAGGACAAGCAGCCGCCCGCCGACGAGCTGCGCGACTGGCTGGTGGACCAGTTCGTCGCCGTACTGAGCGTCACCGCGCGCCGCGACCCGCAGACGGCCGCCCTCGTCGACGCCCTCGCGGCGGATGGCTGAAACTGGTGCCGTGAAGAGTCAGGACACCCCCTTCGAGGGCGGCCCCATGGACGGGCGTGTGCTCCCCGTACTGCTGGGCATGACCGGCCACCCCCCGAAGACGTACCGCATCCCGGTCCCGGATCCGGCCGGTGGCAAGCCCACCGTCCTGGTCTACCGGCGCGTCCCCCGCGGACACGGCAAGCGCCTGGGTCTGACCCAGGGCTGGAAGTACGTGTACGACCCCACGGGCAAGGGCGGCGGCGGAGGCCCGAAGTGGCCGTGGTCGAAGCCGGACCCGGAGCCCGCCCCCGCACCGGACCCCGCGCAGTCCCGCAAGCCGGACGACACGGACGGGTGAAAGGGCTGCGCCGATGAGCCCACCATCGCTGCGCGAACCAGGCCTACATGTCTGATTATCACGATGCGGTACGGAGAGGCCGTCCCGCATCGGAGGTGATGACGTGTCAGGAAGGTTCCTGCGCCTGGCCTGTACGGCCGCCGTGGCGGCCCAGGCCGTCCTCGCGCCCGAGACCGCACTCGCCGCGCCCGAACCCGAGCGTCCGGTGGCCGAGCTGCTGACGGACCTTCAGGGGCTGTACCGGGGGACCGAGCAGGCCACCGAGACCTACAACGCGACCGAGGAACGGCTGAGGCGGCAGCGCGCCGAAGTGGACCGGCTGGACGACGAGCTGGCCAAGTCCCGGCTCTCCCTGCACGCCAGCAGGGCCGAGGCGGGCCGGCTGGCACGCCAGCAGTACCAGAGCGTCACCGGGCTCTCCCCGTACCTACGGCTGCTCCTCGCCCGCGACCCCCAGCACGCGCTCGACGAGGGCCATGTCATCGGGCAGTTGGCACGCGCACGGGCCCGCACGGTGGGGCGTCTCGTGGACGACGAGGAGCGGCAGACCGACCTGGCCCGCAAGGCCCGCAAGGCGCTGGACACCCGACTCGCCCTCGCCGAGGCGCAGAAGAAGCAGCGCGACGAGGTCCAGGGCCGGCTGTCCGAGGTGGAGCGCATGCTGGCCTCCCTCACCCCAGCCCAGCTGACCGCCCTGGCCGACCTGGAGCGGACCAACACGGCGGACGCGCAGCGGAAACTCACCACGTCCGGCGCCCTGAGCGCCACCACACCGCCCCCGTCCGAGGAGGGCGACCGCGCGGTGCGCTACGCGGTGCGGCAGCTGGGCAAGCCGTACCAGTGGGGCGCGCAGGGCCCGGCGTCGTACGACTGCTCGGGCCTGACCTCACAGGCCTGGGACCACGCCGGCACCCCCATCCCGCGCACCAGCCAGCAGCAGTGGGCCGACCTGCCCCACGTCCCGCTGAACCGGCTGCGCCCGGGCGACCTGGTCGTCTACTTCCCCGAAGCCACCCACGTGGCCCTCTACCTGGGCGACGGCAAGGTGGTCCAGGCCCCCCGCCCCGGCGCGAGGATCAAGGTCTCCCCGATCGCGGCCAACCCCATCCTGGGCGCGGTACGTCCGGACCCGAAGGCCCGGCCCCTGGCCCACTACACGGCTCCCACGCTGCCGAAGACGGCGACGGACGGGCCGGACGAGGTCTTCGGGACCTTGCGGCCGACCGCACCCACGCGGACCTAGGGACGCGGGACCGTGTGCGACATGCGGGTCCGCCGCGTGGACGCGATCGCCCCCCCGCATCCCCCCGCATCCGCACCCCCCCGCATCCGCCCTCCCCGCATCCGCCCTCCCCGCATCGGCACCCCCCGCATCGGCACCCCCCGCATCGGCACCCCCCGCATCGGCACCCCCCGCATCGGCACCCCCCGCATCCGCCCCGCCCCCGCACCCGGGACTCAGGCCAGCAGCCCCGAACTGCGCCACAACCGCCGTCCCGCCCCCCGGAGCACCCCGATGTCGTCCAGGAAGTCCGTCAGCTTCTTCGCACCGCTCTGCATGACCTCCCGCCGGTGCCCGCTCGCCCGTACCTGGGCCACCGCCTCCCGCCGGTCCAGGCCCACGTTGGTGTAGACCTCGGGGTTGACGAAGGCCACCGAGAACACCCGTGCGAACTCCCCGGAGGTGACCCGGGTGAACTCCTGCGACCAGCGAGGTGCCGTCATCATCTGGCGGCGCAGCTCCTCGCGGGCGTACCGGACGTGCCGGGCCTCCTCGACCACGTGGATCCGCGTGACCCCCCGGACCAGTGTCTGTACCCGCTCGTCGGGGAAGGTCAGCCGCTGCATCCAGTCCAGGACCTCCTCGCCGAGCAGCGTGGCCGTGAAGGAGCCGGGCGTGGTCGAGATGGTCTTGAAGAGGCGGCCCAGGTTCAGGTGGGCCCGGCTCACCGGGTACCAGGGCGCGTCACCGCGGGCTATCAGGCGCGCGAACATCTTCGAATGCCGGCACTCGTCCTCGATCTCGGTCAGCGCGTAGCGCACGTGCGCGCTCGTCGCCGCCTTGTCGTAGATGTGCCGCACCAGCAGCTGCATCAGGATCAGCTCGAACCAGATGCCGAGCGAGGCGAGGGCCGTGGCCTCGTGCTGGGAGAGCAGGATCCGCTGTTCCTCGGACATGCGCTTCCACATCGGGGTGTCGTAGAGCGACACCAGCTCCGGCGGCCAGAACCACTTGCCCTCCTCGAAGGGCGCGTCCCAGTCCAGCTCCTCGTCCGGGTCGAAGGAGTGCTTCGCGGAGGAGACGAGCAGTCGTTCGGCCACCTGCTCGCGGTCCTTGAGCAGGCCGAGCGCGTCGCGCAGTCCGTCGACCGCGTCCGCTTCCGCTTCCGTCAGGGTCGTCATGGCTCCCTCACCTCGTTACCCGGGGGTATGTGGTCGTCCGCTCTTATGAGACCGCTTGTCAGCAAGGCGGTCAATCCCCCGCGCACGACTTGTTGACTCCGCGTCTACCCGGCCCCGTCGGCCCGGCCCGCATCAGAGCCCCAGTGCCGCCCGCATCACCGCCCTGGCGATCGGCGCGGCGTCCCCGCCCCCGCTGATGTCGCCCCGGTCGGCCGCCGCGTCCTCCACCACCACGGCCACCGCGACCTTCGGCTCCAGGTCGTTGTCCGCCTGCGCCCAGGACACGAACCAGGCGTACGGCACCCCGGAGTTGCCGATACCGTGCTGCGCGGTGCCGGTCTTGCCGCCGACCGTGGCGCCGCGGATCGCCGCGTTGGACCCGGTGCCCTCCTGCACCACGTCCGTCATGAGCTCCTTCATCCGGACCGCCGTCGAGGGGCTCATCACCTGCCGGACCGGCCCGGCCCCGCCCGTGGCGACGGTCTCGCCGGTCCGCCGCACGATCCGTTCCACCAGATACGGCGGCCGTGCCATGCCGCCGTTGGCCACCGCCGCCGCGACCATCGCCATCTGCAACGGGGTGGCGCGGGTGTTGTACTGCCCGATCGACGACAGCGCCAGCTGCGCCTTGTCCACGCTCGTGTCGAAGGTGCTCGGCGCGGTGGCGAAGGGGATGCGCAGGTGCCTGTCGTTGAAGCCGAACGCCTGGGCCGTCGCCGTCATGTCCGCGACCCCCACGTCCACGCCCAGCTTCGCGAAGACCGTGTTGCAGGACCACTCGAAGGCCGCCCGCAGCGAGGCGTCCGCGCAGCCGTCCCCCTCGTTGGTCAGCCGGGTCGTGGTGCCCGGCAGCCGGTAGGGGTCGGGGGAGTCGGTCGGCGCGTCCAGGTCGGTGACCACGCCCGCGTCCAGCGCGGCCGCGGCGGTGACGACCTTGAAGGTCGACCCCGGCGGATAGGTCTGCCGTACCGCGCGGTTGAGCATCGGCTTCTCCGGGTCGTCGTTCAGGCGCGCCCAGGCCGAGGCCACCGCCTCGCTGTTGCCGGACAGTTCGGAGGGGTCGTACGACGGGGTGGAGACCAGGGCTAGGATCCGGCCGGTCGACGGTTCGATCGCGGCCACCGCGCCCTTGCGGGCGCCCAGTCCCCGGTAGGCGGCCTCCTGCGCGTACCGGTTCAGGGTCGTGACGACGTTCCCGCCCGGGTTCTGCGAGCGGCTGGTGTCGTTCCACAGTGGGAACGGCGACAGCAGCGGGTCGGTGCCGGAGAGCAGCCCGTCCTCGGCGTTCTCCAGGAACGTGGTGCCGTACAGCTGCGAGGCGAAGCCGGTCACCGGGGCGTACAACGGCCCCTGCGGGTAGGTGCGTTCGTAGCGGAGCTGCTCCCTGCTGTCCCGGGAGCCGGTGACCGGCTCGCCGCCGACCAGGATGTCGCCGCGCGGCAGGCCGTAACGGGCGATGGTGGCACGGCGGTTGGCGGGGTTGTCGTCGTAGGCGTGGGCCCGGACCACCTGGACGCGGGCCGCGTTGACGAGCAGGGCGAAGAGCAGCAGGGCACAGAAGGCGCGGGCCCGCCGGATGTACCTGGCCATGCCGGTGCCCTGCCGGTCGCGGCGGCTCATGGGGCCACCCGTCCGTCGTAGTGGCGGCGGGCCGAGTCGCTCACCCGGATCAGCAGCGCCACGATCGCCCAGTTGGTGACCACCGAGGAGCCGCCCTGGGCGAGGAACGGCATCGCCATGCCGGTCAGCGGGATCAGCCCGGTCACCCCGCCCGCGATGACGAAGACCTGGAGCGCGACGATCGAGGCCAGCCCGACCGCGAGCAGCCGGCCGAAGGGCTCGCGCAGGGCGAGGCCGGCCCGGTAGCCGCGCTCGACGAGCAGGCCGTAGAGGAGGAAGATCGCGGACAGTCCGGTGAGGCCGAGCTCCTCGCCTGCGGTGGCCAGGATGAAGTCCGACTTGGCGGCGAAGCCGATCAGGATCGAATGGCCGAGGCCGAGCCCGGTCCCCAGCACCCCGCCGGCGGCGAACGCGAAGAGGGACTGGGCGAGTTGGTTCGGCCCCTGCCCGGCGTCGATCGAGGCGAAGGGGTGCAGCCAGTCCTCGATCCGGCCGTGCACATGCGGTTCCAGATGGCCGACGGCGACCGCGCCGAGCACCGCGAGCAGCAGGCCCACGGCGATCCAGCCGGTGCGCCCGGTGGCGACGTAGAGCATGACGACGAAGAGGCCGAAGAAGAGCAGGGACGTGCCCAGGTCGCGTTCGAGGATCAGGACGCCGACGCTCACCAGCCAGATGGTGACGATCGGGCCGAGCACCCGCCCCGTCGGGAACTGCATGAACCACAGCCGGCGGCCGGCGTAGGCGAGCGCGTTGCGGTTGGCGGCCAGATACGCGGCGAAGAACACCGCGAGCAGCACCTTCGCGAACTCGCTGGGCTGGATGGAGAATCCGGCGATCCGGATCCAGATCCGGGCGCCGTTGACCGCCGGGAAGAAGATCGGGAGCAGCAGCAGGACGAGCGCGGCGGCGACGCAGACGTAGGAGTAGCGCTGGAGGAGGCGGTGGTCGCGCAGCATCAGCACGACCATGATGAACAGGCCGACCCCCAGGGTGGACCAGACGAGTTGGGCGGGGGCCGCCCGGTCGCCAGGGGTCCCCAGGTCCAGCCGGTAGATCAGGACCAGGCCGAGTCCGTTGAGCAGCACGCCGATCGGCAGCGGCAGCGGGTCGGCGTACGGCGCGCGAAAGCGGACGGCGAGATGGGCGACGAGCGCGAGGACGCCGAGGCCGGCACCGTAACCGGCGGCGCCGGGCGGGACGGTGCCGGTGCGGGCCAGCCCGACCGCGCAGTAGCCGTACACGGAGAGCAGCACCGCCAGCACGAGCAGGGCGAGTTCGATGCCACGGCGCCGGGGGAGACGCACGGAGGCGGCCGGGGCCGCGGACGCCGTGAGGGTGGTTCCGGCCTTGGTCATGTCCGGAACTTACCCACATAGTGGGAGGTGTGTGATGTGTTGGCTTACGCCAGCGTGGCGTGTGGCCCGGGGGGCGTTCGGGCGGTGGGTCATGTGCCGGCCGGTGGGGGTTGTTCGCGCAGTTCCCCGCGCCCCTCAGGTGGGGTGGCCGGGGCGAACCGTGGGGGGCGGGGGGCGGGGGGGACAAACCCGCCGCCCCCGCGGCCCCG